>CAVVCO010000015.1:0-319459 GCA_963746735.1 uncultured Ignavibacteriales bacterium
TATTGATATAGACGATCCTCTAACAAGTTTTTCGTTATTACTCCAAAATAATTCTAAAGATAATTGCAAAACGAATAACTATATAAATTTAAAGAGGTTAAACGAAATTCAGCACCTGGATACATTTTTAAATTTAGTGAATACAAATCTTCCGGATAGTGGAATTTTCATCTGCTGTGCCGAAACTTTAGATCAGAGGAAGAAAAGAATATTAAATAAATATCATAAGTTATTTGCTTATCCTTATTATTATTTACTAGACTTCCCGGGGAAAAGGTTTTTTCCAAAATTCGAGTTTACCAGGAAAATTCATGATTTAATTACTGATGGTAATAACAAAACATTATCGTTTACTGAAGTGATGGGTAGGCTGGTTTATTCCGGTTTTAACATAATTGATTACGAAGAGATTAATAATCTTACCTATTTCATTACAAATAAAGAAAAAGAACCGCTGATAAACCAATCACATTCTTATGGAATGTTTTTTAAAATGAAAAGGGTGGGGAAAGACCGTAAAATAATTTATGCTTATAAGATCAGAACTATGCACCCCTATGCTGAATATATTCAAAAATATATTTTAAATTTGAATGGATCTGTAAACGGCGATAAAATTGAGAATGATTTTAGAGTAACATCCTGGGGACGATTTTTAAGAAAATATTGGCTGGATGAATTACCAATGATTATCAATCTTATTAAAGGAGACATCAAGTTAGTTGGCGTTCGGCCCCTAAGTGTAACAAAATTTGAATTATACCCGGAAGAATTACAAAAATTACGTGTTTCTGTAAAACCGGGATTAATTCCGCCTTTTTATGCAGATTTACCAAATACATTTGATGAATTGTTGGAATCTGAAAGAAAATACCTTTTAGCTTATAAGAAAAATCCTTTAAAAACAGATATAAAATATTTTTTCAAGTCTATGTATAATATTAATATTAAACATTCGAGAAGCTCATAAATTGCTGTCATTCGGTGTGTCCTCAACACAAACCCGGTCCGGTTTTATCGGACTGGGTTTGTTTGTTTTAAACTGTAGGAACATCATTTATGATGTTCATTAACATTACATTATAATCCAACCCCCTTATTCCCCCTTTTTTAAGTGGGATTATTGCATATTCACTAAATCAACAATCCAATCATTTTTGCTTTCTATTTGTAAGGGCGTTAAATATAACGCCCAGCCAATGTTACGATAATTATTGAACATTCAAAGTTTTTATTGACAATGCATTTCGTAGAGACGCATCGGTGATGCGTCTGAGAATGACTACCTAAAATTATTGTTATGTAACTTTAAAATGTTTAATTGGAAAAATATTCCCCTTGGTTGTCTCATTTCACATCTTAACAATCAATTTTATTTTGTATTTATAAAATTAATAAGGTAATAAGGTTAAGATAAGTTATTCCATTTTTGTTACTAAGGTTTTTCAATTGATAAGGTTTTATGTACAAAGATTATTTGAAGGTTAGAATTAATAGAATAAAAATTGTTACAAACCTTATTTTTCTTGTTAGAACCTTAGTAACGGCTAACAACAAGCTAAAATTAACCTTATTACCTTATCTCTATGTAAATTAACATATTTCAATTTAAGTTCTTAGGTTGACGCTTATGCGATATGTATCGGGACAAACTCTCCGAAGGAGGGGACAACACTTTTCATTTTGATTGTCTCATTTCACATCTTAACAATTAATTTGTAGGGGCATTATATTTAATGCCCAGCCAATGTATAGAAATCATTCAACCATCAAAAGTATTCACATTGCCAATACATTTCGTAGAGACGCATCGCTGAGGCGTCTGAGAATGACTACCTAAAATTATTGTTATATAACTTTAAAATGTTTCATTGGAAATATATTCCCCTTGGTTGTCTCACTTCACATCTTAACAATCAATTTTATTTTGTTTTCATAAAATTAATAAGGTAATAAGGTTAAGATAAGTTATTCCATTTTTGTTACTAAGGTTTTTCAATTGATAAGGTTTTATGTACAAAGATTATTTGAAGGTTAGAATTAATAAAATAAAAATTGTTACAAACCTTATTTTTCTTGTTAGAACCTTAGTAACGGCAAATAACCAGCTAAAATTAACCTTATTACCTTATCTCTATGTAAATTAACATATTTCAATTTAAGTTCTTAGGTTGACGCTTATGCGATATGCATCGGGACAAGCTCTCCGAAGGAGGGGACAACACTTTTCATTTTGGTTGTCTCGTTTCACATCTTAACAATTATTTTGTAGGGGCATTATATTTAATGCCCAGCCAATGTATAGATATCATTCAACCGCAAAAGTCTTCACATTGCCAATACATTTCGTAGAGACGCATCGGTGATGCGTCTGAGAATGACTACCTAAAATTATTGTTATGTAACTTTAAAATGTTTCATTGGAAATATATTCCCCTTGGTTGTCTCACTTCACATCTTAACAATCAATTTTATTTTGTTTTCATAAAATTAATAAGGTAATAAGGTTAAGATAAGTTATTCCATTTTTGTTACTAAGGTTTTTCAATTGATAAGGTTTTATGTACAAAGATTATTTGAAGGTTAGAATTAATAGAATAAAAATTGTTACAAACCTTATTTTTCTTGTTAGAACCTTAGTAACGGCTAACAACAAGCTAAAATTAACCTTATTACCTTATCTCTTTGTAAATTAACATATTTCAATTTAAGTTCTTAGGTTGACGCTTATGCGATATGTATCGGGACAAACTCTCCGAAGGAGGGGACAACACTTTTCATTTTGATTGTCTCATTTCACATCTTAACAATCAATTTTATTTTGTTTTCATAAAATTAATAAGGTAATAAGGTTAAGATAAGTTATTCCATTTTTGTTACTAAGGTTTTTCAATTGATAATGTTTTATGTACAAAGATTATTTGAAGGTTAGAATTAATAGAATAAAAATTGTTACAAACCTTATTTTTCTTGTTAGAACCTTAGTAACGGCTAACAACAAGCTAAAATTAACCTTATTACCTTATCTCTATGTAAATTAACATATTTCAATTTAAGTTCTTAAGTTGACGCTTATGCGATATGCATCTGGACAAACTCTCCGAAGGAGGGGACAACACTTTTCATTTTGATTGTCTCATTTCACATCTTAACAATCAATTTTCTTTTGTTTTCATAAAATTAATAAGGTAATAAGGTTAAGATAAGTTATTCCATTTTTGTTACTAAGGTTTTTCAATTGATAAGGTTTTATGTACAAAGATTATTTGAAGGTTAGTTTTAAAAAAATAAAAATTGTTACAAACCTTATTTTTCTTGTTAGAACCTTAGTAACAGCTAACAACCAGCTAAAATTAACCTTATTACCTTATCTCTCTGTAAATTAACATATTTCAATTTAAGTTCTTAGGTTGACGCTTATGCGATATGTATCGGGACAAACTCTCCGAAGGAGGGGACAACACTTTTCATTTTGGTTGTCTCATTTCACATCTTAACAATTAATTTGTAGGGGCATTATATTTAATGCCCAGCCAATGTATAGATATCATTCAACCGCAAAAGTCTTTACATTGCCAATACATTTCGTAGAGACGCATCGCTGATGCGTCTGAGAATGACTACCTAAAATTATTGTTATATAACTTTAAAATGTTTACCCGGAAAAATGTTCCCCTTGGTTGTCTCATTTCACATCTTAACAATCAATTTTATTTTGTTTTCATAAAATTAATAAGGTAATAAGGTTAAGATAAGTTATTCCATTTTTGTTACTAAGGTTTTTCAATTGATAAGGTTTTATGTACAAAGATTATTTGAAGGTTAGAATTAATAGAATAAAAATTGTTACAAACCTTATTTTTCTTGTTAGAACCTTAGTAACGGCTAACAACAAGCTAAAATTAACCTTATTACCTTATCTCTTTGTAAATTAACATATTTCAATTTAAGTTCTTAGGTTGACGCTTATGCGATATGTATCGGGACAAACTCTCCGAGGAGGGGACAACACTTTTCATTTTGATTGTCTCATTTCACATCTTAACAATTAATTTTGTAGGGGCATTATACTTAATGCCCAGCTAACGTAATAGACAATTATTAAACATTCAAAATATTTTAATTAACAATACATTTCGTAGAGACGCATCGTGATGCGTCTGAGAATGAAATCCTAATTTTATTGACATGACAATTAAAAAAATATCCTAACAAACAAACTGCTTGTTAAATTACAAACCCAATTCCTTGAAGGAATTGGGTTTGTTTATTTAAATGTACTCGGCTGTCACGGTTCACGCCGTGACATTGTTATATGAAAACTATATTTAACTTTTTTATACAATTAAAATAATGCATATAAAACAATAGCATGGAATCGTCCACACCAGCCCAGAAAAGAAAGAAAACATTATTATTAAAAAGTGTCAACCTTTTTTGGGATAGGTCAAACCCACCCCTACACCCCTCCGAGGAGGGGACAATAATATATTTTTTCGTATGGGCATTAAATTATAATTTCTAACAATCACATGATCTTACTTAAGATCTATTGATCTCAACTAAAACAAAAAAATCCCCTCTTGGGAGGGGTTGGGGTGGGTATTTTTGCTTCAAATTAAACCCGGTTTCTCCAAGAAACCGGGTTTATTATGTACATGTTTATTCTATGCAGATTGTTGAAGAAAAATTAACCGGGTAATCATTTGCATCAAGAGTTACAATTGCACCATATACTTTATGGCTGTTATAACTCTCAAAAAGCACCTGGTCAACTTTCAGAAGCGCTTTTGTAAATGATAACGGATTATCAATTTGCATTGCCTGTACTTCAAACTCAACCGGGATAAAAGCATATGGTTGATTATGTGAATCTATAGCATCTGACAAATAAACAACCGCCATCAGCTTTACATTTACTTCATTAGCCAAATCGAAATTTAAAGTGCCTGTCAGCGCCGCAATTTCAATATCCAATGAAGTTGATGTTATAGCACTCGATGTTATACCGATTGGGAAGCCGCCGTAAGGAGTTATTATATTCTTATTAGTCAGCACTCCGTCACCAATTTGTTTATAATTGGATTGGACTATGAAGCTGAAATAATTAAGTCCTTCCGGAGTATAAGCCTTCCAGATTTCTTTTATATCATTAAAAGAACTGGCAGCAGATCCGAATTTAACATTAAGCTTAAATTTTTCTCTGCGTTTTAAAGTTGCAGGATCATTTACGGTTTTTCTAAAACCGGGTTTCCGGCTTAATATATTTCTTCCGTTAACTATTCTTCCTGTTATGTTTCCTATGGATCCTTTTAATTCACTAAGGATCCCGTTTTTTATTTCACCCATGGTGTTTATTCCTTTTTTATATTTAAAAAAAATATTTATAAATTTGTTTGCTAAAATTTTGTCAGTCCGAACCTGTCGAAGACTGAATATTATGCTTATTGTCGTGCTGAGCTTGTCGAAGTATGACGACAGCATGAATTTTCGCAGTTGACACACATTTCGACTGGGCTCAATGTGACATTATTATTGATGTCATGCAGAGCTTGTCGAAGTATGACGACAGCACATATTGTCATTCAGCCTGTCAAGTCTTGCATTGTGCAGCTGACACACATTTCGACAGTGCTCAATGTGACATTATTATCGATTGTCATACAGAGCTTGTCGAAGTATGACGCCAGCACCTATTGTCATTCAGCCTGTCAAGTACTTGCATTGTGCAGCTGACGCACATTTCGACAGTGCTCAATGCGACATTATTATCGATTGTCATGCAGAGCTTGTCGAAGCATGATGCCAGCATGAATTTTCACAGTTGACGCACATTTCGACAGTGCTCAATGTGACATTATTATCGATTGTCATGCTGAATATTATGACATAGTCAAGCAGTTTTTAATAAAACCGGATTAATAGATTTATAATTTTCAGTATATGCAACTCCGGAATTTAAGACAGCAAAAATTATTTTAAGTAATTTATTCTCAATGTTGTTTAATACTAAATGTTTATTCTTTCCTTCGGCAACTTTACGAAGGAAATATTTCTTAAAAGTTTTATTATGTGTTCTTACAGATAATGCAGCAAGATAAAGAAGTTTTCTCAACTTAGCTGGCCCAGCTTTTCTTGACCTTGGCGGCTTATGCAGCGATGTTCCGCTGATTTGTTCATAAGGGCATATTCCGCTATAAGATGCAGTGTGTTTATAATTAAGATGCTCTGTAAATCCTTTTGTAAGCACCAGCATGTTAGCAGCTAGCAGAAGGCCCACACCGGGCACGGATTTAATCAGAGAAATTTTATTCTTGAAGGAATCATCTTTATCAATTAAGGATTTAATTTCTTTATCAATCTGCTTTATATGTTCTTTGAGTTTATTTATGGTTTGCTGGTAAATCTGGTTAGCCAGAGGAGTTTGATAATACTTGTACTTAAGAGTTTTAAGTGCATTTTGATTGGCGGTCATTTGAGTAGTCAAATGCTCACGTGTAGTTAAAAGCACTTGTATTTGCTCTATAATCTCATCCTTAGGCTTCCAGAAAGAAAGTTTATCTGTATAGCGGTAAGCATACTCTGCAATACAAAGTGCATCAATAAAATCATTCTTTCTTGGAGAGTCCTTGGTTTTATTCTTGATTTTGTGAGGAGCTTCAATAGCTATTGAAAATCCTTTGGATGCCAGGAAGTAGGAAAGATTTTCAGAATAAACACCAGTAGCTTCCATACAGATGATTAGATCTGATGGTTTGATGCTGTGCTTAGAGAGCAGAGCGGTAAAATCATTAAAACCATCAATGTTATTAGAAAATTTTTGTTTAGAGAAAACAAGATTATCTGGACTGGTAATGCAGCTAGCAGAGAAATCATCTGCTGAAATATCAAGGCCGTTAAAATATTTTTTGGCTTGCATTGTTTTTTTTATATAAAATACCCCAAGTGGTATGAGCTTACTCCATTTTAATAATCTTTTTATATGGAAATATTATTTAGCTTTAACCACCAAGCAACCGGGTCTTAATCAGCGTTTAGGTTTCTCTTGAGTCTGTCCTAGACTTAATCGGTTCCTTGGGTATTTTATTTAATCCTTATTTTAGTTTATAAATATTTCTATAAATTTATTATTATTTACTATATAAGTCTAATGGAGCTTGTCGAAGTATGAACCCTGTGCTGATGAAAGTAAGTATTGATCCGGAATCTGAGATTCTGATCTTTCATCAGTATGACATTGTGAGTGTTTTACCTAACACTATCATCCCGGACTTGATCCGAATCTAGATTCTGACTTTCGACAGGATGACATATGTGGTGTTTAACTTATTCATGTCATCCCGGGCTCGTTCCGGAATCTAGACTCATGTCATTCCGCACTAGATGCGGAATCTAGATTCTGATTTCCATCAGAATGACATATATGGTGTTTAACTTATTCTTGTCATCCCGGGCTCGTTCTGGAATCTAGACTCATGTCATTCCGCACTAGATGCGGAATCTAGATTCTGACTTTCGTCAGAATGACATATGAGGTGTTTAACTTATCACTGTCATTCCGGACTAGATCCGGAATCTATTCTAACAAAAAATTTGTAGAGGCATTATATTTAATGCCCAACCAATGTTAAGATAATATTGAACATTCAAAGTTTTTACATTGCCAATACATTTCGTAGAGACGCATCGGTGATGCGTCTGAGAATGACTGCTTAAATAAATTGACATAACATATTTAAAGAAATCCCCAAACAAACTGCTTGTTAAATTACAAACCCAATTCCTCGAAGGAATTGGTTTGTTTGTTTAAATGTATACAAGCTTATTGTAGGAACATTATTTATAATGTTCAAAAAACTATTTATGCATGTTTACAATGCAATACATCATGTCAATGACAATATATCTCCCATCCAACATGAATAAACAATTGAAATAAATGCCAATAAAAATTCTATTAAAAAATATTTAACGTTAATTATGAATTATTAACATTAAAAATAATGTGTAAAAATTGTTGTCATTATATAAAAATAGATAAAATATTCAATAATTTATTTAACAAAATCATCTTTTTAGCAGCAATAAAATTAGTTGTTGCAAATTTATAAATATATACTCCACTAGAAAGAACTTGCTGCATTAAATGTTACATTATAAGTTCCGGCTGCCTTAACTTCATCAACAAGAGAAGCAACTTGTGCTCCTAATATATTATACACTATTAAAGAAACATTCGATACTGAGGAATTGAAAAACTTAATATTGTACTTGGGTTAAAAGGATTTGGATAATTTTGTTCCAATGAATATTTGTTTGGCAGTAATTTAATTGCATCGCTGCTATCAGAATTAATAATACTTTTTAGTAAACCAAGGCCCTGATCCTTTCTAGTAAAGTTAGGGTCCTGTGTAAGTAGTATTTGGTCTATAAATGTGCTGCTGCTATCTTCTTTTCCCCAAATTGTAATGGTATGTTGCCCAGCTGATAGATTTCCTAGTTTCAAATTACTTGTTCTATTTGCTTGCCAATTCCATTCGCTATATGGGTTATCCCCATTTCCAAATGGGTACATTTCATTATTGTCAATCTGAATAGCTAATGATTTATGTGTTTCATCTGGGAAATAAAATCTGCCCCACACATACCAGGTTCCGGTTTTGGGAATATTTACTTTGAATTTAATATTACTATTCAAAGATGTATAGTATACAACCTTGTCACTAGCTGAACCCACTACTTGAGTTAAATTTGCTCCATTTGATAATGTTCCATCTTCGGCTGCTAATAGGATATTTCCGGTACTTAAAGAAGCGGTTCCGGTTGTAAAAAATCTAAAGGTGGTCGACCAACTGCTTGTACCCGAAGAATTACTAGCACTAACTCTCCAGTGATATATAGCTCCACTGTTTAACCCGGATAACTGCTGGCTCGTTGAAGTGATGCCGCTTTGATCAAAAATGGTAGAACTGAAATCAGAGCTTATAGAAACCTGCAGCCTGTAGCTTGTTGCATTGGTTGAACTTTTCCAAATTACTATAGGAGATAAAGATACATTTGTCGCTCCGCTTACCGGGCTAACCAGGGAAGGTGCAGCGGGAATTTGAGAAGATGTAGTTCCAGTTGTAAAAAATCTAAAGGCAGTCGACCAGCCGCTTGTACCCGAAGAATTACTAGCACTAACTCTCCAGTGATATATAGCTCCACTGTTTAACCCGGATAACTGCTGACTCGTTGAAGTAATGCCGCTTTGATCAAAAATGATAGAACTGAAAGCAGAGCTCAAAGAAACCTGCAGCCTGTAGCTTGCTGCATTGGTTGAACTTTTCCAAATTACTATAGGAGATAAAGATACATTTGTCGCTCCGCTTACCGGGCTAACCAGGGAAGGTGCAGCGGGAATTTGAGAAGATGTAGTTCCAGTTGTAAAAAATCTAAAGGCAGTCGACCAGCCGCTTGTACCCGAAGAATTACTAGCACTAACTCTCCAGTGATATATAGCTCCACTGTTTAACCCGGATAACTGCTGACTCGTTGAAGTGATGCCGCTTTGATCAAAAATGGTAGAACTGAAATCAGAGCTTATAGAAACCTGCAGCCTGTAGCTTGCTGCATTGGTTGAACTTTTCCAAATTACTATAGGAGATAAAGATACATTTGTTGCTCCGCTTACCGGGCTAACCAGGGAAGGCGCAGCGGGAATTTGAGAAGAAGCTGTTCCTGTTGTAAAAAATCTATAGGCGATCGACCAGCCGCTTATACCCGAAGAATTACTAGCACTAACTCTCCAGTAATATATAGCTCCACTATTTAAGCCTGAAACTTGTTCTGAAGTAGTTGTTATTCCATTTTGATTCACTGTAAGTGTACTAAAACTTGATGAAGTTGAAATCTGCAAATTATAAGAACTAGCCCCGGATACACCACTCCAAGTTAATGTTGGGCTTATTGAAACTCCTGTTGCACCACTTGGCGGTGAAATTAATGGAGGTGAATTTATAGAAGGTGCGCTTGTAGTGGTTTGAAAAGAAAAATTATCAAAGTTATAATCAGTTAATTTAGCAGTTGAAGAAGATGTAATTCTAATTATAACTTTATTAATGTTATCATAATTTAAGCTTAAAGTTTGCCAGGAATTTAAGCTGGAAAATGATTTTGAATAAAGTTTACTTGAACTGTTCCAGCCTTCAATTATTAAACTTTGTGTGCTGTTCTCACTTACCTGGTATGCATCAACACTTAAAAATTTTACCAGGGAATTATCCTTAGTCGTTATGGTTATTTTATCCGCGCTTGGATTTTGAAATACAAAATATAGGCAGTTCTGATTTACATTGAATTTATAACCAAAGTTAGTAAAAAAATTATTATTGCTTGAAAATATATAATTTCCTATTGTTAGATTTGAAGTTAGTACGCGGTTATTGTTCCAGCCTTGATTATCAAAAGTAATTATGTCCTGTCCGTAAATTAAAGGGGTTAATATCATAATGATGTAAATAGAAAAATTTGAATAAAATTTTTCAAATCGTTTCTCCTCTTAATTAATTCTTGTCGTCGCTCGAAGCGGTTTATAATTTAGCTTTGTCTGTACGCAATCCTTGTTTTAACAGATTAAATAAAATCATGCATTTACCCTGGTTAGGATAAATTATTTTTGATTTATATAAGGATTAATCTTAAGAATTGAATTCCGTAAGAACAATGGACTAGCAAGTCGATATCTTACACTGTAAACAAAATTGAAAGGTGAATAAATATTGAAATAGTTTTTTTAGCTAAGAACATTTGAAGAATAAACATTACAATTATTTTACATGAAACTGAAAACTATTCTTCACCTACCATCATGCTTATAAATTTATTTTTAATATTGTTATCTTATTAAATTTTCTTAAAGGGCGATAATCTATACTCACTCCATAGAACATAATATCAAGAAAAAGAACATTGAATAAGTTCGGTAAAGAAATTTCTTCGATGTATTCAAATTACATACCATTGATTAACAAGTGGATTAAAATTAAAAAAAATGCACGTTACAATTCTATAGGTTGTAAGTCACATATGTAATGCGAAATTTATTCATGCTTAATGACTAAAATTTCGTAGGGCAATTAGTAAATAAATTTAAATGTTGCTTGAATGAAATATATTCTATTTGGTGTCTTTTAAGAAATGTTTTGTTAAACTTTTGACTTGATAGTTTCTATTTCTGTAAGTTATAAACTGCAATCATTATTTATAAGAGTCTTCTGAAAAATTATTTTGATAAGATTATAATGTCAAAATGAGCTTGTTGAAATTTAAAAGTTTCTCGAATATTCTCTCTTTTATAATACACCTTGATGGTTAGGATGACAAATTAAAAATTTTTCCGAAGCCTCATAATTAACTTTCAATATAATTCAAACTAGGAAAAGATTATTCTTATTTCATAAGAATCATTTTCTTCGTAGATGCAAATCCATTTGTTACTAATTTATAAATATAAATCCCGCTGGAAAGCCCCATCTTACCCGGGTTAAATTCAACTTTATAACTGCCGGCTGGTTTGTTTTCATCAACTAATGTTGCAATTTCATTGCCTAAAATATCATATACTTTTAGACTGACAAACTGATTACTGATTACTTTATACTGAATACTGGTAGTCGGATTAAAAGGGTTAGGGTAATTTTGGCTTAAGCTGTAATTTTTTGGCGTTAAATCTGCAGATACCTTTATTTCTTGGCTGTATTTAAAATCACCATTAATATCAATTTGTTTTAATCTATATATATAGTTATTTCCATTTATAACTGACTGATCTGAAAAACCGTAACTATTTGAAGTTGTACTTGTGCCGTTTCCATTAACAAATCCAATCTTCTCCCAATTAACTGATGACTGATTACTATTGACTGATGACTTTTCTATCTCAAACCCATAATTATTTATTTCCGTAGCTGTCTGCCATTTCAGGCTGATATAATCTTCGCGGCACGCTGCTATAAAAGAAGTTAATTCAACAGGCAGCGGTTCAACTTGAAAAGAAAAATTATCAACATTGAAATCTGTTAAACCTGAAGTTGAAATTAAGGGAAGTTTTATTATTACCTTATTTATATCCGTATAATTAAGGGTTAGAGTCTGCCAGGAAGTAATATCTGAAAATGACTTTGAATAAAGTTTGGTATTATCTTTCCAGCCTTCTATAATTAAACCTTGTGTGCTTGTTTCACTGACCTGGTAAGCATCAAAACTTATGAATTTTACAAGTTTATTATCTTTTGTGGTAATTGTTATTTTATCTGTGCTTGGATTTTGAAAAACATAATATAAGCTGTTCTCATTTACATTAAAGTTATAACCGTAGTTGGTATAAAAATTATAATTACTTGAAAAAGTATAATCTCCTATAGTCAGATTTGAATTTAATACCTGGTCATTACTCCAGTTTTGGTCATCAAAAGTTATTAGATCCTGGCTGTAAATTAATGTTGTGAATAATAGTGCTAAAAGAAAAATTGGTTTAATAATTTTCATATCGTTTCTCCATATAAATAAATTTGTCGTCGCTCGAAGCAGTTTTTATAATATCTTTGTCTATGTGCAAATTATGTTTGTATGAGTAGGCAATCTATCAGGGATAACCCCAGGGCAGAATAAATAACTGCTGATATAATCCGATGTGTGAAATAAGTGAAAAAGTTTATATCATCTTGAATAAATTAAGAGCCAATCTCAATAATTGTAAGGTTGAGCCTGCCTATTGGCAGATAGGTTTGTCTAAGACTATATTCGCAGTAAGAATTCACACTTCGATAAACTCAGTGGGACAGCAAGAATTACTTTTAAGACAGTCTCTCCAATCCAAAGACAGATAATTTTTAATTCTCACAAAATGTTGATATATCTAAAAGGTGAAAGTTAGAATTGAATCCAAAGAGTAAATTGAGCTAAATAAATCAATGGTTTAACTGATATCCGCATTTACTTTTTTAGTTTGATATGATTTAGATTGATATATTATTATTTGTAATATTCATAGAAATGTTTGTAGTTCCTTAATCATAAAATTAATGATTAGGACTTTCAATGTTCCTTAATAAAAAGAAAAATTAACATTAAAGTTGTTGAACGCAGTTGTTGGTTAAAATTATATTTAAGATTGGGTAGATTGTCTTATCTTATCGAAAATGTAAGATGCTGTTAGTCGTATAAAATAAATATGATCTTTTATTTATTTTAGAAGAATCATTTTTTTAGTTGATGTATAATCAGCAGTAGATAATTTATAAATATAAACTCCGCTGGGGAGTGACACAGCATTAAATTGAGCTTCATACTTGCCCGGCTGCTTAGTTTCATTTACAAGTACAGCAATTTCACGGCCTGCTATATCATAAACTTTAAGACTTACAAACTGATTGCTGCTAACTGAATACTGAATAATAGTTGTTGGATTAAATGGATTTGGATAATTTTGGCTTAAATTAAAATTGTTCGGAATCAAGTCTGCTGTTAATTCAATTTCGCTGCTGTAACTATACTCGCCGTTATCATCAATCTGTTTTAATCTGTATTTATATTTAACACCGTTAGAAACAGAATAGTCCTTGAAAGTGTAGCTGTTTGTAATTGTAGTTGTTCCCTTACCTTTTATAAATCCAATCTTTTCCCAATTAGTTGCTCCAGCCCCTTCACCTTGGTAAGGTTGGGATAGGCTTCTTTCAATCTCAAAACCAAAATTGTTTATCTCTGTTGCTGTTTGCCAATCAAGATTTATGCAGTCTTCTTTGCATGCTGCATTAAATGAAGTAAGCTCAACTGGTAAAGGAATCATTTCAAAGGAAAAATTATCAAAGTTATAATCTGTTAAATCTGAATTAGAAGAGGAGGGAAGCCTAATAATAACTTTATTGATATTATTATAATTAAGGTTTAATAACTGCCAGGATTTTAAATTTGAGAATGATTTGGAATATAGTTTTGTCGAATTGTTCCATCCTTCTATAATTAAGTTTTCGGTGCTGGTTTCACTTACCTGGTATGCATTAACACTTATAAACTTTGCCAGCGAATTATTTTTTGTAGTAATGGTTATTTTGTCAGCGCTGGGATTCTGAAAAACATAATATAAACTGTTGCCATTAACATCAAAATTATATCCATAATTTGTGTAAAAGCTGTTGCTGCTGGAAAAAGTAAAATCACCGTCTGTAAGATTGGAAGATAATACTTGGTCATTATTCCAGCCATGGTTATCAAAAGTTAATAATTCTTGACTATAAATAAATGATGTACAAAAAAGTACAATTAATACCATATTAGCAGCGTTAATTTTCATATTACTTTCCCATTTTCTCAAATATTATCATATCACTTTGCTCATATAATTTGGTTCTAACATTTAACTGCTTAAATGTAAATTTGGAGGTGGAGTCAAACAATCAGGGAATACCTTAAAAAGGTATAGCAAAAGGATGGTTTATAAATTGAAGGTTAATTGTGAATTGAAATTTTTACCTACAGAGAATTTATATAATCATTTGGTCTTTTAATGATTATAAACTGGATTAGTAAAATTTTATTTTTACTAAATAATAAATGAATAATTATATTTTTGCTGCTTTAGCGATAAAGTATTGCTAATTGAAAAAAGTTCGTAGAAAAAATTTTCACATTCGTTTCTGGATATTGGAGTACCTTTATCAAAACAAAAAACTAGGTTGTTCTCCAATAAATAAGAATAAATTTTTAAATAATATAAATACTTATTTTCCAATCCTTGAACTGGTGCCATCTTTGCATCCCTAGAGCCGTATGAATTAAAAAGAACTTTATCAATTATTAGCTAATATCGAATTCGGTGCCCATTTACAAAGTTTGTGCCGAAAAATAAACTTAAAAAAAAGAGAAAATTTATTGATTTAAATATTGCATATGTTTTGTATCACAAGGGAATTATGTAATTTTTTCATAGCTCTTGAATATAATTTCATAAAAACTTGTGATATATGTCAAACGAAACAACTTATTTTGAATTAGTGGTTAACAATGGAAAGGTAGATGGAAGGTAATTTTCAAGACTTAATTTTGCAATTTATTAAATTTAGTTTATCTAAAAATTAGTCCTGAGTTTGTAGCTGTTTAAGATATTTTTATAATTTACCTCTCGCTCTATTTGAATTCGCGTTGATTAAAATTCCAGCAGATATTAAATAATGTTAATTATTATTTCTATATGGTGGATTAATTTATAACTATACCAAAACCTGATTCTTTCCGATTACAACAATACCGCTTTCTGTAACAGTAAATTTTTTCTTATCGCCTTCCAGGTCAAAGCCAATTTCATAACCTTCAGGAACGGTAACATTTTTATCTATAATAGCACGACGAATTCTTGCATGCCTGCCGATATTACAGTTATTCATAATTATCGAATCTGTTATATACGAAAAACTATTTACTCTCACGTTTGGCCCCAACAGAGAGCGTTCAACAAGACCGCCGGAAACAATTGAACCATCACATATTAATGAATTTAAAGTTCTACCAACTCGTTCACCTTCATGAGAAACGGTTTTAGCAGGAGGGAATTGAAGCAGGTGAGTTCTCATTGGCCATTCACGGTCATAAAAATTAAACTCAGGTGTTATACTTATTAAATCCATGCTTGCTTCAAAATAGCTGTCGATAGTCCCGATGTCTTTCCAATATGGCTTTGTTTTTTTATTTTCATCTTCAAATTTATATGCGATAACACTTCTCTTTGACTGCACCAAGTAAGGAATCACATCCTGCCCAAAATCAAAAGCCTTAATTTTTTTTGATTCCATTTCATGAAATACATCACGTAAGGTTGAAGCATTAAAAACATAAATCCCCATATTCACAAAAGAGTATTCCGGGTTTGAAGGAATTGCTGGAGGATTAGCAGGCTTTTCAATAAAAGAATCTACATTATAATTTTTGTCTACACCAACAATTCCAAAACGGCTGGCTTCGGTTTTAGGTACCTCAATACATGCAATCGAAAGATCTGCTTTGTTCTCAACGTGGTACTGCAAAAACTTTAAGTAATCCATTTTATAAATATGATCGCCGCCTAAAACCAGAACCCATTTTGCTTTGTCTTCTGATGAAAATAGATTTAAATTTTGATACAAAGCATTAGCGGTTCCTAGATACCAATCATTATTTAATTTACGCTGGGGCGGGACTGAATAAATAAACTCTCCAAGTTCCGGATTAAATATACTCCAAGCTTCAAATATGTGCTGGTTTAGCGAATCGGATTTATATTGCGTCATAACATAAATTCGTCTTAAGCCTGAATTAAGACAATTCGAAAGCGCAAAGTCAATAATTCTATATTTACCTCCGAATGGCACAGATGGTTTGCTTCTATAAGCAGTTAATGGATGCAATCTTTCACCTTGCCCGCCGGCTAATAACATTGTTATTGTATCACGTAATATTGAAGAACCTGGAAATGGCATTATTAAAACTCCACTTTATTCATAAATAATATATAGAATATTGATTTGATTGGCAATTAAAGAAATTGTTAAATTTGTTTTCGAATAAATTATTTGATTAATCTCTTTTAACCAATAAGTTATAAAATTATTATTAAGAAGTAAATTAACCTTAGAAAAGATTTTATTAGAATTTCTGATATTGTTAAAATATTGATACACAACAAATATAAATTTCTTTTTGCTTTATTTTTCGCTGCAATGTTATTTATCGGCTGGGAATTTGGAATTTCACCTATTCAGCATCATCTTCATACAATTAATAAAAGCAAAGAAGAATTAAAAAATAATGTTTTATCTGCAGCTGAGGTTAGCGTTCCTTCAGATTATATTTCTAAAAATCAAAATTTAATTGATGTTCTGAATTATGATATTAATATTGATCTATATCCATCTGATAAAAAATTAAATGGTGACGTTACAATAACTGGTAAAATTCTTAATAAAAATTTAAAGCAAATTGATCTTAACTTTTATGATAATTTCAAAATATCTGACTGTGAACTTAATGGCTCTAAAACAGATTATATAAATAAGAATACAAGATTAAGTATACCTTTAAATACAATATTGAAATCTGATACTTTTAAAGTTAGAGTCGTTTATGAAGGTACCCCTGAAAAAGCCGGGTTATCAGGGTTTGTCTTTGGAGAGATAAATGACCAAAGCCTGGTTTATAATATAAGTGAGCCAAATTTTTCATCATCCTGGTTCCCATGTAATGATATGCCTTCCGACAAAGCTTTATTGAATATTAAAATTACTAATGATTCATCCCAGACTTCTGTTTCAAACGGTATTTTGTATGATGTTGAAACTAATGGAAGCAGAAAAACTTATTCATGGAAAACTATATACCCGATTTCAACATATTTAATTTGCCTGTATTCTTCGGATTACAGAAACTTTTCAGATAAATATATTTCCCTCGATAAAAAGGATACAATGAATATCGAGTACTATGCTTTGCCGAAGCAGCTCGAAAATGCAAAAATCGATTTTGCGGAGCATCCGCAATTTATCAAGTTTTTTGCCGAGACATTTGGCGAATATCCTTTTATAAAAGAGAAGTATGGAGTTGCTGAATTTCTGTGGCAGTTGGGCGCTATGGAACATCAAACAATTACTGGAATCGGGTCCAATTTAGTAAGTGGTAGAAATTTTTTTAGAGACATTTATGTACACGAATTAGCACATCAGTGGTGGGGTGATGCAATTTCACCTAAGTCGTGGAATGATATATGGTTAAATGAAGGTTTTGCAACCTATTGCGAAGCACTTTATTCTGAACATAAATCTGGTAAAAAAGCGCTAATTTCAACTATGCTTAGCAAATATCAGGATAATTTTAAGGGTAAGCTTATTGAACCTGGTGATGATATGTTTTCATCCACAATTTACGATAAGGGAGCATGGGTGTTGCACATGCTTCGGTGGCAGGTTGGTGATTCAACTTTCTTTAATATTCTTAGAGAATATTATCAAGAATACAAATATAAATCAGCTTCAACAAAAGATTTTCAATCGGTTTGTGAAAAAGTTTCTGGCAAGGATCTTTCACAATTTTTTAATCAGTGGGTTTATGATGGAGAAGGAAATATAACCTTGATTTACAATTGGAATTCTGAAATAGAAAACAATGGCTTTAATTTAAATCTTAATTTTGAACAGGTTCAGGATGAATACCCGGTTTACAAATTTCCTTTAGAAGTTAAAATAACATTTTCTGACAGTACAAATGAAAATAGAATTTTTAACATAAATAAGAGAAGCCAAAATTTTACAGTTAAATTAAATAAGAAACCGGTTGAATTAGTTTTTGATCCCAATAGCTGGTTACTCGCTAATATAAGGTCAAAAGGTTATAAACAATGATTTACAAATTTGGAAAGTTGTAAGGCAATGATGAAAAAATTATTAATATCTGTTATTCCATTACTATTTTTATTCGGATGCTCAAGTTATATTTCAAGATATTTTTATAATTATGAAAAAGTAGATAATTCTGCGCAAAATATTAAACAAGGTGATGAAAGTTTTGGAAGATACAATCATTATTTTGAAGATGATTTAATAAAGATTAATCTTGATTGTACACCTTATGAAATTGCGTTTTATCTTCACAATAAAACTGAAGTTCCAATTAAAATTATTTGGGATAGTGTAAAAGTAAATTCAGAGTACTTGAAAAACGAGCCTCTTGAAATTTATCATACCAATAAAAGTCAGGATAATCTTGCAAATAAAATTCAACCATCAATTATCTTAGCTAAGAAAAACTGGATGGATGAAATAGTTTTTAATAAAAATATATATTTGCTTCCTTATGAATTAAACAATAAAGATTCACTTATGAAAAAATCTAACAGTGTAATCGGCAAAAAAATTAAATTGATATTGCCGTTGGAAATAAACGGCAAGATAAAAGATTACACTTTTATTTTTTCCGTAAAAGATTTTTCGGTATTATCTAAAGGGTAAAAAATAATAAAATAGAAACTAGCCTTGTCAAAAACTTATTTATTTATTTCAGATATTCATCTAGGATTAAGATCAAAAGAAGTTGAAGCTGATAAAGAAGCTTCTCTAGTGAGGTTTTTAAATTTTGCTAAAGACAATTGCGATGAATTATTTATTGTCGGAGATCTTTTCGATTATTGGTTTGAATACAAACACGTATATCAAAAAGGATTTTTCAAAACACTTAATGCTTTAAAAAATCTAACTGAAAATGGTATCAGGCTTCATTATTTCATTGGCAATCATGATTTCATGCATAGGAATTTCTTCAAGGATGAAGTTGGTGCAATTATGTATGAAGATGCAGTAGAGACAGAATTAAACGGTAAAAAATTTTTTATAGGGCATGGAGATGGACTTGTAAAAAATGATTATGGTTATAATCTTTTAAAGAAAGTAATGCGGAATAAATTAATTCAAAAATTATATTCTCTTTTGCACCCCGACTGGGGGATTTCATTAGCAAGCAATACAAGTAGAAAAAGCAGAGATTATACTTCAAAAAAAGATTACGGTGAAATAGATGGATTATTTGAGACTGCGAAATTAAAGATAGATGAAGGTTTTGATTATGTTTTATTTGGGCATCTTCACAAGCGTCTTTATGAAAATTATAAGAATGGGTACTACATTAATTTAGGCTCATGGCTGGATGCGCCATGTTACGGTATTTTTAAGGATAATAATTTTAAAATAGTGGACTGGAATTAAAATGGCTAAAAAGAATTCTTCTAATGTTGATTTCAAAAAATATTTTGAGGAAAGGGGGAAGAAGCCGCCCAAAAAAGCAAAAGGTAATAATAAAAATAAATGGTTTATATTTTGGGGATTATTGTTAGCTGCACTCGTTGCGTTAATAAGTTTTATCTACAGCGGACTTCCATCACTTGAACAATTAGAAAACCCAAAACCACAATTAGCTAGTAAAGTCTATACTGTGGATGGAGAATTGCTCGGACAATTTTTTATTCAAAATAGAATTGAGACAAATATTGATAGCCTTCCTCCATATTTGATAAATGCACTGATATCTACTGAAGATAGAGCATTCTATCATCATTGGGGGGTAGATATGGCGAGAGTAGCTAAAGCCATCGTAAAAAATGTTCTTACATTTTCACGTGAAGGCGCAAGTACTATAACCCAGCAGCTTGCAAAAAATCTCTATCATTTGAAAAATCATAATGAAACTCTTTTTCAAACCGGTATTCGTAAAATTCGCGAATGGATAACCGCAATTCAAATTGAAAGAACTTATACCAAGCAGGAAATTCTTGAACTTTATTTTAATATTTCATATTTCGGAAAAGGAGCTTATGGAATTGAAACAGCTTCAAGAATATATTTTAATAAAGATGCTAAAGACCTGACTATTCCTGAAGCAGCTTTGTTTGTCGCCATGTTAAAGTCGGATGTCATTTATGATCCAGTAAAAAGGAAAGAAAATGCATTTACTAGAAGAAACCTGGTTATGTATAATATGCTTCAAATGGGATATCTTGATAAAGATAGTTATGAGAAATTAAAGCAGCAGCCTATTGAACTTGCTTCGGATAATTTATCTCCCTCAAGATCTATTGCTCCTTATTTTATGGAATATATCCGCCAGCAGCTTGAGGCTATGTCAGATAAATATAATTATAATCTTTATCGGGACGGATTAAATATCTATACAACCATTGATATGAGAATGCAGAAAATAGCAAATAAAGCTGCTGCCGAGCATCTAGTTGAATATCAAAAGCTCTTTGATAAAAATTGGAGCTGGGATAAGAATCAAAGCCTATTGACAAATATTATAGATGTAGATATTAGAACTTCATCAAATTATAAAAATGCAGCTACCGCAGAAGAGAAAGCAAAAGTTTATAATGAATTAAAGAACGATAAGATCTTTATTGATAAAATTAAAAGTGATGAAACTAAAATTCAGGTTGGATTTGTAGTTCTAGATCCAACAAACGGACAAATAAGAGCAATGGTTGGCGGTGAGAATCAAAATTTTGGAAGAGGCTTAAACCATGTAACCGGCATTCGAAGACAACCGGGGTCAGCATTTAAAGCTTTTGTTTATAGTACTGCAATAGATCGTGGTTACTTTCCAGCATACACATTGCTGAATCAAAAATTTGATTATAAAGGATGGTCGCCTGCAAATTCAAATGAAGAATATGGTGGCTATATGACCTTGCGGGAAGCTCTGGCAAATTCCATAAATGTTGTTGCCGGAAGAATGACCACCAGCGATATTGCTCCTCCCGCTCAAGTAATTCAATATGCCAGACGCATGGGAATTACATCTCCTTTATCTGCTGTCCCTTCAATTGCTCTTGGAACTTCCGAAGTAACGCCTTTGGAAATCACTTCTGCTTTTGGAACGTTAGCTGATAAAGGTATTCATGTTGAGCCGATTTCAATTTTGAAGATTGAGGATAAGAATGGAATTTTAATTGATGAATTTCGCCCGGTATACAGCGAAGCTATTTCTCCACAAACAGCATCCATAGTTACGGACATGATGAAAGATGTTGTTGATTATGGAACTGGTGCAGGTGTTAGAAGATATTTCTATAGGCCTGCTGCCGGTAAAACCGGAACAACTCAAGACTTTGCAGATGCGTGGTTCATCGGGTTTACACCTCAACTTGTAGGCGGCGTATGGGTCGGCTTTGATGATCATAGAGTTAAATTTACAAACTGGTATGGCCAGGGTGCCAAAGCTGCATTACCGATCTGGGCAAAATTTATGGAGGAAACTTACGATAAAACTAAAATGCCTCTAGAATATTTTCAGCTTGCATCTGGAGTTGATTCTGTTAAATTTTGTAAAGAGACAATGGATTTAGGCGATACGAGAACAGCTACACAATATTGCCCGGTTACTGTAACAGATATTGTAAACTCAAAGAACATCCCGCGTAAATGTGAAATACATACCGGCGGACATGAAATTAAAACTGAGGATAAAAGGGGAGACACTGGCTGGTAAATCTTATATTTCAAAAAAATATAAATTAAAATTTTAGTAATTTTGTATTAGAGAATTTTTAAACTAATAATTCTACTTGCCCGGATGGTGGAATTGGTAGACACGCTAGGTTCAGGGTCTAGTCCATGTAAGTGGGTAGGGGTTCGAGTCCCCTTTCGGGCACATACCATAAGCTGCAAAATTGATTTTGGTTTTGCAGCTTTTTTGTTTTATAAATACAATTATTTATTGATGATCTGAAATGAAATTCTATCGAAACATATTAAGTTTTTACAAACAGCTTAATTTTGATAAATCGATTCTTCCACCAAAAGTAAAAGTGATGAATCCTTACTTTGATTCTAATACTGGAGAAATTAAGGAAACAATTCAATCCTTCTACAAAAAATTTTATAACGATAACAGGAAGAGAAAAATTATATTTGGAATAAATCCCGGAAGGCATGGTGCAGGTGTAACTGGAATTCCTTTTACCGATACAAAAAGATTAAACTCGGATTGCGAAATTAATTTCAATGATTTTACCACTCACGAAACATCTTCAGTTTTTATTTATGATATGATAAATGCTTATGGCGGGACAAACAAATTCTATAGTGATTTTTACATCTCTTCAATTTCACCGCTTGGTTTTGTTAAATTTAATGACAATGGGAAAGAAGTAAACTTTAATTATTATGATGATTCAAAATTCAAAAAAAAAATTAAACCATTTGTTATTGAATGTATTAATAAACAATTAGACTTTGGCATTGATACTAAAAAATGTTTTTGCCTTGGCAACGCCGCAAATTATAATTATTTGAATGAAATAAATTCTGAATATAATTTCTTTAAGAAATTATTCCATTACCTCACCCTCGCTGGGTTATGCAGTATAGATTAAAAAAGAAAAAACAATTTATTGATGATTATTTGGCAGCTTTCAATAAAAAATAATTTATTCAATCAAATAAATTTCTCTTTGACCACCTTCAACTAAATCCATATATCCTTCCATTATTTTCCCCATTTCTGGCTGTGAAGTTTCACCTCTTATTTCTCTTGCAAACATACCTAAATCCTCAACTTCTGACTCTAGTACAACGGTCCAGTAAGTTGTAGCAATATCAGTCATAATTTTAAATTCATTAAATCCTGATTTTTCCATATATGGTTTTGTTTGTTTGAATTTATTCACAAGTTCTTTTGCTTTGCCTGGTTTGGTATGAAATATTTCTCTAATCAGATACATACTGCCTCCTATTTTTGAAAATATATAATTATGGAATTCTATGAAATCACAACATAAAAATCAGAACTAATAATTGCAGATATAAAAATTAAAAACAATCGGATTGGGATTATGAATTGAAATTAGGATTTAAATAATTAAGATACCATAGAAATATTTTAATTTACTTAAAGCAGCTTTCTTTATTTAATCCATAATGCTAAATATTCAATAGATTTTTAGTTTATAATAATCTATAGTCTTCCAGGCCTTTTTAAAATTCTAAAGGGAAGTAAAATTAATTCTTCAAGAAACTTAAATAATGTTGAAAATGTAAATCCAATAAGTCTAAATGGAAGTAAAAACAACCAAACAATAGGATAAGCTATTATGGCAATCAATGCCAGCGGCCAGCAAAAAAATAAAAGTATAAGCCAAAGAATAAAAGTTGTCATTTCAACCTCAGTAATAAAACTATAACCAAAAATAATTGAAAATGTTTTTATCGAAATGAATTTGTGATGCAAGTAGATTATAATTGATTAATGGTTAAATATTGAGATGAAATATTTTAAGTAATCTCTGTATTGATTAAATTCATAATGAAATAATAAATATTTATTATAGTCGAATACAGTTTTAATTAAAGAATAGGGAGTTCAATTATGCACGAAAAAAGTATCAAATTGTTAAATGAAGCAATTGCAGATGAATTATTAGCTGTACATCAATACATGTATTTTCATTTTCATTGCGATGATATGGGTTTTGATCCGCTTGCCGGATTATTTAAAAGAACTGCTATCCAGGAAATGATACATATCGAAAGACTTGCCGATAGAATTTTGTTTTTAAAAGGTGAAATCGAAATGAAAGCTGCGGCTGAAGTTAGTAAAATTCATGATGTAAAAGAGATGCTGAAAATGGCAGCAAAAATGGAAGAAGACAGCGCCAGAGATTACAATAAAATGGCAAATGAATGTGCTGCAAATTCCGATTCGATTTCCAAACAATTGTTTGAAAGTCTAGTGGGCGAAGAAGAAGTTCATTTCGATCAATACGATAACGAACTTGCAAATATGAATAAGTTTGGAGATAATTATTTAGCGTTGCAGTCAATCGAGAGAATTAAAGGCGGAAATACTCCAGCCGCATAAATAAATTTATCTTCCTTAAATGACTTTGTTCGCTATATTTTGATAGTTGCAATTTCAATTGAGAATATTTCAGTTTCAATTGTATCTGAAGGTCTTTTATAACTTAAAAGGTAGATATCCAAACCATCCTAGCTTTGCCGGGATGGTTTTCGGATTGACATTTAATTAATATATCGATACTTTTCAATAAGTTTAGATGAAAACAAAAGAAGATAACATAGTAAAAATAGCTAAAGCACTTTCGGATAAAACCAGGATTAAAATTCTGAGCGAAATTGCTAAGAAGGGAAGTATTTCGTGCGGCGATATTGAAAAATTTGCATCACTTTCTCAGCCGACTATTTCCCATCATTGCAAGATATTAACTGAAGCAGGTTTATTAATAGCTGAAAAAGATGGAAGGCATGTTAATATTTCTGTAAATAGAGAGGCCATTGAAGAGTTTAATTTGTTAATTTCAGATTCGATAAAGTTTAGCAAAATTAAAGAAGTAGTAAGCTAAAATTTAATAATAGAAAAATTTTAATAATTAAAACTCCGCGCTGATCCCAATCGAAGGTAAAATTCCGATTGAAGAAGTCTCATCAATTCTTTTCTCCCGCGAATCCCATCTAACGGAAGTAGAATTCTTCTTATTATAAATATTTTGTATATCGATATAGGTAATCAGAGTCCAACTAGAAAAATACCAGCGTTTATCGACTCTAACATCAAGACTATGAACTGATTTAAGTCGATCGGAATTATAGTTAATAACTTCTTGCATACCCATTGAGTTAAAAGGTGTATAGGGAGCTCCGGATGCAAATCTGAATCTCATGCTCGCTTCCCAAAATTCATTTATTTTATATCCGCCACTCAAATTTAATAACCAATTCTGATCATAATTTCCAGGACGTGTAATTCCGTCAAGCGGAGTATAATCAGCTTTGCTGTATGTTAAACTGAATATTCCATAATATGGTATATCGGATAATTTTTTTTGAATTGAAATTTCAACACCGCGAGCTTTACCAAAACCAGCATCAACTAAAGGTTCTAATCCAAAAGAAGAAAAATTTCCTTCACTGCCTTCAAATCCCGCTCCTGTATTTGCCAAAACTAAATAAGGCCTTATTTCACTGGTGGGATAGTCTGAATATTTTTTGTAAAATCCTTCCACTTTAAGTATTGCATCCACGGATATTTTATGATCGAATCCTATAACAAATTGATCAACTTTAATCATATTTAAATTCTTATTGCTTTCAAATGCTTCAAGCCAAATATAAGAAGGTGATTGATGGTAAATTCCGGTGCTAAAATTTAAACTAGTAAGTTCACTAAGTTTATACGACAATGAAAACCTAGGACTTAAACTAGTACTTTTATTTAGAGCTGTGAAAACGTCTGCACGAATACCAAGATTAAAATTAAATTTATCAAATAATAATCTATTGTAATTAAAATAAGCTCCAAATTTTTTATATGAGTTTTTAGTATTTAGATTTGACATCGGAAGTGAGTCACCAAAGGTAGTTACGAAAGTTGGAAACAAGATGTCATAATTTGCTTCAATTAATTTTGCAGTGCCTCCGATATTAATTTCAGACTTATCTGATAATTTATAAACAAGTTCTGCGCGCAATGAATTTTCAGCTTCAAGAGATTTGTTTAAAAAAATAGGGTTTAAATTTTGGTCGCTTTGTCTACTATCATAATCCACATAATTTCTACTTAAAATAATATTAAAAAAACCTTTGTCGATTAGTCGTCTATAATTTATTCCCGCAACATATTGTATCTGATCTGAACCGAGAATACGGGAATTATCGAACCGCTGTTCTTCTGTGTTATTAAAAAATTTAACGTTGTCAAATGCACTTATAAATAAAAAACTAATATTGTTTTTTATATCAGGGTTAATATCGGTTTTGACCATTACATCATAATATTCCGGAACAAAAGCAAAACCGGCAGCCTTAAATATAAAATCCAGATAACTTCTTCGTGCTGAAACTATAAAATTGGATTTATCGTTTATTGGACCTTCAAGATCCAATCCAAATTGAGAAGCTGCAATTGTTGCTTTTCCTCCAACTCTATCCTGCCTGCCATCACGAAGTTTTATATCGAGTACCGAAGAAAGTTTGTCACCATATAAGCAGAAAACCCACCAGTTGAAAAAGATGTTTCTCGAACAAAATCCAGATTGACATAACTTAAAGGACCGCCGCTAACACCCTGGCCCCCAAAATGATTTATATTTGAAACTGGAATTCCATCAATTAAATATAAATTCTCAGAGGGAGCACCGCCGCGCACGATTAAATCGTTTCTTCCTGCATCAGCCTGCGCTACTCCAGGCAATATCGAAAGAGCTCTTATAACATCTTCAAATCCACCAGGGCTTCTTCTTATTTCTTCATAACTGAAATTTTTAACACTGTTAACTTCAATGGGATTATTAGTGAAATAATCACTTAATACTGTAACATTATTTAACTGAACTGCTTCCTCAATTAATTCAAAATTAATTTCAGCGGGCTTACCGGGCTGCACAACAACATCTGTTTTTACAATTGGTATGTAACCGATTACTGAGGCTTTTAATTGATATGTATTATATGATAATTTCTTAATTTCATAATATCCGTCTTCATTGGCTGCGGAACCATTATTTGTGCCTATGACAGTAACATTTGCATATTGTATTGGTTCTTTTGTTTGAGCATCAATTACTTTTCCATAAATACTTAGTTCACTTTTTTGTGAATAAGTTGAGCTAGCAGAAATAATAAATATTAAAAATATTATAGAATTTATTTTGAGCATAGATTTTATTTAAAAAATATTAAATAGAATAAAAATTTATTAATTATTATTTTTTTTAATCTCTACTAATTCACTTTCAAATGGTATGTCACTCAGTTCTATTTTTGGATTTTTTTCAATAAAATAATTCATAGACCATTCACTTGTTAAAAGTAAAGTCAATCTATTTTCAGAATCATAAGCCCATGCCGCACCGGCTGGAAGTAAAATATTATTTATTTCCTCATCACTAACTTCAGGGGAAACCCAGCGAAGAACTTTCCAGTTTGTTTGTTCAAGCCTTGATTCAGCGCCATATTCATCTTGCAGCCTATATTGCACTACTTCAAATTGCAAAGGCCCAACAGCACCAAGCAATGGAGTTTTTTGTAATGAATTCTTTAAGTAAAATGCTTGAATTACACCTTCCTGTAACAATTGATCTAACCGTCTCTAAATTTTTTGTAATTAGATGGATTGGGATTATGCATTATTACAAAATGTTCAGGTGCAAACTTTGGGATTTCATTGTAAATAATATTTGTATCGGAAGTGATGGTATCTCCAATTCCGAAATTTGAATTACCAACAAAACCAATTATATCTCCAGCATAAGCTTCATCAACCGTTTCTCTTTCCTGTCCAAACATTTTTTGCGAATTAGACAGACGAATTTTTTTACCATTCTTTGCATGGAAAGCCTGCATATCTCTTTCAAATTTTCCCGAGCAAATTCTCATAAAAGCAATTCTATCTCTATGCTTCGGGTCCATATTCGCTTGAATTTTAAAAACAAAACCTGAAAATCTTTCATCATCAGTATTAATTTCATTCCCATTGCTAAATCGTGTAGAAGGGGGAAGCGCATAATCTAAAAATCCGTCAAGTAAAAGCTGAATACCAAAATTGTTAATTGCACTGCCAAAAAATACCGGAGTTAATTTCCCGTCTTTAATTTTTTCCGTATCAAATTCAGCACCAGCTGTTTCAATCATTTCAATTTCTTCAACAAACTTTTTATAGCTTTCTTCGCTTAATTTGTTTTTAACAAAATCACCAGCCGGATCATGAATCTCAACCGGAGCTTTGTATGAACCGCCGATTGTTCGTTCAAAAAGATGAACTTGATTTGTTTGTCTGTCATAAACACCTTTAAAATCCAATCCGGTACCTAAAGGATAATTCATTGCATAGGCTTCAATTCCCAAAACATTTTCCAGTTCGTCCATTAATTCAAGCGGGTCGCGGGTGGGACGGTCAAGTTTATTCATAAAAGTGAAAATTGGAATCTCACGTTTACGGCATACTTCAAATAATTTTCTTGTTTGTGCTTCAATTCCTTTTGCAGCATCGATTACCATGACCACAGAATCAACAGCTGTTAAAACTCTATATGTATCTTCAGAAAAATCTTCGTGGCCGGGAGTATCAAGTAGATTTATTTTGAAATCTTTATAATCAAATTGAAGTACTGTTGAACTAATTGATATTCCTCTTTTCTTTTCAAGCTCCATCCAGTCTGAAGTTGCTTTTCGTTGATTCTTTCTAGCTGTTACTGAACCGGCTAATTGTACCGCTCCGCCATATAACAAAAACTTTTCTGTTAATGTTGTTTTACCGGCATCCGGGTGTGATATAATCGCAAATGTTCTTCTTCTATTAATTTCTTTTATGTTACTCATTATCTTCTTGAATTAAAATGATTGTGAATTTAAAATGATGAAAGCAGTTTAAATAAACTTTGGGGCTGGACTAATAGAATTTGGAATGGAATAGAATCATCACTTCTTAATATTAATTTTAATATGCAAATTTAATTAAAAATTGTATTATTTAATATAGGACTGATTAAAGCAATTACAAGATTATTTCAGCCTGGAGGCCAGTTCATTTTTCTTCCGCCAAGCAAATGCAAATGAAGATGATAAACTTCCTGTCCCCCGTTTGGACCGCAATTGAAAACCAATCTATACCCATCATCAGAAATTTTCATATCTTTTGCAATCTTATTTGCCGCATCAACCATTTGAGCTAACAGTTTTGAATGCGCATCAATTTTAAAATCGCTTATTTTAGGGATTTCAATTTTAGGGATAATTAAAACATGAACCGGCGCTTGCGGCTTAATATCTTTGAAAGCCAAAACATTCTCGTCTTCATAAACAATGTCAGCGGGAATTTCTTTATTAATTATTTTTGAAAAAATAGTTGCCATTATTCCTCCCGTTCAATTCCATATTTTTTAATTTTATTATAAAGATGACTTCTTTGAATATCAAGTATCTCAGCCGTTTTACTAATGTTCCAATCATTTGCATCAAGTTGTTTTAAAATGAACGCACGCTCAGCTTTTTCTTTGAATTCCTGAAAAGAATTACTGTCGCTAATTATACTGTCCATTGATGAAGCATTTCCTGAAAATAGGATTTCAATATCTTTTTGAGAAATTTCTCGTTTATCAATTATAATAATAATTCGTTCTATTATATTTTTTAATTCGCGGACATTCCCACTCCATGGCATAGATTGTAAAAACTTAATTGCACTTTCATCAAATTTTACCAATGGTTTTTTATGCTTATTTGTAATTTCACTAACAAAACTATCAATTAGTATAGGAATGTCTTCAAGCCGTTCTTTTAGAGATGGAATATTAATCGGAATGACATTTAACCTGTGGAACAAATCTTCCCGGAAGTTTCCTTTTTCGATTTCTTCTTTTAAATTTTTATTAGTTGCGGCAATAATACGAACGTCTACATCAATATTTTTTGTGCCGCCGACTCTTTGAATTTTACCATCTTCAATTGCCCGCAAAACTTTTGCTTGAGCCTGCAGGCTCATATCTCCAATCTCATCTAAAAAAATCGAGCCCTTATTCGCAAGTTCAAATTTTCCAATACGCTGCTGCATTGCACCTGTGAAAGAACCTTTTTCATGGCCAAATAATTCCGATTCAATTAATTCATTGGGAATAGCAGCACAGTTAACCTCAATAAGTGCTTTCTCTTTTCTTATGCTTTGATTGTGAATTGCTCTGGCAACTAATTCTTTTCCGGTTCCATTGTCGCCAGTAATTAAAACTCTAGTATCAAGTGGTGCTACTTTTTCAATCAACTCTAAAATATTTTTAATAGCTTTGCTCTTGCCGAGAATTTTCCCATCGCCTAAAATTGATTTTTTAATTTCAGAATTTTCATTCAATAATTTTGATTGCTCAACAGCGTTTCGAACACTTATAACAAGCTTCTCTCTATCGATAGGTTTTTCTATGAAATCAAACGCTCCAAGTTTTGTAGCTTTTATAGCATTTTCCACACTTCCATGAGCAGAAATAATTATAACCGAAACTGAAGGATCTTTTTCTTTTACTTTTTTCAGAACTTCAAACCCGCTCATCTCAGGCATTTGAATATCAAGCAGTAAAGCTGCTGTGCTGTCTTCAGAAATTTTCTCCAATCCTTCAGAAGCTTTTGTTGAGTAACTAACATTGTATCCTTCATATTCAAGGATCATTTGAATGCTTTCGCAAATTTCTTTTTCGTCGTCAATTATTAGAATTGAATTCATAATTTTTATTGGTAAATAAAATTTAATGTTGTTGGAATAATTAAAAACTGGGAAGGAAGAGCATTTTTGTTTTTCTTTAAAGTCTTCCCAAAAATATTTCCAAGTTTATTTGTTCTCAAATCCCTATCGTCAATAGACGACTGAACTTTAAAAGTTTCTTCAAAATTCTCCACAAAATAACCAATTAAATCACCCAAATCAAAGATATTGGAAGAGTATGAAATATAAGCGCTTCCGAAAAAATGAGCCAGTTTATCCTTATCACCGTAATTGTTATTTGGGGTATCATAAAAAAAATATCTTGGAAGATTTTCATTTTTCAAATTGTATGTTGAATCATCGGCAGAGATGAGAGGATAATAAACTATAACTCTAATAATCGGTAGTACAACGGGAATTTTTCTGTAAGGAACGCACGCAAAAGTTAATGCGAGTAAAGCTTCATCAATATCATTGTCATAGAATTTTACAGCACGAAGAAAAATAGAATCGGCTAAAGCTAAATCGTTGTTGGCTGATTTTAATTTTATGAAATAATCACTTGCGATAAATCCTGAAATAAAATTAACACCTTTAGAGAGCTTGCTCTGCTGCGGAAAGGATGAGATACTAAAAGTTATTATTAAAATAAACGTGATAAGAAAAAATTTAATTTTCATTTAGATAATATAAGGAACATCTGAAAATATCTTAAGTATAATTTTATGCATTGGTCGACCAATGAAAAATTAATCCTTCATTAAAATAATGGCAAATGCCAAAGGAGATGACCTATGCCCATTTATAAAACCAACAAAGCTGATTTAAGAGGGAAGTACAAACTTCACCTGGAAATTAGTTTCAATCATAACTCTTGTTTTACTTATTGCTGCATTTAAGTATGTTCCCAAGAGAAAAAGCAGTTGACAAAGCCTAAGACTAATATTGACCCTGAGATTACGTCAGTTTGGATTATGTCGAGCCAACAGAACAAAAAACTGAACCACCTAAACTCCCAAAGCCAACTGTACCAGATCGTTTCGATTGAGGATAATTTAGTTGATATAGAATTTGCACGCAACAGAATTTAGATCCAAATGCAAAATTAAACAACACCTCCGGTGAGAATGGAAACCACAAAAAAATTGAAGATGAAGACGTCCCGTTTGTTTGGGTGCGAAGAAATGCCAGAGATAATTGGAGGAATTGGAGCTATTCAAAGTAAAGTTCATTATACTGAAATGGCGAAAAGAATTGGGGTTGAAGGAACTATTTATGTTGAAGCGGTTATTAACGAAGAAGGCAAAGTCATTGAGGCTAAAGTTGTAAAAGGTTTAATTCCAGATTTGGATGAAATGTCTTTAGAAGCCGTAAAATCAACTCTATTTAAACCTGGAAAGCAAAGGGGGAAGCCGGTAAAAGTGCGAATGAACATTCCAATTAAATTTAGATTGAATTAGTTATGTGATAAGTAAGGCTCACTTTTAAAAATGAGCCTTACTTAATAATTATTCTTTCTAATATTATACTTAATGCTGGCAATTCTATTCGATAAGTATAATTATTTTAAAATATGATTCACCTTGTATCTGTTCTCGAAGAGATTAAATTCAATCTTTCAAGAATTGCAGCTGTAATTAAAAAAAATATTAAACTAAATATCTTCCTTAATTTTTTTACCTTACCTTAAAAAAATAATCACAAATTCATTCAACACTGTTTTACACAAATTTTTAATTTTTTTTGTAACTTATTATTGTCTAATCTTATTTATTAAAGTTAATGAATAAAACATTAATAGTAGTTCGATTGATTTTATCTTATGTGCTGCTAGCTTTTTCTGTTTCTAGCCTAGTTTTTTCTCAAAATAATTGCGTATTAACAGGATTTGTAACTGATTCAACTTCAGGTGAACCTTTAGCTTTTTGTAATGTCTATATTCAAGAACTGCAGGCAGGAGCCTCTACAGACATACACGGCCATTATATTATTACTGCTATTCCACCAAATAAAATATTAACTGTTTATTATTCATATGTAGGTTATAATACAAAAAAAATTAGAACAGAGTTTTATTCAAAAGAGTCTCGTCGAATAAATGTCAAATTAATATCTTCGAGTTACCAATTACCGGATGTTGAAAAAATAGGGGAGAGAGTAGTAAATAAAAATGAAACGGATCTCAGCTTGGATAGAGTTAACATGAAAGAAGTTCAATCTATTCCCAGCAGCGTAGAAACTGATATTTTAAAATATATTCATTTTCTTCCTGGAGTTCAAAGCTTCGGAGATGTTTCAGCAAAATATTATGTTAGGGGAGGCGCAGGTGATCAAAATCTAATACTTTTTAATGATGCCCCGATTTACAGTCCTTTCCATGCAATGGGCCTATTTAGCGTTGTTGATCCTGATATAATAAGCAATTTAGAATTTTATAAAGGTGCTTTTCCTGTCATGTATGGCGGCAGAATATCTTCGGTACTTAAACTTGATACAAAACAAGGAAACTATTTTAATTATTCCGGAAAAGCTGCAGTTAGTATGCTTTCTGCTAAACTAATGGCTGAAGGTCCTATTCCTCATGGCTCATTTATCGTAACAGGAAGAAAAAGTATTTCTAATTTTATTCTTAAAAAATTTACAAACAATCAGAGCGTTCCTCTCAATTTTTATGATGCTGCTTTTAAACTAAATTATACAAATGATGAGCTATGGAAAGATGCTCACTATTCTGTATTCGGTTTTTTTAGTGGGGATTATATAAATAGGAATAATAAAACATCTGCCGATTATAATTGGACAAATTATATTCTTGGTTTAGACTATTTTTTTGTTTCTGATTCTCCATTACTATTGAAATTTAGCACTAACACAAGTGAGTTTAATGGTGAAGTTAAATCAAATGAGAGCCGCGTAAAACCGCAAAAAAATCATGTTAAAGATTTTCATTTTAAATTAGATTTTAATTACATATTTGAAAGTAAAGATGAAGTATCTGTTGGATTGGGCTTTAATGAAATATCTACTGATCTATTTCTAACTAATTCTTTCGGAACAGTTTCTAATATAGGTGATTGGGGATCGAATTTTAATATTTATTTGAATTATAAATTATTAAGATTTGATAAGCTTGGAATTGATTTTGGGACAAGGATAAATATGATTCAACTTGAAGCAGAAGGCGTATCATCTGAACCAAGAATAAATTTAAAATATTGGGTTACACCAATTTTTGCTTTTAAAAGTGCCTGGGGGATTTATCAACAGGAAATGGTTACTTTAGCTGATGAAAGAGATGTGATATCAATTTTCGATCCCTGGCTTGTTATACCTTCTTATTTAAATCCGGAAAGAGCTATTACTTATAATTCTGGATTTGAATATCATCCCTATGTCAATAGTACTTTTGAACTTGAAGCATATTACAAAGTTACTCATAATCTACCCATCCTAAATGAACAAAAATATTTCCCTGAAGATCCTGATTTTATTGAAGGAAGTATGGAAGCTTATGGAATAGAATTCAAATCTGAATTATTATTCGGAAATTTTAGCTTTTCAGGATCTTATGCATTTAGCAAAGCTTATAAAAACGGTAATGGTTTGAAATATCCTCCCAGGTATGATTCGCCTCATAATATAAATATTATTCTTGATTATAATTTTGGAAACGGATGGGCATCAAGTGCAGTTTGGAGATACAATTCTGGACGGCCTTTTACTCAAATTGAAGGCTATTATAATAAGTTCATCCCAAACAGCGGTTTTGATTTAAATTCCATACTGCAATCTTATGAACCTTACATTATTTTTTCAGGTACCAACCTTGCCAGACTGCCAGATTACCATAGGCTTGATCTGAATGTTTCTAAAGTTTTTAAAATAGGAGAATTTACATTTCATGCTAATGTAAGTGTTCTTAATGTATATAACAGAAAAAACTTTTTCTATTTTGACAGAAGTACTGGTAAAGAAGTTAATATGCTTCCTATACTGCCTTCTGCAACTTTAACGGCAGAATTATGAAAAGTTATTTAATTACATTAATAATTTCTCTCCTTATAACTCTAAGCAGTTTATCCTGTAAAAACAGTTTCAGTCCTAACGTAAATTTTAACAAACAATATGCACTAAATTGTATAATTAGAGGAGATACTACACTCCAATTTGCTACGGTTACACAATCATTTAGTAAAGAGGATTTTAATAACGAATCTGCATTTGTTCCTAATGCAATTTTGAAATTAAATTATGACGGTCAAGATTACTTTTTCAATGATACAACTTCAGTAAACCCTAATAATATTTCTTATTATTATTTAAAAGATCTTAAATTGAAAGAAGGGAAAAAAATTGAAATTGAAGCCGATCTTCCCGATGGGAAAGTGCTAAAGTCATCAACTCAAACTCCAGATGTAGGGAAATTTGTTTTTGATGGAGATAAAAATATTCCGGCTAAGAACTATTCAAATTTAATTTCTGTTAATTGGAGCCTGCCTTTTTATTATGGTCCGGATTTTTATTATAGGCCTTACCTTTATATAGTTTATAAAAAAAAGGTCAATGATACTTTAATGAATTTACAGAGGGAAGTACCTATAGAATATAATTTAGAGGGGGATAAATATGTCCCGGTTTACCCTGATATTAATAAAACCAATAGTATTTCTTATTCACTTGAGGTTATAAACAAAACACTTTTAGAATTATCCGCAAAAGATTCGGTTGATATTAATAGCATTGTTAATGCAAAGTTTTTGGTTTGGATTCTGGATGATAACCTTGCCAAATATATATCATCATCAAAAACATTCCAGGATGGATTTTCTATAAATATTGAAGCACCAGATTTTACAAATGTAGAAGGCGGATATGGTATATTTGGTTCTTTTTTGACACGAGAAACTATTATTCAAATAGATCGAGGTTATTTAAAATCTATAGGGCTTTAAAATTATTTCCAACTAGGTTTATTAATTAGAAATCAATTTTTTTAGATAAACTAAATTTGTATTAAAACTTCTTTCAAGTTTGAATAACGCCTGTATTAAATCTCGGCATATCTGGATTATTATTTGCAGATTCAATTGCCATAGAAATGTATTCTCGTGTTAACGCAGGATCAATAATTTCATCAATCCACAATCTTGCAGCAGCATAGTAAGGAGTGCTTTTTTCTTCGTATGAATTCATTATTTCATTTAAAAGATTATTCTTTTTTTCTTCACTAAACTTTTCTCCTTTTTTCTCCGCCTGTTTTAATTTTATGTCTAACAAAACACTGCTCGCTTGACTTCCTCCCATAACAGAAATTTTAGCATTCGGGTAAGCAAATATAAAACGTGGGTCATAAGCTTTGCCGCACATAGCGTAGTTACCTGCTCCAAAGCTGTTGCCCACTATAATTGTAATTTTTGGTACCACAGAATTTGCAACTGCATTTACCATTTTTGCGCCGTCCTTAATAATTCCGCCATGTTCGGCTCTGCTGCCAACCATAAATCCCGTTACATCCTGAAGAAATACTAACGGAATTTTTTTCTGATTACAATTCATTATAAATCTTGCTAGCTTTATCTGCACTATCGGAATAAATAACTCCGCCAACTTGCATTTCACCGGTTTCAGATTTTACAATATTTCTTTGGTTTGCAACTATACCTACTGACCAGCCATCAATTCGTGCATAAGCTGTAATGATTGTTTTGCCATATCCTGCTTTGTATTCATCAATCTCTGATTCATCTACAATGCGTGAAATTAGTTCATAAGTGTCATAAGGTTTAATCTGATCTTCAGGAAGAATTCCATAAATTTCTTTTGGTGAATAAATTGGAGGTTTACTTTCAATCCTATTAAAATTTGCTTTTGTATTATTCCCAAATTTATTTGTTAGACTTCTAATCTTTTCTAAACATTCGTCATCATTTTTCATTATGTAATCGGTAACGCCGGAAATATTGGACTGTACCTTTGCTCCACCTAAAGATTCATTATCAATTACTTCGCCTATTGCAGCTTTCACAAGATGTGAACCTGCTAGAAAGACAGAACCTTCGCCTTCAACAATTAAAGCTTCATCGCTCATAATAGGGAGATAAGCCCCGCCAGCAACACAAGGTCCCATGATTGCGGCAATTTGCGGAATTCCCTTTGAAGACATAACAGCGTTGTTTCTAAAAATTCTTCCGAAGTGTTCTTTGTCCGGAAAAATTTCATCTTGAAGAGGGAGAAAAACTCCAGCACTGTCAACCAAATAAATTATTGGCAAGTGATTTTCAATAGCAATTTCCTGTGCACGCAGATTTTTCTTTGCGGTAATTGGGAACCACGCTCCAGCTTTTACAGTAGCATCGTTTGCTACAATAATAAATTGTTTACCATTGATTTTCCCTATTCCATAGATTGTCCCAGAAGAAGGAGCGCCGCCATATTCTTCATACATCCCGTATGCTGCAAACGAACTTAATTCAAAAAAATGTTTTGGATCATCGACTAATTTATTAATTCTTTCACGAGCAGTTAACTTGCCTTTTGATTTATGTTTTTCAATAGCTTTTACACCACCCCCAAGTTTTATTTTTTCTTTTTCCGCCTCAAGTTTTCGAAGCAAGTTTTTATAATAATCGTCTCTTTTTAGAAATGATTTATCTTCTATAATTGGGTTACCGATTTTAGTCATGATAATTTAACTGTAAGTTTTTAAAATCAATCTTTTAATAAATCTCTTGCAATCACAATTCTCTGAATTTCTGAGGTCCCTTCGCCAATTGTACAAAGCTTTACATCACGATAAAATTTTTCAACAGGATATTCTTTAATGAATCCATAGCCGCCATGAATTTGAACTGCTTCACTTGCAGCTTTCTCAGCAATTTCGCTTGCAAATAGTTTTGCCATAGCAGCTTCTTTAATACTAGGAATTCCACTATCCTTCATTGAAGCTGCGCGTTGAGTTAATAATCTTGCTGCTTCTATATTCGTATTCATTTCAGCTAGTTTAAATTGAATTGCCTGAAATTCGTTTAATGATTTTCCAAATTGTTTTCTTTCATTCCCATATTTTACCGAAGCCTCCAAACATCCTTGGGCAAGTCCAACACTCAATGCGGCGATTGAGATTCTTCCACCTTCAAGTATTTTCATAGCCTGGATAAATCCTTCGCCTTCTTCTCCTAGTAAATTTTCTTTCGGTACTTTGCAATTTTCAAATGTTAACTGTGTAGTATCGCTGGCTCTCATTCCCATCTTATTTTCTTTTTTGCCAACAATAAATCCTTCCATTCCTTTTTCAAGAATGAAAGCAGAGATTCCTTTTTTGCCTTTTGATTTATCGGAGATTGCCATGACTACAACAGTCTCACCAACAGTTCCGTGGGTTGTGAAAGTTTTATTTCCATTTAAAATGAAATTATTATCTTTTTTTTCTGCAAAGGTTTTTAGTCCGGCAGCGTCACTACCGGAAATTGATTCAGTTAATCCCCAGGCAGCTATCTTTTTTCCTGAAGTCAGATCAGGTAAATATTTTTTCTTTTGTCCTTCATTGCCAAATTGATTTATATGATTTGTCCCGAGACCGTTATGAGCGGCTACAGATAAAGCGATCGAAGGGTCTATTCTAGCGAGTTCTTCAATTATAATTGAAAATTCTACGTATCCTAAATTTGCACCGCCATATTCTTCTGGTACTAATATTCCAAGAAAACCTAATTCACCAAGCTGCTGCATAATTTCGAATGGGAATTTTTGTGACTCATCAAATTCCATAATGCGCGGGCGAATTATTTTTTCTGCGAAATCTCTAATAGTGTCTCGGATGATTACTTGGTTTTCATTTAAATCGGAGAGGAACGGGTTTTCCACTACATCCATGATTTTTCCTTTCTTTGTGATTAAAATTAATTCAACCTTTTAAGTGAATCAAATTTTTAAAAAGAATTTTTCTTTTGGATAATCCTCTTCAAAAATTTATCTGTAAAGGAAAAGCTGAATAGTTATAAATGTCTTTTAAAATTAGAAATTATTTCTTCAGCAATATGATAAGGCGATAAATCACCGAGCACAACTTTTGAAAGAGAAGAATTAAGTGAGTTCTCGCCATCTTCATTCCACAATATTTCTTTTATCCTATTTTCAACAATGTCTTTTATTCTATTCTTAGTTTGTATTTCTCTTTTCAATAAAAACTTACCGCTGTCGTGAAGATAAGCTTTATGACGATTAATTTCATCAGCTATTTCGGGAATACCTTTGTTTTCGTAAGCAACTGACTTTATGATATTCGGCATCCAAGATTTCTCATCGTGGTCTCGCATCATCAAAATAGTTCTTAAAGCTGTTATTGCTTGTTCAGATCCCGGCCGGTCACTTTTATTAAGAACAAAAAAATCTGCTATCTCCATTAAACCCGCTTTCATGGCTTGAACTGCATCACCTGATTCGGGAACAAGAACAACAATAGTCGTGTCTGCGGCTTGTGCAATATCTAATTCAGATTGTCCTACGCCAACTGTTTCAAGTAAAATAAAATCATAACCGGCGGCATCTAAAATATCTGCAGCGTCAATTGTTTTTTTACTTAGTCCGCCAAGGCTTCCGCGAGTTGCCATGCTTCTTATAAAAACACCCGGATCGTTTCCTATTTCGGACATTCGAACGCGGTCGCCTAAAAGTGCACCGCCTGTAAATGGACTTGTCGGATCGACAGCAACGATAGCTACAGTTTTACTTTGATTTCTAAAATACTTCGTCAGTTGATTTGTAATTGTACTTTTACCAGCACCGGGAGGGCCTGTAATACCGATTCGATATCCTCGTCCAACTTTAGAATAAATTTCTTTAAGTAATTCAGAAGCTTTTTCATTATCTGATTCAACTATTGAAATTGAACGGGCAACAGTTTTTCTATCATTGTTTAAAAGCTTTTCAACAAGAGTTTCATTTAACATTAAAACATCACTAAAGAAATTTATTTCTGATTCATTCTTTCTTTAAAAAATTCAACTGTCTTTTTCAATCCTTCTTCTATTGGTGTTGATGGGCGCCAGTTAAATCTTTTAAATAATTTATCGGAAGTAATAACACTTCTCATTTGTTCGCCTGCAGCTGCCGGGCCGTGTTTTTCTTCTTGGCCATTTCCGACAATTTTATTTATCATTCCATAAAGTTCATTCACGTTTGTTTCTTTGCCGGTTCCAATATTGTATATGTCGCTTCTATCATCACTTAATCCTAAAAGATTTGCTTTTACCACATCACCAACAAATACATAATCACGGGTTTGTTCGCCGCTGCCGTTTATAATTGGTTGTTCGCCTTTTAATAATCGGGTGCTAAAAATAGCAACTACGCCTGCTTCACCGAAAGGGTTTTGACGCGGGCCGTATATGTTTGCATATCTTAAAATCGTATAATTTAATTTGTATTGAGCTGCATAAAAGAACAAATATTTTTCAACTGCAAGCTTTGAAATTCCGTAAGGAGAAAGAGGAGAAGTAGAGTGCTTTTCATCAGCAGGGAAGTAATCCTGTTCACCATAAACAGCACCGCCTGTGGATGCAAACATAAATTTTTTAACACCTGTTTTCACACAATTTTGGAGAAGGTTAATTGTTCCCAAAATATTTGTGTTAGCATCAAATGCCGGATCAGCAACAGAACGGCGAACATCCATTTGTGCCGCATGATGATTGACCACGTCAAACTTTTCTTTTTCAAAAAGCTCAGATAAACTTTTATCCCCAATATCTTTTTTGATAAATGTTGCTTTTTTATTTATGTTATGTTCAAAGCCTGTAGCAAGATTATCAAGCACAAAAACAGTATGGCCTTCATTTATAAATGCGTCGGCAACTTGTGAAGCGATAAATCCGGCTGCACCGGTGACTAGAATTTTCAAATTTTACTCCTTATATAAATTGAATTTGCAAATATATTCTTTTACCTTTTGAGGGACAAGAAAATCAATCGGTAAGCCTGATTTTATTCTATTTCTAATTTCACTGCTGCTAATTTCAATTACCGGTGTTTTAACAAAATGTGCAGCTTTATAATATTTATCCTTTTCAATTTTTTTATCATTAGTTTTTCTTCTAAGTACAACTAACTCTGCAAGTTCTATAATATTGTCAGGATCTTTCCAGGTATGAAAATCGATGATGTTATCATAACCGATTATTAACTCAAGCTTTTTATATTTTTTTCCTAATGTTTCAAGGGTTTTAATTGTATAAGAAATCGATTTTGCTTTTAATTCTATGTCTGAATATTCGAAAAATGGAAACTCTTCAATTGCAAGTTTAAGCATATTAAATCTATGACTTTGCTTTTCGGATGTCCTATCAGTTTTATGAGGTGAAATATATGCCGGTATAAAAATAATTTTATCTAAGTTTCTAATTTCCTGTACTGCCCGCGCGGTTATTAAATGTCCGTTATGAATCGGATCGAAAGTGCCGCCGTATATTCCAACAGAATTCATTTTAATAATCCCTTGTATTCAATAAATAGATTTGTAAACTGTTCATGCATTTCTGGGCTGCAATAGGCGAGGCTTTCTTTCTTAGATAATTCAGAATAAAGTTTTTTAAAATTATCAAGATTTTTTATCATCATAAAATTGCCGGTTAACACATGGATAAAGTTTTCATGCTGGCATGCTTTGGTTAGAAAAGAATCGTAATCAACCAACTGCCAGTCAATGTCATTAAACAATTCCTGGTTATAATTATTGAATCCAATAAATGAAATATAATTTTCAAGTGTTTTGCCAATAACAATAGCTTCATCTTCAATCGCAAGCTGGTCCAAAGCTTTTTCTATTAATTCTTTCGTTATTCCAATTGAACGGGAAAAGATAATTAAATTGCTGCTACAAGTCGTAAAATGTTTGTCGGATAATTTTTGAAAATAATTTTGTAAGACTGTAGTATCAAATGAAAAAATAATTTTATTATCTGGATTCAACGCATCAGGCAAATTATCTTTATCTTTTTCATCTAAACATAAAACTATTTTTGAGACATTATTCAAATGGTTTAAATTTTCAATATTATTCATAAACAAAGATGAATATAGAAGGGAAGAATGCTCAGCATCAAATGATTGAAAATTCGGGACCTCATCTTTTCTGAAAATTGGGAAGAGTGAAGTTAAATAAATGCAAGCATTATATTTCATGTCTTAAACTATTATAGTATTAGAGAGCAAGGTTAGAATATAATTTCGGAAATAATCAATTTCATTTTGATATAAAAGTTTATTTTTTTCGGAACAATTTTTAAACTGCATTTTTCGGAATGCTAAAGTTGTTGCTGCACTAATATATAATTTACGAATACTTTCATCAACCCAGCCGGGTTTATTTCTTCTAGATGAGTTTAAAATATTTAAATGGTGCATAGGTATCAAGCCGTTCTCAGCTTCTTCAATTAGTTCATTAAAAATAATTTTCTTCTCACTGGCAATTGAAAATACGAAAACAACAATAAAAATTATCATGAAGAAAAACATAAATACAAATCCAAAAATGGCAGTGGATTGAAAGCTCACAGTGTAATTCCAAATCATATGAATAAGCATTGCAAAAGCTAAACCGATAAACGGAAAGATTAATTTGAAATAAATATTTTTAAATTTTGCGTATCCTAAAAATGCTCCAAATGTAGCGGTTGCAACGCAGTGCATAACAGCGGAGAATAAGGTTCTGATAACAATTAATGAAACCCAATCATTTAGATTTGATGAATATGTAATAAAATATAAAAAGTTTTCTGTCATCCCGAAGCCCAAACCAATTGCACCGCCATAAACAATGCCGTCGGTCATATTATCAAAATTTTTATTGGCAATAATTATAAAAAGAAATATCCCTTTTGTAATTTCTTCAACAAACGGAGCGACTAAAATTGTTTCGGTATATTTAAATTGTTCTCCGCTGTTCAAATAAGGGGAAATTAAAAATGAAATAAATTGACCGCCTATCAAAGTTAAAATAACAGCCCCGACAGCTCCCCAAAAATAATTTTGCAAAACTAATTTAAATGGTTCGCGGTCATACCTGTCAAACTGCCAGATTATAACTAAATAAGTTGCCATAGGTATAACTGCGGCTAAAGCTGAATAAAAATAAATCATTTATCCCCCGAAATTATTTTGTTTTTATCCATTCAACTATTTCTTTAAATGATGGACGTTTACCGTAAGATAAAATTCCGATTTTAAATACTTTTGCCGACGCAAGGATAATAAAATAAATTGAACCAAGCATTATTGTAACCGTAAATAAAATTTCCCATAATGGAATTGGAATTGTATTAATTCTCAGCAGCATTATTGATGGAAGTGTAAAAGGGATATAAGATAATATTTTTACAAGTATTGAATTAGGATTTTGAATGGCAGGTACAGCAAGAACAACGGGAAGAATTATAAAAAGATTTAGGTAACTTGTTATTTGCTGTGCTTCCTGTTCTGTTGAAACGATTGATCCTACGCCGACAAATATAGCAGAGTAAAAAATAAATCCCATCACGAAATATAAAAGCAATATAAATAAATGATCAAATGCTGAATAAGGTATAAGGCTGCTGCCAGCTAGCGATAATCCTATAACAGACCAAATAAAAATTTGAAAAAAACCAAGCAAGCTTAATCCTAAAATTTTTCCGGTTAATAATTCTTCGGCAGAACAGCTTGAAATTAAAATTTCAATTAATCGGTTTGATTTTTCTTCTATAAGACTTCTAACCAGCATTTGGCCTGAATATATCGTCATCATCATTAAAAGAAGAATAAAAATAAACGACGAAAAAAATATTACTAAAAAATCATTCTTTCCTTCTTTCCCGTTCTCTTCAATTTTTATGGCATCAAGATTAATTTTTTTAGTAACAACATTTATTAAGTCCTGACTCACTTTTTCATTAAGTAATTTTATTCTTATCCTGATTTTATTGAATGCTGATTCTATTCGGTCTTCATCTCTAAAATTTCCTGCACTTTGACTCCTATATTCTATTTTGACCGAATCAGTCCCAGAATTAAGTATTAAAATATATCCATCAATTTTACCTCTGAAGACTGAACGGTCTGCAATTTTTTTTAATGAATCCAAACTCAATTGCTTGTCTGTTAGATTTATGAGAATATAATTTGGCTGATGATTTTCTATTTGATACTTTGACATTTCATAAATCATTTTATCTATGTAGATTGTAGAAGTATCAATTATCCCAAGTGCTTTAGTATGCTCTGCTTGTTCGTTTGATAAAAGTGTCGGGGCTAAAGAAAAAGTGATCAATATTAAAGGAGTAACAATAATAGAAATTAAAAAAGCTTTGGTTTTTACTTTTTCAAGAAATTCCCAGCGGGCAACTATTAAAATTTTTTTCATTCTTTAACCGGGACTTTGTTATGAATAACATCAATAAAAATTTTATGAAGCGTTGGTTCAACAACTGAAAAATGTTTTACTTTAATCTTATCAACAATTGATCTTAAAAATTCATAAGGTTCAATATCATCTTTAAGCTGTATCTCAGCATAGTTGCTGTAATTATCAATATGGAGAACAGAGGGAAGATTATTAATTAAGCTGCCATTGCCTTCATATTCCAGCTTAATATTATTGCTGCCGAATTTCTTTTTGATTTGAGAGACACTTCCGCTTACAACTTTCTTTCCGTTATTAATTAGAAAAATTTCCGAACATAATTTTTCTGCAGTTTCCATTTGGTGTGTGGATAGAATAATTATTTTCCCGGAAACAGCAAAAGATAAAATCATTTCTTTTATGAGCTGCTGATTGATAGGATCAAACCCGCTGAACGGCTCATCAAGAATTAATAGCTTAGGATTATGAATTACGGAAGTAATAAATTGAACTTTCTGCTGGTTGCCCTTTGAAAGTTCTTCTATTTTTTTATTTATAGAACCAGAAATATCCAGCTTGTTCATCCACTCATTTGCTTGATTTATAGCATCTGATTTGTTCATATTTTTTAATTCAGCAAAATAAAGAATAACATCTATAACCTTACTTTTTTTGTATAAGCCTCTTTCTTCAGGTAAATATCCTATGATGTTAAAAAATTCAGTTGAGATTGGTTTCCCGTTAAAAGTGATTTCCCCGGAAGTTGGTTTAATTATATTTAATACTGTTCTAATAGTAGTGGTTTTCCCGGCACCGTTTGGCCCAAGCATACCGAAAATTTTACCTTCTTCAACAGAAAAAGAAATATCATCTACTGCGGTAACATTTTTAAATTCTTTTTTTAGATTATTGACTACAAGCATTTATATGAAACAAAAATTATTTTTTCTGCTATGAATTTATAAAATATTGGGGTAATTATTATCAGGGTTTTGATAATTATTATTGGTTAATATTTTCATCTTATTATTGAAAATATATTGATGTTATACAAATCATAGAAAATAATATTGAAGTGCAAACCGCATTAAACTATTTGGTTGAACACAGATTATTAACTAATTTTGAGCATTCACAAATCAAAAATTAAATGGAAAAAAGATGTCTTTAAAAGTTGGAGATATTGCGCCTGACTTTACTTTGATAAATAAAAACGGGGCAAAGGTTTCGTTAAATGATTTTATGAATAAAAATGTTGTGCTATTATTTTTCCCGTTTGCAAACTCATCAGTTTGCACTGCTGAAATGTGTGGGATGCGTGATAATTTTAAACAGTATGAAGAACTTGATGCACAGGTTTTAGGAATAAGTGTTGACAGCCATTATACTTTGAAATTATGGTCCGAAGTAAATCATCTAAATTTTCCGCTGCTTAGTGATTTCAATAAGGAAGTTTCACCAAAATATGATTCATTTTATGATATTTTTGCCCCAGGTAAATATGATTATAAAGGTGTATCAAAAAGATCTGCATTTGTAATTGGGAAAGACGGAAAAATAAAATATATTGAAATTTGTCCTACGCCAGGCGATCAGCCAAATTATGAAGCAATTAAAAGTGCATTAAAATAATTTAAATGGTAAACGAATGATAGTACAATTACGCCCAATCGAATTAAAAGAATTTATTGATGCCAAAGAAGATATTCATTTGATTGATGTTAGAGAAGTATGGGAATTTAATTTTGCTAAGCTTGAAAATTCTGAATTAATGCCTTTAGGATTATTTGATAAGCATGCACTTGAGTTAAATCCATTGAAAAAAATTGTTATCTATTGCCATCATGGAATTAGAAGCTACCAGGCTTGTGAGCATTTACAGAAGCTAGGTTTTTCCAAGGTATATAATCTTGACGGAGGAATAGATGCATGGAGCAAAGAAGTCGATAACTCGGTTCCTCTTTATTAATAAGTTATCTTACGCTAGGTTATTAAATAAACCCAGTTTCTTAAAGGAACTGGGTTTATAACTTTTTGTTTTGTTTAACGAATGTTTATAATTAAAAAAATATGGAGAAAATTTAATGTTGGAAGAAGGTAAAAAAGCACCTGCATTTAAGCTGAAAGATCAAAATGGAGATTTACATTCCTTAAGTGATTATAAAGGGAAAAATGTAGTTTTATATTTTTATCCGAAAGATAACACTTCCGGCTGTACTGCTGAGGCATGCAATTTCAGAGATGAATTCCCGAAGTTTAAAAATATTAATGCAGTGATACTTGGTGTAAGTCCCGATTCTGTTGAATCTCATAAAAAGTTTGCGGATAAATATAATTTGCCATTTATACTGTTAGCTGATGATAAGAAAGAAGTTGTTGAAAAGTACGGTGTGTGGAAACAAAAAAGCATGTACGGTAGAAAATATATGGGTGTCGAAAGAACTACATTCATTATTGATGCAGATGGAAAGATCAAAAAGATATTTTCAAAAGTGAAAGTTCCAAATCATAATAAAGAAGTTATGGAAGCATTAAATAATTGAAAGATTAAAAATGATTTATCTTACCAGGCGGGAGAGTTTCAGTGCAGCTCATCGATTATTTCTTCCTAATTTAAATGATGAAGAGAATGAAAAAATGTTTGGTAAATGCAGCAATCCAAATTGGCATGGACATAATTATACTTTGGAAGTTGTAATTGCCGGAGAAGTTGACTCCAAAACTGGATTTGTTTTAAACATAAAAAAGTTAAAAGAAATTATTCGTGAAAATGTAATTGAAAAAGTAGATCACAAAAATTTGAATCTTGATACTGATTTTATGAAAGGAATAATCCCAACTTCTGAAAATATTACTATGGCAATATGGAAACAGTTAGTTAGTAAAATTCCAAATGGAAAACTTTATTCGGTTAAACTTTATGAAACCGAAAATAATTATTTCGAATACAAAGGAGAATGACCTTGAATAACAGTCATGTTCAATCATTAGTCGTAGACCTGTTAAATGAAATTGGAGAAGATCCAAAACGCGAAGGTTTAAAAAGCACGCCTAAACGTGTGGCAAAATCTTATGAGTTTTTAACTTCCGGTTATAATAAAGATATCAAAGAAGTATTGAACGGTGCAATCTTTAATGAGAAATATGATGAAATGGTTCTAGTTAAAAATATTGATTTCTACAGTTTATGCGAACATCATATGCTTCCTTTTTATGGAAAAGTTCATGTGGCATATATCCCGAATGGCAAAATTGTGGGCTTAAGTAAAATTCCAAGAATTGTTGAAGTGTTTGCAAGAAGGCTTCAAGTGCAAGAAAGAATGACGCAGCAAATTGCAGATACTATAAATAATTATTTAGCTCCTCTTGGTGTTGCTGTTGTTTCAGAAGCATTTCATATGTGCATGATGATGCGTGGAGTTGAAAAACAAAATTCATCTGCTACTTCAAGTGCGATGCACGGAATTTTTAAAGAAGACGCACGTACAAGAGGAGAGTTTTTAAATTTAATATCAAGTAAAAACATATAGAAAGTATAATGGCAAAAGCAAAATCTGGAATCTGGATAACCGGTGCAAGTTCTGGTATTGGCAGGGCCGCGGCAGTTGAGTTTGCTAAAATTGGAACAAATGTTTTTGTTTCTGCAAGGCGAACAATTGAACTTGAAAGATTGAACAAAGAATTAGAAAGAGAAGATTTAAGTGTAAATATTTTTCCATGCAATGTGGCATCTTCTGCAAATGTTGATCAAACTGTAAAAAAAATATTAGCCGAAAGTAAAATTGATTGTTTAATAAATAATGCAGGGATAACTTCATTTAAGAGTGCAGTTGATAATTCAACTAATGAAATAGATGACATAATAAATACTAATTTATTAGGTTCGATTTATACAATAAAATATGTGTTGCCGCACATGATTGAGCAGGGCAATGGGACAATTATTAATGTGTTATCAGTTGCCGCTAAAAAAGTATTTACTCAAAGCAGTGTTTATACTGCTGCAAAAATGGGCTTACTTGGCTATACAAATGTTTTGCGAGAAGAAGTTCGCGACAAAAACATAAAAATTATTAATGTAATTCCAGGTGCAACTGAAACACCGATGTGGTCAAAAGAAATTAGAGATCAGAATAGTAAAAGAATGATGCAGTCAGAAGACATAGCTCAGATTTTAGTTTGGGCTTACTTGCAAAAAGGAAATATGGTAAGTGAAGAAATTGTAATCAGACCAATTCAAGGAGATTTATAATGAGTACAAAAGATTTATCAATAGTAACAGGTGCCAGCAGGGGAATTGGATATGGAATAGCTTTAAAATTAGCTGAAGAAAATCATGATGTTGTGATATTTGGAAGAGATGTTGATGCTTTGAAGAAAGTTAAAAAAGAAATTAAAGATAAAGGAGTTGAATGCAAATATTATTCCGGTGATGTGAATGATGTAAAGTTTGTGAATAAATCCGTTAAAGAAATTGAAGACAAATTCGGCAAAGTTGATCATTTAATTAATAATGCCGGCATCGGAATTATAAAGCCATTTGTCGAATCGACATTAGATGAATTTAGAGTTCAAGTTGATACTAATCTCTATGGAGTTTATAATTTTACAAAAGCAGTAATCAATGGAATGATTGAAAGAAAGAGCGGCTCAATAATTAATATTGCATCACTTGCCGGGAAAAATTCATTCGTTGGTGGAACAATGTATTCAGCTACAAAGCATGCGCTGCTTGGATTTACACGCTCCTTAATGCTGGAGGTAAGACAATATGATATTAGAGTTGCAGCAGTTTGTCCCGGTTCGGTTTATACCGATTTTGGAAATGGTATTCAAAGAAAAAATAAAGATAATATATTGCATATTGAAGATGTTGCGGATGCAGTTTTAGCTATTATGAAATTACCTCTTACTGCTTTGATGAGCGAAATAGATTTGAGGCCTACTAATCCAAAGAAATAACTTTCTTCACAGATGGTTGCATCTGTGAACAACTAAACGATTATTTTATTAAAATTTAAAGAGATGTATTCTGCCGTGGGAAATAATTATTTGAAATATTGTTTCTCTATCCGCGTAATTTTATATGCTGCAATAATATTATCTTTTAGTAAATTAATTTATTCACAGGAAGATAACCAAAAAGTATCCAGCCAAAATCCATCCCCTATGATTGAAAATGTTAGGGAACATAAAAGAATCGAAAATAGAAAATTTTAATGGAATTGATTTTAAAATCTATGACATTTTAAACCAACCATTTGAAATTTATATACCACAAAAAGCTCAAGAAACTAACGAGATTAATCTCCTTATTCATTTTCATGGTAGTTCAATTCCAGTGAAATATGCTGCTGAACAGCAAAAAGAAAAATTTGCAACAGCTATTATTAATTTGGGTACCGGTTCTAAAGTATATTACAATCAGTTCGAAGATTCTACTTTGTTTTTGCATTTAATAAATGCAATTAAGAATAGTTGTTCTGAAAAACTAAATCGCAAAATAAAATTTGATAAAATAATATTAAGCGGTTTTAGCGCCGGATACGGAGCGATTAAAAAAATATTAAGTGACGATCAAAATTATCAGACAGTCTCTGGCGTATTACTTTTGGATGGCCTTCATGCAAGCTATATTCCCGAGGGAAGAGTTATGTATAAAGGCGGTAAAATTGATTCCACTGCATATAAATATTTTCTTAAATTCGCTTCTGATGCTGCAAATAATAAAAATGGGAAGAAATTTTTATTTACCCATACGGAGATTTTCCCGGGAACATTTGTAAGTACCACCGAATCTGCAGATTTTATGTTAGGAGAATTAAATATAAAAACTAAGCCTGTTCTTAAATGGGGACCAATGGGTTCACAGCAAATAAGTGAAGCTAAAAAAGGCAGTTTTGAAATTATGGGTTTCGCCGGAAATACAGCTCCTGATCATATTGATCAATTAGAGGGATTGTATTTCTTTTTAAGTGAGTTGATTAGTTTGTAGGTTATTGAAAATTCTGAAATAAGTTTTCGTTTTGAGCAATGAATTTTCTTTTAAAAAGCCACAATGTAAATTGGGAAGCAGTATAGCTTAAATACGGCTTCCCATTTTCATTTTTACTTTATTAAGATACCTCTATCAATATAATAAGTAAACCCAACATTTACTGAATGATTATTATTCGTGGATGGATTATATAAATTATAATCTTTATAGATAAAGTACTGCCAATTATAATTGAAATTAAATGACATATTATCTTCGATAAAATAATTTACACTTAGTATAAAATTATTCCTTAGGATTTTTTGTTGTACAGATTCATTTCGAAAATCTAGACTAAATTCATCACTTAAGGAAGTGACAATCCTATCGGTTAGTTCATAATTATAACCTGCTTCGGCATCTAAAGAATATAGCTGTTTTATTAACTGATTTGCAATTACGTTTGGTCCACCACTAATTGATAAATTGAAATTAACTTGAGAATTTAAATTCAGTTGATGGCTGTAATTGATATACATGTTTCCTAATGTGTAAAATTCTTCTTCTAATTGATGATTACCAGCATAAGCTTGATATGTGTTTTGATATTGTAATTGAGCATTAATACCGACTATGCAGCCTTCTTGCCTTAAAAATCTAACTTCACCGGTAGTTTCCATTAAATAAGAACTTGAATACATATTCAATCCATTTAATGAAATGCCGTCTCTTGAAAGCGCATCATCGATACTTTGCCAAAAGTATTTATTGGGTCTTTCATGAACTGAAGAAAAATAACTTTGACGTGAAAACTGTTGGGCAAGTCCTTCAATTGCTTCATTTGATAGGTCCTTATTTAAAAGATTAACTTGTTTTAATCTTTCCTGGAATCTTATAGCTGAAACAACCGGAGTTACGTTTCTTAACTTCCCAAATCCAAAGCCCAAAAGAAAATTGTAATATTGGTTCTTATTCCCGGTATACGAATTTGTAGTTGTACCATTATTATTTTCATTCTTTGCATCTGACATACTAACAGAAATGCTAGAACTTAAGGAATAAAAAACATCACTGCTATTTAAATAATTATTATTTAAAAAATTTAAGTAAATGGATGTTGAATACATGTTGTTTTTGCTGGAACTCAAATATGGATCAGTTGAATAATGATTTTCAGAATAACTATGACTGTAATGACCTGATAAATCCATTTTAAAATACAAATGCTTATTATCTGTTTCTTTTAACAAATAATAACTAGGGCGCAAATTATAACCGAAGTTAGAATTATAATATGAATTAACATTAGTATCGCCAGTATAATCTTGTTTATTTGAACTGAAATTTAAGCTGGTGTTAAACCAAAGTGATTTTAAATCTGTATTAGGTATTTTATATTTTGTAAACACTGAAGGATCAGTATTATCAAGCCCATAAGTTTGAGCATTTGTTTTTAAAATGAAAATAGAGATAAATGCAGATATGAACAAAATGGAGTTTTTCATGTTTTTCCCTTTTAATTAATGGAAGTTATTTCCCAAAAATATTTTTAAGAATAAATAACTTTAGAAGCTGCTATTGAAAATATAAACGAAATGAACGTATTAATTGTTACATAATTTTCCCCATAGAAAGATTCGTTGGATTGACTTAAATATTAAATTTCAAAGAATATTTAAATTTATTTTTATGAAAATAATTATTTATGACCGATAAAATCAATTAATAAATTCGGGTTCAAAAATGAATCACTATCAAAATCTTAAATTTATCTACAATGTTATTTTCTAATGGAAACAACAAGACAATCCGCAACCTTTCTTTCACCATCAGAATCAGAAGGGGAGTTAACTACTTTGCCATTTACAATCATTGTAGTAGAGCCGCCGCCATCCAAATTCAAAGCCTGATAAGCACCTAAAGAAAGCATGAAATCGGCAAATTCAGTTAATGACATACCCGACATTGATTCTTGCCTGCCATCGACTGTAACTAAATAAATTATTGTACTGTCTTTTGAAAATCCAACCCCAGTTCTTGGGTGTTTTTCTCCTGCAAATCTATAAAATGTACCTTCAAGTGAATCAGCAAGTGGGGCAATATTTTTGCCATCTTTAATTATCCTGGGCCAGCCGCCTACCAAAGTTTTTAAGTTATTTACATGAGGCATAAAATCTAATTGCAATTTTAAAGTGTCATCTTTTTCAAAAATCTCATCGAAGGTTTTTATCATTGAATTATTAATTGAAAGTATAAACCCTGTTTGTGGGATTATGTTATTTCCATGTCTATTAATTTTTTGAGATTTCACACAAACAACAGTATCGCCAATTTGATTTATCGGAACAATTTCAAATTCTTCAATCGACCAATTATTACGGCTAGATGGAGTAGTTTGACCTTGATATTTATTATATAGTGTAATTGAATTACTGTCTGCATCTGAGTTTATTCTTTTGATCATTAAAGATTTATTTTTATAAAAAACAGAACCAACAAATCCAAACCTTTCTATTGCTGGTTTGTTATCAAATGTAATTGCAAACTGAGAATGGTTATTATTAAAAGAATCATACGGTGAATCTGTTATATTTAACCCTTTTGCTATTGTTCCATTAATAACCAAATTATTTTCATTTTCACCGGTATGCATATTAAAAAAGTCTGCGTTAACACCAGCTACAACTTTTCTATTTGGCTCATTAAATCTTTTCAGCATGGATGAAGTTTTTTCTCTTGCTTTCATCCTATCTTCAGCCTTAATAGCATCAATGTAAAAATTATTTTCTTTTAAATTTATCTCAAGAACATTTGCCGAAAGAGAATCTTCACGATTAATAATTTTCTTATAAGTTAATCCCTTCACAATTTCTTTTGATAAAACAGTTTTATTTGCTATGTTTTTTGCATCTTGGATTATTTGTGCATTTTGCAAAGAAATAAAAAGAAAGGATATAAATAAATATTTAATTATTATTTTAATCATTTTTATAATCTCTTAAAGTTTAAGGAATTAGTAATTGAAATATAATTTAGTTTTGAAAATAATAACGAACAAAAATATATTCATGTTAGGGAATATAAAAAAGGCTCACATATGTGAGCCTCAATTTAGAAGGTAAGTTATGCAGGGGATTATTTATCATCATCATTTGGGACAGGCATGTCTTTTTTGTCCTGCATCATCATTTTGTGGTGCATCATCTCACCACGATTCTCTCGCATGCCTTTCATCATCATCATTCTTTTACCCATCTTTAACCACTGTGCTTTTTGTGTATCGTCTAATATTTTATAAACATTCATAAAATGATTAGCTTTTTCTAAAGCAATCTCATCCTTGGCTTTTGAAATGTTTTGCACTGCATTAATAAAATCTGCAGGCGTAAAATTTTTATTTGAAGTTACTTCTTCCATACCAATTTCTTGTTTCTTTAAATCGGCCTGAAGATCAACCATTTTTTTCTGATGATCAATTCTTATTTTATCAACCTGTGCTTTTTGTGCTTCAGTTAAGTTTAATTTTTTTAATCCGAATTCTCCTGACATACCTTTTTTCATATTTCTTCCTTGCCCGGATGCCGGATTAACAAGAATAAAAGCTGAAAAAACTAATGCCATTATTATTACCATACGTTGTTTCATAAGATTCCTCCAAATATTATTGAGATGTTTTACATTTATTTAATGTTTTGTCCCTTTGACATGAATATTATATTTTGGGTTTAATTTGAAATTTACTTTGTATCACAATAAATAAGTTTACTGATACGGTTGATAACTATTTATTTTATTTAGTTTAAACCTTTACAAACCGTATTATGTCAAAATGATGTATTATAGCGGGGTTTATGACTGAAAATGAATACGTCTTTAAATTAATTAAAGATTATTTAGCGGGAGATGAAAGCGCATTTAATATAATTGCCAATAAATACAAAGAAAAAATTTATTGGCATGCAAGAAGAATGACCGGCAATCATCTTGACGCTGATGAGATTGTTCAGGAAGTACTTTTAGTTCTTTATAAGAAGTTGAAAGATTTTCAATTTAAATCTTCACTATACACGTGGATTTATAAAATTACTTCAACCAGGACCATTAATTATTTAAAAAAGAGAAAGATTAGGCAAATTTTTTCTATTGATGACGATGCCAGCAGAAAATTAACTTATTCTGAAGATGTTATTAAAAATATTGAAGATAAAGAAAAACTGCTTAGAGTTGAAAAAGTACTTCAGCAAATACCTAATAAGCAGCGTGAAGTTTTTTTGTTTAGAGTTTATGATGGACTTTCATACGAAGAGATTTCGGAAATTACCGGGAAAAGTATCGGCGGGTTAAAAGCAAATTACTTTCATGCATCAAATAAAATAATGGAGTTGATGAAAGAATATGGAAAATAAAAATAAAATTATAAGGTATTTTGATAATCAAATGCCTGATGATGAAAAGCTATTGTTTGAACAAGAAATTCGTAATTCTCCTGAACTTCAAAAAGAAATGGATGATTATAAATCATTAATATTTGCTGTTAAAGAAACAAAGGATATAGAATTAAAAGATGATTATTTAGTCAATATAGTTCCTAATTTTAGAGAAAAGCTGGGAAGAAAAAGTAAGTCTAAAAGTTTTTCTGTTAAATTTGCTCTTGCCGGCAGTACTGCAGCGGCAGTAATAATTGCTGTATTGCTATTATTTAATACTCCAAATAAGTCAAATATAGAAAACATACAACAATTAGCATCTCAAATGACACCTGATGAAGTTGCTTCAGCTGCGAGTAATTATATAAATAATGTAAGTCTCTCTGATATAAATATAAATTCTTCAGGGGTTTATGATTCAATCTTTACAAAAATTTTAGGAAATGAGCTGAGTATCAGTAGTAATTTAAATCTTGATCAGATTTCTTCAAACAACTCTAACTTGTTACAATTCGAGCAATATATTAATGACAAGGAAGCAGATAATATTTACAATGAAATTCTAAATAAAAAATTTTAAGGAATAAAAATGAAAAAGGCAGTTTTACTTATATTCATGTTGTTTATATTACATACAACATCAGAAGCTCAAATGGGAGACAGGCCGCCTGATGGACCAGATTCAAACCAGCATAATGGAATGAAAAAAATTGAACAATTAGAAAAAATAAAATTAATTGAAACCCTGGATATGGATGAGCAAACGACTCTGAAATTTTTTGCTAGAAAAAATGAACATAATAATAAAATGAAGCAGTTGATGGATGAGTCAAGGCAGCAATTAGATGCGATTGATGATAAATTAAAAGAAAAACCGGTTAATGAAAAAGAATTGAATTCAATGATTGACAAATATTTTACGTATGAAAACGAAATTGGAAAAGAAAGACAAGCATTTATACGATCAGTTTCAGATATACTAACTGTCACACAAATTGCAAAGTTAGTCGTTTTTGAAAAGAAATTTAGAGACGAAATACGCGATATTTTGTTTAAAACAAGGATGGACCGAAGAAGGCGTTGAATTTTAAATGGAACCCATTTAAATTAAAGATGTATAAAACTAAAAGTGCGGGTTGATTTTATACGTCAACAAAATTATCTTTCACCACTAATTTTGCGGAAGTGGTGAAATTGGTATACACGCTATCTTGAGGGGGTAGTGCCAGATATGGCGTACGGGTTCAAGTCCCGTCTTCCGCACAAAATAAATACTTTTCTAACAATAAATAAAGGAAGATAGTAATGAATAGATTATCTCAAGTATTTTATTGCCTGTTTCTTATAGTGGCATTTGGTGCCGCCTCTTTTGCCCAAGAAATGAAACCGGAAGCTGGCAAGCTATATAATGAAGGCAATAAATTACTGAAAGCAGGAAATTATAAAGGGGCTGTTGATAATTATAATAAAGCGTTAGATATTGAAAAGGATTATAGAACCTATTATCAAAAAGGTGTTGCTTTAAAAAAATCTGGAGATTTGGATGAAGCAATGAATTCTTTTGAAGAGGTTATAAAAATTAAGCCGGATTTTGATGCGGGTTATAACGCATTAGGTGGAGTTTATTTCTCAAAAGGAAATTACCAAAAAGCTATAGATAATTTTGAAAAAGTAGTTGAAAACACAAAAAATAATAGTGTTAAATCAGCTGTAAAGAAAAATTTGTCCTTAGCTTATGCAAAACTTGGCAACGATGAAATAGCAAATGGGAACAACGAAAAAGGAGTAGCTGCTCTTGAAAAGGCAGTTGAAAATGATAATTATGATGCAGCATATCTATCCTTAGCAAAAGCTTATTCCGATATGGGTAAATATGATAAATCTTTAGCTGCTGCAGAAAATGCATTGAAATACAAATCCACTATTAGTAAAGGCGGTCCATATTATTATATGGGTGTTGCATATAAAAACTTAGGTGAAAATGATAAAGCAAAAGATATGTTTAAGGAAGCTAAAGGTGATGCTACTTACAAAAAATTAGTGGAATATGAATTAAGCGCCTTGAGATAAAATTCATAAAATTTAATAGTGAGCCCTCTTTTTTGAGGGCTTTTTTATATCTCTATTGTTACTAAACATTCTCCTATCTTTTCATAACTATCTTTAAGTAATTACTGCTATAGTATTATTTCACTTGACATTATAAAAATATAAACTATATATTTACTGTATTTGAAATCTAATTATATCAAAATTGCCGGATCTAGGATCAGTTAAGGTTTGAACAGCATAATATAATGTTGTCGATTTCACATATTGTATTGACTGTTGGATTTAGCTTAATAATTTCTGTTTTGTCTTTTAAATTTAGATTTCTAACAACAAGCGGAGCTATTGCCGTTTTCATACAAGCTTTTGTTATTTATGGCATTGGAGGATGGCAATGGACTATTCCGATTTTAACATTTTTTATTTTTTCAAGCATTTTGTCAAAGATTAGGAAAAATAAAAATAACAATGTGGAATCATTTTTTGAAAAGTCAGGTCAAAGAGATTATGTTCAAGTATTTGCAAACGGCGGCACAGCAGTAATTTTAATAATTATTTATTTTTTTACTGGAAAAAATTTAATCTTCATTCTTTATGTTGTGTCTATTGCCTCGGTCTGTGCTGACACCTGGGCAACCGAATTAGGAACTATGAAGAAAAATATAACATATAGTATTTTGACTTTTAAAAAAGTCGAACAAGGCGTCTCAGGTGGAATTTCTGTCATTGGAATTATTGGGGCATCATTAGGATCACTTTTAATTTCTATTTCGTCTATATACTGGGTAAACATTAATCATGTTTTTTATATCTTTGCAATTATTATTTCGGCAGTTTTAGCAAGCTTGGTTGACAGTATAATAGGTGCGAAATATCAGGTTCAATACAAATGTAAACAGTGTAATTCTATTACAGAAAGAAAAATTCATTGTAATGAATTGACTGTAATGAGCAGAGGTATAAACTGGATTAATAATGATGTAGTGAATTTCATGAGCAGCATAGCCGGAGTAATTTTCTGTTTTCTATTTCAGTTTTTCTTAGAGTATAAATGAAAAAAAACATTTTAATCTTAGTACTTTTATTTTTATCTGTAAAAATTAGTTACCCGCAAAATATTTCAGATAAATACTCTCAAGCAATGAATGCTTATTATAATCATAGATATGTTGAAGCATACAATTTGTTTGAAGAATTCTTTCATGAATATAAATTAATGGATGAGCTTAATTCTACAGCAAAATATTATGCTGCCGAAGCGTTGTTAAATATCGGTAAAAAAGAAAGTGCTGCAGTAGAATTAAATTATCTTATTAATAATTTCGAATGGTCAAATTTTAGAGACAAATCTCTTTATGATGTGGGTTTAATCTATTTTGATTTGAACCGTTACCAGGAAAGCAGAGAGACCTTAATAAAGTTAGTTGATGAATATCCTTCCAGCGATTATTCAGGCTCTGCTATGTATTGGATTGGAGAAGCCTATACTAAACAAGGTAAAATTGACGATGCTATAAAATTTTTAGCAGATGCAGTTGAAAAAAGGAAAGATAATAAGTACATCGATTATTCAATATATACTCTTGCTTCTTTATATGAAAAGAAAGGCGATTATAAAAATGCTGTTAAATATTATGATCAGCTTTTATCTTTTTATAAAGAAAGCCCTTTAGCATCTTCAGCTCAAATAAGAATTGGCGTTTGCTACTTTAAATTAAAAGATTATCAGTCTTCCATTGTAGAACTAAATAATCCTGAATTGTCTTCTTTATCATCTTCAATTTACGGTGAAAGTTTATATTTGTTAGCTAACTCATATTATCGTGTTCATCAATATGATGATGCTTCTAAAATATACCTTGAGATAATAAAAAACTTCCCTGGTTCTCATCTTATCCGTGAAGTTAAGTATGGTTTAGCCTGGGCTTATTTTCAGCAGAAAAAATATGATGATGCATATGCAATATTTAATGTCCTCTCAGCAGGCAAAGATTCAATTGCTATGAAATCTTTTTATTGGAAAGGTGAAGCTCAAAGGTATTCTGGTAATGATTCTGAAGCGTTTAGTATTTATAAAGAATTTCTGAGTAAGTTTCCAGATAGCAGGCTGGCTTCAGGGGTTAAATATCAAATCGGAGCTTTATATTTTGGTGATGATCAATTCAAGCAGGCCGAAGATTATTTGAATCTAACAAAAACTTCTTCCGACAATATTTTAAAAGCGAGAGCATTTACTTTGCTCGGTGATATGGAATTAAAAAATGAAAATTATTCATCTGCCTTGCAGCATTTTCAAAGCGCCTTAGATATTCCGAATGTATCAAAGGAATTGGTGAATAGAGCAAATCTTGGACTTGGAATCTCCCAATTTTATTTAAAGAGTTATAGTGAATCAGTTGCTACATTAAGCAGTATTCAGCAAGATGACAGCGGTTTTGAACCGAACAAAGTTAATTTTTATTTAGCTGAAGATAATTTTGCGCTTAATAAATACAAGCAGGCTTTGGAAAAATATCAGTTAGTTGATTTGTCTGATTCAACTGTTGGAAAGTTTGCCCTATATGGTAAAGCTTATGCTTATTTTGACCTTCATAATTATCAAAACTCTGCTTTTCAGTTTTCAGATTTTATAAAAAAGTATCCAAAAGATTCTAGGACATCCGATGCGAGATTGAGATTGGCAGACAGTTATTACGGCAATAAAAATTATGCTTCCGCCAGCAGAATTTATAAGGAAATGTTTAACTCAAAAAATAATTTTACAAATCCTAATTTGGATTATCAATATGCACAGGCTTTATATAAGTCCGGAAATTCTCAAGAAGCAATAAATGAATTTAGAAATCTTCAAAGTAGATTCCCTAATTCTGAATTCGCCGATAAGTCTCTCTTTGTTGTAGGCTGGATTTATTTTCAGCAGGGAAATTTTAACGAAGCTATTTCTAATTATAAAAATGTAATGGAAAAATATCCAGGCTCAACATTGAATCCCATTGTTTATTATTCGATTGGGGATTCTTATTTCAACATGGGCAAATATGATGATGCGATAGAAAACTATGATAAAGTATTAACAATGTATCCGTCTTCCAGTTATGTTTTTGATGCTGTGAATGGATTGCAATACAGCTATGTAGCTGAAGGAAAGCCTCAAAAAGCAATTACTATTATAGATGATTTTGTGCAAAAGAACCCGGGCTTAAGTTTTTCTGATCAGCTATTTTTTAAAAAGGGAGAAATATATTACAGCATTCAAAACTTTGAAAAAGCCAAAGCAAGTTATAGCGAGTTTATTGCCAACTATCCAAAAAGTAAATTAATTCCTGATGCATATTTCTGGACGGGGAAAAGCGCTGAAAATTTAAATCAAAATCAAGAAGCAATTTTTAGTTTTAAAAAAGTATTTGAATCCTATCCAAATACAGAAGCTGGCGCCGGTGCTGTGCTTGAAATAGGAAACATTTATATGGCGCAAAAAGATTATGATGCTGCAATTAATATTTATAATGAAGCTTATGATAAAATGAAGCAGTCGCCGCGGCTTGCAGAAATAATTTTTATGAAGGGTTCTGCACTTTCTAATAAAGGTGATATTAAAGATGCTAATGGTGCGTTTGAAGAAGTGATTCAATATTATGGTAATACAATTTTTGCCGCAAAATCAAAGTTCGAACTGGGCACAATTGAAATGGCCGCCGGGCGTTATGATAATGCAGATAGCTATTTCCAGGATCTGGCAAATACAAGATCTGATGACTTAGGAGCAAAGGCTCAATATTATTTGGGACTTTCATTCTTTGAACAAAAAAAATATGATGATGCTATCACTGCTTTTGTAAGAGTAAGGACTATTTTTTCTGCTTATGATGAATGGCTTGCTAAATCTTATTTGAAAATGGGCGAGGCTTATACAATCCAAAAAGATTATGAACAAGCTAAAGATATTTACCGGACAGTTTTAGCAAAGCATAAAGGTGATGTTTTTGGACAGGAAGCTCAAACAAAACTGCGAGCGTTAAAATGATAAAGAAAATTATTCCAATATTAATTTTAGTAAATATTATTTCCTTTGCTCAGGACAGTAAAAAATCAAATCAAAACGTCGAACTTCCCGATTTTGTAATTACCGGGAAAGAAAATGTTTCCATTGAAAGTGCTAAAAAAATTCCGCCGGATTTTATTTCAACGGTATCTCCTAATTTTTTAAAGCCGGTTTTTTCTCCTGAAGAATTAGAGATGAAAGAAATTTCCAACCCGGTTAAAAATGATATTGCATTATTTGATTCATTAGATTATATAAGCGGAGTTTTAGAAGCCGGATTAGGAATTTATACTTTACCGAAAGCGACTTTAAAATTGGGCATTCCTTTCGGTAGCGGGATATTTGATGCTTATGCTCTGGTAGACAATAAAAGATCATATGATACTTTAGCAAGTGATTGGTACAAAATGGGTGCTGGTGGAAATTTAACTTTTTTTGTAAATGATAATTCATCTTTTCTGCCTGGGTCCAAAATAAAATTTCACGGGGATTACCAAACCACTGCCTTTAAATATTTTGCGGCTCCACTTGCGTTAAAAAGAAACTTAGGGCAGGGAAGTGTTGGATTTAATTTTGAAAACTTTGCAAATAAATATTTTAATTTTGCTTTTAGTATTTATGATAATCCCAATACTTTAAGTGATGAAACTTTTTCTGAAAACAATTTGAAAATAACATCACTTGCCAAAATTAATTTGCCGGGATTTTTTATTAATGCAAATCTTAACTATAAATATCAATCTCTAAAAACCGAGTCAATAGTAAAAAGTAAATTTACTTTTTTAGAAATTACTCCAACTGCGGGATTTAATTTAGTAAAAACTGCGCATGCCACCGCCGGACTTAACTATTCGAATTTGGGCGGTTCGTCAACCATTATTTATCCTTATGCTTCCGTGTCGGTGTATTTATCAAAACAGCTGTCACTCTTTACTGAGTTTGCCCCAAGAATAGAATTTCTAACTGCGCAAGATTTCTTCAATCAAAATAGATACTTTAATCCGCAAACATTTTTAAATGTATATTATAAAAAACCGTTTGAATTAAATGCTGTTCTTAAATATGAATATGATAAATACTATCAAATAAATGGCGGAGCGGAATATTATACAACAGAAAATTTTCCTTACTTTGCTTCCTCTGCAGTACCGGGAAAATTTGATGTGATGACAGCAGACGGGCACACTTTACGTGCTTATCTGGATTTATTATTTCATCCAGGACCAAATGGAGTTTTTTATGGATCTGCCGAGCTTAATAAATCTGAAGATAAAGATGGAAATAATATTCCTTATGTTCCAAACTTGAAGCTGTCTTTAAATTACGGTTATCAATTTAAATTTGGATTAGAATTTCAGCCGAAAATGCTCTTGCTCTCCGGCGCATATACGGACATTAAAAATACTAATTCTTTAAAGCCGTATGTTGATATTGGCTTAAAATTAATTTATAAATTCAATTATAACTTTCATCTTACTTTTGAGTTGAATAACTTAATAAATAATAATAATTACTTGTGGCAGGGCTATAAAGAAATTCCGCTGGATGCTATTGCAGGAATTGTCTATCAATGGTAATTAACAATTTAAATTTAGTTGATTTCATCAATCTCAAATGACAAAAGCAGAACTAATTAGAAAGATTGCTAAGCAGTCGGGTGTGCCTGATACTGAAGCAAAACTTTTTTTTGAAATATTTTTAAGAAAAACTGCAGGTGTTACAGAACAAGGTGATGCTTTATCAGTGCCTGAGTTTGGGTATTTTCTTCCTAAAAAGGGAAAGATGAATACTTCAAACTTTGAAGGTGAAAATATTGATGTATTTTTAGATTTAATTGTATTTAAACCGGTGAAGGATGAAAAGCAGGATAGTTTAATTTTTAATGTGCCTGAAGGAAATTCAAATGGAAGCCAGCTAGTTGATTCTTATTTCAGCTTAAGTATCGGTAAGCCTGTTATTCCTTTACAAGGCGTGAAGGATATTGATTTTTTCCTCCCGCCATCCGGTAATGAATTAAGGCGTTTGATCGAGTCCAAAGTTGAAAAGCTGATTGACGAAAGTGAAGTTATAAAAAATTTCAAGACCGGAAACGATATTGTAATAATTAACAAAGATATTTTTGATCAATCACAATTGGAGATGAATTATAATTCATCGAAAAATGAAAATGAAAATATTGAAAATGAATCGGAAATTGATATTGAAGACTCTATAGATTTTAATGAAGTGAACTGGAATTCGAGCAGAGATTTATCAAAAGAGATGGAAGAAGAATCTTTGCTTGATTTAGGTAAAGATTATGACTCCGTTTTTGAAGAAGAAACTTCTGGCCTATCCTGGAATTTCGGAAATGTTGCAGATGAAAATTATTATTCTCCAAAAGAAGGAACAGAAACGAAGGAACCTGAGTTAAATGCCGAAGAAATAAATAAAGTAAATAATTCATTTACTGAAGAAAATAAATCTGAATCTGAAAATGAAATTAAAGATGAGCAAAACGAATCAGATTCCGAACAAAGCATTACAGACGTTATTGGAGAAGAAATTTCTGAAAATAAAATAGAAGAGGAAAGTTCAGAATTTAATGAGGAAGAATTAAAGGTTAGCGAGAAAAAAATAAGTTATGAAAATAAACTGCATAAAGAAAGAAAATCTAATACTTGGATTTTTATTTTAATAGCTTTAATACTTTTAGCTGCGGCTTATTTTTTTATAACAAGCATGAATAAAAAGCAGCCGGCTTCTAACTCAAACTCCACAAGCATTAATGCTGCGGAAAAAAAGACGGAAGAACCTAAATTAGAAAATGCTGTTGATAAAGTAGTTGATAATAATTCAAATAAACCGTCAGATGAAAATCTTAGTGAATTTCCGAAACAAAATATTGAAAAGATTTCGGATTATATTTTTAAATACGGAAGCATATACGTGGTTCAAGTTTCTTCCTGGAGGACAAAAGATAAAGCAGTTCATCAAGTTGATTTGTATAAATCCACAGGGCAAAATGCATTTTTAGAGGAAATAAAAATAAGCGGTACTGTTTGGTACAGAGTTAGAGTGGGTAATTTTAATTCGTTGGCAGAGGCTAAACAATTTTTAAATAAGAATTAGAAAATAATTAAAGGAATAGCAATGGATCTTTTCTCAATATTTCTTAAAGGCGGATTGTTAATGTGGGCAATCCTTGCATGTTCAGTTTTAGGTATAGCTGTAGTTGTTGACAGGTTTATTGTTTTAAGAAAAGCCAAAATAAATGTTCCGGCATTTATGGTGAGAATACGAGGGCTCGTTAAAAAGAAAGATATTTCAGGAGCTATCAGCTATTGCATGGAAGAAAAATCTCCAATAGCGAACATTATCCGTAAAGGATTAAAAAAATATAATCTTGGTCACGAAAGAGTTAAGGAAGCAATTGAAAATGCAGGCCGACAGGAAATCAGCAGACTGGAAAAAGGACTTACTGTGTTGGCTTCAGTTGCGGGTATTGCCCCGCTGCTGGGATTTCTTGGAACTGTAACCGGAATGATTCAAGCTTTCATGATTATCGAAGATCTGAAAGGTGCTGCTAATCCAAGTGATCTTGCTGGAGGAATTTGGGAAGCTTTGTTAACAACAGCATTTGGATTAATTGTGGGAATTCCTGCACTGGCATTCTACAATTATTTTTTAAGCGCTATAAAAAAATTAGTCGGTGATATGGAAACAGTTGCAAACGATGTTGTGGATATAGTTCAGGATTCTTCAAAATCAAGCCATGATCTTGAAGAAGAAATTGAAATAGACATTTAGGAGCAGCAATGAAATTTAAACTATCAAATGAACCGTTGGCAATGTTCAGTTACTCTTCTCTTACAGATATTGTAATGCTGCTTTTGGTATTCTTTCTTTTAACATCACAATTCGTCGTTCAAACAGGAGTAAAAGTTAAGCTTCCAGGTTCCAAAACAAATGAGCAGACTTCACCTTCAAGGCTTGTGGTTACGTTAACCCAGGGCGGCGGAGTTTACATTGGAAACGACGAAGTCGGCATTGATGAACTACCTGCTAAATTGAGCATGATGAAAGGTGAATCTGGAGAAGAAAATTTAATTATACGTTCAGATAAATCAGTGGCAGTTGAAATGGTGATTAAAGTTATTGATGCTGCGCGCGGTGCCGGTATTGATAAATTTACAATAGAAACAGAAAAAGAAAAGTTGTGATAAATTGATTTATAAAAAAATAATACCCGGATTTTGTGAGATAATAAAATGACTTATAATTCAATCAGACAAGTTTCTTATTCAGCATCAATAATGTTTCATCTACTTTTATTGCTGCTGTTTATGTTAATTAAAATTACAATTGATTACCCTGTAAAAGAGTATGTGGAATTATCTTTTGGTAAAACGGGGCAGGTAGGCTCAACTGGTGCAATCGGTACAAAAATAAATCAGGTTGAAGAATTAGCGCAGCCGCAAAAAGTTACTAAAACAAAAGATAACAAAAGAGAAGTTAAAGAAGTTGCTTTACCTAAAGCTAAAAACACTTCAGAAAATAATCCTGCAATAACTCCTGCCGATAAGAATAAAGAGAAATCCAATGTTGTAAAGAATGAAACAAACGAAACTAAAAATTCAAACGTAACAACTGAAGGGCAGGGCAATAAAGCTGCAGGCGAAGGAAGTTTTGGATATGATATTGATTGGGGCGGGCAGGGAACAAGAAAAATTTATATGTACAGCGTTCCCGCATATCCTGAAGGGGTTGAAAAAGAAATTGATATCAGGCTTCGGTTTTCTATTAAGCCGGACGGCACGGTTGGAACAGTCATCCCTTTGACTAAAGCTGATACTCGTTTGGAAAATGCTGCGATATATTCATTAAGGCAATGGAGATTTGAACCGTTAAGCCCTCTTCAAAAACAAGCAGATCAAACTGCGGTTATTGTTTTTCCTTATCGGCTTCAGTAGGATTTTTATCTTCTTTATAATAAAATTTATAGAAGAAAAATTCTCCTATTGTTAGTATAGTAAGAGTAATTGCGTCCCTATCAAAATATAATCCCATCCCTTTGGGATTTATAAGATTTTGAGTTGCAAGCCCTACCATGGACCAGCCAACTGCAAATAAAATCCCTATTAAACCTAAATTTAAAAATGCTGTAGAAAGATTTTCTTCCTGCCATTTTTTTGTAAAGATAATTAGTGCAAAAAGAAAATGGGCAAAGAAAATAAAAGCGGTTATCATTTGATTACTGGCTTATTTCTTTTATTGATTAGAAACATCGAGATAAATCCGCCAATTATACCCGAAATTGAAAAAATAAATATATTACCTACAAAAGTTGAAATGGTATAGAATAATGAAAAGCCAGTAGTTTTTATATCGCGTTCGGCTTGATGGTAGATATCTAAAACAACTTTTAGAATGTCTATGCCTTTTATGTTCTTGAAGAGTTGTTCAACTTCTGGAATGCTTTCAACAAATTGATTTGTGTGGAGGAAAAAAGTCATGATAGTATCAAACAAAGCAGAAAAGAAAGCAGCAATTAATCCTGTGAAAAGTCCGAATAACAATGCATTTTCTCCGGATATCTTTTCTATTGAAGGATTTATTTTTTTATATAATATTAATGAAATCCCAACTGCAATTGGGACAGATAGACAGCAGCCGAACGCCTGATTAAGTCCTGGTAATATTGTAAAAACTGCTGCGCCAAATCCGCAAACAAGTGCCGGTGAGTATTTTTTAAAGATCATTGAAAACAAAAATTAGTCAAACAAAAAATTATCTATTAAAGTCAAAATATAAACAAATACAATGGAACCAAAAAATAAGCCGGTCGCGAATGAAATAGCTTTTGAATAATTATAAATCCCCACCGTAGAAAAAAATACATCTGACAATAATATAATTGTTGCTGCATAAAATAATTTTTTATTTAAATTGAAGTCTCTTTTTCCAAAAATGAAATACACCGATGAGAAGAATGCCCCAACATAAATTCCAGTGCATCTTGCACAAACAAGCAGCTTGTATCCAAATATGTGTAATGTTTTGTAATCAATTTGGTGACAGACTTCAGAATAAAATTTATTTAAGAATGGATATAAAATAATTACAGAAGAGTTATGAAATAATGGCAGAACAGCAAATCCGGCTATCCATAATAAAAGCAAAATTGCCGCAAAAACTTTAAATAATTTTCTATTAATAAATGTAAGATTGGTTTTGGATAAACTTAGAGATGTCATCTTTAGTAAAGAATATTAGCTTAATTTAATTTCTTAAAAACCTGGATATCAGCATGTGTTAAAATATACAGCTTCCCGTTAAAGTAAATAGAGCTTAAATATTTTGCATCATCACCTTTAGTAATTAAGCTGACTTTATTTGAAAAATTGTTTGACGTTTTCAAATTTGTTAAATAGATAGTGCTGTCTGCAGTTAGAGTTAGAAAATTAAACATTACATTTATGTCGTTTATTTTATCGTCTGTTCCAATTTTAAGTATCCCATTTCCATACTGGTCGAAAACTATAATCTCTTTTTTATCAAGTACAAAAATATTATTTGAAGAAGTTATTGCCAGCCTTTCTGGATCAGATAAAATATATTCTCCCGCATCGTAGCCGCCGAAGTTTTGAATGAACTTTCCGAACAAATCGAATTTAATAACTCTGTTATTTTCAGAATCTAAAATATAAAGGTCGCCCTGATTTGAAGCAGCACAACTTAACGGATAGCCAAATTGTTCATCTGGATTGCTGCTGTCTCTTGTTTTCAAAGATGAAATAAAATTTAAATCTTTATCATATCTTTGAATGCGATGATTGTTTTTATCACAGACATAAACACTTAAATCTGTGGCAAATACATCAACGGGATTATCAAATAATTCTTCATCCCATCCGTAGCCGCCTATATTTCTTATTGCTTTGCCTAGAGTATCTATTTTATAGATTTCATCGGTGCCAGAGTCGGTTACATAAATAAACCCCGCCGGGCTAATACAGAAAGAAGAAGCATCTTTAAATTTACCGATTGAATAATCATAACTAAATTGCTGTGAGAAAAGACTTATACTTGAAATGAAAAGCAAAAGAGAAATAATTTTTATCATTGTTCGTTTTAGGATTTCATAAAATTTATATGCTGACTAAAGTAATTATTTTTTCTATGAAAATATAATATGTTTAGATTATTACCCCTTTAAGGCCATTTATAAATTTTGAAATTAGTCAGTGTATCTTTAATTTTACAGTATTGCCTCGTGGTGTAATTGGCAACACGTCTGACTCTGGATCAGAAGAGTCCAGGTTCGAACCCTGGCGAGGCAACTTTATAATGAATAGTTAAAAATGAACAATTTATAATTGTTCGTTTTTAAACACTGGCGCGTTCGTCTAGTGGCTTAGGACGCCGCCCTCTCAAGGCGGAGATCACGGGTTCGAATCCCGTACGCGCTACTAATTAAATTTCAAATCTCAAAATCATATCTCAAATAAATTACTTACCAGAATATCTAATACATAAATTGAGTATTAGATTTTGTTATTTATTTGTAGTTTGAAAACTAAAATTTAATTTTTTATGAAACGTTACGAAAAACATATTTTCATTTGTGAAAATAAGCGTCCACCGGATGACCCGCGGGGCTGCTGCTTTGATAAAGGCGGATCGGAGATTAAAGCCAAATTTAAAGAGAGAATTAAACAGCTTGGATTAAAATCAGAAGTACGCGCAAACACTTCAGGCTGCCTGGATGCATGTGAATTTGGTGCTTCTGTTGTTGTGTATCCTGAACAAATTTGGTACGGTGGAGTTACTGTTGATGATGTGGAAGAAATAATTCAGAGTCATATCATGAATAATAAACCTGTGCAAAGATTACAGATTAAACACCCAAAGTTTAATAAAGATGACGTCAATATCTGAAAAGCAGCGTGCAAAAAAAGTTTTTGATATTCTAAGGAAAGAATATCCTAATGTTAAGCCGGCATTAAATTACAAAAGTCCATTTCAATTGCTGGTTGCTACCATACTTTCAGCACAATGTACGGATGCAAGAGTAAACATTGTAACTAAAGATCTTTTCAAGAAATATAAAAGCCCTAAAGATTATCTTAAAGTGTCAATCCAAGAATTGGAAAAAGATATTTATTCAACCGGGTTTTATAGGCAAAAGGCTAGAAGCATAATAGGCTGCTGCCGGGCTTTAATTGAAAAATATAATGGAAAAGTACCGGATGATTTTGATAAGTTGAATGAACTTCCGGGTGTAGGAAGAAAAACAGCTTCAGTCGTTGCTGGGAATGCTTTTGGAATTCCAGCTATTGCCGTTGACACTCATGTAAAGAGATTATCAAACTTGCTTGGATTTATAGAATCTAACGATCCTGAAAAAATAGAATTTAAATTAAAAGAATTACTGCCGGAAAAAGATTGGACAAATTCATCTCATTGGCTTGCAGTACATGGAAGAAAAATTTGTATTGCAAGAAGGCCTAAATGTTTACAATGTGTTGTTGGAAATATTTGTCCCAGCTTTAACCCGGAGAATTGAAGTTAACAAACAAAGAATATTTACCATACACTCATTCAAACAATCAATCATTTTTAAGCTGCATGTTAAAATGAATGAATTGATGAATGCTTGAATGTTTTTAAATTAGGAGTTTATATGCCTGAAAATGTTATGCACGATAGAAATTATTGTTTACAACTATTAAAAGAATATACCCAAAGCGAAAGTTTGTTAAAGCATGCTTATGCTGTAGAAACTTGTGTTAGAGCCTATGCAAAAAAATTTAATGAAGATGTTGAATACTGGAGTAATGTTGCGCTGCTTCATGATTTTGATTATGAAAAATATCCGACCATGGAAGAACATCCATTCAAGGGCTCTGAAATTCTAAAAGAAAAAGGATTCGATGAAGAATTTAGAAATGCAATACTTTCTCACGCGGATTATTCCGGGGTGCCGAGAGAATCTTTACTTCAAAAAACTTTATTTGCCTGTGATGAATTGGCTGGCTTTATAACCGCTGTAACTTATGTCCGTCCTTCTAAGAGCGTTGTTGAAGTGGAAGTGAAGTCCGTTAAGAAAAAATTGAAGGATAAAGCCTTTGCAAAAAATGTAAGCCGGGAAGATATTACAAATGGAGCTGAAGGTTTAGGAATTCCCTTAGATGAACATATCCAATTTTGCATAAATGCTATGAAAGAAAACAAGGAAGAATTAGGCTTATAAGCTTCAAAATAAGCATCTAAATAGACAAATTATAGCACTATATAGAGGCCTAAAAATCATTCAATTGACTTGACTTGTATCACATTTATTATCTAAATTTTGACAACAAAAATTAGGAGAGTCTTTAGATTTTTTTGCTACCAAATATTTATAGAGTTACAGTGCATTTTGTGTTGTATATTTTGTCTTAGCTGTAACTAATTTTTAATTAAAAAATATTACTTAATGAATAGCAAAAAATTAATTTTCTTAATTTTTCTTTTTACCATTCCGATATTCTCCCAAAAAGATATTCGAGTATTATCATCAAATAGTAATTCAATTATAATTGAGTTTACCCCTTCTTATAATGAATTTACTGAGCAGGAAATAAACAATCAAAAATATTTAAATATTTCATTTGCATTCGGTACGGATGAGACAACAAATAATTTTGGCAATCCGGAAATTCAGGAAAGAGTTTTAAATCTTGGTGTGCCATCTGAATATGGAAATACAATTCAAATTTTAAATACAGCTTATAAAGAAATTGACGGCAAAGTTATTCCGGTTCCGCATGAAGAAGGAAGGGAAGAAAATGCCGCTGTTAAATTTGATATTGGAAAAGACTATTACAATTATCAACCCAAAGAAGATTTGGTGACCTTTGGTGAATTTGGAATAACAAGAGGAATTCAAAACCAGTCAATTAGAATATTGCCAGTTAAATTTTATCCTGCTCAAAATAAAATTAAGATTTATACAAAAATAGTTTTTCAAATTAACTATTCTTCCAACAGGAATAATTTGTATAGTACAAAAGATGATTTTCTTAATGGAGTAGTTTTAAATTATAATGTCGCTAAAAATTGGAATATTCATTCAAGCATTAAATCATTGAAGAAAACAAATATAAATAGCGTACTTGCTTCAGGTACATGGTATAAATTTGATGCGCCGGATGAAGGAATTTATAAAATTACCAAAAGCGATTTATCGAAATATGGAATAGATGCTTCAACAGTTGATCCGCGTACCATAAAGATTTACAACAATAGCGGCTTAATGCTGCCGGAGAATATTACCGCGGATAGGCCGGTCGATTTAGTAGAAAACGCAATAGTAGTTGTTGGTGAAGATGACGGCAAATTTGATGATGGTGATTACATCCTTTTTTACGGAAGAGGTACAAGCTTTTGGTATTATGATAAAACTACAAAAACTATTAAGCGTACATTTAATTATTATTCAGATCATAACTACTATTGGATAACCTCAGGTGGAGCCAATGGAAAGCGAATGCAGGATGAAGCTAGTTTGAATGACGCAAATGCTTCTGTTCAAAATTCAACTCAAGGTTTTGCTAGCTGGGAGAAGGATGAAATAAATTTAGCTAAGACAGGAAGAATATTTCTTGGAGACGATTTCCCTGAATCTAATAATACGCGTACTTATGTAAACGCTCTGGATGGGAGACTACCAAATTCAAATATAAATTATAATGTTCATTTTGTTAATGGTTCCGATGCTTATGCCACACTTAAAGTTTACGAGAACTCTTCATTATTATTTTCATCTTCAATTGCTGGATATCCTAATACTGGTACTAATGCAGGACACTATTTTGGGAGTTTATTAACTAAATCAGCAGTGTATTCAGGAGCATTATCTAATAATCAAAGTTCCTTAAGATTTGAATATTCAAATTCTTCCTCTTCAGGAATTGGTTATCTTGATTATTTTGAAATTTTATACCAGAGAAGCTTGACGCCGACAAGCAATCAATTAATATTTTATTCCAAGGATACAACTGCCAACATTGAATATAGGCTTTCAAATTTCCCATCTACAAATATCAGAGTTTTTGATATAAGCGATTATTCGAATGTTAAAGTAATAACTAATCCAGTATTGCTAAGCGGCGGAGAGTTTCGTTTTCAAAAGTCAGAGACCGCGGGAAATGTTTCTGAGTTTTTAGCTTTGGGCGATGATAATTTTAAATCTCCTTCAAATCCTGAACAGGTTGTTAAACAGAATGTACATGGCATTACTGATGGAGCAAAATTCATAATTATTACACATCCGGATTTTAAAGCTCAAGCCGATAGGCTTCAAAATTATAGACAGAACGAATCGCCTTACAAGTTATCTACTATAGTTGTAGATGTAACGCAAATAGAAAATGAATTTGGAAATGGTACAAAAGATCCAACCGGGATTAGAGATTTTATAAAATATGCTTATGATAACTGGACTATACAACCTGAATATGTTTTACTTTTTGGTGATGCAACTTATGATTATAAAAACATTGAAGGTACAAATAATGACTATATACCTGTCTGGGAAACACTAGAATCATTAAATGATATCTATTCTTATCCTATGGACGATTATTATGCTAGGGTGGATGGATATCGATCCGAAGGTTGATTTATCTATAAGTAGAATTACATGCCAATCTGAATCTGATGCGAAAAATTCAGTTGATAAAATCATTCAGTATGAAGGAGATAAAGATTTTGGAACTTGGAGAAATCTAATTACTCTAGTTGCCGATGATGCTCTAACCAGTAGTGGACCAGAGCAAAATCTTCATACTCCGCAATCTGAGGATCTGGCAAACTTTTATATTCCAGCTTCATTTAACCTGGATAAAATATATCTTTCCGCTTATCCGACTGTAATTACTAGTTTTGGTAGAACAAAACCTGAGGTAAATAAAGCTATAATTAAAGCTGTTAATGATGGAACTTTGATTTTAAATTTTATAGGACATGGCAGCCCTGAAGTATGGACACATGAAAGAGTTTTTGAAGAAGCCACTTCAATTCCTCAAATGGTAAATGATAAATATTTCTTTTTAACTGCCGCAACTTGTGATTTTGCTCATTATGATTTACCAAGCTCTCAAAGTTCTGCTGAACTATTACTGCTGAAACAAAACAGCGGTGCAATTGCAGCTTTTGCTTCTGCAAGAGCAGTATTTTCTGGTGATAACGCTCAACTTAACGATTCATTTTATTCAAATCTTTTGAGTAGTAATGTCGATTCAACTGGATTAACACCTACAATTGGAAAGGCATATTTTTTAACAAAACAAAAATTTAGTACAAATACAAATGATGACAAATTTCATTTATTCGGTGATCCAACTTTAAGATTAAATGTTCCTAGATATGAAGCTAATATAGATTCTATTGATGGTCAATCCATGAGCGTAAGTGTCAATAAGATGAGGATAAGTGAGGATACAATTTCGTCCTTTAATAATTCTGAGAATACCGTAATTCCAGGTAATAACTCTAAAGCTGATTTGGCAGGGAATGTGCAATTAAAAGCCCTAAGCCATGCTACTATAAGTGGAAGTATAAGAAAATATTCAGATAATTCTGTTTGGTCTGATTATAATGGAGAAGGAATCCTTACAGTTTTTGATTCTAAGCGTTCTGTTTATTTTTCTGATCTAAATGAGACTGTTACTTATCAAGGTGGAATAATTTACCGTGGAAGAGTTTCAATTGCTAATGGAAAGTTCGCTGCAAATTTTATAGTTCCAAAAGATATTTCTTATGAAAACAAGCAGGGTAAAGCAACGCTATATTTCTTTGATAATAATGAAGACGGTGTCGGCTATACAAGTAATTTTACAGTTGGAGGAACCGATTCATCTGTTGCCAATGATGGGAAAGGCCCTGATATAGAAATCTATTTTGACAACGAATCTTCTATCGGGGGAACCCTTGCAAACCCGAATTCAGATTTAATAATTAAATTATCTGACCAGACAGGTTTAAATACTACAGGCACAGGAATTGGCCATGGATTTGAAGGAATATTAAATGATAAAGAAAATGATCCAATAGATTTTTCAAATTATTTTACAGGTGATATTGATGCCGGAGGTAAATCAGGAAAAGTTGATTATAAATTTTCAAATATGGATCCCGGCAGCTATAAACTTAAAGTAAAAGCCTGGGATGTGTTCAACAATCTTTCTACAGAAACCACTTACTTCACTATAGTAAGCGGAGATGAGTTGGCAATTAGAGATGTATATAATTATCCTAATCCATTCGCTGCAAATACAACTTTTACATTCCAGAAAAATTTGAGCAATGCAGTTGATCTGCAAATTAAAATATATACCATTGCCGGAAGGTTAATAAGAAATATTGAAAAATTTAATGTTGAAGGAAATTTCGTCAAAGTAAATTGGGATGGAAGAGATGAAGATGGAAATGAAATTGCAAACGGTACTTATTTATATAAGATAATTGTTAAAACTTTAGATGGCAGCTTTAATAAAAGTGTTTTAGGAAAACTTGCTGTAATTAGATAGAAAAATTTTTGCAATGAATATTAAATATTTTTTCTTTTAATTTATTTTTTGCAAAAGTAACAATATATATTCTTCGAATAAGAAAAAAAGTTCATTATCAATTGGAGGAAAATTAAAATGAAAATATTTCTCAGGCTAATGCTGGTCAGCGTAATGTTTGCTGGAGTTGTAAAAACTTCATATGCACAAGGCGAAGCTGCTGTCCCATTTCTTGAACTAGCTCCAGATTCTCGCGGTGGTGGTATTGGTGAATCAGGTGCAGGGTTAGCTGACAATTCAGCTGCTATTTTTTGGAATCCTGCAGGTATCGCTTTCCAAACCGGTTCTGAGGTATCAATTACACATAGTAACTGGCTGCCTCAATTCAACCTTGATCTTTTTTATGATTACTTAACATTTCGCCAATATATTGATGAAATTGACGGCAGTTTAACTGCAAGTATAACATATATGAATTTTGGTGAATTTGTTAGAACAGGTCAAGACAGTCCAGATCCTATTGGAACTTTCCGGTCATTTGATGCAGCTTTAACTTTAGGTTATGCTACAAAAGTTGCAAGTGATTGGGGTATAGGAATGAATTTTAGATTAATTCATAGCCGTCTTTCAGATCAACCAACTGCTGGTGAGCAAGGCAGAGGTGTTGCAACATCAGTAAGCTTTGACCTGGCGACGATGTGGCGGCCGGCAAAATTGGTTATACCTTTTCTTGATGAGGATATCGGCGGTGATTTAAGTATTGGTTTAAATATAAGCAACATGGGCCCAAAAATTTATTATATAGATAGAGCCCAAGCAGATCCTATTCCAACAAATTTTAGATTAGGTTTTGCTTATCAATTGTTTAATGATGAGTTTAATTCTCTTACATATACACTTGATTTTAGTAAACTGCTTATTGATAAGAAAACTATAATTGATCCTGAAACAGGTGACACAACTTCAACTTCAAAAGACTGGTACCAGGCTATTTTTACTTCATGGGGTAATAAACCTTTTAGCGAAGTAATGAGACAAGTAGTAACTTCTATGGGACTGGAATATTGGTATGGTACTCCTGGTGATTTCTTATTTGCTATCAGGTCAGGTTTCTTCTATGAAGATCCAAGTTATGGTAATAGAAAATTCGTTACTTTTGGCGCCGGTATTCGATATGATATTTATGGGTTTGATTTCAGTTATATTACTACCTCTATATTTAAGGGCGGTGAAAATCATCCGCTGTCAGATACATTGCGTTTTACCGTTTTAATTGGCTGGGGAGGCGCACCTGAAAGCACTAGAGGATTACCAAGAGGAATCTAAAATTTCATGCTAAAATATATTCTTGTATTTTCAGTTTTTATATTAGAATTGGGCAGTATATCTGCCCAATCATTTGTTGGTAAAATTAATCCATTTCCTAAATCATTTAATAAAAATATTTCTGTACCGGATACACTAAAGATTTTAGCTGTAATGGTAAGTTTCCAGCAAGACAAAGATGATGCAACTTTTGGAAATGGAAAATTCGGATCAATGTATTCCAAAGATTATGGAAGTGACATATTGGATCCGCTGCCGCATAACAAATCTTATTTTGAAGCTCATCTTGAATTTGTAAAAAATTACTATCAAAAAGTTTCAGGTGGTAAGCTTCCGGTAGTTTACACAGTTTTACCTGATACTTTTTCAGTTTCAAAAACAATGAGAAATTATACCTCTCCAAATAAAGGCGAGGATTTTACTAATGTTGCTGATTTTGCAAAAGAAGTTTGGGGAATAGCAAATACAAAATATCCAGCTTTTAATTTCAGCGGCTATAATGTATTTGTGATTTTTCATGCCGGAGTTGGTAGAGACATTACATTACCGGGAAGTCTTGGAACAGAAAAAGACATCCCTTCGATCTATTTAGGACTAAACGGATTTAAAAAAATATACGGCGATCAATTTGGAGGATTTCCTGTTTCAAATAATACATTCAACATTACAAATTCACTCATCATACCTGAGACCGAAAGTAGGGAATTATCTTCAATCGGCGGAGATGTTCTTTTTGAAATTTCAATCAATGGTTTACTGGCAGCAAGTGTAGCCAGCTATCTTGGGCTCCCTGATCTATTTGATACAGAAACCGGCTTGAGTGCCATAGGACGATTCGGGTTGATGGATGGACAATCTATTTTTGCTTATAACGGTTTGTTTCCTCCTGAAATGTCACCATGGGAAAAAATGTATTTGGGCTGGCTGACACCGGTTACAATTTCTCCGGGAGATTATAAAATAGATTTAACAACAAACGAAGTGGCTTCATTAAGCGATACAGTTGTATTAAAAGTACCGATTAGTTCTTCTGAATATTTTCTTATTCAAAATAGAAATAGAGATGCAAATGGAGACGGCTCTATTGTAAAATATACTTCTAATGGAACAAGTTTTACGCATACTTTTTATAAAGATACCACCGGCTACTATAGTTATGATACGGATTCACTGCAGGGAGTAATTACGGATGTTGATGAATTTGATTGGGCTGTTCCGGGAAGCGGAATTGTAATCTGGCGTATTGATGAAAATGTTATTGATCAAAATATTGCTGATAATAAAATAAATGTAGATAAAAAGCATCGAGGTGTTGAAGTAGAAGAAGCTGATGGTATTCCGGATATTGGTGAACAGTTTACGGATTTACTCGGGGATGTTATTATAGGTGAGGGAGGCCCGGAGGATTTATGGTTTAAAGGAAATAATTCTAATTTTTATAAGAATGAGTTTTCGAAAGATACGCGCCCAAGCAGTAAAACAAATTCCGGTGCAAACAGTTTAATTACCATCTCAAATTTTTCATCAATAGCAAACCGGATGAGCTTTAACATTGCTTATGGTGATTCAATTGTAAAACCGATTTTTTCCAAACAACTTAATCTAGCTTCAGCTAATAATAACTTAACAAGCATAACAAATGGTTTTGCATTATTAAACGATTCAACATTAATAATTCTGAATTCAAGTGGTGAACAAGTTTCTTCTTTACAAAATTTTTCTAATTATAAACCGGCAGCATTTTCAAATAATGGAATTCAATATATAGTTGGTGCAATCGGAGCAAATTTAAATGTTTATGTGAATGATGGAAATACGGTTAAATTGGATACAGTGAATGTTGGGGAAAAAATAACTGCAGCCCCGGTTGTTATCTTAAATTCTTCAAACGAATACCAGATTTTAATCGGAACAAATTCCGGTAAGCTTCTTACCTTTAACCCTGGAAATGTTTCTCAAAATTCAGAGTTATCTTCAACTAATGTTATTGCTTCTGAACCAATAATTGAGATAGCTGCGGACGGAGATAAATATTTTTCAATCTTGACTTCAACTTTGGTCAAAGATAAAGATGGAAACGAATTTCATTATTCATCTGCTGGAATTGATAAGAATGCCATAACAGGTTTAATTTCAGGAAATACAATTCAATTGTCTTTAACTCAAGACCAATCTGGTAATTACTTATCAATATTGAGATATGGAAATGGCCTGGTAGATATTATTTCAAAAGGAAATTTAGTTTCAAGTTTTGACACAAAGATTAATGATGAATCAAACTCATTTGCCTTAGCGGATTTAAAAAATGATGGGGGGAATTATATCATTTATTCAAATGGGAATAATATTGAAGCAAAAAATATTCACGGAGCTTCAGCGGACAATTTTCCTTTTAAAGACCCGCTTGGAATTGGATTTGTCGGAACACCATTGTCGGCAGATTTTGCCGGTGACAATAGAGCAGAAATTATTGCTGCAACTTCTGATGGAAGGATATTTGCAATTGATGGCGGCAGCGGAAAAATAATTACAGATTTTCCTCTAACTTCCGGGAAAAAATTAAGTTCAACTCCTTCATTATTTGTTAACAATGGAAAAATTTCTCTGGCTGAAATTAATAATCAAAATAATTTTTCAGCATGGAATATTGCTTCAACTGCTGGAACCGGTTTTTGGAATGAAGCTAATGGAAACAGTATGAATTCATCTTTTGTTTCGTCTGCTAAATCAGATAAACAGGTTGCTGAATTTTTCCCTTCTAATCGGGCATACAATTATCCAAATCCTGTATATGGCGGACAAACACAAATTAGATATTACGTCTCTGAGAATTCTAAAGTTAATATAAAAATATTTGATCTTGCTGGTGATTTTGTAGCAGAGTTGAACGCTAACGCTTCAGGCGGTATGGATAATGAAACAACCTGGAATGTAAATAATATTCAAAGCGGAGTTTATTTAGCACGAATTGAAGCCGTTAGTGAAACTGGTAAGACTGAACAAAACATAATTAAAATTGCGATTGTAAAATAAACTATAGCGGCTCTTATATTAATTTTTATTAAACGACGATCAAGTATAAAAAAGTATTTATGAATAAATTTAAACAAGTCTTTTTATTACTTCTCACATCTTAAAAATAGCTTTACTTAACCTATGAAATTATTTCGAACTTTATTCTTTCTAATAATTATATCTTTTAATTACTCCTTCGCTCAATTCACAGAATTTCATCCCGAGCTTGATTGGTATACAATTAAAGGCAAGCATGTTGACGTTCATTATCATGCCGGCACCGAAAGAACAGCAAGGACAGTTGCAAAAATTGCTGATGCAGTATGGGGCCCAATTACTTCTTTATACGGGTATGAACCGGATAGAGTTCATTTCGTGATTAAAGATATTGATGATTACTCAAACGGGGCAACATACTTTTTTGATAATAAAATCGAAATCTGGACAAGCGCACTCGATTATGATTTGAGGGGAACTCATAACTGGCTTCGTAATGTTATTTCTCACGAGTTCACTCACATGGTTCAAATTCAAAGCGCAATGAAATTAACGCGCACTGTTCCGGCAGTATATTTCCAATTATTGAATTATGAAGATGAACGGCGCCCGGATGTTCTTTATGGATTCCCAAATGTTATTGTCTCTTATCCAATTGCTTCCTTAAATATGCCTGCCTGGTTTGCTGAAGGTACAGCGCAATATATGCGTAAAGATTTTAATTATGATAACTGGGATACTCACCGTGACATGATTCTTCGCTGCTACGCACTTAACGGCAACATGCTTACCTGGAATGAAATGGGAGTGTTTGGTAAAACAAGTTTGGGCAATGAATCTGTGTACAATTCAGGCTTTGCATTAACAAGATATATTTCTCAAAAATATGGTGAAGATAAGCTGCGTAAAATAACAAAAGATTTAGGCAAGCTTACTAACTTTACTATTGATGATGCATTTAAAGATGTGCTTGGAAAAGATGGGGATGATGTTTATAATGAATGGAAATCATTTTTGGTAGATAGTTATAAAAAAAGAAGTGCTGAAGTTCTTTCTAATTTAGTTGCAGGTGATACAATTGCTAAAACAGGTTTTGGAAATTTTTATCCTACCTTTTCTAAGGATGGAAATAGAGTTTTATATATCTCAAATAAAACTGCTGATTATTTTGGACAAGCAGGCATTTATGAATATGACCTAAAAACAAAGAAAGAAAAACTTTTAGTTTATAATGTCCGTTCATCTATTAGTTTTATCCCAGGTACAAATAAAATTGTTTATTCTAAATTGGATGATGACAATCCTAATTCATACAATGTGCATGATCTTTATATTTATGATATTGATAAAGATGAGGAAACAAGATTAACATTTGATTTAAGAGCAAATCAGCCTTCGGTTTCTCATGATGGCAAAAGCATTGTATTTCTTTTCCAAAAAGATGGAACTACAAATCTTGGCACTGTTGATATCAATGGAAAAAATTTCAAGCAGTTAACCGTATACGGAAATGGCGAGCAAGTTTATGAGCCGAAATTTTCTAATGATGATTCAATCATAATTTTTGATTATTCATATAAAGAGGGTAGAGACATTTATAAAATTAATTCCAATGGAGGCGTTCCAGAAAAATTAATTTCAACTCCTTATGATGAACGTAATGGAGTATTTGATAAGGATGGTAACATAATTTATGCGTCAGATGAAACTGGGATTTTCAATTTATATTCATTTAACCCAACTACAAATAAAAGTACTCAATTATCAAACGTAATTGGTGGTGCTTTTATGCCTGATGTTTCGAGTAATGGTGAAATTGTTTATGCCGGATATACTTCAACCGGATTTAAAATTTTTCATCTTTCAAAAGCTGAGCAGGGGAATGTAAAGCCAGGCCATAATTATGTATGGATAAATGACCCCCCGTTGGATAAAGATCAGCCAAACGGCGATATCAATAAATATGATATAAGAGCTTTAAGAAATTATGATGATTACGATACTCCTAATTATGAAGAAAAAAAATATACCGGGGTTTTCTCAAAGTTATCTTTCTTCCCTTTAATTAGGTTTGATAATTACAATACCTCAAATGGTTTTTTTGAAAAAGTAAAACCGGGATTATATGTAGGTTCTTCCGATATGCTGGACAGATACGATATATTTGCCGGTGCTTCTATTAATTCAAGACTTGAACGTGACCTATTTTTTAATTTTAATTATCGTAATAAACTCCCGCTTTTATTTAACCTCGGAATAAAGCCAGAGCTTGGCATTGAACTTTATAACATAAGCCGACAAGCAAATGTTGATGTTTCTTTTGGTGAACATGAAGTTAACGGTCACACTGCTTACGATTATGTTGTCCCTACAGATGTTACATATAATTTATTTGAGTTTGATTTTGTTGCGAAGCATCAGATTATAAATAGATTTAACAATTTAGAATTTCGTTTTATATTATCTAAATACACTGCGACTCTTGATGCATTTTTATTGCCGGATTATACTCTATATCCAACCACCAATGATACATATTTAATAGGAAGAAATTTTCAGCTAACCTACTCTTTTAAATATTTACTACCATATATTGACTCGGATATAAACCCTATTGGTGCAGAAGTTGAACTGCGTTATAATTATGAATCGAATAAATATAATAACGAAGGTAATTATGTAGTGGAAGATGGGCTGTTAAAACCAGCATACAATCTTTTTGATTTTCATCGCCTTGAATTAAATACAAAAGTTCATATCCCATTAATTAAATCAAATACATTAACTGCACAATTAAGATTAGGAAATATTTTTGGGCCAACTGTCCCAGACTTTTTCGATTTTTATTTAGGCGGTTTAGTTGGTTTAAAAGCATATCCTTTTTATGCTGTGAGTGGAAATAAAATTGCATGGTTAAATCTTACATACCGTTTCCCGCTGTTTAGAAATATCGATACGCGCATGGGGCATTTATATCTTGATAAAATATTCTTTTCATTTTATGGCGATATTGGAAATGCCTGGTACGGCGATATTCCAAAGCTTAATACTTTCAAAAAAGGTGCAGGAGCGGAAATACGGTTCTCGCTTAATTCATTTTACCTATTCCCAACAGACATATTTTTCAATGCATCATATGGATTTGATAAATTCTCAAGACAGGTAAACGATAAAACAGTCACCTATGGAAAAGAATTTCGTTTCTATGGCGGGGTATTGTTCGGATTTGATTTTTGATATTTAAATATTTCTAACTCTTAATTAAATAAGTAAGAGGATTAACATGAAAGTTAAATCAGTTTTAATTCTAATTCTATTAATCAGCGCGCAGTTGCTTGCCCAGGAAAATTCTAAGCAGAGCATCATGTTTACTGGTAATTTGAAATTTGATTCAGAATTATCAAATCAGCAAATGCAGCCTTTGCAAAAAGTTGAGCCAAATATATTTGTGGAGAGTAATAAAAAATCTCCTTTTCTTGCAGCCATATTTTCATTGATTGTCCCAGGCTCAGGTGAAATTTATTCTAAAAGTTATTTAAAGGCAGGAATCTTTTTAGCTGTTGAAGCTACTTTAATTACAGTTGGAATCATATACAATAAAAAAGGCGATAACCAAACCAGCAACTTCGAAAATTATGCGGACCAAAACTGGAGTGTTGTTAGATATGCTAAATGGCTGGTTGATAATAGAGAAACGTTGGGCCTGCCATCTGATTTAACTTATGGTGATATAATTACAAATGATAATCAAAGTCTGCCCCCATGGAAGCAAGTCAATTTTCAGAAGTTAAATTTTTATGAAACTCAGGTTGTTGAGGGAGCCGGCTTTACACATAAACTTCCTGTGCATGGAGATCAACAATATTTTGAATTAATAGGGAAATATCATCAATATAATCCTGGCTGGGATGATTATAGCCAGGGAACAGATTATAGAACATTAACCCCACATTTTGTTTTATACTCGGGAATGAGAGGTGACGCAAATGATCTTTACAATGTTTCTACCAAAGCTGTTGCCGGAATTTATATAAATCATATTTTGAGTGCTTTAGATGCCGCCTGGACAACTACTATATATAATAAAGAATTTGCAATGCAATTTAGAGTTAAGCCTTTAGATATGGCCGAAGGTACAGTATTAGTACCCACAGTAAATTTCAGGGTAGGATTATAATTAACCAAAAATATAGCAGAGTTTTAACTTTAATTTTAATCCGGCAGATATAGTATTTAAAACAGTTCAAGTCGAAGAGTAAGTACAAGAACATTTAACCGTGTAATATACTTATCTTTCAATCTTTTAAATAAGAGCCCATTCTATAGTTCTCCTATTAAAATGTGATCTATATAGTTCAATTAACAAATATCATTCAACCGTTCAAATAGTTTTCTTACCCTTAATATAAATTTAATGTATTATTCTTGTTTGGTGACTTAGATTTTTTTAAGTTTCGAACAATTTCCTTAAAAGTTCTATAATTTTATTGTTGTCAGTGAGTAAAGAAAATATTGGAAAAAGATAAAGTCGGGAAAAAAGCAGAGAAAAAAGAAAAAATTGTTGAAGCAGCTAGAAAAGTTTTTTCTAAATTTGGATATAACAAAACTACATTAGACGATATTGGAAATATTGTAGGGATGAAAAAAAATTCTCTTTACCATTATTTCAAAAACAAAGAGGAATTATTTTCATTTATTGTCAATTTTGAAGCCGATTTATATTTCAATTATATTAATACAAAAATTAAAAACTGCAAAAGCGCTAAAGATAAAATTAGAATTCTATTTGAAGATGGTATGAAATTCGGGAGGGAAAGGTCAAACTTATACAATGTTACAGTTGCGGCCCGCATGGAAATATTTCATTTGATTGAGAATTTCCACAAGGAATTTGTTAATAAACATTATCGTATAGTTGAAGAAATATTAAACGAAGGCATTAAAAACAAGGAATTTATAAAGCACGACAGCAAACAGTTTGCTGAAGATTTGGTAGATATGATTCGTTCTATTGAAGAGCATTTATTTATAACCAGCGGTGCTAAATATTTACGCGATATAAATTTTAGTATTATTGATAGGAAAGTTTCAAATTTACTAAACTTCATATTAAAGGGACTAACGTTAAAATCTGATTAAAGAACTATTACAGGGAAGCATAATGAAAAAAAGATTAGTTAATAAAATATTTCTCAATATAAACATCTTTTTAATATTTATTTTAGGCAGCGTTTCAATCTATTCTCAACCTTCATTAACAGACGGCAGTACAATTGTTTTAACCTTGGAAAAAGCAGTCAATATGGCGTTAGAAAAAAACTATGATGTTCAAATAGCAAATTATAGCTTAATGAACGCTGAAGCACAAATTACTGAGGCTTACGCAGGTGCCTGGCCGAAATTAAATTTTATGGGTACTTACAACCGAAATATAAAATTGCCTGTTTTATTTTTACCGCCGAATACTCCTTTTAATCCGAGCTCATCCACAGAAACATTTTCATTGGGTGCAAATAACAGTTATAATATAGGCCTTTCACTCTCTCAAACTATTTATGATCCGAGATTGGGAACTGCTATCAGCATTGCTAAACAGTACTCGCAATATTCAAAGCTAAATAATCAGTCAACCGAAGACGATGTAAGATCTCAGGTTAAGCAAGCTTTTTATGGCACTTTGCTTTCAAAGAAATTAGTGGAAGTAAATGAAGAAGGTTATAACGTAGCAAAAGCAAATAAAGATAATACTGAAGCATTGTATAAGCAGGGAGTCGCTTCTGAATATGATTATCTTCGTTCCGAAGTTCAGCTTGCTAATATTGAGCCTGCATTAATTGAAGCAAAGAATAATTTTGAAATGTCTAAAAATAATTTGAAAAATTTGTTAGCACTTAATTTAGATACGAAAGTTGAAATTCAAGGAGAATTAGAGGTTGAAAAAATTTCTGCCAAACAGTTAGATGACTCTAACGAAATATTAGAGCAAAAAAATCCCTTACTGCAAAGTTTGAATATTCAAAAATCAATGCTTGAAGAAAATATAAGTATTGAAAAAGCAGCATACTTACCCACATTAAAAGCATTCGGAAGTTATGCTTGGCAGTCGGAAGACAATACTTTTAAATTTAAAGATTATAACTGGGCAAATACTTTTTCGGTTGGACTTCAGCTTACTTACACTTTATTTGATGGGTTTCAAAGAGGCGCAAAAGTTGAACAAGCTGAAATAGGTGTGAAGTCAATACAAGCAACAAAAAGTAAAACAGAAGAAAACTTAAAAATAGGTTTGCTTCAATCCAGGTTGAAAATGAATGAAGCTCTCGATAGAATAAATGCACAAAAGCAAAGTGTTGAGCAAGCCGAAAAAGCTTTAAAGATATCAGAAACAAGGTATAAAAGCGGAGTCGGTACTCAATTGGAAATTTTGGATACTCAAAATGCTTTATCGCAAACAAGAATTAATTATGAAAAAGCTATTTATGATTTCTTAATTGCAAAGACTAATTGGGAAAAGCTATTAGGAACATCAAACTAAAATGAAATTAAAAATTAGAGGAGAATTAAAATTGATGTCTAAATTGAAAATAACAATTGCCGGTTTGCTAAATTTATCTTTTTTTATCTTTTTGATTTGTGCAAACGGCTGCGGCAGTAAATCTGAAAATAATACGGTTTCAAAATTACAAGTTAAACCAATTCCTGTTAATGTTGCCATTGTCCAAAAAGGTTCAATATCCCAGGAAAAAACTTTTTCAGGAACTCTAGAAGGAATTGAACAGGCTTCTATTATAGCAAAAATTTCTGAAAGAATTACAGATATAAAATACAATGTAAACGACTACGTTAAAAAAGATGATATAATTATTGAGCTTGATAAATCAGGCCCTACATCCAGCTATTTGCAAACTCAGGCAGGTTTTACTAATGCACAAAAAGATTATGAAAGGATGAAAGCATTAATTGACGAAGGAGCAGTATCCCAGCAGAGAGTTGATCAGGCAAAAACTGCTTACGACGTAGCTAAGGCAAATTTTGATGCAGCTAAAAGTACAGTTGAATTAACAACTCCAATTAGTGGAACCGTAACTGATATAAAATATAATGTAGGTGATTGGGTTACTCCAGGCAGTGAGCTTGGCATTGTAGCAAACATAAATGAAATGGTAATTAAGTTTTATGTCAGCGAAATTGAAATGCAGAAAATAAAAATGGGAGAGCAGGTTAAAATTTATTCTGAATTTGATAAAACCAATTTCGTTAAAGGTAAAATATTTGAAATATCAAGATCGGCTTCTTCTGACGCAAGGGCTTTCCAGGTAAAAGCTAAATTTAATAATTCTAAAAATTTAGGATTCAAGCCAGGGATGTTTGTCAGTGTAGATGTGGTTTTAAATTCTCTAAATGATGTTTTAGTTATTCCAACTCCAGCAATCACCTTTACCAATAATAAAAATATAGTTTATATAATAAAAAATAATCAAGCATTCCCGGTTGAAATTAATGTTGGAATAACAAATCAAAATAACTCGGAAGTAACAAGTGGATTAAGTGAAGGTGAAACAATTGTTACTATGGGAATGAATAATCTTCAAGATAGTTCAAAAGTTTCAATAGTTAAGTAAAAATTGTATTGAAAAAAATAGGGTTTGAATAAATGAAATTAGCAGATGTATCCATACAACGGCCCGTATTTACAACAATGATTGTAGTTGCAATTCTTGTTTTAGGGTTGTTTTCTTTTATAAAATTAAATGTAGATCAATATCCTAATGTTGACATTCCATTTGTCGTAATTACAACCGTACTTCCAGGCGCAGGTCCGGAACAAGTTGAATCGGATGTAACAAAAGTTATTGAAGATGCAGTGAACCCCGTTGAAGGTGTCGATCATATTTCATCAACATCGCAAGAAGGTGTTTCGATAGTCGTAATTCAATTTAAGTTAGAGATTGACGGTAAAACAGCTTCTCAGGATGTAAGAGAAAAAGTAGGAGCCGTAAGATCGCAATTACCTGATGATGTTGAAGATCCGGTAATTCAAAGATATGACCCTGCCAGCTTACCGATTTTAACTCTCACAGTTTCCGGTGAAAGATCGGAAAAAGAAATAACACAATACACAAAAGATGTAATTAAAAAGAGAATAGAAAATATTCCGGGCATTGGCTCGGTTGATTTAGTCGGCGGTGCTGAAAGAGAAATCTTAATTGATGTAGATGCAGACAGATTAAAAGCGTACAATTTATCAATCCAGGAAGTTATACAAGCTGTTGGTGCTGCCAATGTAGAAATACCGGGTGGAAATCTTACACAAGGTGATAGGCAATTAATTCTTAGAACTACGGGTAAACTAACTAAAGTAAGTGACTTCGGAAATATTGTTATATCAACCCCAAGAGGCCAGCTAGTTTATCTATCTGATATAGCTGCTGTTAATGATTCAACAATAGAGAAAACTAGCTTAACCAGGTTAAATGGGAAAACTGCAGTTGGTTTGGATATAAAAAAGCAGTCAGGCAGCAATACAGTTAATGTTGCTGATGCTGTAAAAAAACAACTGCCCATTTTGCAGAGAGAACTTCCATCAGATATTCATATCACAGTTGCCCGTGATAATAGTGTTTTCATTAAAAGCTCCATCAATGATGTTTTGTTCGATCTTATTTACGGTGCAATATTAGCGGTACTTGTAATTTTTCTTTTCCTTGCAAATCTGCGAGCAACTATTATAAGTGCTTTTGCTTTGCCTACTTCAATCATAGGCAGTTTTTTGCTAATGTATGCTTTCGGGTTTACTTTAAATGTAATGACGTTGCTGGCACTGTCTTTAGCGGTTGGATTATTAATTGACGATGCAATAGTCGTAATTGAGAATATCTACCGTCACATGCATGAAGGTGAAACTCCTCTTGAAGCAGCTAAATCCGCAAGTGATGAAATTGGCTTGGCGGTTATGGCTGTTACTTTTACACTTGTTGCTGTATTTGTCCCTGTTGCTTTTATGCCGGGAATTGTTGGAAGATTCTTTTTTGAATTTGGAATTACTGTTACAGTAGCAGTTTTAATTTCTTTGTTTATTGCTTTCAGCTTAACACCAATGCTTTCATCAAAATGGCTTAAAGCAAGCGATGAAGCTTTGTCAAAAGAAGGTAACATAATACAAAGGGCTTTATATTATTTTAATCACTTTTTTGATTGGTTGAGTAATAAATATGTTAAAGCTTTAAGTTGGTCTATTAATCATAGGGCAATAATAGTATTTACGGCAATATTTATTTTCGCGTTTAGTTTTTACTTAATGAAATTTTTAGGTTCTGAATTTTTTCCTCAACAAGATCAAGGGGAATTCACAATAACAATTAATGCTGCACCTGGAAGTTCATTAGAACAGACAAGCAAATTTGCAAGAGAGATTGAAGAAAAAGTACAGGCGAAAAAAGGAATTATAAATGTCTTAACAACAATTGGCTCTGGGAATAACCCTGTTAATAAAGGAAGCATTTTAGTTAAAATGGTTAGTAAAAAAGACCGTGATTATACTGTATATCAATTTATGGATGAGTTAAGAAAAAATATAAATATTGCAGGAGCAAATATAAGTTATGGCGTTCCCGGCGGGCCTGGCGGACAAGAAAAACCTGTTGTTTTTAGCATTAGGGGCGAAGATATAAACAAGCTTAAAAATATTGCAAATAATGTTGAGAATATTCTTCAAACAACTCCCGGTGCCGTAGATGTGGAAAGCAGCCTGGAAACCTCTAAACCTGAAGTTCGAATTATTACCGTAAGACAAAAAGCATCTGAGCTAGGAATCAATCCCGGCCTTATTGCTACTACAGTTCGCTCTATGGTTGATGGTTATAAAACTACGAAGTACCAGGAAGGGAATGAGCAGTATGATGTAAGAGTGAGACTTAAACAAAAAGATAGAACTACTATTCAAGATATTTCCAATATTGCAATTAAAGGAACTAAAAAAGATAAGAAAGGCAACTCTATTTTGGTTCCACTAAGTGATGTTGCTTTTATTTCTCAAGGAGTTGGGCCATCAAAAATAAATCGTTATGACAGACAGCGTGAGATCAGGATTGATGCTGATTTATCCGGTAAATTATTAGGCGAAGTTGTGGCTGATGCACAAAAAAGAATAAATGAACTCGATATTCCGGCAGGCTATTCTGTTAAAGTTTCAGGAAGTGCAGAAATACAATCTGAATCGTTTCTAAATATTTTTCTTTCTTTAGCGCTGGCAATTATTTTTGTTTACATTGTTTTGGCTTCACAATTTGAAAGTTTCTTGTATCCATTTTCAATTATGCTTGCTCTTCCAATGTCAATCATCGGTGCTGTGCTTGCTTTGATTTTACTGAAAGGGTCGCTTTCAATTATGTCATTGATCGGTATAATAATGTTGATGGGATTGGTTACCAAGAACGGAATTCTGCTCGTGGATTATATTAATATTCAGCGAGGCAGGGGATTATCTCGCCCGGACGCAATTTTAAAAGCCGGGCCAACTAGATTAAGGCCTATTTTGATGACAACTTTTGCGATGATATTTGGAATGATTCCGGTTGCTTTTTCGCTTGGAGAAGGCTCTGAATTCAGATCACCTATGGGACAAGCCGTAATTGGTGGTTTGATAACATCCACATTTTTAACTTTGTTCATTGTTCCGGTTGTTTATTCATTATTAGATGATGTTTCATTGCATTTTCAAAAATCTTCTGAAAAAAGGAAAGATAGAAAAATATTAAAGAATAAATCTAAAGGGGACAAAAAATGAAAATTGCATTTTTAGTATATCATGATGTTATAGATGATAGGGTAATTCAAATTCTTGATGAGTTAAAAATTGATGCGTATACAAAATGGGAACAGGTCATTGGAAAGTTTCAAGGTTCTGAAGGCCATTTAGGAACAAGAGCTTTTCCTGGCCATAATAGTGTGAGAATGATTCCTTTCAGAGATGATGAGATTCTTCAAAAATTAATTGCAAAGTTACAAGACTTTAATAAAGCTGCAGTTAAAAAGGATGATGAATTAAGGTTATTCCTCTTGCCACTTGAAAAGATAGTTTAATCATTCGAATAATTGATAATAATAACTTATTTTTAAAAGCGATACTTTCAAACTTATGATTGTATCGCTTTTTCACATCAGCTAAACTAAAGAAAAATATTTTTATGAAACTACCGATAGTCGTTATCGTTGGAAGGCCTAACGTTGGGAAGTCGACTTTATTCAACCGCATTGTCGGAAAAAGAGATGCTATTGTTAATGATCAAAGCGGGGTTACTAGGGATAGAAATTACAGCCAAGCAGACTGGGCAGGTAAGCATTTTCAGTTAATAGATACAGGAGGCTTTGTTCCCGGTTCGGAAGATCTTTTTGAGAAAGCTATTAAAGAACAAATAGACATTGCAATTTCCGAAGCCGATTCAATATTATTTGTTGTAGATGTGCGCGATGGCGTAAACCCTATTGACATTGAAATTGCTAATATTCTCCGTGCTTCTCATAAAGATTTTTTCCTGCTGGTAAATAAAGTTGACTCTGAAAATTTTGAAGCTTCAGCAGCCGAATTTTACAGCTTGGGAATAAATAAGCTGCATAGCATTTCAGCTTTGATTGGGAGAAACATTGGGGACTTGCTTGATGAAGTTATGGAAAGATTTCCGGAACAAATTGAAGAAGAAAAAGATCCGAGATTAAAAATAGCAATAGTAGGGCGTCCGAATTCAGGCAAATCATCTTTAACAAATTCATTGCTTGGTTTTGATAGAAGCATAGTAACAGAAATCCCCGGGACAACCCGTGATAGTATTGATTCTATTTTAAAATATTATGGAAAAGAAATTGTTTTAATTGATACTGCCGGATTGAGGAAAAAGAAAAAAGTTGAAGAGAGTATAGAGTTTTATTCTACTATAAGAACATTAAAAACAATAGGCGAATGCGACGTTGCCATTGTAATGCTCGATTCAAAATTCGGATTGGAAAATCAGGACCAAAAAATTATTGATGAGGCAGTACGGTGGAGAAAAGGAATTATTATTGCAGTTAATAAATGGGACTTGGTAGAAAAAGAAACGAATACTTCAAAAGAATTTGAAGATGAAATAAAATATAATTTAGGAATGGCAAGCTATATTCCTATCATTTTTATATCTGCTTTAACAAAACAGCGGATATTTAAGTTGATTGAAAAGACAATTGAAATTAGTGATGAAAGAAAGAAAAAAATCCCAACAAGTGAATTGAATGAAATTATGCTGGAAGAAATAAAAAAGAACCCGCCGCCTTCAACGCAAACCGGGAAAGAAGTCAAGATAAAATATATAACTCAGGTTGGTGACCACTATCCAGTTTTTCTATTCTTCACAAATTTTCCTAAAAATGTTCCGGATCATTACAAAAGATTTCTGGAAAATCAGATTAGAAATCATTTTGGATTCAGTGGTGTCCCGATTACTTTAAGTTTTAAAAGTAAATGATAGTGCCAAAAAAAATATTAGTGATTGGCGGTAATGCTGCCGGACCTGCTGCTGCAGCAAAAGCAAAAAGAGTAAATTCGGAAGCTGAAGTAATAATGTTCGAAGCAAGTAAATTTATTTCTACCGGTACGTGTGAATTGCCTTATGTTTTGTCAGGTGATATCGATAGTTATAAGAAACTAGTTTTTTACGATGAAGAATCTTTTGGAAAAGAAAAAGGTGTTACTGTTTTAACAAATCATTTAGTTGAAAGTATAAATCCAAAAGAAAAATTTATAAAGGTAAAAAACTTAAAGTTTAATGCTGAACGAAAATATGATTACGATTCGCTTGTAATTGCTACAGGTTCAATCTGTAAAATCCCTTCACAATTCGAAGGTAGTTTTAACAACGTATTCACTTTAAAAAATATTAATGATTTTATAAAAATTCAAAACTTTCTGGATAAAAATAAAGTTGAGAACATTGTTATTGTTGGTGCCGGATATATTGGCCTGGAAGCTGCGGACTGCATTAAAAAATAAAAATTATGATATAACAATTCTTGAAAAAGAATCACTTCCACTTCATTCATCAGAATTTGAAATACAGAAAAAGATTTTAGAAATAATTGAGAATAATGATATCCGTTTTTTAGGTGGATATAATGAATATAAAATCGTTGTTGAGGATGATAAAATTAAAAAGATAAATGTTGACGGAAGATTAATTGAAACGGATTTAATAATATTGGCAGCCGGTTTTCAGCCAAATAACTCTCTAGCAAAAAATAGCGGAATAAAAATAGGAAAGTATGGCGGAATTCAAGTTGATAAATTATTGTTGACTTCCGAAAGTAATATTTTCGCTGCCGGAGATTGTATTGAAATATTAAATGCAATTACTAATAAACCCTTCTACTTTCCTGTTGCAACGGCTGCGCGCGATTATGGGCATATTGCCGGAGCTAACGCTGCCGGTGAGTTTAATAGAGTTGAACCGGTTGTAAAAAATATCTCTTTTAAAATATTTGATAAGTTTTATGTTGAAGTTGGACTTACATCAAATGAAGCTGAACAATATAAATTTAATTTTAATGAAGTAGACGGCACGGTTCCGAATTTAGTTAAAGTGATGCCGGAAAGTATAGAAGTTTACGGTAAAATAATTTATGAAAAATCTTCAAAAAAAATATTAGGCGCTTCATTTTTAGGAGGTAAAGAAGTATCAGGGTACGGAGATTTAACTGCAGCTTTAATTATTGCTAATCAACCGGTCGATATGCTAGGGAAAATTAATTTTAATTATACACCGCCTCTTTCTCCGTTTATTAATTTATTATCTGTGTTAGGGAGAAAGGCAAAATAATTTCGGGAGAATAAATGAAAACAAAGTTCAAAAATTTTTATTTAATTGATCATCCCCTTGTTAAAAGAGATGTTTCTTTACTTCGGGATCATTCTTCACAGGCAGTCATATTTAGGAGTGCTATTAAAAGAATATCAACTATTTTGGCTGCTGAAGTCAGCAAGAATTTTAAATTAAAATCATATCAAGTAAAAACACCTTTGGAAAAAACAGAGGGTTTTGAACTGAACCAGGAGATTGTTTTAGTCCCGGTTTTAAGGGCTGGACTGGGGATGGTTTCAGGCTTTGTAGATATAATTCCCGAATTAAAATTAGGGCATATTGGCATTCAGAGAAATGAAAAAACTTTGCAGCCCGAAGTGTATTATTTCAAAACCCCTAAACATATTAGTTCTTCAAAAGTAATTTTAGTTGATCCAATGCTTGCAACCGGTGGGAGTGCAAGTCAAGCTTTAACACATCTTAAAAATAATGGAGCTAAAGATCTAATTTTCGTTTGTTTAGTTGCTGCACCTACCGGAATAAAAAAAATACAGAAAGATCATAAAGATGTTAAAATAATTGGCGCCGCTTTAGATAGGGAATTGAATTCGAAAGGATATATTCTTCCAGGCTTGGGTGACGCCGGAGATAGAACGTTTGGTACACTTTAAAATTATTGTAACTTTATTAATAACTATTAATCTCTATTCACAAACTTACCCGGTAAAAAAGGTTGATGAGCTTTTACATAAAGGTATTAATGATATCTTAACCCAAAATTATGAAGAAGCTGAGACCACGTTTACTCAACTTTCAAACCAATATAATAATATTCCTTTTGGAAATATTTATTTAGCTGCTACAGAAATTGCTAAGTCTTTTGATTATTCTGAAGATTTTGATGAAGATAGAATTGAAGCTAATTTGGATAAAGCAGAAAAGATTTCAGAAAATTTAGTTGACAAAGATGATGAGAATGTTTGGAGCATATATTTTTTAGCTCTTACTCAAGGTTACCGGGCATATTACAACGCTTTAAAAGAAAACTGGCTTGCAGCGTTTGATGATGGATTGAGTTCAGTTTCTAATTTTGAAAAATGTTTGGATATTGATTCAACTTTTTACGAAGCTTATTCCGCGCTAGGAACATACGTTTATTGGAAGAGCAGAAAAACTGAATCGTTAGATTGGCTGCCGTTTGTTAAAGATGAAACAAAGGACGGAATTAAATATTTAATCAAAGCTATTAATAAATCTTCATACAATTCTTACCTTGCAGTTAATTCACTTCAATGGATTTACATCGATCAGAAAGAATATAAAAAAGTTATTGTGTTGTCCGATTCTATTATTTCTAAATACCCAAATAGCCGATTCTTTAAATGGGCTTTAGCGAGAGCCTATGAAGACGTAGATAAAAGGAAATCTATAAGTGTTTACTATGAGATTTTAAATTCATATAATACCATCGGCAATCTTAATAACATTAACAAAATCACATTAAAACATTTAATAGCACAGCAGTATCAACTGATCGGTGAAAAAGATGCTGCATTAAAATTATGCAACCAAATTCTTAGTACTAAACTAGATGATTATGAAAAATCTAAGTTGGAAAAAAGGTTGGAGAGAGTTAGAGATTTGCAAAGGGAACTTTTATCTAAATGAATGAGTTCTGAATAAAATTAGTTAGTTTTTTTCGTTTTAAATATTATATTAGCTGAAATAATTATATGCGAAGAATTTAAATAAAATATGAGCATAAGTAATCCAAAACATAAAAAAATGCTGGATGATCTACTGGAAGCATGCCGGGAGCATTTGCCAAACGTTGATGAAGCTTTAATTACTAAAAGCCTAGAATTCAGCTTAGAAGCACATAAAAATGATTTACGTGCATCCGGTGAGCCATACTTTACACATCCTTATGAAGCCGCTATGATTGTGGCAAAAGAGATTCCCCTGGATGATGTGACTGTAGCAAGCTGTCTGCTTCATGATGTTGTGGAAGATACTGATTTCAATCTTGATTTACTGGCGAAAGAATTTGGAAAAGAAGTTGCGGAAATAGTTGATGGTGTTACTAAAATAAGCGGAATATTTAAAGGGCAAGAAATAACCCAAGCAGAAAACTACAGAAAAATGCTGCTCTCAATGGTTAAAGATGTTAGAGTTATTTTGGTGAAGTTTGCAGACCGTCTCCACAATATGCGAACTTTAGAATTTGTAAATCCTGAAAAGCAAAGAAGAATTGCGCAGGAAACCCTTGAGATCTATGCTCCCTTTGCAAATCGTTTTGGATTGGGACGCGTAAAGTGGGAACTGGAAGATTTGGCTTTCAAGTATCTTAACAAAGAAGCTTACGAAGAAATCGCCAGAAAGATAAAAGCCAAAAGAAAAGAACGTGAAGCATATATTAAGAAATTTAGTGATCCTATAAAAGAAAAGCTTGATGAATATAATTTAAAATATGAAATAAACGGAAGAGCAAAACATCTATATAGCATATATAGAAAGATGGTTAGACGTAATAAACCTTTTGAGGAAATTTATGATCTCTTTGCTATTAGAGTAATTTTAAATACTGAAAACAATAACGACTGCTACACAACACTGGGCATCGTAAACCAAATGTATTTACCTGTTCCGGATAGATTTAAAGATTACATCTCTATTCCTAAGACAAATAATTATCAGTCAATTCATACCACGGTTATAGGACCCGAAGGAAAATTAGTTGAGGTTCAAATTAGAACTCTCAAAATGCATGAGGTTGCAGAAAAAGGTGTAGCAGCACATTGGAGATATAAAGAAAATAAAACTGCTTCTGATAAAGAATTAGAAACATGGGTTAATTGGATTAGAGAAATTTTTGAAAATGCTTCCAAAGATGATCCGCGCAAAGATTTGCTTGAGAGTTTTAAGTTAAACCTTTACCAGGACGAGATTTACGTCTTTACACCTAAAGGCGATTTAAGACGCCTACCAATTAATTCTACTCCTGTTGATTTTGCTTTTGAAATACACAGCAAAGTTGGTACTCATTGTATTGGTGCAAAGGTGAATGGTAAAATAGTACCTTTAGATACGATTCTTCACAGTGGCGATCAAGTGGAAATCATTACTTCAAAGAATCAGCATCCAAATAAAAACTGGATCAAGTTTGTTACTACTCATAAAGCTAAAACTGCCGTAAAAAAATGGCTTAATAAAGAGGAAGAAGTAATTGTTGAAGCCGGCAAAGATATTTGGGAAAAGAAAATCAAAAAGCTCAAATTATCTTTTACTCAAAGCGATGTTTCAAAACTAATTATCAATTTAAAGTTTGAAAACAGCAAACAATTTTATAGCGCATTAGCTCAAGGCAAATTAAATATAGATGAAATCCTGACAGCCACTAAAGAAAAAGAAAAGAAAGAACGTGCTCCAATTTTAGAATTTGATAATTTTGCAGACCTAGCCAGAGATGATGCCGGCGGTATTTTGGTTGACGGAAGTAAATCCGACATTATGTATTCGTACGCAAAATGCTGTAACCCTATTCCCGGTGATCCTGTTATTGGTTTTATAACAATAGGTGAGGGCATTAAAATACATAGAAAAACTTGCCCGGAACTTCTTAGACTTTCTGAAAAAGATCCAAGCAAATTAATTCCGGTACAATGGCCGGGAACTGACAGTTCATTATTTGTTGCTGGATTAACAATTATGGGTGAAGATTCTCCGGGAATTTTGAACGATATTTCCCATACCATAGTTTCATATCAAAATACAAACATAAAATCTATAAATATAAATACAGACAATTCTACATTTGAAGGAAGTGTTACAGTTTATGTTCGTAATCTTGATCATCTTCAAAGAGTTATTGACAGATTAAAAAAATTGAAAGGCGTTTATTCTGTTGAACGATTTGAAAATTCAATGCATGTATGAGTGAAGTAGAAATTAATAGAATACTAGCAATAGATTACGGTGCAAAAAGAATTGGCCTAGCTCTTTCGGATCCGATGTTGACTTTTGCTTATGCATTTAAAACTTTAAATAATGATTCCAACCTATTTAAAAACTTAAAACTTATTATTTCAGAAAAAAATATTGTTAAAATAATTCTTGGGTTGCCGTATCAAGATGATGGGAACCTTTCTTCCAATGCGAATGATATATTAAAATTCAAATTGAAACTTGAAACTGATTTTAAAATTGAAGTGATACTTAGAGATGAAAGTTATACCTCTGAGATTGCAAAGTCTTTAATACTTCAATCGGTGACAAAGAAATCAAAAAGGAGAGATAAAGGTTTGGTTGATAGAAATTCTGCAGCAATTATTTTGCAGGAATACCTGGATGAGAAATAAAACATAGTGGCAGAATATTATTTAAGAAATGAATTCTAATTGACATTTATGAAGTGTTAAACTATTTTCGGATTAACAATATTTTTCAAATGGGAGCACTAAATTATGGCACTTGACGCACTTGGTATGATTGAAACCAAAGGATTGGTTGGCGCAATAGAAGCCGCTGATGCTATGGTTAAAGCCGCAAAAGTTGAATTAATTGGAAAAGAAACAATTGGCGGCGGGTATGTTACTGTTATGGTTCGCGGTGATGTTGGAGCAGTTAAAGCTGCAACAGATGCCGGAGCTGCCGCTGCGCAAAGAGTTGGTGAATTAGTGTCAGTTCATGTAATTCCACGCCCTCATGCAGAGGTTGAAACAATTCTTCCTAAAAAAAAATAGAATAAAATTATGAGTTCAGCATTAGGAATGGTTGAAACTCGGGGTTTGGTGGCAGCAATTGAAGCAGCCGATGCTATGCTCAAAGCTGCCAACGTAAAGTTTGTGGGGAAAGAAATTGTGGTTCCTGCTTTAATTACAATAAAAGTTATTGGAGATACTGCAGCAGTAAAAGCCGCAGTTGATGCCGGAGCCGAGGCAGCCAAAAGAGTTGGCCAGTTAGTTTCAGTTCATGTTATTCCCCAGCCTGATGAACAGCTAGAGATAATCCTACCTGGAATTGATGACGAAGAGAAAATTCAACATGTAGATTCTTCAAGGGCTAAAAAAGTTGAACAAAAAAAAGAACCTCGAGTTGAATCTGAAATTAAAGAAGAAAAGAAAATCATAATTGAAAAACCCGAAACAAATGTAACCAAAATAGAAAAAGCTGAACCAGTTAATGAAGAAACTGTAGTTTCTTCGGCAAGTTCTACTTCAGATACAATCTCTAGGTTAAGAAGAGAGGCATTGGGAAACAAAGCCCCAAGTGAAAAGCCAAAGTCTTCGTCAGTTAATGAAGCAAAGAAAATAATAGATAGTGAAGAATTAAAATTTGAAAATCTCTCGCTTATTGAAGTTGAAGATTTAAATGTTCATAAGTTAAGAAGATTAGCACGAAGTACTAATGGCTTTCCTATTCAAGGAAGAGAAATATCCAAAGCAAATAGGAAAGAACTTCTATATTATTTTAACAAGCTTAAGTGAAATTTAAAATCATATCAAAAATTTAGGCTCCACTTTAGGTGGAGTTTTTTTTTAATTTTCAATTATATTTGTGCATGAAAAAAAATGCTCATATCATTTTAGCAGCACTTGCCTTTTCAATTATTCTTTGGGGGTCTGTGTCGTTGTCAAATGATTTCTATGCAACCATAAATGTCCCGTTAAAATTAATTAATTTCCCCAAAGGATATGCTTCTAGCACTAACTTACCGGAAGATATTTCAGTCCGGGTTAAAGGTAAAGGCTGGAAACTAATTGCTTTGAATCTTGGAAGTGAATCTGATTATTTTATATCTGCTAAAAAAGAGGTTGGGAAACAAACAGTTTTTCTTTCAAATTATTTGTCGGATAATCAATGGCTTTCTTCAGGACTAGAAGTAATTAATATTACTCCCGATACATTATCTTTTCTACTTGAAAAGATTATTTCAAAAAAAGTAAAAATTATACCTGACTTAAATCTAAAATTCAAATCTGGATATGGTTTAGCTACACAAGTTGAAGTGAAACCCGAAACTACAATTGTGAATGGTCCGGTTTCGGAAATTGCACACATGGAAAATATCCATACCAAAAACGTACTCTTAAATAATCTTGATAATAAGACTTTCCAATTGGTTGAACTTCAAGACTTGCCTGGTGTAACCTATCAATTTGATAAAGTTAATGTGTATCTAAATGTTCAAAAAATTGTTGATAAAAATATTTCAGATGTATTAGTAAACGTTATCGATGTCCCAAAAGATAGAACTGTTGTCCTTCTTCCTAATAAAATTACTATTGGTGTGAGGGGTGGAATAGATATTTTAGCTAAATTAACGAAAGATGATTTTAATTCATTTGTAAATTATAGAGACGTAGTTCTTGACACTTTAGGAAGCATCGTTCCAAAAATAGTTTTACCCGGAAATGCTTTACTGCTTTATTCTAAGCCTGAAAGACTTCGGTACGTAATCAAAAAATTTAATTAAAAAAAAGAATATTAAATGTTTATAACTTTTGAAGGAATCGACTTTTGTGGAAAGTCTACTCAAGTCGAGTTATTAAAAAAATATCTGCTTGAAAAAAATAAAGAAGTTGAAATAATCCGTGAACCTGGCGGTACTGACATTTCAGAAATCATTCGTCCAATCCTGCTGGATAAAAAACATAATAAAATGTTTATGGAAACAGAAATATTTTTATTCTCTGCAGCAAGGGCACAATTAGTTAGAGAAAAAATTCGACCTTACCTTGATCAAAATTATTTTGTAATTTCGGACAGATTTCATGATTCAACTACTGCTTATCAAGGTTATGGAAGAGGAATATCACTTGAACTGGTTAAACATATAAACAGTCTCGCCATTGGTGATACCATTCCGGATATAACTTTTTTTATTGACATCCCGGTTGAAGAAGCTGAAAAAAGGAAAAAACTTAAAAATAGTGTGCATCTTGATAGGATTGAAACATCGAATTCGGATTTCTTTAATAGAGTTAGAAATGGTTATATTTCAATATCCGAAAAAGAAAAAAGATTTATAAGAATTAATGGTTCAAAAACCATTAAAGAAATTCATTTAGAAATTGTTAAAGAAATTTTATTGTTTGAAAAAAAGGAAACCGTATGAACTACCAAAAATTTATTAAACCTTTAGCCGCTTTTGTATTAATATTTGTTTTCGCTGGATTTTTCCCGGGCAAGAGTGATACTTACTTTGAAATATCTAAAAACATTGATCTCTTTGGAAAAGTATATAAAGAAATTTCATTCAACTATGTAGATGACATTAATCCTGAAGAATTTATGCGTGCCGGAATTAGAGGAATGCTTGGCTCATTGGACCCTTATACAATCTTTATTGATGAGAACAAACAGGATGATATAAATTTAATCACAAACGGTAAGTATGGTGGAGTTGGAATTTCAATTGGTGTGCGAGGTGATGAAGTTACAGTTGTAGAAGTTCTTGATGGATACTCAGCTCAAAAGCAGGGAATAAGAATTGGTGATGTTTTAATTGAAGCAAACAATGTTAAAATTACTCCTGAAAACGTAGATAATATTTCTTCCTTAGTTAAAGGCGAACCGGGAACTTCAGTTGAAGTTAAAGTTGTTCGTAACAACGATCAAGATACCATTAAATTTAATTTGATACGCGAAGAAGTTATTGTTAAAAATTTAACTTATGCAGATTTTTATCCTAAGAATAGTAATAATGTTTATTTGAAACTAACTAACTTCAGCCGCAGTGCCGGTGATGAAGTTAGAAATGCTTTGAAAAAGTTAAAAGCAGAAAAAGAAATAAAATCTGTTGTACTTGATTTAAGAGGCAATCCTGGCGGCCTTTTGGATGTAGCTGTAGATATTGTAGATAAGTTCATAGACAAAGGTAAATTAATTGTTTCCACAAAAGGCAGAGATGAAACAAACGAGAAATCCTATTATGCGGTTCAAGAGCCTATGGTAGGTGATGCAAAACTTGTTGTGCTTATAAATGGAGGTTCAGCATCTGCCTCAGAGATTGTTACAGGAGCAATTCAGGATCACGATAGAGGAGTTGTGCTTGGCACAAAATCTTTTGGTAAAGGACTGGTACAAACTATAACTCCATTAAGCTTTAATACTTCTTTAAAAATTACGACTGCGAAATACTATACGCCAAGCGGAAGATGTATTCAAAAAATTGATTATTCTAAAGACAATAGTGTTATTGCCAATGATGATTCAATTTCTAAATCATCATTCTTAACAGACAATAAACGGGCGGTATACAGCGCAGGCGGAATTACACCTGATACTACAGTAAATTTTGAAATTGATGGTGGAATTACAATGGAACTTTTAGCAAAGGGATTGATATTTAGATTTGCGGATTATTATTATTATCAAAATCCAAAGGTGGATTTTAATGCTTTAAAAGATTCAGAAATTTTAGATTCATTTGAAAAATATTTAACCAAAGAAAAATTTACTTATGAATCAAATGCAGAAAGAGAAGTTCAAAAGCTTCTAGCAGATGCTAAATCAAATAAATATGAGAAGAGTATAACTGAAAGCTTAACTAAGGTTAAAGATCAGCTGGAAAAAATCGGCAACAAAGAAATAAATATTTATAAGGATGAAGTATTAAGAGAATTAAAAGGTGAGCTTGCTTCAAGGTATTTAGGTACAGAAGGAAAAATTGAAGACTTGCTTGCTTCTGACCCGCAATTTCAAACAGCTTTGAAAGTGCTTAATAATACTAAGTTATATGATAGACTGCTAAAAATTAATGAATAAAAAAAATTATTCATAAAAATTATATTTTAATTTTCAAAATTAAATTCATTTAATAGGGGAGAAATATAGATTAAAATTCTTTTTGATATTTAGTCGTATTATAGTTACTATTTTTATAGAATTTTAATTTATTTATAACTTTCTGCTATGCAATGAATCAAACCATAAAATCTCAACTAAAAAAGATAGTCGGTGATAAAAACTATTATGATTCAGAAGAAGAAAAATTAGTTTATTCATTCGACGGCACGCCGATTTTTCAGCAGCTTCCCGAAGCGATTGTTTTCCCGGAAAACGAAGAGCATATATCTGAAATATTAAAATTAGCCAACCAGGAAAATTTTAATGTTGTGCCCAGAGGTGCCGGAACAGGATTAAGCGGAGGCGCCGTTCCGGTTGAAAATTGTGTGGTTGTTGTTATGACTCGCTGGAACAAGATTTTAGAGATAGATAATAATAATTTAACTGCATTAGTTCAGCCGGGAGTTGTAACTGCAAAGCTTCAAAAGGAAGTTGAGAAGTTCGGATTATTTTATCCGCCTGATCCTGGAAGTATGAATGTGTGTACTCTAGGCGGTAATGTTGCCAATAATGCCGGCGGGTTACGCGGATTAAAATACGGCGTTACAAAAAATTATGTGCTCGGCACAGAAATGATTTTACCTAATGGCGATCTTTTGAAAACCGGCGGTAAAAATATGAAAGACGTTGCCGGGTATAATTTGAAAGATTTTATAATTGGAAGTGAAGGAACTTTAGGAATAATTACAAAAATATTATTAAAGATTATTCCGCTTCCGACAAAAGTAATTACCATGCTTGCTTATTTTGATAAACTTGGTGATAGTGCTAAATCTGTTGCAGATATTATTTCTGCTCACATAGTTCCAAGCATGATGGAGTTTTTAGATAACACAACAATTAATTGTGTGGAAGATTATACACATATTGGTTTGCCAAGAAATAGCGAAGCTATTTTATTAATTGAAGTCGATGGAAGAGGAAGTGCAGTTGATGAGGATAGTGAGACTATAAAAAATATTCTTAAAAAGAATAATGCATCATTCGTAAAAGTTGCAGCTAATGACAAAGAAGCTCTTACTCTAAAAACAGCTCGTAGGAGTGCATTTAGTGCACTTGCACGTAGGCGTCCCACGACAATTTTGGAAGATGCTACAGTTCCACGAAGTGAACTGCCAATAATGATTGAGAAAGTTACGGAAGCAGCAAGAAAGTTTGATTTGACCTTTGGAAATTTTGGACATGCCGGTGATGGAAATCTTCATCCAACTTGTTTAACTGATGAAAGAGATAAGCAGGAAATTAACAAAGCTCATCATGCATTTGAATTTATTTTTAACGAAGCAATAAAACTTGGCGGAACTATAACAGGTGAACATGGAACCGGGTTGGCAAAAAAACAATTTCTCGAACAAGTAGCAGGTGTCCCTGGAATTGATATGATGAAAAAAATAAAATCTGTAATGGATGAAAATAATATTTTGAATCCGGGGAAAATATTTACGATAAGCCCAAGATGTGAAGGGCCAATGCCATCAAGAAGGGAACAAATAAAAGATTTTGCATGAGTAAGGTAAAAGAAAATCCGAATTTACTTGGCGTTTTACCTAATGACGATGTATTGGAACAATGCATTCATTGCGGAATGTGCCTAGCTACATGTCCCACTTATGAATTAACAAAACTTGAAAGATCTTCTCCAAGAGGCAGAATAAAATTAATAAAATCTGTGGCAAGAGGAGAGATGGCAATTACTGCAACCTTTGCCGAAGAAATGAATTTTTGTTTAGATTGCCAGGCTTGTGAAACTGCTTGTCCCGCCGGAGTTAAATACGGTTCAATGGTTGAAGCTGCAAGAGTTGAAATTTCAAATGCTGGGTTTGGTTCATCTATTGGAAATTTGATAAAGAAAATTTCTCTCAAATACATTCTTCCATCATACACGCTTCTTAAAATATTATCACGACTTCTTTATGTTTACCAAAATTTTGGAATTCAAAAATTTGTTCATTCTTCCGGACTGTTAAAGCTAATTTCTTCTAAATTAAATGAAATAGATAAACTATCACCAAGAGTTTCAAAAAAATTTAGTGATTCATTAATTAATGAAATTACTCCGGCGATAGGAGAAGAGAAATATAAAACGGCATTTTTAACCGGCTGCTTAATGAATGTTATGTTTGCTGATATTAATAAAGACACGGTAGATGTTTTAAGTGCCTGCGGATGCGAAGTAATTTCTCCTAAAAATCAAGTTTGCTGCGGTTCATTAGCTGCACATAATGGAGATTTTGAAACTGCTAAAAATCTTGCTAAGAAAAATATTGATGTCTTTAAAAAATATAATTATAAATATTTGATTTTAAATTCTGCAGGATGCGGTGCTTTTATGAAAGAATACGGCTATATCTTAAAAGATGATGCGCAATATTCAAAATCAGCAGAAGAATTTTCAAAAAAAGTTAAAGATATTTCTGAATTTATTGATGAAATTAAACCTGATGTATTTAAAAACCTGGTTAATGAGGATGTTACTTATCACGACGCTTGCCATTTAGCTCATTCACAGAAAATTGTAAATGAACCGCGTTCAATGCTGGATATGATTCCCGGGTTAAATCAAAAACCGCTTGAAGAATCAAATTGGTGCTGCGGCAGTGCGGGGATTTACAATATAGTCCGATATGATGACTCAATGAAGATATTAGAACGAAAGATGAAGAATATTAAAGATACAAAAGCCAAAATAGTTTTAACCGGAAACCCTGGATGTATTTCTCAATTAAAATATGGAGCAGAAAAATTTAATGTGGAAATTGAAGTATTGCACCCGGTAAGCATATTAAAAAAGGCTCTAGTTACAAATAAGAGCTGAATTAAGTTATTATTATTTAAATTGTCATTTTATTTTTGATCTAACTATTCTATGTAAGAAGAACTTATCGTAATTTTATTCTTTCAATTTTGCATTTGACTTACATGTTGTGATGAATTTTTTTATACATCCTAAAAAAATTAAGAAAAATTAATCAAAAGCATTTTTGTTTTATTTATTTAATTTTATAATTTTGACGACTAAGTTTTAAAGTTAAAGATTACGAAGTACCATTGCGAACTCAAAGAGTTAACGCATCAATTACTCAAAACAAATTAAATTAAGATAATTAATAAGCTATATCCATACGATATCCTTAAATTTGTTTTGGGTGTCTTTATGTATTCCATTTTATAGCTTGTAATAAAGGAAAAGAATGAAAAAGTCTTTATTGGATTATATACTGCGAACCCGCGTACCAATAATTTTGTTCGTCGCCGCAGCTTCATTCACAATAACATTTTTTGTTTCAAAGTCTGAAAGGGATGGTGTAGGATATACGCCGGAACAGCCAATAAAATTTTCACATAAGCTTCATGCCGGTCAAATGAAAATTGATTGTCAATACTGTCATGTGGAAGTTGAAAAAGGAAGACACGCTATGGTCCCTGCGGTAGCAACTTGTATGAATTGTCATTCAATTGCAAGGAAAACAAGACCGGAAATTGTTAAACTGACAAAATATTATAACGAAAAAAAGGCATTGCCTTGGAAGCGAATCCACAGAGTTCCCGATTTCGTTTATTTTAATCATAGCGTTCACGTAAACGCTGGAATAGATTGTACAGCATGCCATGGTGAAATAACTCAAATGGATGTCGTTGGACAAATGAATTCATTCACTATGAGTAATTGTCTGGATTGCCATAGAAATATACATAGCAAACTCCCTCAACTAAAGAATATTAAAAACGGCCCGGAAAATTGCTGGGCTTGTCATAGATAAAAGGAAGCAGAATGCAGCTATTAAATAAAGTTGATAAAAAATTAGAGAGAAGAAAATTCTTCGAAACATCAGCAAAAGGCATGTTTGTTTTTATGCTGGTAAGAGCATTTCCTTTCAATTTATTATTTGGTAAAAACAGAAACTCTGCAAGCGCAAAAAAAATAAAAGTGAAAATTAATCCTCTTGCCGTCAGCAGAAAAAATATAGGTGGAAATAATGGCTGACGAAAAAAAAGAAATTAACCCTATGGATAATTCTAAAAAGCCGGATCCAAATTACTGGAAAAGTTTTGAACAGTTGGCCGGAGATCCTTCAATTACTGAATTGAGCCGCAATGAATTTAAGCCAGGTGCTACAGATGAATTTAATGTAAACAAACTCTCAGGATTATCAAGAAGAAAGTTTTTAGCTCTAGTAGGGGCTTCTGCCGCACTTGCAAGTACTGGCTGCTCTAATTACCGCGATGAAGGTGAAATAATTCCTTATATAAATAAACCTGAAGAAATAACTGTTGGGAAACCAAATTATTACTCTTCCACCGGCTATGACGGTTCTGGTATTCTTGTAAAAACAAGAGAAGGAAGGCCAATAAAAGTAATTGGAAATCCTGATCATCCAGTTAATAAAGGTAAAGTCTCTGCTCAATGCCAGGCTGAAATATTGGAGTTATATAATCCAGAAAGACTACAGCATCCTTTAAGAAAAGGCAGCAGCGGATTAATGAAATCAACCTGGGGGCATGTTGATGCGGATATAATTGATGCACTTTCAAAAAGCGGTGATAAACAAATTGCTATAATTACTAAAAAAATTATTTCTCCAACTCAGAAAAAATTAATAGAAGAATTTTCTCAAAAATATCCAGATACAAAAGTTTATTCTTACGAATTATTTACGGATGAAAATAGAAAATCAGCATGGCAAAAATCTTATGGAACTGAATTTTATCCAACTATCAAATGGGATAAAGCAAAAATAATTTTATCTCTCGAAGGAGATTTCTTAGGCAGCGATGGCAACACGGTTGAAAGTTCAAGGCTTTATACTGAAGGCAGAAATATTGATGATGCCAAAAACTTTAATAGGCTTTATGTGGTTGAAGGAAATATGTCTTTAACCGGCATGAATGCAGATTATAGATTAAGATTACGCCCTGATGCTCAGTTTGAATTTGTAATGGCTTTATTACATGAATTGGGGAACAATAATTCAAATGTCAGCTTAAAGGATTTTGCTAAAAAATATTCTCTATCTGAAAAAACTTTAAAGCATTTAGTTAATGATTTAAAAAACAATTCAGGTTCATCAATTGTTTACACTGGTAATGTAATGCCGGAAAATGTTCACATCGCAGTAAATATGCTTAACGATATTTTAGGAGCTAAAAATCTTTATGACTTTACTTCTGTTCCGACTTTAATGAGTCCATATTCCAGTAAAGGAGATTGGGAAGACCTGATTAATAAAATGGATATAGGTCAGGTAAGTGCTGTTATTCATTTTGATTCAAACCCGGCTTTTCATTTAGCAAGCGACTACGGATATGAAAAAGCTTTAAATAATGTTGAATATAAAATTGCTCTTACCGGAGCAGAAAATGAAACCTCTGTTCTTTGTGATTACGTTCTTCCGATACATCATACATTTGAATCTTGGGGTGATTTCAGAACAAGAACTAATTTCTATTCATTACAGCAGCCGGTGATTGCACCAATATTTAATACCAGGCAGAAAGAAGCAGTTTTGCTTCATTGGATGAACGGAAGTAAGGAAGCTTTTAATGAAGATATTTATCATAAGTATTTAATGAATAATTGGGAAAAAGAAATTTATCCCTCGCTCAAATCTGAATTAAACTTTAAAGAATTTTGGTATGGTTCACTGCACGATGGAGTTGTGTTAGCTGATGGCGGTAATATAAATATTGGTAAGATTAACTCATCAGCATTATCATCAAGTAACTATAAAGAACCAAAGGGATATAATTTAATATTAAAAGAAAGTTATTCAATTGGTGACGGTAGATTTATTGATAACGGCTGGCTTCAAGAAGTTCCTCATCCTGTTACAAAGGTAACATGGGATAACTATGCTGCCATATCAAAAAAGACTGCAGACGATCTTGGATTGAAATTGAATGATTTGATTGAAATTAATGTTGGAAATAAAAAGCTAGAAATTCCTGTACACATTCAAGCTGGCTCCGCAGATGATGTAATAACAATCGAACTGGGATACGGACGAAGAAAAGCAGGAACAGTTGGAACCGGAGTTGGATTCGATGCAATATCTTTAATGACAAAAAATTATCAGCTCTCTCCGTGGATTTATTCCAATGTAACTGTGAAGAAAGCCGAAGGTAGTCATAAGCTGGTTTTAGCCCAAGAATATTACTACTTCGATGATAAATTAACTCACGACGTAGCCGAAAAAAGAAATATAGTAAGAGAAGGCACAGTTGCTGAATATCTAAAGAATCCTCATTTCTTATTCGAAGGAAAAGAAGAAGAACATGAGCCAACTTTGTATCCGAATTATGAATACAAAGATGTAAAATGGGGAATGGTTGTCGATCAAAATAAATGTACAGGCTGCGGTGAATGTGTCGTTGCTTGTATCTCTGAAAATAATATTCCTGTTGTTGGGAAAGACCAGGTTGATAAAGGCAGAGAGATGCATTGGTTAAGAGTAGATAGATATTATTCAGGGACAATAGATGATCCAAAAGTCCATACCGAATTAATGCTTTGCCAGCATTGTGATCATGCCCCTTGCGAAAATGTTTGTCCGGTTCTAGCCACAACACATAGCCCTGATGGATTGAACCAGATGGTTTACAATAGATGTGTTGGAACAAGATATTGTTCAAATAACTGCCCTTATAAAGTTAGAAGATTCAATTTCTTCAACTTCCGGGATCACTTTAGGGATAAATTTCAGGAGAGCACATTATTCGATTTAGTTTATAATCCCGAAGTAACTGTTCGTTCTCGTGGGGTCATGGAAAAATGTACTTTCTGTATTCAAAGAATTGAAGATGAAAGAGAAGATGCTGTTAGAGAAAAGAGAGCTGTTAAAGGTTCAAATGTAGTAACAGCCTGCCAGGAATCTTGCAGCACCAACGCAATTAGATTTGGTAATATTATCGATAAAGAAGAAGAAGTGACAAAATATAGAGAGCATACTTTAGGTTATGGTGTTCTTGAAGAATTAAATGTTCGTCCCAACGTAACTTACTTAGCAAAATTAAGAAACACTCATACGGAGGATGTATAGTGAGCCTGGATTACACAGCAACTGATTTAGATTATACAAAAGAGCCCGTATTAGTTGAAGGAAATCCTCCTTTAAGGGATATCGACCGCGATATATCGCTGCCGATGGATACCAAACCTAATAAAAATTTTTTTATAGCTATTTCTATTTCAAGTACATTTCTTTTAATCGGAGCTATTTGTGTAGCTATTAGTTTTTATTACGGCGTTGGAATGTGGGGCAACAATGAACCTGTTGGCTGGGGATTTCCAATTATCAACTTTGTATTTTGGGTAGGTATTGGACATGCAGGTACTTTAATATCAGCAATTCTATTTTTATTAAGACAGAAATGGAGAACAGGTATTGCCCGCTTTGCTGAGGCAATGACAATCTTTGCGGTAATGTGTGCAGGAGTTTTCCCGGTTATTCACACCGGTAGGCCATGGTTAGCAGGTTATTTAATTCCTTATCCTAATCAGCATAGCTTATTTGTTAATTTTATTTCTCCACTTGTTTGGGATGTGTTCGCAGTTTCAACCTACTTTACTGTTTCGCTGGTTTTCTGGTATGTAGGCTTGATTCCGGACTTTGCTACTTTAAGAGATAGAACAACATCAAAAATTAAAAAGAATATTTATAAAACATTCAGCCTTGGGTGGAGACATTCAAACAGACATTGGCAGCATTATGAAAAAGCATACATGATATTAGCTGGTTTAGCTACACCTTTGGTTCTTTCAGTGCACTCTATAGTTAGCTTTGATTTTGCGGTTGCAATTTTACCTGGATGGCATTCAACAATTTTCCCGCCCTTTTTCGTAGCCGGAGCTATATTTTCAGGCTTTGCCATGGTTGTTACGGTTTTGATTTTTGTTCGAAAAGTATTTCACATTGAACATATCATTACCATGAAGCATCTTGAAAGAATGAACATAGTTATTATTGTTACAAGTCTCATGGTTGCTTACGGATATGGTTCGGAATTCTTTATGGCCTGGTATAGTGGAAATCAATTTGAGCAATTTGTTGTTGTTAATAGAGCTTTAGGGCATTACTGGTGGTCTTTCTGGTTAATGATAAGCTGTAATGTTTTATTCCCGCAGCTTTTTTGGTTTAAGAAATTAAGAACTTCAATTCCGGTTATGTTCGTTATTGTAATTCTAGTAAATGTTGGAATGTGGTTTGAAAGATTTGTAATAGTAGTAACATCATTGCATAGAGATTTTTTACCTTCAAGCTGGGGGATTTATACTCCCACTTTAGTCGATCTGGGAATCTTACTTGGAAGCTTTGGATTATTTTTCACCTTAGTTCTTTTATTCACAAGAACGTTACCGGTTGTTTCAATGTCTGAAGTTAAAGCTGTGGTTGAAGGTGCACAGCCATCCCATTATGGAGAGAATCATGCTTAATAAAAACGAAAATAAATTACATTCGATTGCAGCACTTTTCGATACACCCAATAAAATTATTAATGCAGCTCAGAAAGTAAGAGATGCAGGGTATAAAAAGTTTGATGTAAACACACCTTATCCCGTTCATGGTATGGATAAAGCAATGGGTTTGAAACCAACCAAGCTTGGTTTTGTCACTTTGTTTTTTGCATTTTCAGGTGCAGCATTTATTCTGCTTTTTATCTTTTATGCAATGGCTTTGGATTACCCTATGGTTATTGGCGGAAAACCATTCTTTGCATTTCCTGCATATATCCCGGTTACTTTTGAAACTACAGTATTATTAGGTGCTCTCTCAACTGTATTTGGAATGCTGATGGTGTTCTTCAATTTACCTAAGAACAATTATCCAATTCACGATACAAATTATATGAAGAACGTGTCATCGGATAAATACGGAATCATGATAGAAGCAGACGATCCTTTGTTTAATCAGCAGGAAGTAATTGATTTGTTAACCAGCTTAGGCGGAAAAGATATAGAGTTAGTTTACTATCCTGATGATGAAAAATATCCAATACTCCAGCCAAAATTTTTATGGATGATCGCAGCAACAATTGTTGTTGTTTCAGGTGCAACTTATGTAACTCTAAATAAGTTTATGTATATCACTCCTTATAATTGGATGGATAGGCAGGATAAGACTATAGCTCAGGCAAAAAGCACTTTCTTTGCAGATGGATTTGGAATGAGAATGCCTGTTGAGGGAACTGTTGCAAGAAGTTTTATGCCCTATCCTTACAAAGATGATAAAGATCCTAAGGAAGTATTATCTAATCCGTTTCTTCCTACAAAAGAAAATTTAGCGTTGGGTAAAAGAAAATTTTTAACTTATTGTAGTCCTTGCCATGGTAATTTTGCCGAAGGACAGAATAGGTTACGTGGACAATTTCCGAATCCGCCAACTCTTCATTCAAATAAAGTAAGAGAGTGGCCTGACGGTAGAATTTATCATGTAATAACGATGGGTCAAAATATAATGCCGTCTTATGCTGCACAAACAACCAGGGATGAAAGATGGGCTATTATTAATTATATAAGAGTTTTACAAAGAGCAAAGAATGCAAAGCTCTCTGATCTTCAAGAGATTAAAAAGGAGTCTGCTGCAAATGTCAAATAGTGAAGCCGGATACACAAAAAAAGATCTGCCTGTTGAAGTTGGTAAAATTGGTTTAACACTATTAGTGGTTGGATTAGTTTTGGGTATAGCAGGCTATTTTATTGATTCATTCAGAGCATCATACAGCTACTTAACATCTTTTATGTTCTTGTTAAGTATCGGTGTTGGGGCATTATTTTTAGTTGCATTGGAATATATAGCCGGTGCATCATGGAGTACTCCATTTAGAAGAATTAGTGAATTCTTATCATCGGTTGTGCCTTATTTATTTATTTTGGTAATACCTTTGATATTCAGCATGCATGATTTGTTCAGCTGGACGCATTCAGATGTTATTGCTAAAAGTAAAGTTCTACAGAGTAAAGCTCCCTATTTAAATTCCACATTTTTTGTAATAAGAGTAGTAGTTATTTTCGGAGTATGGACTCTTTTTTATTACTTCTTAACTAAGCATTCAAGACAACAGGACTCTTCAAAGGATCAAAGATTAACCAAATATAACATTAAGCTTTCTGCTGTCTTTATTCCCTTATTCGCAATTACAATATCATTTGCAGCAGTTGATTGGATCATGAGTCTTGAGGCTTATTGGTATTCAACAATATTCGGTGTTTACTTTTTTGGAGGAGCAACTGTAGCAACACTTGCTGCTGTAACATTAATTACAGTTTTGTTAAATGAAAAAGGCTACTTGCATTCAAGGATAAATAATGATCATTATTACAGCCTTGGTACTTTGATGTTTGCATTCACTGCATTCTGGGGGTACATAGCATTTTCGCAATATATGCTTATGTGGTATGGTGATCTTCCTGAAGAAACCATGTGGTTCATCCATAGATGGAACGGCGGCTGGAAAGTAGTTTCAATAATTTTAATACTTACTCAATTTATCGTTCCATTTTTTGCATTGATCTCGCACAAAGCAAAAACAAATCCTAAAAGATTAAAATTCATGGCTGTGTGGATTTTATGTGCACACTTCATAGATGTTTACTGGATGATAATGCCGAGTCTATATGGAACTAACCACAGTTATTCATTTAGCTGGTTAGATATTGTTTACCCGTTGGCAGTAATTGGAATATTAATGATACTGTTCAATTTAAATGCTAAAAAATATAATATGGTTCCAATTGGAGATCCAAAGCTTGAACGAGGGCTTGATTTCCGACTTTAATTTATGCAGATGGAAGTTTAATAATGGCTGACAATCAAAATAAAATGAATAAAATATTTTCTGATATTAAAGCTAATCCTTCAAAGCTGTTCGGGTTACTTTATCCTTACATGTTATTAATTGGCTTGGCAATTGGGATAATTTATATATCAAATATAAATAATATATCGCGCCAAAATGTTCCGCCAAAATTGCAGGATACAACCGAAGTAAAAGACCTTCCTGTAGTAGAGCCTAAAACTATTCCGCCAATAGATATAATGGCATTAAGTAAACCTAATCACCGGATTTAATCGATAAAGGGACAAAAGTTGTTTACTACAATTTGCGTTTCTTGTCATGGTGCGGATGGAAAAGGAGATGGCCCTGCAGCAGCAGTCCTTAAATCCAAAGCCTAGAAATTTTACAAGTAAAGAAGGCTGGGTAAACGGTCCAAAGTTATCACAAATATTTACAACTTTATCCGAAGGAATTTCAGGCAGCGGAATGGCGGCTTTTGATTACTTAACTCCGGAAGAAAGAGTTTCGTTAGCTCATTATATTAGATCTACTTTTGTTCCTAATCCTCCATCAGATGATAAAGATGACTTAATGGCTTTGGATCAAACTTACAATCTTTCAAAAGGAAGTGAAATACCTGCACAGATACCGGTTGCTGAAGCATTGAAAATAATTGAAAGAGAAAATGATCCTAAGGTTGAAAAAATTAACGAAATAAAGAAGAGAATTTTAGCAGATAATAATTCTAACGGTGCAAAATTATTTAATAAAGTTACAAGTAATAAAACTAAAGCTTTAACATTAATATTTAATACTCCTGATTGGAAGAAAAACGAACAAGTTTTTATTGATGCAATTGTAAATTCAGTAGTTGAAAATGGTTTTAATAGTGAAGTTCTGGAATTGAAGAATAGTGAATGGGATGAGATGTATAAGTATGTGGGCAATTATTTTTAATTGTTTACTTGAATAAAACTGAGAGATGATAAAATGAAAAAAATATTTATATCATTTCTGTTGGTTATAACTTTTTGTGCGGCAGATTATTCTTATTCTAAAAATAAGAATGTTGAAGTAGGAATTGATGAACAGCTTGGTAAATATATTCCAACAGATGTTTTCTTTTATGATGAGTCCGGTAATAAAGTTCTTTTAAAAGATTTGATAACAGAACCAACAGTTTTTGCTTTTGTGTATTATAATTGTCCTGGCCTATGCACGCCGTTGATGTCTGAAATATCAGACGTTGTTGGTAAACTAGATATGGTGCCTAATAAAGATTACAGGATTATTACACTAAGCATGGATGAACTTGAAACTCCAAAGATTGCTTCGGAAAAGAAACAAACATTTTTAAAAATGATTAATGGAAAATTTCCCGAATCAGGTTGGCGATTTCTAACTGGCGACAGTTTAAATATTAAAAAGTTAGCTGATGCAATGGGATTTTATTTTGAAAGGCAAGGAACAAATTTTCTTCATACAGGAGCATTAATTTTTCTTTCACCTAAGGGAAAAATTACCAGGTACTTATTTCCTGGTTATACAGAAAGTCACGGTTATAGCATTCTACCTTTTGATATGAAGATGGCGTTGATTGAAGCTTCGGAAGGAAAAGCAAGCCCGACGATAGCACGTGTATTGCAATATTGTTTTAGTTATAATCCAAAAGCTAAAACATACATGATAGATATTACAAGAGTTTCGGGTGCTGGAATTTTAGTATTAGCAGCAATATTTGTCGGCTACTTAAATTTCAAACCTAAAAAGAAAAAGTTAAAAGAAGGATAGTTTTATATGGCAAGCGAAACATTGACAGTAAATCAGGCAAGCGAGCCGAGTTATTTACATTATCGTGGTAACGGGAAAGGTTTAAAATCATGGATCCTTTCCACAGACCATAAACGAATCGGCATACTTTATATGGTTGCTGTTTTGTCTTTCTTTGCGGTAGGAGTGAGTCTCGGCTTTTTAATGAGGCTTGAATTATTCTCACCTGGAAGAACAATAATGGGTCCGCAAACTTATAATCAAATATTTACGCTCCACGGTGTAATAATGATTTTCTTGTTTATCATACCTGCGTTCCCGGCAATTTTTGGTAATTTCTTTCTGCCGATTTTAATCGGAGCTAAAGATGTTGCTTTCCCCAGATTAAATTTACTTTCATGGTATCTATATATTCTAGGCGGAATAGTTGCAATTTTGGCAATAACTTTGCCTGGCGGTTCTGCTGATACCGGCTGGACATTTTATATTCCTTATAGCATTAGAACAGGTACGAATGTTATCTATGCGCTAATGGCTGCATTCATTCTCGGTTTCTCTTCAATATTAACCGGGCTTAATTTTGTTACAACTATTCATAGAATGCGCGCTCCAGGTATGAGCTGGTTCAAGATGCCGTTATTCATCTGGTCGCTATACGCAACTGCATGGATTCAAGTTTTAGCTACACCTATTATAGGTATCACTTTATTATTAGTTGCAGTTGAAAGATGGTTTGGGGTCGGCTTATTTGATCCGGCGTTAGGAGGTGATCCGGTTTTATACCAGCACTTGTTCTGGATCTATTCTCACCCTGCAGTTTATATTATGATATTGCCTGCTATGGGAATTGTATCTGAAATAATTCCTGTTTTTGCCAGGCGAACTATTTTTGGTTATAAGTTTATAGCATTTTCAAGCATTGCTATTGCTCTATTCGGTTCTTTGGTTTGGGCGCACCACATGTTTACTGCCGGGATGAGCGACACCGGGCAATTTGTGTTTTCATTGTTAACTTTTCTTGTTGCTATTCCGAGCGCAGTAAAAGTCTTTAACTGGATAGCGACATTGTATAAAGGATCGATTTATTTGGCGCCGCCGTTATTATATGTACTTGGATTTATATTTCTGTTTTCGATTGGCGGATTAACTGGTTTATTCCAGGGAACATTAGCCATAGATATTCAAGTGCAGGATACATCTTTTGTTGTGGGGCATTTTCATTATGTAATGTTTGGAGGAACCGGCTTCGGACTATTTGCAGCGATGCATTATTGGTTTCCCAAAATGTTTGGGCGGATGTATAAAATAAAACTTGCAAACATTGCATTTACATTTTTATTCATTGGCTTTAATACTTTGTATTTCCCGATGTTCATTATGGGATGGCTTGGAATGCCGAGAAGATATTATGATTATTTACCACAGTTTACTATTTATCATAGAATTTCAACTATCGGTTCATGGATCCTGATTACTGGACTTATCATAATGTTTACTAATCTAATTAAGTCAATCAGGAAAGGCCCGATAATTACTGAGAAAAATATTTGGGGTGGTGAAACTTTGGAATGGCAGGTTGAAACTCCTCCGATTCATGAAAATTTCCATGAGATTCCAATTATATCTGAAGCACCTTATGAATATAAAAATAATGATATTAAAACATTAGAAGTTGAGGAGGTACAGTGAGTTCTCAAGAACACGTACAAGAAGTTCATGAGCATGTTCATAGAGATGACATTGCCTCCAGGATGGGGATGTGGTTATTCCTCTTTACAGAACTTCTATTATTTGGAGGCTTATTCTTTATTTATTCTGTTTACAGGTACATGCACCAGGAAGCCTTTCATGTTGCAGCAAAGGAAATGAATGTTGTTGTTGGAACATTTAACACTGCAATTTTATTAACAAGTAGTTTAACAATAGCCCTGGCCATAGTTGCAATACAAAAAAACAATAAGAAGCTTTCGCTTTTCTTTCAGGGCATTACAATTGTTTTTGCAATTTGGTTTTTAATTAATAAATATTTTGAATGGAGTGCCGAATTTCAGCGTGGTAATTATCCGGGTTCGGAAATACTGCTTGCAAAAGATAAAGGTCAAATTTTATTTTACGGTTTGTATTTTGTGATGACAGGACTACACGGTATTCACGTTATAATTGGCGCTACTTTAATAGCTGTGATGATGAGACTGACGATAAAAGGAAAAATTAATCAGCATACTTTTGTTAAACTTGAAGCAGCAGGATTATATTGGCACTTAGTTGATATTATTTGGATTTTCCTTTTCCCATTATTCTATCTTATAACCTAAGGATTTGTAAATGGAACAACAAGAAACTCATGTTCATGCCGGTCACGATCATAGCTATGGGCCTTTCATATTAGTCTGGCTTGCTTTATTAGCTTTTGTTGCAATAACTGTTGCTGTCGCTGGTATAAGTTTTGGCAAACTAACTGTTGCTATTGCTTTAATTATTGCTTGTATTAAATCGTACCTGGTATTAACTGTGTTTATGCATTTAAGAGTTGAGCAAAAAGCATTTAAAGTATTTTTAGGCGTTGCTTTACTCTTCATTATAATTTCATTTGTATTATTATTTTCAGATTATTCTTTTTTGGCAAGGTAAAAAATATATGTTTTCAGGACCTTCAAATTTTGTTAACTCTGTAGATACTGCCTTTTGGATAGTAATGGTTATTTCTGTTTTCTTTTTAGTGCTGATAACATTCTTAATGGTTTTCTTTGTTATTAAGTACAATAGAAAAAGAAGTCCGAAAGCGTCAAACATACATGGTAATGTTCCATTAGAAGTTGCATGGACTGTAATACCAACTCTTTTGGTTTTAGTAATGTTTTATTACGGCTGGATTGGTTATAAGCAAATGGCAGACATTCCTAAAGATGCTTATCCAATAAAGGTGACTGCTCAAATGTGGAAATGGACATTTCAGTATCCTAATGGAGTTAAAGCAGATACACTTTTTGTCCCTGTTAAAACTGACGTAAAGTTTGATCTAAAATCATTAGATGTAAACCATTCATTTTTTATCCCGGCATTTAGAGTTAAGAAAGATGTTATACCGGGTGATAAACGGGAAACCTGGTTTAATGCTGAGGAACTTGGGACCTATGAATTAACTTGCGCTGAATACTGCGGATTAAATCACTGGCACATGTACACTAAGGTTGTTGTCATGCCTTCTGACAAATTTTATTCATGGCTAAATAACAAAGCAAGGATGGATTCTCTGAGTAATATAAAAAGCGCTGTTCAACCTCCATCTGATTCAACTAAAACTGATAAAAAAAATTAAATTAAATTTATTTGAAAAAATATATTGACATATTATTTGAGCTGACAAAAATTAGAATAACATCTTTTGTTGCATTCACTACCGTCTTTGGATATATCGCATTCGCAAAAGAATTTAATTGGGGTTTTGTAAAACCTACAATTGGAATTCTATTATTAGCTTGCGGATCAGCCATAGTAAATCATTTCCAGGAGCGCAAAACGGACGCTTTAATGAGCAGAACTAAAAATCGTCCTATTCCTTCCGGAAGAATTTCTGCAGGCAATGCTTTGTTACTAGCTATCGTATTTATTTTACTTGGCTCGGTAGTTCTTCAGCTAAGTGCCGGCTGGGTTGCATTAGGTTTAGGATTATTAAATCTTGTTTGGTATAATGGTATATACACTCCGCTTAAAAAGGTAAATCCACTTGCAATAATCCCAGGCTCATTAGTTGGAGCAATACCACCTGCAGTTGGCTGGGTTGCCGCCGGAGGAAATGTTTTAGATCCACAAATAATTGTACTTTCATTTTTCTTTTTTATCTGGCAGATACCGCACTTTTGGCTTCTGCTTTTAGTGCTTAACAAAGATTATGAACAGGCAGGTTTTCCAACACTAACGCAAATTTTTTCTACTGATCAGTTAGCCCGAATAACCTTTATGTGGATATTAGCTACAGTAGTCACTGGATTAATAATTCCGTTATTTGGTGTTGTTAGATATCCATTCATAAACTTTAGCTTGTTAGCAGTGGGTTTATGGCTGTCAATTAGTTCACTAAAGTTGTTAAAGCCAAAAAAGAAAAATATATATTTCAACTTTGCATTTAGGGAAATAAATATTTTTGCAATTTTAGTTGTTCTGCTTATATCAATCGATAAACTTGTTATATCATTTTAATCTAAGAGAGAAAATAAATGGAGTTTCTTGATAAATTAGTTTTACCTCAGTCGTCTGAACATATTCAACTGCTTCATTATTTATTAATGTTAATCCAGTTTTTATTTGTTCCCTTCATAGGAATAATTTTAGGTGGAACAACTCTTTCATTATACTTTAAAAGAAAAGGATTGAATGAAGACAACAGTAATTATTTGCGTTTTGCCAAAGATATAATTGATTTAGTTACTATTAATAAAGGGACCGGGGTTATTATTGGTATTGCCCCTATGCTTACTTTAATTTTGATATTCGCTCAGCTGCTTCATACTTCACAAATTGCTACTGTCAGCTACATGATGCTTGCATTTGTTCTGTTAAGCATTGGTTTAATTTTAATTTATGCTTATAGATATTCTTTAACTTTTTCAGAAATATTTTCTTCAATTGATGAAAGCAAAATATCTGATACTGTAGTTTCTTCCGATATTAAAAAGTTTAGAAGTGGTAATCAGCTTTTAAATGATAAATCAGGTAAATCCGGAATAATTCTTCTTTACTTATCTTTATGGATTTTTATTGGAGCTATAACTTTTTCTACTTTTAATTCGGAAATTAGTACGGATTCATTCTTATATCTATTCTCAATAGAAGTGTTAGCAAAGTATATCAGTTTTATACTTGCTGCGTTTGCAATAACCGGGGGTACTATATTTTTTGGATTTTTTTATTGGGAAGGCGGCAAGAAAAATATAAATGAGGAATATAAGAATTTTATTAAATCAGTTGCTGTAAAAATCACTTTTACATCTGCAATTTTTTTACCGTTATTTTTGTTAATTGATATTTATGTGCTTCCTTCAAATGCAATTTCGGGAGCAGTGATTGGTTACGGTGTTATTACTTTGATTTTACTTTTCATAGCTTATCATTTCCTTTATGTTATGGTTAAAGAATCTTCACTGCGTTTTAGCGGGCCGGTGTTTTATATAATTCTCCTGGTTTTACTTTGCACAATTGTAAAAGACCAGCTTGCAATGAGCAACGCAACTAAAGTCCAGACAGAAATTCTAAGTGTAAATTATGATAAATATTTAGCGGGTTTGGAAACTGCCAGCGGCCCCGCAAAACAAGTAAACGGAGCTGATATTTATAATAATATTTGTTCGGCTTGTCATCGTTTTGATAGAAAGTTAGTCGGCCCTGCTTATAAAAATGTTCTTCCAAAATATGAGGGACATAAAAGCCAGCTCATTGCTTTCATAAGACATCCTGTAAAAAAGAATCCTGATTTTCCGCCAATGCCTAATTTAGGTTTAAAGCCTAATGAAGCAGAAGCAGTTGCAACTTATATTTTGGGAGAATATAAGAAATATTAGTAGTAAAATTCAGCATTATTAAAGGGGATTTATTTACTAAATATTTTTACCCCAATATTCTCTTCATTGATTATTGTCACATTCTACTATTATCATTATTTTGGAAGCAATGTTTTAATAAATAAGGGATAATAACATTGAAAAAAAATCTACTCTTTATTTGCATTTTTGTACCTTTTAATATTTTATTTGCTCAAGGTTATCAAGGCCCGGCGCAAGGTAGTGTCGATTCCGGTGTCGTGGTTACGACTAGTACATTCCTTAAGACTGCCCAAGTACCAATACCTCAAATAAAAAATATTAGAAATGAAATTGAATATGATGGGCCTGCTGTTTATGACAATAGCATAACTCCCATCTTACCGGCAATGGTCAAATACGTTAATGATAGAAGCTTAAGTAAAAAAATAGCATCAGATACTGCACAGACTATTTTACTAAATAGTTTCCATGGATTAAATATGACAAACTCTATCCCTCCGGATCCATATATTGCAGTTGGGCCAAATTATATAATGGCTACTGTAAATAGCCGGTTTGCTATTTGGGATAAACAAGGAAATTTAGTTCAGAACATTGATGCAAACAGTTGGTACTCATCAGCTTTACCTAATGTAAGTGCATTTGATCCTAAAATATTATATGATCATTTTGATAAAAGATGGATTATGGTTTGGTTAGATCAGGATGATAAATCTGAAAGAGGAAACTTTTTGCTTTCAATTAGTGATGATGAGGATCCAAATGGAATATGGTATAATTGGGTTTTACCTTCAACAAATAATGGAAATACAGGGACATCAACCTGGGGCGATTATGAAGGAGTGGGTTTTAACAAGGATGCTATATTTATAACTTCTAATCAATTTTCTTTCACCGGCGCATTTAAATATTCAAAGATTAGAATTATTCCAAAGGAACAACTTTATGCAAATACTGCTGGACAAGTAAATTGGTTCGATATATGGAATGTTAAATACCCCAATCAAAATTCAGCTATTTTTAGCATTAGGCCCTCGATAAGCTATAGTGATAGTTCTGATTATTATTTGCTGCATGCACCAAATGGAGGTGGTAATTTTCTAACATTACTAAAAATTGTTAACCCAATTGATTCTCCATCGGTTAGTAGTGTAAACGTTTCTATAGGTTATTATAATCCAGCTCCAAATGCAGAACAGCTTGGCGGCGGGTCTCCTCAGATTGAAGGCTCTGGCAGTGCTTTAAGGAATGAACCAACTTATAGAGACGGTTATTTATGGGCTGTTCATTCTATTCAGAACCCAACTTCATCAAAATATTCTTGTATAGATTATGTTAAGATTGATGTTAATACAAATAAAACTGTAGAGAATTATAGATTTGGAGATACAACCCATTGGTACTACTATTCTGCGCTAGCTGTAGATAAAAACGAAAATGTTGCTATTACGTACAGCCGCTCTGGAGCGGATGAATATATAGGCTCATTTTATTCAACTCGATTAAAAAACGATCCATCTGGTTTTTCCAGCAGTAAGTTATTGCAAGAGGGAAAAGGAAATTACGTGGTTACTTTCAGCGGTGATAGAAACCGTTGGGGTGATTACAGCGGAATGTGGTTAGATCCCGAAAATGAACAAAACATCTGGATGTTTTCTGAAAATGCCGCCGCTTCAAATACCTGGGGAACCTGGGTTGGAGAAATTAGAATGGTTCCTTTTGAAGGTGTTTATGCAAAGGCAGACTCACTGAATTTTGGCAGTGTTGAAATTAATTCAATGAGTGATACTAATAAAATTATATTGACTAATTTTGGAAAATCAGAGTTTATAATAACTGGAATCCCGGATTCTTCTAGTGAATTTAAATTGGTTTCAGATTTAACTTTTCCGATTACTCTGAATTCCTATGATTCATTGGAATTGAATTTCACTTATAATCCTAAAAGTATTGGAGATTTAAATTATCTTTATCCGGTAACTAGCAATGACTCAAGCTTTCAAGGGTTTTTATTAAAAGGAAAAGGATATTTTATTAATGCAGCAAATGAAGATCAGCTTTATGCATCATCTGGTCAGCTAAATAATGGGAATATATTAACAATTGATTTAGGTAATGGACAGGGAACTACATTAGGAAGTTCTCTTTTTAAATCAATTGAAAGCATTGCAATAAACCCTGTTGATAAAATAATGTATGGAATTTATACTACTGCTTCAGGGTCTTCCGTGTTAAGAGTTAATTCTACGGAAGGAGACGCTTACAATTATTTCGATATTGATGTCCCAAACATATCTTCTATTGCATTTGACAATAAAGGAAAGTTGTACGCAGCAAAAACTTCAGGAGAAATTTATAAAATTGATCTGAATAAAAAGACTTACTCACTAGTTGCAACAGTTCCAATCACTATAGCTGGAATGGCATTTAATCCAAAATCAAATGAACTCTGGGCCTCAATTTTAGATGAGAGTCCGAAAGATAGAATATTCAAAATCAATTTAACAAACGGAGATACAACTTTAATTGGTCGAATTGGAGTAAATCGAGTAGTAAGTGATTTAGTATTTGATGGAGAAGGAAATCTTTTTGGTGTTCTAAATGGTACAAGTGTTACAAATTTTATTTCAATTGATACCAGTACAATTAAGCCTACTATTATAGGTGTTGTTGGCTATAAAGATATTACCGGATTAACAATAAAACCCAAAAACTTAACCGTTGGAGATAAAAGTATAAAAAAATCTGTTCCTTCTGAATTTACTTTATCCCAAAACTTTCCAAATCCTTTTAACCCTTCAACTACTATTGAATATGGTTTACCTAAAGCTGCAAGCGTAAGAGTAATAATTTATGATTTACTTGGTGAAGTTGTTAAAGAATTAGTGAATGATTATAAACCAGCAGGTTCATATAAAGTTAAATGGAATTCGGATGATAAGAATGGAAGTAAAGTTAGCAGCGGTATTTATTTTTATGAATTGAAGGTTAGCGGCGATAACGGAAGAGAGTTATCATTTATAAAAAAGATGATTTTGTTGAAATAATATACCTAAATAATTTAAGTTTAGCCGGATTTATTCCGGCTTTTTTTATTTTATTTGACTATTTTATCTAAATATTTTTTTTATTAAAATTTCCTGGTATTATTTCTATTATTTATATTAAAAACTCAATTTAAATATTACTGTAAAAAAGAAAATAATTTCATAAATACGGAGATTGTATGGTTAAATTATTAGGAACCTATCATGTTGTTCCTTCTTTACCTGAAAATTTAGAGAAGCTTAGAGAAATAGCTTATAATATTTACTGGAGCTGGAATGCTGATGCCAGGGAGCTTTTTAGAAGACTAGATCGCGAACTTTGGGAAGAATCTCATCATAATCCTGTAATGATGCTGGGCTATATTAGTCAGCAAAGGCTTGAAGAGATTTCACATGATGATGGCTTCGTTGCTCATGTTCAAAGAGTCTATAATAAATTAAAAGATTATTTAAGTGAAAAAACCTGGTACCAGAAAAATTTTAATTACCCTGAAAGTTTTAATGTAGTTTATTTTTCTGCTGAGTATGGTTTAACCGAATCTCTTCAAACTTATTCCGGCGGATTGGGAGTTTTAGCCGGGGATCATTTAAAAGCTTCAAGCGATTTAGGTATTCCCTTGATAGGAGTCGGGTTGTTATATAAAGAAGGATATTTCCAGCAGTATCTTAATTCTGAAGGATGGCAGCACGAGAAATATGAATTAAATGATTTTGATAATCTGCCCTTAAAAAAAGTATTAAATGAAAAAAACGAACCTATGATTTTATCAGTTCAAATGGCTGATAGACAAGTATATTACCAGGTGTGGAAAGTGAATGTTGGTAGAATCCCTCTTTATTTGCTTGACACAAATATTAATGAAAATACTGATGCAGATAAAAAAATAACTCAAGCATTGTACGGCGGTAATGTTGAAACAAGAATTCAGCAGGAGATTTTGCTTGGTATAGGCGGAATTAGAGCAATGCATGCCTTAAAAACCAAACCTATGGTTTGTCATATGAATGAAGGCCATTCTGCATTTCTTTCACTGGAGAGAATTAGAACTAACATTTTGAATAATGGTTTAACCTTTAACGAAGCTAAACAAATGGGGTATTATTCAAATATATTTACAACACATACCCCTGTCCCTGCCGGTATAGATGTCTTCTCAAATGATCTCGTTGAAAAGTATTTAGGAAAATATTATCGTGAAGAATTAAAAATATCCGACCAGGAATTTTATTCATTAGGCACCATTTATAAAGATAGAGAATCAAACGTATTTAATATGGCTCATCTGGCGATGAATACTGCTGGACACATAAACGGTGTTAGCATGCTTCACAGCGAAGTGTCCAGAAAAATGTGGGTTTCCGGATATAAAAATGTTCCTTTTAATGAAATACCTATAGGGTATGTTACTAACGGCGTACATATTCGTTCTCACTTGTCTAAAGAAATGGAAGATTTATATTTACAATACATAGGGGAAAACTGGACAAATAATCCCGCTTCAGAAGAATTGTGGAAAAGGATTGATAAAATACCTGATGAAGAATTATGGAGGACTCATGAACGAAGAAGAGAACGCCTTGTTGCTTTTGCAAGAAGAAGATTAATTAGGCAAATAAAAGAGCGGGGCGGCAGCCAGTCGGAAATTGAAACTGCTTCTGAAATTCTTGATCCAAGTGCATTAACTATAGGATTCGCCAGGCGATTTGCTACTTATAAACGAGCTACGTTAATGTTTAGAGACATTGACAGGCTTGCTGATATTTTAAATGATAAAAATCATCCTGTTCAATTTATTATTGCAGGAAAGGCTCATCCAAAAGATGAAGAAGGAAAAAGATTAATTCAGGAAATCTTTCAAGTAGCAAAGGAAGAAAGATTTAGAAGGAAAATAGTTTTTATTGAAAACTATGATATGAATGTTGCTCATTACTTAGTTGAAGGTTGTGATATCTGGTTGAATAATCCTCGCAGGCCATTGGAAGCAAGTGGTACTTCAGGAATGAAAGTTATTGCTAACGGCGGTTTAAATTTTAGTGTACTCGACGGCTGGTGGGTTGAGGGATTTGATCCTGAAGTTGGCTGGAAGATTGGAAATGGCGAAGAATATTCGGATCCTGATTATCAAGATGAAATTGAAGCCCGGCAGTTTTATCATACACTTGAAAATCAGATTGTTTCTTTATTTTATTTACGTACTGAAGATGGGCTGCCCCGTGGCTGGATTACTAAAGTCAAAAATTCTATGAAGAAACTTGGTCCTGTTTTCAATACTCATAGAATGGTTCAGGAATATTTTGAGAAGTACTATGAATCTTCGGTCAACAAACGCCTGACTCTTTCAGATAAAAATTGGGAGAAAGTAAAAAAACTTTCCGAGTGGAAAGAATATGTTAAACAGAATTGGTCAAGTGTTAAGGTTATCAAACTGCATACAAATAAAAATAGCGAAGAAGTATTTGTCGGGGAAGATTATAAAATTACGGCAGAAGTTGATTTGGGTAATTTAACTCCTAATGATGTTGAAGTACAAATTTATTACGGCCCAGTGGACAAGCTAAATGATCCGCAAACATATTCTTCAGTTGTAATGAAACCTGAGTCTGAAAATAGTAACCCGCATTATTTATTTTCCGGGAATATTAATAGCATTAAAAGCGGTCATCAGGGTTACACGATTCGAATTGTACCAAAGCATCCTTTGCTTATTAATCCTTTTGAGCTGGGTGTTATTTATTGGGCTGAGTGATGATATTATTTAATTGGTTGAGAATTTCTTAGCCAATTTTAATTTAATTATTCAACTTGCTAATTGCTTTTTGGATTGAAGATAAAACCATATCGACGCTGATTAAATCCATGCAGTTGGGATTAAAATCGCATTTTTGTTTATAACAGACCAAACAATCCATCTCCGGTTTAACTTTAATTATTCTGTTATAATCTTCAATTTCATTGCTCGAGGTTGGGCCGAACAAACAGATAGTTTGTTTTTTAAGTGCTGTGGAAGAGTGCAAAGCAAGTGTATCCCCGGTTACAATAATATCTGAAAGATCCAGTAAGGCAAAGAATTCACGAAGTGAATTATCGGAACCAGTATCAATTACATTAGGAAAATTATTTTTTAATTTTTTGTTTCTATCAATCTCTTCGGGGCCGCCGTAAATTAAAATTCCAATTTTATTATCAGAACTTAATTTTTTAATTAACTCCATGTAGCCGTCAAAACGCCACTGTTTAAACTGCCATCTTTTGCTTGCGCCGGTATTCAAACCGATTAAATAATTATACTTGCTTAATCTATTCTCTTCATAAAATTTTTGCGCAAAATTCTTTTCATCTTGTGAAAGATTTATAATAATTTCACCACCAGTAAAAGTTAACCCGGCAATTTCATGAATTATTTGTTGGTAAGTTTTGGTATTCTTCTTTTAAATTCATCGAAAGCACCCATTTCAAGCCATTCAACTGCATCTTCGTCAACCGGAACTACTTTTCCAAGTTTATCAGAAATGTATCCTTTTTTCTTTTTCGCATTTACCTTAGCTGCGATTGGAGAACTTGTCGGCGAAGCATCCGGATGAATTAATAAGTCGAATTCTTCCGTTTCTAATTTCAATATTGTTCCTGGTTCTTCAAATATCAAAACTCTATCAACAAAAGTATTGTTGTTAAAAATTTCCTTAGCATTCTTTTTAGTAAGCCAGGTAATATGAGATGAAGGATATTTTTCCTTTAATGAATGTAATATTGATGTTGTTCTTAAAACATCACCAATTGCATCAAGTTTAATGATTAATATTTTAAAATTCACCTGTTCATAATAATTACAGTTATCACACTTGATTCCTTCTGTTTTATTTGGAACACAAGGCCTATCTCCAGGAAAATGTTTACAATCAGTTTTTAAAATCATTTTTTACTTTCTTCAATAATCTTTTCAAATAATTGAGGAAGTTTATCAAATTTATTTGAAGAAACTAATTCTCTTATGTTTTGTTCAAAATTAATTTTATCTCTTAAAGAATAAAATTGTTTTACTCCTTCTACTATTGCTTCAGTTGAATTTGGCTCAATAACAAATCCGGTTTTTTCTTCTTTTACAAATTCGGAAAGTCCGCCGACTCTTGTTACTATAACCGGTTTTACAAAACCATAAGCAATATTTAATATTCCGCTTTGTGTTGCGCTGCGATAGGGAAGTATTACAATATCGGAAGCTGAATAATATTTCCCAACTTCTTCATTCGGAACGAAATTATTAATCAAGATAACATTCTTCTCAATATTATTTGACTTAATTTTATTTAAATATTCGTCCGGGCTGTCATAAAATTCTCCCACAACTAATAGTTTTATGCCGGGAAATAGTTCGGATATTTTAGGGAATGCATCAAGTAAAATATCTAATCCCTTATACTTTCTTACATATCCAAAAAACAAAAGTACTTTATCATCTTCTGAAAAACCAAATTCACTTTTAGTTGAATTCAATTCCTCTTGCTGGTAGCAGTCATAAACAGGTAATTCGGAACGGAAAATCTTTTTACTTTTGGAGATAGTTCTCAACTCTTTTTCAACCACTTCTGATAAAGCCAAAAAATTGGATGCATACAGTAATCCTAATCTAGTAAGACTTCTATCAATAAAATTTCCCTCATGCGAGACTACATTTTCTGTAATAAATAGAATTTTCCGTTTATAATATTTTTTAATTAAAGTGGAAATAGTAAAGTGACATACTCCGAAAAACGGATGCCACCAATCAAATACAACCAAGTCAGCGTTTTCATTTTTTATTTTTAGCGCAGTTGAAATCCAATTGAAAGGATTAATTGAATTTACTATTCTTTCATTTGGTGCTTTTTTAATTAGTACATTGCTGTTGTCAAATTGTGTTGTACCGGGGAAAAGAAAAGTTGGATAAAGAAGTTTGTAGTTATAAATTTTAACATCAAAACTATCTTTTAAAGCATCGAATACAAAGGAAACAAATAAAGAATTTCCTCCTCTATATGGATATGCCGGGCCTACAATTATAATTTTCTTTTTTTTCTGATTCATTACGTATTATGAAGCTGTAAACATCAAAGATAAATTCTAAACTTCAAAATATAATTAAATCAAAATTGATGACAAAAATTATTTTAATAGAACATCATTATCTGTAAAAATCCGTATCCGGCAAATCTTCATCGTCTTCAGCTGACATAGTGAACATAGAACTCAGCATATCTTTGAATTGAATTCCATGTTCGAGTTTGAATTTGCTTAATAATGAAAATTCGGATAAACCGTGTAGCAAAAATTCCATATATAAAAGTTCAGTGCTGTTATTAAGATTCGGCATATACTTTTTTACTACCTCATGAAGCCCCGGGATTTTGTGTAATGTATCAGCATATTCTTTGTCACTTGTATTATTCAAAAGATCAATTGAGTTGCCTTTGCTGAACCAGCGGGTGATTTTTTGATATGGACTCGCTTCCTGGTTCTTCTTTAATTTTTCAGGAGAAGGAAAATATTTTTCGAACAAATTTCTAATTGCTTTGCTAATTAATATTAAAGCAACTTTTGTTGGACCTTCCTGTTCACCTTCATAAACTAATTCTATCTTCCCGGTAATTGAAGGAATTACTCCGTATAAATCAGAAACTCTTAATGAAGTTTCATTTTCATTATTTAGGATCAATCTTCTTTCTGCGGAGCTTATTAAATTTTCATAAGCAGAAATTGTTAATCTAGCAGATACACCGCTTTTGTGGTCAATGTATTCGCTCTCTCTAGCTTCAAAAGCAATCTGTTCAACCAAATCACGCAAGAGTTCATTTATTTTTATTTTCTCTTTTTGCTCATTTGTTAAAATTGCTTCTTGAATTGTAATCAGTTTTGAAATATCTGTTGTTTTTGGATAGTGAGTTAAAATCTGACTATCGATTCTATCTTTTAAAGGAGTTACGATTGAACCTCTATTTGTATAATCTTCAGGGTTTGCTGTAAAAATAAATTGAATATCCAGCGGCAGCCTAATTTTAAATCCTCTTATTTGGATATCATTTTCCTGAAGTATATTAAAAAGTGCAACTTGTATTCTTGCTTGAAGATCAGGCAGTTCATTTATAACAAAAATTGATCGATGAGAGCGTGGAATGATTCCAAAATGAATTACTCTCTCATCTGAATAGGGAAGCTTAAGAGAAGCCGCTTTAATTGGATCAACGTCACCAATTAAATCAGCGACTGAAACGTCAGGTGTTGCTAATTTTTCAGCGTATCTATCAGACTTATGTACCCATTCAATCTTTGTATCATCACCATTTTCTTTAACTATATCTCTTGCAATTCGTGAAAGCGGATTAAATGGATCATCGTTCAATTCAGAACCAGCTACGATAGGAATATAGTCATCGAGCAAATTAATAAATAGTCTTGCTATTTTTGTTTTAGCCTGCCCGCGAAGGCCAAGCAAAATAATATTATGCCTTGAAAGAATTGCTGTTTGAATATCCGGCAAAACAGTTTCATCGTAACCTAAAATTCCGCTAAAAGGATTTTCGCCATTTCTTAATGCAAATATTAGATTATCACGCAGCTCTTGTTTAATTGGTTTTGATTTATAACCGCTTTTCTTTAATTCACCAAAAGTGGAAATGTTTTTGTAATTCATATTTGTAAAGCTCCAATAAATTTAATATTACTTTAGTCTTTTTCTTCTATTTCTTATATAGTCTTCAAAGATATAATCTCCCAGCCCTGTAAGACTACTGTAAAAAGCTCTGCCGTTGTTTGTCTTTGTAAACTCACGAACAAATTTCTGTAAATATGGGTCGCGCGCAATCATAAATGTAGTAATTGGAATACTAAGCTTTCGGCACTTAGCAGCCTGGTCTAAAGTCTTATTCATTATTTTTCTATCTAAGCCAAAACTATTTTTATAATATCTTGCTCCTTCTTTTAAACAGGTTGGCTTGCCGTCAGTAATCATAAATATTTGTTTGTTGGAAGTTTTTCTTCTTCTCAAAATATCAGATTGAAAGTTCCAATCCGGCGACAGTGTTTGTATGATACGGTCCAACTTGAAGATAGGGGAGATCTTTAATTTCAATCGGCCAGGCATCATTACCAAAAACAATAATATCCAAAGTATCTTTGGGATATTTTGTGGTTATTAATTCTGATAAAGCCATAGCTACTTTTTTAGCAGGAGTAATTCTATCTTCTCCATATAAAATCATCGAATGCGAAATATCTATCATTAATACAGTTGATGTTAAGGCTTTTAAGTCTCTTTCGTCAACTTCAAGATCATGTTCTGTTAATTTAAAATCGTCAATGCCGTGATTGATTTGAGCATTCTTAATTGAATCCGTCATATCAATCTGATCCATTGTATCACCAAAAAGGAATGCTCTTTTTTCAGAAGTTGATTCATCGCCATGCCCGGAAAATGGAGTGCGATGATTTCCCCTTGAAGATTTTTTCAATTTACCAAATATTTCATCTAAAGATTGTTTACGAATTGACTGCTCTGTTTTCGATGTAATTGTAAAGGTTCGGTTCATCTCATTCTCTTCAAGATAGCCTTTGTCTTTCAGCTCATCAATGAAATTTCCAACGCCATATTGGTTGTCAGTTAATCCGTATTTTTGATCAAGCTGGTTGAGCCAATTTAATGCTTCCGAAACATCGCCGGAACTGATGGTGAGAAGCTGAAGAAATATCTTTAATAATTCATCAAACTTTCCACCACGACCTCCAAAGCCTGGAGTAAATTTAGTGAATCTAATCCCTAGCATAGTTTTTCTTTTCTTGTGGTGATTGTCCCTAAAATGATAACAATAGTTTAAGAAAGCAAGTACATTTTTTTTAAATGATTAATTATTTTAATAAAGATGATTAATATCATACCAATAATTAAAAATTACACAAATGGATTAATTTTTTGAATTAAAGTTTCGAGGCCCAAAAAAGAAGCTGAGCAGTTATTAACCCGGCAAAAGTTCCAACAATATTTCCAAGAATTCCGAGCAGTAATCCCACAGGAGCCAATGATTTTTGATAAATGCTTGCAACAATAGGGGCGCTGACAACACCGCCAATATTCGCCTGGCTTGAAGTTGCAATTAAGAACATTGGAGCTTTGATTAATCTACCTACGGAATAAAGAATAACAGCATGAATAGCAATCCAAACTGCTCCAACTGCAAGAAATAAGGGTGCCTCAAAGATTGCGAACAAGTTTGCCTTAGCACCGATAGAAGCTAATAGAAAATATAACATGTAATTGCCGACTGAAGAAGCCCCATATTTTTCGATCTCTTGAAGTTTTGTAAAGGAAAGAGCAATCGAAATAATTATTACTAATATAATAGTATAAGCGAATGAAGATAGAACCTGACCGACAGGTGGAATCATTTTTCCTATCTCTAAACAAATTGCAGTAACAACAAGTGATACGGAAACCATTAAAGAAAAATTCTTTATATCAATAGGATGCTTTTGGGAAGAGAATTCTTCCATTTTTTTATTAATTTTATTAACAACACTCAAATCAACATTATTTTTTTCATCAATCTTTTTTTGATAATCTGAAAAGCTAACTACAATTGCCATCCATCCATAAGCTACAATTGTATCAACTATAATTATTGGTCCCATTAAAGAATCGGGTGTGCCGACACTTTCTTTAATTGAAATCATATTAGCTCCGCCGCCAATCCAGCTTCCGCTTAATGCAGCAAGTCCTTTCCATGCATCAGCGGGTAGAAAATGTTTAAATATCAAATATGAAACTACTGCACCAATCATTATCCCAACTGTGCCTGCGAAAAAAGTTACAATAGCTTTTGGCCCCAATTTTAAGATTGAAGGAATGTCTGAAGAAACTAAAAGTAAAACCAATGATGCAGGTAAAAAATAATTAGTAATCCATGTATAACCTTCTGAAGACTGTGGTGTAATCCCAAATGTGGTTGAAAGTATTGGAAGAAAATAAATCCAGAGTATAAATGGAATTACTTTAAATATCGGTTTGGCAAACTTTTGATCTCTTATCCAGTAAACAAAAGCTAAAATTATGGTTAAAAAAATTATAACACTGGTAGGGTCAGTAATTAGAGCTTGTTTCATTTAGAATATATTGATGTTGAATGTATGGATTGTGAACTTAACCATAAATTAGAAGTCTTTCAAGCAGGCAGTGATATTATCTAAACCTATTAATATTCAAGCAACTTTTTGAGCATGTAAGCTGCTTGAGAATTTGTTGGCTCTAATTTTAGTACTGCTTTATAATTCTTAATTGCCAATCCTTTGTTGCCGTCATAATTATATGCATTGGCTAAGCCTAAAAAAGCATCTTTGTTATTAGGGAATTCATTTGTTACGTATCTAAATAATTTTATGGCTCCCACATAATTTTTCGTATTAATTAAATCGTCTCCAAATGTAACTAACTCTTCTTCATTAAAATTATATACCTGGGAAGAATCATTCTTTAACATTTTATATTCTGAGAGAACCGAATCAATATCTGCATTAAATGATATTTGAAACAGTTTATCTGAAAGGGATTTTTTAACTGTTACTGAATCATTGCCAAATACTATAGATAATAAATCAATGACCGGATTGCCTAAATTTCTATCTCGAATATTCATTAAATAAACCGACGCTAACTTTTCGTTTGGATACATAATTAAAAATGAGGTAAAACCGGTTCCGGCTCCGGAATGATAAAAATATTTTCTTCCTTTTTCATCAGCATCAATTCCAAAACCCAAACCATATTTTAATTTAGTCCCGTTTTTTAATTTTGAAGGCGTGATCATGGTATCAAGTGTAGGAGCTTTAATTAATTTCCCATGCATTAGTGCATCAGCGAAGTGAAGTAAATCGATGCAGTTGGATAAAATCCCTCCTCCAGGAAATTTAATGCTTAGATCTGCCAAAGGAGCATTTATGAATTTTCTATATTCATTCTTGTTGTAACCATGAACTCTATTTTTAATAATTTCTTCCTGGTAATCAAAATATGTTGAATTCATTTTTGCAGGTTCGAAAATATTTTTTTGCAAATATTTTTCGTAAGTCATTCCGCTTACATTTTCAATTATAGCTGCTAATAAGTTATATGCCAAAGTTGAATATAAATATTTGGTACCTGGCATATATTTCAAAGTATCTTTTAATAAAACTCCTACCGCGTCTTTTATTCTTGGCAAATATTCTTTGCTGTCAAACTCACCTGGCTTATAGCTTCTTATGCCTGAGGTATGATTCAAAATTTGTCTAACTGTAAACGGCCATTTCTTTTTAGGGAAATATGGGATGTACTTTCGGGCGTCATCGTCAAGATTGATTTTTCCCTTTTCTACTAACTGCATAACTGCGACTGCAGTAATTGATTTTGAAATTGAAGCAATACGATAGATGGATTCATTAGTTGCAGGGACATTATTTTCTAAATCAATATATCCTTTTGCTTCAGACCAAATTACAACATTATTGGAGGATATGCCTGCCGAAATGGAAGGAATGTTTTTGTTTTCAAAATAAGTATTTAAATAATTATCTAATTTTGAAATTAACTTTTGTGCGTAAATTGAATTGAACGAAAAAATTAAAAAATAAAGAAGGAAGATTTTATTGTAATGTTTGAAAGTTCTCATCAAAGAAAACTTATTGGATTTGAATTTGATATTATGAAAGATGCTGTTCTAGAGAATTTAGTAAATTCATGAACAGCATCTTTTGAATTAATACTTACTTTTTATCTAGTGCTATTCTTTTTTCAAGAACGCTGTCAATCAATTTGTAGACTTTAGCTTCTTCTGCACTTAAGAAATAATCTCTGTCACAATCTTTTGTAATTTGTTCCATTGATTTGCCGGTATGCTTCGCCAAAATTGCATACAAGGTGTCACGTGTTTTCATCATTTCTCTAGCATGAATTTCAATATCTGAAGTTTGTCCTTGAAGTCCGCCAACCCAGGGCTGGTGAATCATAATTCTTGAGTTGGGAAGTGAGCTTCTTTTTCCATCAGCTCCACCGGCTAATAAAACTGCCGCCATACTAGCTGCCAAACCAACGCAGATTGTTGCAACATCCGGTTTGATGTACTTCATTGTATCGTAAATAGCTAAACCGGCACTAACACTTCCGCCGGGAGAATTGATATATAAATTAATATCTTTTTCAGAATCTTCAGCTTCCAAAAAAATTAATTGTGCAATTGTTAAGCTGGCAATATGATCGTCGATTGGAGTGCCGATAAAAATAATTCTTTCGCGCAGCAAACGTGAATAAATGTCCATTCCCCGTTCACCGCGTCCAGTTTGTTCAATAACATATGGAACTAGCTGGTTATATATTTCTGGTCTATTCATCATTTCTTTTCCTCAATTTCTGTTTGTGAATATTTTTCAGGTTCAACTTTTTTAATTGTATTTTTTTCTTTTAAGAAATCAAATAATTTCTTGTCGAGCATTCTTTCATTATAATTTGAAGATTTATAATAAGCCAACAGCTTATCTTCTGGAAGCCCGGTTTTCACTGCATCTGCTTTTACAAGTTCTTGCAAGTCTTCATCTGTAACCTGTATATTTTCTTTTTTCTGAATTTCATTTTTAATTAGATACCATTTGACCTCAAGTTCTGCAACCGGGTGAAGTCTTTTAGAAATTTCCCCTTTGTCAAGATTTTTATATCCTTGTTTCTTATACTGTTCTTCTTCTCTTTTAATCATGTCATCCAGAATATTATGAACCAAAGTTTCAGGTGCTTTAAAATCATTTTTTTCAACAACGAGCTTTAATAGTTTATCCTGAACTGCTTCATCTGTTCTTTGGTCATAATAAGTTTGAATATCATTTTTAATTTCATTTCTCAATTCTTCTTCAGTGGTCACTTTTTCTTTTGTAACTTTTTTAATTAATTCTTCGTTCAATTCAGGAAGCACTACTTTTTTTATTTCTTTTATTTCAGCTTTGTAATCATATTTTTCACTATGCTTAGTTTCATTTCCATCTTTATCTTTATGAACGTGTTCATCGTTAAATGAAAAATTAAAAAATTCGTTAATCTTTTTCCCCTTAGCATTTTCAATAATTTCGGATTGTATTCCGGGATTAGAAAGATCTATGTCGATAGTTTCGGGTTTGCTGCCTTTAAAAGGATTTCCTTCTTCATCAATTCTTTGAAGAACAGCTTTGATTATAAAGTTTTTATCTTCGCTGATTTCTTCAACATTTTCCTGGCTGCTGTTTGATTTAATTATATGTTCAATTTCATGATTGATATCTTCTTCTCTTACCTCTAAAATAGGAATTTCAATTTCCTGCCCTATATAATCTTTAACTTCAATAGTTGGAACTATTTCATATTTAACTTTAAAAGATAGATTATCTCCAGGATTAAATTTTAAGTCGGTTAATTGAGGCTGTCCGATCGGTTTAAGTTCTTTTTCTTTGGCAACATCCCAGAATTTTGTATTTGCAACTTTTTCGGAAGCTTCATGTTCAAGTGCATCGCCATACATTTTTTTCAATACGGTTATAGGAACTTTACCTTTTCTAAAACCGGGCATCTGAATGTTTTTTGTTTGTTTGCGAACCTCAGTTTCAATTTCCTTTTTTATTTCATCGTAAGCGTAAGAAACTTCAACTTCTTGTTCAGAAGAATTTAATTCATTTAATTTATATTCCACTTAACCCTCGGATAATCATTTAAAAATAAATTACGAATAAATAAGAAGTGCGAGAGCGGGGACTCGAACCCCGACACCGTAATGGTACTAGATCCTAAGTCTAGCGCGTCTGCCAATTCCGCCACTCTCGCAAAAATTGTAATTTGATAAATTTAGGTTCCAAATATAATTGTATGCTCACAGTTAAGCAAATAATCGTATTTTGGGTATAATTTTTGTAAAAGGGATACTAGTAAATAAAAATATAAACAATAGCCTTATTGATTTAAATCAAATTGTGGTTATTTTTGCAGAAATCTTTAAATATATAAATTGTTTTTTTCTGGACAATTAATGAAATATTCTTACACCTCATTATCTGAGATAGGCTTAAAAAGAAAAGATAATGAAGATTCAATAGGGGTTTTCGAAATACATGGCGGAACATTGTTTATTGTTTGTGACGGATTAGGTGGAAATAAAGCTGGGGAAGTCGCTTCCCAAATAACTGTTGAAACAATTTATGATGCTTTCAAAAATTCTTCCATAAAAGATATCCTTGAAAGAATCCGATTTTCTATCATAACCGCTCACAAAACCGTTACTGAAAAATCTGAATCTGATTTCGGCTTAAAGGGAATGGCTACTACTGCGGAAGTACTTTTTATAAAAGATTTTACAGCTTATTGGGGACACGTCGGTGATTCTAGGATTTATCTTTCAAGAAACGGAATTTTAAAGCTGCTTACAAAAGATCATTCCTTGGTTCAGAAATTAGTTGACGAAGGATATTTAACTTTGAAGGAAGCAGAAAATCATCCAAACAAAAATATAATAATGCAGGCTCTCGGTGATGGAAATTATATTGATGTTGAATTGAGTAAAACCAGAATAAATCCTCAGGATTTTTACAGATTTTTACTTTGTTCGGATGGAGTTACTGCCGTAATAAAAAATGAAGAGTTGGAAAAATTTTTAGACGACAGGATTAAAAATATTAACGAACTTTCTGAAGAAATGAAAAAACTAATTTTGAAAAGGGGAGCGCCGGATAACTTCAGCTTTATTTTAGTTTCTAAAAAAGAAAATTAATCTACTACAATTTTTACGTGCAAAGTAATTTTTACAGAAACTTTAAATTCTATTTTTTTGAACAGACAATAATTTCAGTTCTGTTTTCGACAACAACAATCTAAAACACAAATTATTTTACTTCAGATTACTCAAATTGATTTTACTAATCTTAATATTTAATTTGATTTAAGAGATAATTGAGTTTTTCTTTAAATTATTGCTTCCAAAATTTATCAACACTAATTAGAGGATTGATTGGACAAATTTGTAATCAACGGCGGAAGAATATTAAATGGAGAAGCCGAAGTCAGCGGTGCTAAAAATGCAACTTTAGCATTAATGCCGGCTACAATTTTAGCTTCTGGTAAGACAATTCTTAATAACACGCCTGAGCTTAATGATGTTTATACAATGATTAAACTTTTAAAAGAGCTTGGCGCAGAAATTAAATTTGATTCACACAAGCTGGAAATAAATTCTTCAAGCATAAACAGTTATTTCGCTCCATACGAACACGTAAAAAAGATGAGAGCTTCTGTTTATGTATTAGGTCCGCTGCTTGCAAGATTTGGACAGGCAAAAGTCTCATTACCTGGCGGCTGTGCATGGGGGCCGCGTCCTGTAAATCTTCACCTTGAAGGTATGAAAAAATTAGGAGCAGAAATTGATCTTGAGGAAGGATACATAATTGCAAAAGCTAAAAAACTCATCGGGACAAAAATTAATTTTGATGTTTCGTCCGTGGGAGCAACAGGCAATGTTTTAATGGCAGCAGTTTTGGCAAAAGGAACAACTGTCATTTCAAATGCAGCAATGGAACCTGAAATTACAAATTTAATTGAGTTCTTAATTAAGATGGGAGCTAAAATTGAAGGCGAAAATACGTCAACATTAACAATTGAAGGTGTTGATGAATTAAAGGCAACAGAGTTTTTAACTATTCCTGACAGAATTGAAGCAGGGACGTTGTTAGTCGCTGCTGCAATCACTAGAGGGAAAATTAAGCTCAAAAATATTTCATCCAAATATCTTGGAGCTGTTTTATCCAAACTTGAAGACTGTGGCTGCAAAATAAATTACAATAATGATTTCATTGAACTTGATGCTTCAAATATTACTATTAAACCAACGGATATTGTTACTTCAGTATTCCCAGGTTTCCCTACAGATATGCAGGCGCAATGGACTTCTTTAATGCTGCTTTCTTCCGGCACTGCTTCAATAACAGATAACATTTATCTTGATAGATTTAAGCATGTACCTGAACTCCAAAGATTAGGAGCAAACATTACTGTAAATGAAAACACAGCAGTTGTAAAAGGAGTAAACAAACTTAATGGTGCAAAAGTTATGTCCACTGATTTACGTGCCAGCGCTTCTTTAGTCCTTGCCGGGCTGGCTGCTGAAGGCACGACAGAAGTGTTAAGAGTTTATCATCTTGATAGAGGATATCAACGCATCGAAGAAAAACTAAAATATCTAGGGGCAGATATCGAAAGAGTAGCGGGAACTGAATTTTAACTTGTCTCAATCAAAAAAAATATTATTTGAATATAAATATTTTTCTTTCTTTCTGATTCTGATTATTGTATTCAATATTCTGCTTTTATTTTTACCGCTGACGAATATTTTCGGTTACGAATTTTCAGCTTTAAATTCATTGCTGCTATCGTTTCTTAGTGGAATTTATACAATAATTCTACTTAAGAAATTGGAAAAAGGTGGTGGAGAAAAAAGTAAGTTAATTAGATCTTTGGTTTTTTCTTTATCAGCGTTTTTATTTTTCCCTGTTGTAATTTCAATAACCCATGCTTTATTCTCAATTGATTGTTCATTGTGTGATGGAGTAAAGTTTTATCTTGTATTAACCATTCCATCAGTTTTAATTGGTTCATCAATTGGATTTTTTGCAAAAGTTATTGGGAAAAGATTTGCTGTATTAAAATTTCTTTTATTTTATGTTTTAATTTTGCTCATTCCTTTACTTGAATTTTATTTTAATCCTCAAATATTTTTTTACAATCCCTTGTTCGGATTTTTCCCTGGGACAATATATGACGAAGGATTAAGTGTTGATTTTAAATTGCTAGTCTACCGTTTTTTAAATATAATTTTCTTTTATTTTCTTTTTAACATTTCTTATAAAATTTACTTTAAGCTTTCAAAAATTTCTAATAAGACTCTTTTATTATTAGCCTTTTTAATTTCAATTTTCTTCGTGTATCTGTCGCCGAAATTTGGTTATTCAACAAACTTGAACAGGATGACCAGCTATTTAAATAAAGAAATAGAAACGCCGCATTTTATAATTCATTACTCGGATGGAATAAATGAGAATTTAATGAAAGCAATAGCACTCCATCATGAATATTACTATGGGCAGCTTGCTTTCTTTTTCAGGGTGAGAATGAATGAAAAAATCAATTCTTTCGTTTTTAAAGATTCGGAACAAAAAAAATTATTGCTTGGAACCGAAAATGCAGACATTGCCAAACCCTGGCTTCATGAATGCTTTACTGTTTATGATAATTACGATGCAACTTTAAGGCACGAAATTGCACATGTTATAAGCAGCAAATTTGGAACTGGCATTTTAAAAGTCGCTGCAAACATAAATCCATCTTTAATTGAAGGCGTAGCTGTTGCAGCAGACCCATTTTATGCTGAATATGATATTCATTATATGGCAGCTCTCGCATATAAAAATGGTTTCAAAATTAACATTAAAAATTTATTTGGCGGCTATTCATTCTTAACCAATGCCTCAAGTTTGTCCTACATTTATGCAGGTTCATTTATTAAATTTTTAAATGATAGATATGGAATTGAAAAGGTTAAAAGATTGTATTCAGATATTAACTTTGATAAGATTTATAAAAAACCAGTTAGCGAATTAGAAGCTGAATATTATAAATTTATTGAAGCCATTCCTGCTGACAATCAAAGTTCTGCTTATTATTTTTTTGGAAGACAGTCAATTTTCAGTAAAGTTTGTCCAAGATATATTTCCAGCAGATTAAAAGACGGGTGGAAACAATATCAATTAAAAAAGTATTCAGATGCAAAAAGTATATTCAAAGAAATTTTAAATGTTTCAATTAACTACTCTGCTTTGGTCGGGTTGTCAAATAGTTTGAATGAACTTGGGAATAAAAATGAAGCCATTAAATTATTAAAAGAAAATATTAATCATTTTAAGAACACTGCCTATTATTATACAATGGAGTTTCAACTTGCTGACCTGTTGGCAAAAAATAATTTTATAAACCCGGCAGATTCAATTTACAAAATACTTAGTGAGCAAAACCCGAATAGAACTTTGTATAATTTAGCCGGGCTTAGAACAAGAATTTCACAGCGGGATACATTACTGCCATTATATTTGAAGAGTGATGCTTTAAATAAATATTTAATCTTAGCAGATATGAACAAAAATTCATATATGTATTATTCTTTTCCTGCAATCACGGAGTTATCAAGAACATTAAAAGAAAATTATGATATATTTATTTCACAGTTTAAGAAAACCATAATAGTTGACGACTACAGAAGCAGTTATGCAGTAAACAAGTTATCATCATTTATGCTTGAGAATTTAGATTTTGCAAGGGCAAGGAAAATGGCGGCTTTATCTTTACGCTACTCAGGTGATTATAGTTTTATTTTGCTGCAGAAGGAAGATTATAAAAAATGTACCTGGATGTATTTTAACGGTGCTAAATTTCTAAATGAATTTATTTACAAATGAAAGAATTATAAATGAAAACACCTGAAGAAATAACTGCCAAGCACATAAAGATCACAACATATTTTCTAGGGTTTATTTCGTTTTCACTTTTTGTTTTTATTCTAAAGTCTCTAAGTTCATTTCTTATACCAATTACTTTTTCAATATTCTTAACATTTTTATTCCATCCTCTGATTATTTTTCTTAAGAAATTTAAAATACCTCAATGGCTTTCAATTATTTTCATCTTAATTTTTGTTTTTGCAATTTATTACCTGGTTGGGCTACTGATGGTTTCAAATTTTTCAACTTTCCCTGATAAATTTGATTCATATTCAAAAAATCTTAATACATTTTTTCAAACTATATTAAGTCCGTTCAATCTTACATTAAAAGAATTTTCGAAACTGTTTGGAATTGATTACCAAAATTTTGATATCGGGAAACTTCTGCCGCAGCTGTTCAAGAGCGGGATAATCCAAAACGTTGTTACATCTTTTTCTTCTGCTATGGGTGATTTTTTTATAATGACAGTATTCTGGATTTTTATGATGGCAGGGAAAAGCAAATTTGAAGATAGGCTCCGAATAGCGTTTGCTGAGAATAAAGATTCTGTTGATAAAAATATTTTAATTATAAACTCACAACTTCAATCATACATTGTAATAAAAACTATCTTAAGTATTGTAACAGGATTTGCTACAACAATTGTTCTGCTTTCTTATGGAATTGACTTTGCGTTAATGTGGGGCTTTCTAACTTTTGTGTTAAATTTTATTCCTAACATTGGCTCAATGATAGCAACTGTGTGCCCAATTATAATTGGCTTTCTTCAATACGGATTTGGATTTACGGTTATTTCGATGGCGGTAATATTACTAATTATTCAAAACATTATTGGCAATATAGCTGAGCCTCATTTCCTAGGTACAAGAATGGACCTTAGCCCTGTATTTGTTTTGTTTTCATTAATTTTTTGGGGATGGATATGGGGAATTGTTGGAATGTTTCTGGCAGTACCAATTTCAGCGTCAATAAAAATTCTATTCAGTAACCTGGAACCATTAAAACCAATAGCAATTTTACTAGGAAGTAAATCTGAGCCGCTGAATTCATAATTGACAACTTTAAAAATATTTTTGTGATCTTCTAATGAATTTTAAAAATGATCTTAATGATTTAACTGTGTTTAAAGAAGCTTGTGTAACTGCTTGTGAGCTAAATGTAGATGCATTTATTGTCGGCGGTTTTGTAAGAGATTTAATTCTGAAAAAAGAAAATAATATCTCCGGCTTTCGGAAAAATGAAATCGATTTTGTCATAATTGGCGACGGGCCGAATTTCGCATTGGAGTTAGCAAAAAAATTTGGAATAGAAAAAATTAATATCTTTAAAATTTTGGAACTGCTAATTTTAAAGCTGATGATTTCGAATTAGAGTTTGTAGGGGCAAGGAAAGAATCATATAATAAGTCCAGCAGAAATCCTATTGTAACTTCAGGCAGCTTTGAAGAAGATATTAGCCGTAGAGATTTTACAATTAACACATTAGCAATTTCTTTAAATCAAGGAAGTGTTGGCGAGTTAATTGATATTTATAATGGATACGATGATATAAAAAATAAATTAATAAAAACTCCAATTGATCCAATGCTCACTTTTGATGATGATCCACTTAGAATTTTAAGAGCATTCCGTTTTGCTAGTCAATTAAATTTTGAGGTTGATAATTCAATAAATGAAGCTGCATTTAAACTTACGCGACAGATTAAAAATAGTTTCCCAGGAAAGGATCACAGACGAGTTTTTAAAAATATTGTCTTCTCCCAAGCCATCGATTGGTTTAAAGCTGCTTTTTTATTCCGGTGTTATGGAAATAATTTTTCCTGAAATAGCAAATCTAAGTGGTGTTGACCAAAGGAAAGATTTTCATCACAAAGAAGTTTTTCTTCACACTTGCATGGTTGTGGATAATATTTCTCAAGCAACAGATAATGTTTGGCTTCGGTTTACTGCTTTGGTTCATGATATTGCCAAACCGCAGACAAAACGATTTGTTGATGAGATTGGTTGGACATTTCATGGTCATGAAGAACTTGGTGCAAGAATGATGAAATCAATCTTCAAAAAATTAAAACTGCCTTTTTCAAAATTGGAATATGTTCAAAAACTGGTGCGGTTACATTTGCGTCCAATTGCTTTGGCAAAGGAGAATGTAACTGATTCTGCAATTAGAAGATTAATTGTTTCAGCAGGGCAAGACCTTGAGGATTTAATTACTTTATGCCGTGCTGATATAACCAGTAAAAACCCCGGCAAAGTTTCTGAATACCTGGAAAATTATGAACGGGTTATGAAACGAGTTTGGGAAGTTGAAGAAAAAGATCAACTAAGAGCTTTTCATTCTCCGGTTCGCGGTGAGACGATAATGGAAGTTTGTAATTTAAAGCCTTCTAAAAAAGTTGGCGAAATAAAATCTGCAATTGAGGAGGCTATTCTTGATGGCAAAATAGGGAATAATTATGAGGAAGCTTACAAATATTTAATGGAGATAAAAGACCAATATTTAGATTGAACCAAATAAATTTTATTGTTATTATTTTTCTAAATAAATATTCATCATTACTGCTAAAACTAGATTATTTCTAATAAAACCGATTATGTAATTATACAACCGTTTGTAACTAAAAAGTAAAAAGTATTTGACTTATATATATCTTTGCACAAGTATTTAGAGGGAATAGTTCATAAGTCTAAAAAGGAGAGATACTGTAACCTTATGAATAATAAAATCGTCTAAATAATATTTATCGAATTTCACTAAATATAAATATTGAAAAATCATTTGGAGAAAAAGATGCTGCGAATTTTGCTGACTTTTATTTTACTAATCTCATTATCAGGTTTTACACCTGCTCAAAAAATGCTAACGCTGAATGATGCAATTAAAATTGCTCTTCAAAGAAATTCTACCTTAAAGAAAACAGAAAATAATCTGACTACTTATCAATCTAATGTTAAGGCAGCTTACGGTGCTTTTCTTCCTTCTTTGAATGCCAATGCTTCTGCAAACTGGAGCCGGAATGAATCCGCTGGTGGAGAATCATTTGTATATCAGGGCAAAACTTTTACAACAGACCCTACTTCTTCTGAAACCAGAAACTATTCAGTCGGGGCAGGAGCCAGTGTAGATTTATTCGATGGACTTTCAAACATCGCAAATCTCTCTCAATCGAAAAATGATCTTGAGTCTGCTGGATTATATTTCGAGCGGGTAAAACAGGACATTGTTTTCAGCACAATCAATTTGTACTATATTGTTGTAAACAACCAGCAATTATTAAAAGTAAAAGAAGACGATGTTAAATGGAATAAAGAAAGCCTGGAGACGATTACAGAAAGAAATAAGCTTGGGGCAGTAACTCTGGCAGATGTTTATGCTCAGCAGGTACAATATGGAAATGCTGAACTCGCAGTAGTTCAAACTAAAAATGCATTAGAAAGTTCAAAAGCTGATTTGTTGGATTATTTAGGACTGGACATTCTGGACAAGTATCAGTTTTCCGATTCATTATCTGCGCAGGAACTTTCAATATTGAATCAAAAATTATCCGAAGAATATGAAAATGTTTCCCAATTAGTTAAGGAAGCTTTAAATAAAAGAACTGACTATCAAAGCATTCAATTAGATCTTGCAAGCGCAGAAAATGGCGTAACAAAAGCATGGTCTGGTTATTTGCCAAGATTAACAGGCAATGCAAATTTCAGCACTTATGCAAACCAGGTTGATAAGTTATTCAAATCAAAAAATTATTCTGCCGGTTTAACATTAAGCCTTCCTATCTTCTCAAATTTTAATACTGAAAACCAGGTTGAATTTGCTAAAGTAAATGTGATGAATAAACAGGTTGAAGTAAATGATCTTGAAAGACAAATAAAGAAGAATCTGCAAAATACATTTTTAAATTTACAGGCAGCAGAGAAAGCATTGGAAGTTGATAAGCGAAATGTGGAAGCTGCTCAAGAAAGTCAGAAAATTGAATCAGAAAAATATTCACTCGGATCGGGTACATTATTAAATGTCTTAGTTGCTAATTCAAATTATACAACTGCATTAACAAATTATATAAATGCACAATTTGCTTATGTAAAATTAAATGAGCAATTAAAATATTATCTGGGTGTTTTAGATTATCAAAAGTTTGAATAACCTTAAATAGGAGAATAATTAAAATGGCAAATGGTAAAAGAAAAAAATCAAAGAAAAAAGTAATAATATTTTCAATTCTTGGCGCTTTAGTAGTTGCCTTAATATTAATGGCATTGTTAGGCGGCAGTAAAGAAGATATAATTCAAGTGCAGACTGAAAAAGTTATTAAAAGAAATATCACTCAAAAAGTATCAGCAACCGGAACAATTGACCCTGAATTTAAAGTAGCAATTACTCCTGAAGTAACCGGTGAAATTATTGCACTGCCGGTTAAAGAAGGCAACAAAGTTAAAAAAGGACAGTTATTAATTAGTATAAAAGGCGATAACTATATTGCACAAAAGGACAGAGCAGAAGCTAGCCTTCAAGCATCTAGAGCTACCCTTACAATGCGTCAGGCTGAATTAGATAAATTAACATCTGAATATGATAGAGTAAAAGAGCTGCACGCTAAAAAGCTTTCCAGTGATTCTGAATTAGAAACAGCGAAGAGTAATTATTTGTCATCTAAAGGAGGTTTGGAGACCGCTAAAGCTAATGTTGCTCAAGGTGAAGCTTCGGTAAAAGAGATAAATGATCAAATTAGAAAACTTTCAATTTATTCTCCTATGGATGGAACAATTACAAAGCTCAATGTAGAACTTGGCGAAAGGGTTCTTGGCAGCGGTTATAGCCAGGGTACAGATATAATGACAGTATCTGATCTTGCTAGTATGCAGGCAGTTGTGGACGTGGATGAAAATGATGTTGTGTTAATTGGTGTTGGCGATACTGCTAGAGTTAAAGTTGATGCTTTTGGTGACAAAGTATTTAAAGGTACGGTACAACAGATTGGAAATAGTGCCCAAAGTTCAGGGCTTGGAACACAAGAGCAGGTTGTTAACTTTGAAGTAAAAATTAAATTGCTTGATCTTGATGATAATTTAAGGCCTGGAATGTCTTGTAACGCAGATATTGAAACTGAAACAAAAGATAATGTTATAAGTGTCCCAATTCAAAGTGTTACAGCAAGAAGTGGGGCTAATCCTGCTGCTCAAGAAAATTCTGATAATGGTGATTTAAGAACGGATAACGGTGTTAAAAAATCTAATACAAATAAAGTTCAGGAAATTGTTTTTGTTATGGGAAAGAATAATAAGGTTAAAAAAGTTGATGTAGCCACCGGTATTAGTGATGATAATTTTATAGAAATTACAAAAGGCCTTTCGGGTGGCGAAGATGTTGTTTCCGGAAGTTACAAAGCAATTTCAAGAGAACTTGAAGATGGTTCAACTGTAAGAAAAGAAGATCAGAAAAAATCTTTAAGTGAAAAAAAATAACGGAATTAAAAAATGAATATTATTAACATTGAACATATTTCAAAAATTTACGAAGTTGGCTCAGAAAAAGTTCATGCGCTTAGTGATGTATCTTTAAGAATTGACAAGAATGAATATGTGGCAATAATGGGGCCGTCAGGTTCAGGTAAATCCACTTTAATGAATATGCTTGGATGCCTTGATACCCCAACTGCCGGAAAATATGATTTCACCGGAGTAAGTGTAAGTGAAATGACTGATAATCAGCTTGCTAAAATTAGGAATAAAGAAATCGGGTTTGTATTCCAAACATTTAATTTGCTTTCGCGTTCCGATGCACTGCACAATGTTGAACTACCTCTTATTTATGCAGGTGTGCCTTCTTATGAAAGAAAAGAAAGAGCAAAACAAGCTTTAATAGATGTCGGGCTTGAAAATAGAATGCATCATAAACCGAATGAATTATCAGGCGGTCAAAGGCAAAGAGTTGCAGTAGCACGTGCATTGGTTACGAAGCCTTCTATTATTCTAGCAGATGAACCGACTGGAAATCTTGATTCAAAAACGGGTGAAGAAATTATGCTTTTGTTCAATGAGATTTATGAAAAAGGAAATACAATAATTTTAGTAACGCATGAAGAGTATATTGCTGAACATGCTGCAAGAATTGTACGATTGAAAGATGGGTTAATAGAATCGGATAAGCCTGTTGAAAAAAGATATATTCCTAAGCCTAAAGTATCAGCCGGGGTTTAATAATAAATAAGATGGGCATTAAAATTTATTGTATAACTGTAAAGTTTTTTAATTAACTGTAACTCCAATCTGTTTGCGGGAGCAGGTTATACCTGTATTAAATTAATATAATAAAGCGAGTAGTATTATGGGAACTTACATAGAATCATTTTTACTTGAATTGAAAGAAAGTTTTTTAATTGCTTTCAACGCAATAAGAGCAAACAAAATCAGAGCAGCATTAACAATGCTCGGAATTTTTATTGGTGTTACCGTCGTTGTGTTAATGAGTGTCGCTATAAAGGGTATAGACAATAGTTTTCAAAAAGGTATTAGCTCCTTAGGTAGCGATGTTCTTTATATTGACAAATGGAAATGGTTTACTAATAATGAATGGTGGAAAATGCGCAACAGGCGTAACATAGATATGGAGGATTTTAAACGCTTTAAAGAGCTTGCTAAAATGCCGTTAGCAGTTGCACCGGTTGCAAACGCCCGTGAAACTATAAAATATAAAGATAAAAGAATTGAATCAGTTAATATAAACGGATCGGATGCAGATTATGCAAAAACTACAAATTTTACTTTTGACCAGGGAAGATTTTATTCTGACATAGAAAGTAAAAGTGCAAGATATGTTGCAGTAATCGGCAGTGAAATTTCAAAAAATCTTTTTCCTCTTGGAAATGCATTAGACAAAACAATTAAAATTGGCGGTGTTAATTATAAAATTGTTGGAGTACTTACTGAACAGGGAAGCTTTATGATGGGTGATTATAATCCGGACAACCAGGTTTTCGTACCCATTGGAAGTATATTTAAAAACTTCTTAAATGCCCACCGTTCTATTACTATTAATATTAGAGCTAAAAGCCCTGCTTTAATGGCCGAAACGGAAGTTGAAGCCGAAGGTGTGATGAGACATGTCAGAGGTCTAACAATAAATGAAGAGGATGATTTTTCCATTAACAAACAGGAAGCCTTGATGGATCAGTATAATAGCGTAGTTGGTGTTATTAAAATTGCGGGCCTGTTTATTACCGGGTTATCTCTTTTTGTCGGTGCAATTGGTATTATGAATATTATGTTTGTGTCTGTAAAAGAAAGAACAAGAGAAATTGGAATTCGAAAAGCTATCGGGGCTAAAAAAAGAACCATCTTAGCACAATTCTTATTTGAATCATCTGTAATCTGTTTAATGGGAGGATTAGTTGGACTTCTAGCGGCGGTTTTACTCAGCAGACTTGTAAATCAATTTATCCCAACTTCAGTGCAATATGATGCTGCAATTTTAGCGATTGCTGTTTCAATAATTACAGGACTTATTGCCGGGTTTGCTCCTGCTTATTCTGCTGCTAAAATGGATCCGGTTGATGCCTTAAGGTACGAGTAATGAAATTTGGTGAAGTATTCACTGTCGCTTTTCAATCTATTTTAGCAAACAAGCTGCGTACTTTTCTAACAGTGCTTGGTGTTGTAGTAGGTATTTTTTCAATTATTGTTATTATGACTGTTGTTACAATGCTTCAAACCAGCATTGATGATGGATTTTCTCAACTAAGTAAAAATACTTTTCAAATTGAAAAGTTTGATCGGCTGAAAGCTCATGGTCCTAACCGTGACAGAAGTTGGCGCAATAGAAAAGATTTAACAGTAAATGAGTTTGACAGGTTTAAAGAAATGTTAACCCAGGCAAAATATATTGGTGCTGAACAATGGCAATTTGGAATAATGGCAAAGTATGGTAGTGAAGAAACAAATCCTAATTTGAGTGTTGCAGGGATTACAGTTGATGCAATGCGTACAAACGATTGGAAAGTTGCTTATGGAAGAGAAATACGGCCAAATGATATAAAATATTCTAATGATGTTTGCATACTTGGTAAAGACGTTGTGGATAAACTCTTCCCTAATATAAATCCTGTTGGACAAACTGTTAGAGTTGACAGCAAACCATTGAAAGTAATTGGAGTTCTGGAAAAACAGCCCGAGATGTTTGGGCAGTCCCGCGATGGTTTTATATTAATGCCTATAACTACATTTCAAAATAAATATGGTAGAACAGGTAACTCGATTAACATTACTGTTATGGCGCAAAATAAGGAATCTTATGAAGCAACGATAGATGCAGCAATTGGGTACATGAGAAAGATTAGGAAAGTTTCTCCAGGTCAGGAAAATGATTTTTCGATTTTTAGTAATGAATCTTTAATATCACAAGTTGATACTACTACTAAAGGTGTTCGGATTGGAGCTTTAGTTGTTTCAATCTTTGCTTTGATTGCAGCTGGTGTTGGTATTATGAATATCATGCTAGTTTCCGTTACAGAGCGGACAAGAGAGATTGGAATAAGAAAGGCGCTTGGTGCTAAAAAAGCAAATATACTATCTCAGTTTTTAGTTGAAGCAGTTGTTCTTTGTTTGATTGGTGGGTTGATAGGAATCATAATTGGTGTGGGAATTGGAAACATAGCTGGTGGAGCTTTAAATGCGAAAGCCGCAATCCCTTATGGTTGGGTTGCAATTGGGATGAGTCTCTGTATTCTGGTGGGCATAGGTTTCGGCACATACCCGGCATATAAAGCAGCTAATTTAGATCCAATAGAAGCATTAAGGTACGAATAATAATTATATCCTGTAGGTGATGATATGAAAGGAACCGAAGTATTTACTATTGCCACACAATCGATCACTAATAATAAGTTAAGGACTTCGTTAACTATTCTTGGTGTTGTAGTCGGAATATTTTCAATTATAGTAATTATGACTGTTGTTACAATGCTTCAGAATAGCATTGAAGATGGATTTTCAATGTTGAATAAAAATACTTTTCAAATTCAAAAATATGAAGCAATGAGAATGCATGGGGGAGATATGGATCATGGCCGTAGAGACTTAACATTGGAAGAGTTTTATCGGCTTGAAGATATGTTAACACAAGCAGAATACATAGGTGCAGAGCAATGGCAATTCGGAAAAGTTATTAAATATAGAAGTGTAGAAACAAATCCTAATATTCAGCTTTCCGGAGTTACTACAGGAGCTATACATACCAATAACTGGAAAGTAGTAGAAGGAAGAGATTTTAGAGAATCGGATATAAAATATTCCAATGATGTCTGCATTCTTGGAAGCGATGTAAAAAATAAATTATTTCCAAACATAGATCCAATTGGCCAGACAATTAGAGCAGATGGTAAACCTCTATTAGTAATTGGAGTTTTTGAAACGCAGCCGTCAATGTTTGGGCAAAGTAATGACAACTTTATTTCAATGCCTATCTCAACTTTTAGATCTTTTTACGGCAAAACAGGAAGATCAATAAATATAACAGTAATGGCTCCAAGCAAAGCAGCTTATGAGTCTACAATTGACGCGGCTGTTGGCTACATGAGAAAGATTAGAAAAGTAAAGCCGGGACAAGATAATGATTTTGGTATTTTCAGTAATGAATCATTAATTTCCCAGGTTAATAATACAACCGAAGGTGTTAGAATCGGTGCACTTGTAGTTTCCATCTTTGCTTTGATTGCTGCTGGAGTTGGTATTATGAATATAATGCTTGTTTCTGTAACCGAACGGACAAGAGAAATTGGAATTAGGAAAGCATTAGGCGCAAAAAAAATGAATATTCTCTCGCAATTTTTAGTAGAGGCAGTTATATTGTGCCTGATTGGAGGATTGATTGGAATTATTATTGGCGTTGGTATTGGGAATATTGCCGGCGGTGCTTTAAATGCTAAAGCTGCTATTCCTTATGACTGGGTTGCAATTGGAATGAGTTTATGTATTTTAGTCGGGGTAGGCTTTGGAACTTATCCAGCATATAAAGCAGCCAATTTAGATCCAATCGAAGCATTAAGATATGAATAAAATAAAAAGGATAAAAAAATGCGATTAGGGGAAAACCTATCAATAGCAATACATTCAATATCTCACAACAAACTGAGAACATTTTTAACTATTCTTGGCATTGTTGTAGGCATATTTTCTATTATAGTTATTATGACTATAGTGACAATGCTTCAAAGCAGCATCGAAGAGGGAGTTTCATTCCTGAGTAAAAATTCTTTTACAGTTAGCAAATATCCTGCTGTTCATACAGGCGATCGTGCTGCATGGGATAAAATTAGAAGAAGAAAAAATATTACTGTTGATGATTTTAATCAATTAAGTGAAATGTTAACTGACATAAAATGTATGGGAGCTTATCAAGGTAGAGGCGGGATGGTTGTAAAATTCGGAAGCAGACAAACTAATCCAAATACCTATGTGGTTGGGGCAACCGAAGGAGTGCTTCAAACTCTAAATTTAGAGATTGGGGAAGGACGGGATATTAGGAAAAATGATATTGAATATTCAAATAATATTTGCATACTTGGTAATGATGTAATTGAAAAAATATTTTATTATGTCCAGCCTATAGGTCAAGTAATTAGAGTAGATGGAAAACCATATAAAGTTGTTGGGACACTTAAAAAACGTCCGGAGTTTTTCGGACAATCACAGGATAATTATATTGTCCTTCCAATAACAACATTTCAATCAATTTACGGCAAGCATGCGGGCAGTTGTACGATAAATGTTATGTCTGTCAGTCAAGAAAATTATGAAAGTACAATTGAATCAACTATTGGATATATGCGTAAAATTAGAAAGATACATGCCGGTGAAGATAATGATTTTGACATTGCCAGTAACGAAACTGTAATGGGACAAATAAACGGTATTACAGGTAATGTGAAAATTGGATCCATGGTAGTATCTGCAATCGCTCTAATTGCTGCCGGCGTTGGTATTATGAATATAATGCTTGTTTCTGTTACAGAAAGAACAAGAGAAATTGGAATTAGAAAAGCACTTGGCGCCAGAAAATCTCATATACTTATGCAATTCCTTACCGAAGCTATTATGCTTTCTTTAGTCGGCGGGATAATCGGAATTTTATTGGGAGTTGGGATTGGTAATTTTGCGGGATCTCAATTAAATGCCGTAGCGGCAATTCCCTATGATTGGGTGGGAATTGGAATTGCTCTTTGTGTTTTAGTCGGAGTTGGTTTCGGCACATATCCAGCTTATAAAGCTGCTAACCTGGATCCAATTGAAGCTTTGAGATATGAATAATTAATAATCTATAACAAATGTTTATTAAAAGACGCATTACAGATGCGTCTTTTTTTTGCCTATACTCACATGAGCTTCCAAATGGATAGGTTTTGTAAAGTAATATACTTATCATAATGCATTAACTATAACTCATTATCAAATAAGAAGTCTTTGTAAACTTAGACAAATATTCCAAGTTAAAACACGCAATAAACTAGCTGTTGAATTTTCCGATAATTAGATTAAAGTTATAAATATATTAGGAGTAAGCAGGTCAATTAATTAAATAATTATGATGTTTAACTAATCATCTACTTAGTTCGAAAACTTACTTACTCATAATTTTAAAGTTAAATATGTAATTGAGAATAAGATTAAAAAATATTTTCAATTAAGAAATACGAAAGCATTATGTTAACAGAAACAATGAATATGCAAAGTAATAAAACAGCTTTGAGTAATTCTTGTATTTTAATTATTGAAGAAGTTAAGGATTCTTCAGCTTTGTACAAAATGATTTTAAATAGACTTGAGATAACTAACGTCCAAGTTATTAACAATCTTTTGGAAATACGACCTTCTATTGGAAAGTTCGAACCTAATCTTATTATTGTTGATGTAAATGGTAAGGACGTTTCAAGAGCGTTAAAAATATTAGAATATATTGAACCTATCGAAAATAAAATTCCTTTAATAATAGTAAGTGCTGCGTTGGATTTCGAAATAAGAAGAATGCTGCGCACAAATACTAAATCGGAATCTTTTATAAAGCCGCTTGATATTATTCAATTTGCAGCAGCCACTAACAGACTGCTTTTAAACAGACCGCTTAGTAATATTGCATTTAACCCAGTAGATTTTTGAAGACATTCATTATTTACTGATTGGTAATATTGAAATTTCTTCCAATTATGATCCTATAATTATTTTTCTTATATCTGCTTATAATTGATTTTAATAAGGTAATGATTAATTTGAAAATCTCTTTGCTCAATTTAAAATAATTATATATTCTTGAGATATTAATTATAAAAAATTTTATAATTCTCAATCTACAATCCATTTCATCTAGTACAGAAGAGGAGATTCGAATGCAGGATTACGAAAAGCTTGGCTCTTTTTATTTGGGTAAAATTTATAATCCAGTAGAAAAAAAAGTGGAAGATTCCTTAGTTATGTACGACTCCAAAGATTTAACAACTCACGCCATGTGTGTAGGAATGACTGGAAGCGGCAAGACTGGTCTTTGCATAACATTATTGGAAGAAGCGGCGATTGATAATATTCCTATAATCATTATCGATCCTAAAGGTGATATGACAAATCTTTTACTTTCTTTCCCGGAATTTAAAACTGAAGATTATCTACCATGGATAAACGAATCAGATGCAGCAACAAAAGGTATCACTGCACAGAAAATTTGCAACAAGTCAGGCTGAACTATGGAAAACCGGATTAGAAAAATGGGGCCAATCCGGAGACAGAATAAAAAAATATAAAGAGAGTGCAGAGTTTTCGGTTTATACTCCCGGCAGCAGTTACGGTATTCCTATTTCGATATTAAAATCATTTGATGCTCCATCCAAGGAACTCCTTGAAGACAATGATTTATTCAGTGAAAAAATTTCTTCCACTGCTTCAAGTATTCTTGGGTTATTAGGAATTGATGCTGATCCATTAAGAAGCAGAGAGCATATTTTAATTTCCAACATTTTAAAATATTATTGGGAACAGGGAAGTAATCTTGAACTAATAAAATTAATTCAGGCAATACAAAATCCGCCGATTAAACAGATTGGTGCATTTGATGTAGAATCTTTCTATCCTTCAAAAGATAGGTTCGATTTGGCAATATCTTTAAATAGTCTTTTATCAGCACCAAGCTTTAAAAGCTGGCTGGAAGGGGAACCTCTTAATATTGACAACATTATGCATACTGCTCAAGGAAAACCGCGTGTTTCTATTTTTTATATAGCTCATTTAAATGATAATGAAAGAATGTTTTTTGTAACTATGCTTTTTAATCAAGTTACAAGCTGGATGCGGAAACAAACCGGCACAAGCAGTCTGCGCGCTATATTATACTTTGATGAAATTTTTGGGTATCTGCCGCCAGTTGCAAATCCTCCTTCTAAACAGCCATTGATGCTGCTGCTTAAACAAGCAAGAGCATTTGGATTAGGTATTGTTCTGGCCACTCAAAACCCGGTTGATCTTGATTATAAAGCTTTGTCTAATATTGGAACCTGGTTTATTGGAAGGCTTCAAACAGATAGAGATAAGCAAAGAGTTTTAGATGGAGTGGAAGGTGTTACGAACGAAGGTGGTAATAGTTTTAATAGAAATGAAATTGAAAAAATAATTACTAACCTTGATAAAAGAGTTTTTCTTTTACACAATGTTCATGAAGACCGTCCGGAAATTTTTCAAACACGATGGGCTTTATCCTATTTAGCTGGCCCGCTTTCCAGTAATCAAGTAAAAGATTTAACTTCGAAATACTATATTAAAGAAACTCCCCCGGTTAAAAATCAAATTACACAAGATATTACGGCTTCAACCAAAGTAACTTCACAGCCTTTTATATCTTCTGAGATTGCACAGTATTTTGTTCCGGTTCGAGGCCCATTACAAAATGATGCCCAATTGATCTATAAGCCGCATTTGCTTTGTAATGCAGAAACTAATTATTTAAATGCAAAGCTAAAAGTTGATCAAAATGAATTTTCAACAATATATTTCCAATCAGCGATGGACCCGTTTCAATTAATTGGCAAAATGGAAAATCAATTGATATCAGTATTGATGATTTATCAAAATCTTCGGAGGCAAATTCATCTTATGATGTTTTACCAAGTGAAGCATCAAATGAAAAAAATTATCCAAAGTGGAAAAACGATTTTGCAGATTTTATTTATCGAAATAATAGTGTAGATCTTTTAACAAGCCCTTCTTTAAAGCTGACTTCACTGCCGAATGAAACTGAAAGAGATTTTAGAGTTCGACTGAATCAAACTTCAAGGGAGGGGAGAGATGAATGGATAGAAAAACTTAGAGCAAAATATGCTCAAAAATCTGCAGTACTGGAAACAAAAATCAGAAATGCCGAAGCAGCAATTGAACGTGAAAAAGCTCAATCACAGCAGCAAAATTTAACTGCAGCAATAAATTTTGGGGCAACATTATTAGGAGCTTTTCTTGGGCGAAAAACAGTTAGCAGTACAACAGTAAGTAAAGCAGGAACGACATTAAAAAGTGCTGGTAAAATATTTAAAGAAAAACAGGATGTTCAAAGGGCAACTGAAAACATGGTGGTATTAAAGCAGCAGCTTCAAGATCTGGAAAATGAATTGCAGCAGGAAATTGATGATTATACAGCAAAATCTGATATAACTAATGAAGTTTTTGAAACAACAAAAATTCGCCCTAAAAAAAGTGATATTAAAGTTAATTTAAGTGCTTTAAGCTGGGTGCCTTTTTGGAAATTCAAAGATGATACTTTAAAATCAGCTATTGAATGAATTAGCTATTTATAATATTTTATAAATTAAAAAAGGGATTGTATCACAATCCCTTTTTGCTAAAATTTTACTAACTCAATTTATTTTTTAATATGAACTAATTTCCCATTTTGCCTTACCGCAAATTTACTCTCACTTTGCTCTACTTTAAATCCTGCAACTAATTCTTGCAAGTTTAATGTCAGTCTATTTAGATCTTCGGAAGCATGAGCTATTTGCTGAATTCCGCTAGAACTTTGTTGAGTTACACTGCTAATAGATTCTATATTTTTACTTATTTGCTCTGCGGCAGAAGATTGCTCCTCACTGGCAGCTGCAACTTGTGTAATTATATCTACTACATGATCTGCACCAGTAATAATTTCTTTTAGACTTTCTCCTGCTTTTTCAGCAAGAAGTTTTCCGGAGCTTACTTCTTCGGTTCCTTCATTCATAGATTCAACTGCGCCGCTGGTATCTTTTTGAATTTGTTTAATCATAGTAGCAATTTCTTTTGTTGCTTTAGTTGTTCTTTCCGCTAGCTTCCGAACTTCGTCAGCCACAACTGCAAAACCTCTACCTTGTTCGCCGGCTCTTGCGGCTTCAATTGCAGCATTTAATGCAAGCAAGTTAGTTTGATCTGCAATGTCATCAATAACTTGAATAATTTCACCAATTTGATTACTACTCTTTCCTAATTCTTGAACTGTTAGAGCGCTTCTGCGAACAACTTCGGCTATCTTGTTCATTCCTTGAATAGTTTCTTCTACTACTAAGCCCCCTTGCTTTGCCACTTTCCCAGCTTTTTTACTTGCTTCTGCAGCCAGACTTGTATTCTTAGATGATTCATAAATTGTCTTTGACATTTCTTCAACTGCTCCGGCTACTTCTGTTGCTTGTGAACTTTGTTCTTGTGCCCCTGCCGCCATTTCTTCTGTGCTGCTGCTAATTTGGTTGGCGGCACTTGCAGTTGCCTGTACAGCTTCATTTACATCATTAATTAATTTACCTAAAGATTCTCCAAGACCATTTATGCTATTTTTTAAAACCTGATGATCACCCTTATATTGTCCCTCTACTCTAACTGTCAAATCTCCTTTTGACATCTGTTGTAAAACTTTTGATCCTTCGTTTATCGGTAAGATTACAGCATTTAGGGTATTATTTAAGCCATTAATGATTTCTTTATATCCGCTTTGAATTTATTTAGATCGCCTCGTGCTTTTAATTTTCCCTCTAATGCTGAAGTGGTCAAATAACCAGTTTCACTTTTTAAATCTTGTAATGATTTTACTGTTTTTTGTAGTGCGGGCGAGATCTGGTCTTCACTATCCAGCAAATTTATTTCAACATTCAAATTTCCATCGGCTACGGCATACATACTCTGAGCAAACCCCTTCAAAGTATCGGCAAATGAATCCATTGACCTTGAAAGTATTCGATTTCATCCTCGGTATTTAAATTAATTCTTGTATTTAGTTTTCCTTTTTGTAATTCCTGCATCATGTTTGACGCTTTGATTATAGGCTCGCCGATTGATTTTGCGACATATTTGGCAATTAAGATGGAAAGAATTATTATAAATAACAATCCAATCACAATAACTACCAATGAATTTGAATAATCTGACTCGCTGGAAGTAACATCTTTACTAGCAATATTTTCAGTTATTTCGGTCAGCATATTAATTTATTTCTTTTGCTGCTTCAAAAGAGTTATTTCCTTCTTTAAAAGAAAGATCAATTGCTTAAATTCTTCCTTCAGGAGTATCTTTTGATCTGGCTTCAACAATTAGTTTTGAATATTTCAGCCATTCTTCTCTTGCATCTTCATATTTTTTCATTAATTCATCGCTTACACCATCATGACCAAGCTTTTTATAATTTTCCCATCGTTCTTTTGACTGATCAATGTTTTATCATTATCTTTAAGCAAGTTTTTAATAAAGATCAGAATTTACGTTTGAAAAGATCTTTGTTCTTTGAGCCACTACTGTTTGCTGCATATCGCGATCAATCTGAAGTAAAAGATCTATGCTGGGCATATGCTCTTGAGAAATACTCTTCGCGTTAGAAAAAATATTTGAAGTATTTAGCAAGCCAATTCCAGCAATTACTAACATGAATAAAATGCTAATGCCGAAAGACAAAAATAATTTTTGCTTAACTTTTAAGTTCTTAAGTATATTTTTCATTGCTGAACACTTTTATATATATAACGATTTATTTAAAATTATTTAATTTTAGCTGGATCTACTCCGAAAACAACAACTCCAATTGTTTTGTTGTTTTCAACTACCGGTATAGAAACCTGTATAAAGTACGCCTGCGAGCTTTAATAAAATGACATCTTATGATATAAAACTGTTAAATTACCATGGTTCCAGCATTTGATAGACTTGTCCTCATAACGTTGCCTGTAACCATTGGTTTTATTAGTCATTGGTGAGTTTCGCACCTTGATTATCTGATACTAATAATGGCGTTTAGAAACGGATTTTCCTTACTTAGTTTTTTATGGTACGTCAGCATTTTATTTGACAATATTGTTTGAAAAAATCATCAGAACCGGTTGTTGCCATCCATTTATTATCAATCTCTTTAATTCTATCTAAAGATACATCTTTTGAATACTGTGATTTTACAGCATTTATAGTTTCATTTGTAGAAGCCCACTTTACTAATTTAGCTGTAGCGAGTTCCTTTACATTTGCAGGAACATCCTGAGCGAAGTTATTTTGAAGAGAGCCGAATATTATTATTAAGAATAAACTGAAGTACTTTAGAAAATTTTTCATTATGATTTACTTTTGTTTTTAAAATATTGTTTGTAATTCAAATATTCATTTGTTTGATTATCACTTCCGTCTTTGTAATTCAATAATTCGTAGTTTACAGGAAATTGTGCATATATCATTATAGCAAATTGGAATGATAATGCGGATGTAATCCTACTTTTTTCATGGGATGATAAATCAGAATTTGGGTCATAATTTTCATACCTAAGTGAAGGCATTAAATCAGAAATTATAGATTCGGATAATTTGAAGTCATATACAGCAAAAATGAAATAAGATATTGATTTTACATACGTACTTGCAGCGCTAGAAGTTTTTTGTCCGTATTCACCAGAAATAAACAGGTTGCTAATTTTATAATGAGCACGAAGTTCAATAAGATTTTTGATTCTATTCCTAGATCGTTACCGCTATAATAGTTACCAGAAAAGTCTAAAGAGGGAATAGGATTTACCACAGCACGAAAAGAATAATTAGTTGTATAATCGTTCTCTGGTTTATTCTGTCCGGATACATTAAATAATCCTGCATTTAATACAATGGGTAAGCTTTCATTAAATTTATATGATCCCATAAAACCAACATCTCTTAAGCCAGGGGCAGCATTAGTTAGAAGAGGGCGATTAACAAAATCAATGTCAGCACCTGAACGTAAATTATCTGTACTAAATGGAACTTTAAATTGTCCAGCGGAAAATGTAAGATCTTTAATTGGAGATATGAATGCTTCAGCATCTAAGAACCTACATCTGAGAAACTTCCAGATGCACTCGTTATTACTTTTGTGCCGTTAATGCTCGTTGTTGAAGTTTGCAATTTACCAAGTCGCATAAAATCAACAAAAACTTTATAACCAGCATATTCATTTACATTCCCTTTAACCCCTAGTCTAGCCATCTTAACTAAAAATTGATTCTGATTTGTAGAAAAATCAGTTTGATCCCAAGCTCGTACATATCCATAAAATTTTGGACTAAGTTCCGTCTTGTCCTTTCCTAATGTTATTCCAATTAGTAAAATGAAAAGGATAAAGACTTTCAAAAAAGTGCTTTTTGAGAAATTATTCATACAGAATGCTAGTGATTGATAATGTATTGTTTCATATGTGTCCTAATTGATAAAATAAAAAGACCCACTTCCCACAGAATAAATCCGTAGGAAGTATCTTTGTTTTACCAAGAACAAAGAGCAGGATCAATGAATAACATAACACTTTTTAGCCAGATATTACAGCAGATAGATAGAAGTATATTTAATAAAGCAGTAAAGGCATATCAGAGTGATAAACATAATAAGGGAATAAACAGCTGGACACATTTAACAACAATGCTATTCTGCCATTTATCAAAAGCACAATCCATAAGAGAAATAACAAACGGACTATTGTTAGCATCGGGGAACTTAAACCACTTAGGAATACAAGGCAAATCTCCCAGCCGGTCATCCTTATCATACATAAATGGACATAGAGACTGGCGGATGTTCAGTGAATTTTACTTTTTGTTAAAAGATGATTTGCAAAGCAGAGGGCATTTGGGAAGGAAAAAGTTCAAGAAGATAAAACGGAAAATATATATGCTTGATAGTACGGTTATAAGTCTTTGCTTAAAGGTATTTGACTGGGCAAAATACCGTCAAGAGAAAGGTGCCGTAAAATTACATACCTTGCTGGATTATGATGGATGTATGCCTTCATACTTATTTATGACCGAGGGCAGGCAAGCCGATGTAAAACATGCACAATATATGACTTTACCTAAGAGGAGCGTTGTTGTGGCTGATAGAGGTTATCAAGACTTTTCTATGCTTTTCAACTGGGATAAAAATGATATCTACTTTGTGATAAGACTAAAGAAATCAATAAATCATCGGATGATAAAAGAATTACCTCTGAGTGATAGTAACGGCAATCAGAAAATACTCAAAGATGAATTGATAATGCTTACAGAAGAGCAAACTAAGGATGATTATCCCAAACAGATTAGAAGAGTAGCTCTTCATGAATTAGAAGAACAAAAAACCATAGAACCTATAATGCAAACAATTTAACTTGGACAGCATCTACCATTGCTGAACTATACAAACAGAGGTGGATGATTGAAATATTCTTCAAGGAATAGAAACAACACCTAAAAATCAAATCTTTTATCGGAACAAATGAAAATGCTATGTGGATACAGATTTGGACAGCATTGATTACTCTACTGCTGTTAAAATATCTTAAAGAATAGGCAAAGTATAAATGGTCACTATCAAATTTAATCGCATTTTTAAGAATGAATCTGTTTGTAAAGATTTTATTAACGGAATGGTTAAATAATCCATTTAGGCCAAGAGATGAAAATACTGCGCACAATAGACAAGGAGAATTGTTTTTAACTTAGAGGGATTGAAATTGCAAGTATATTCAACTGTCCAAAACTCTTTGAAATTGATACTTTCATTTTATTCCATTACAATTTTGAAGTGATTCTTGTTCCCACTAACATTATCGAATAAATATACTTTATAAGTTTATATATTAAGATTGGTTATGTCTTAACAACGTAGGATGGCAGTTGGAAGAGAATGCAGAATTACTAAGTTCTATAAGTGAATTAGTTAAAAATCAATTTGTAGATATTTAAATATTGTGGATAATATTGAACATAGCAAATAAGAAGTAGTGTAAAGAATTTTGTGTAAATGGTTAATTTAGAACTTGAGGATAAGCGAAGTGAGGCGTAGCCGAACGAAGCTTATCCTCTGCAAAAGTTCTTGATTTTGTTTTTCTTGATTAACAAATTCATTAACCATTATTCCAAAGGAGTTTTACACTATGAAACTCACCAAAGAAATCATCGAACAATTTAAAGCAGATCTATCAAAAGCAAAAAACTACGACGATTTAATGGGTAAGGATGGAGCCATAAAAAAACTGTTTTCACAATCTCTTAGAACAAATGTTAGAAAGTGAACTAACTGAACATCTCGGATATGAAAAACATTCGCCAGAAGGAGAGAACAATGGGAATAGTCGGAATGGCAAAACTCATAAAACGTTGAAGAACGATAACGGTGAAATTCAGAACTTACTGTTCCCCGGGATCGCAATGGTCAGTTTGATCCGATCATCGTAAAGAAATACGAAAGAACAATTGGACCCATTGAAGATAAAATAATCTCAATGTATGCCAAAGGAATGACAATTAGGGATATACAAACACACATCCAGGAACTGTACGGAATTGATGTATCATCCTACGCTTGTATCAAATATTACCGAAAAAATAGTACATATAGCTAAAGAATGGCAGAACAGACCAGTTGAAGAGAATTTATCCTATAGTTTTCTTTGATGCTATACATTATAAAATCCGTGATGATTCGTCAAGAAAGTAGTACCTCAAAGGCCGCCTATACGTGCCTTGATGTTGAACTGAGGGACAGTAAAGATTTACTCGGGCTTTGGATCGGAGAAGCAGAGGGAGCAAATTTTTGGCTTAATGTATTAACCGAATTAAAGAACCGTGGAGTTGAAGATATCTTCATTGCTTGCATAGACGGACTGAAAGGTTTTCCTGAAGCAATAAATACCGTTTTTCCAAAAACAGAAATCCAGCTTTGCGTTATACATCAGATAAGAAATACTCTGAAATATATCGCATCAAAAGATCAGAAGAAATTTATGAAGCAACTGAAAATAGTTTATACTGCTCCAACTGAAGAAGCTGCTTTAGAGAATTTAATTTTGCTCGAAGAACGATGGTCGAACAAATACTCTTTAGCAATAAAATCTTGGAGACAAAACTGGGTTAATCTTGCTACGTTTTTTAAGTACCCCGAAGAAATTAGAACCGTAATTTATACGACTAATGCCGTTGAAGCATTGCATCGTCAGTTCAGAAAGGTAACAAAATCAAAATCACTCTTCCCGAATGATGATGCTCTTAAAAAAATGCTTTATCTTAGCTTATAGGGATTTATCAAAAAAATGGACTATGCCGATTAGAAACTGGGCTATTGTTCTTTCGCATTTTTCCATTTATTTTAAGGATAGATTTAATTCCTTACTTAAACTAAAATTCCATTTACACAAATTATTTTACAGACTCAAATAAGCACAAATTTTTAATTAAATATTTTAAGAGATGTATTTAATTATTTGTTGAGGTTATAAATTCATAAATATTGCCTCACAATGTAAATTTTTCCCAATTAATGTTTTTTTTACTTCTAAATATTGCATCAATAACTTTCATGTTATTCAAAGCATCTTCAATCGGATAAGGTACTTGAGTATCATTAATTATTGCTTTTGAAAATTCATCACCCTGAAGTGTATATTGATTATAAATATCAATAGTAATTGTTTCAACTTTATCTTTTGTGTAAATAAGTATTTTTGTTTCCTTATCCGATGGAGCATTAAAAGGCAATTCAATTTCTATCTTTCCTTCAGTTCCAAATATGGTTGCTCTTTGGTATGGGAATAACTGTGTTGAACAAGTGAAAGTTGCTGTCCCTTCTTTAAACTCAAGCATTCCTGAAGCTAGTCTGTCAATTTTCATATCAGGATCAAATTCAATACTTCCAACTGCCCGAAAAGGTTCGTCATTAAAAAGAAATCTTGGAAATGAAATGCAGTAACAGCCGATATCTAAAAGTCCGCCGCCTCCAATGTCAGCTTTGTTACGAATGTTATTTGGATCTAAGTTTGAATATGAAAAGTGTGATTGAACTATTCGCAATTTACCAATTACTCCATTATTTATTAGCTCTTTTATCTTCTGTGAGCGCGGATGAAACTTATACATGAAAGCTTCCATTACTTTTAACTTTGGATATTTCTTAATCTCAGTAAGTAATAATTCGGCTTCTTTTGCATTTAAACTAATCGGCTTTTCACATAAAACATGTTTGCCTGCTTCTAATGCTTTTATTGTGTAAGGAACGTGTAGATGATTCGGCAGTGGGTTGTAAACAGCTTCAATTTCCGGATCTGCAAGCAATTCTTCATAAGAGCCATATGCTTTTGGAATATTCAAATTTTTGGCTGCTGATTTTGCTTTAGTTATATCCTGCGAGGAAATGGCAGTAACATTGCAATACTTACCTAATTGCATTGCCGGAATCACATTTGCTGTTCCTATTTTTGCAGTGCTTATTACACCCCAGTTTACTTTTTTCATTTAAGTCTCCACAAAATTATTGATTGAACTAAAAAAGTTATTTTATAAAGATAAAATATCTTTTTTATAAATGTAAATTGTTATTTAAATAAAATTATTATTTATAAAAAACATATCCACTTTTTTCTAATAAAATAATCAAGAATAATAAATATGGTATTAATAAATAAGGATAAAATGAAAAAAAATGGAGTATAAAGGGAACAATTGGATTAAGAGAAAGCTGAAGTTAAGTGGAGTGAGGTGTAGTTGATAGTAGCTTAGTTTTAATAAATATTTTATTAATAGAGTTTGAGAATATTTATTATTTTATTTTTCATTATTTTCTCAAGGGTAAATAGATCTAGAGAGTTGAAGATTTTAGTGAGTTTTTTTTTTTTAGATAGATTGATCTTTTCAGAAGCTAACAATATGTAGTAAGGAGTTATAGGAGTAGAAAATTTTTTTATTATCTTAGCAATTTGTCTGTTTTTTTTAATTAGTTTGAAAGAAGGTATGAATAATATTAAATAAAATCTTTATTTATTTTGGTAAAGATCATTAAGTATATTAACGGTTAGTTTTTTATCAAATCTCTGATAATTTATAAATTGTCTAACATGAGTCCAGTTCTTCTCCTCGATATGAGCATTATCATTTTTCTTATATTCTCTGAACGTGTATATTGAACCGGTCTTTTCTTGTTGGTAAAATATTGCAGCAGCATGTAATTAAGCAGCTCACCACTATTGTCACAGTCAAAGCCGAGAACCTTAAAAGGAAGTGCTTTTCTAATGCTCTTAATAGCTTCGAAGACACAAGCTTTACCCTTGCCTCATATGGCTCTCTGCTCTGTCTATCCGGTAGCAATGTCGACAACATTCAAAGTATAAGCAAACTGTCCAGATACGGAACTTACACAATGTGCTACTGTATCAGCTTCTATAAAACCTGGTCTGGTTTCATCTTATTGATTCAGTTTGATGGGAACTTGTTTCTTTAGTAAAGAACCCGGCTTGGTGGTGCAAAGGCCAAACTTCTTGTATTTTGATTTAAGCCTTCTAAGTAAACGCTTAATAGTGCTTGGTGAAATTTCTGATAAAAGCTTGATGTCCTTGTCGGTTAAATGATTACTGCTGTGAAACTGATAATAAGGTAGCCATAGAGCTATAGCTGCTTTTAATCTTTCTGCACAAGCTAAATTAGTTAATACCCAAAGATCTTTTAAGAACAAAGTTATAGCTTGAGATTGATATTTGCGAGGCCTTCTTTTTTTCTTGTTATGCAGTTTTTGTTTTTTTGAAATGAGTCTGATAGCATATTTTCTGTTATAGTTACAGACTGTACAAACTTCATCAAGTATATTTGATTTCTCTGTTCGTGTAGCTGTATAATATCTCTTTCTAATTTCATTAAGATATTCTTTTTTGGCCGAGTTGCTCATAGATAACCTCTCAATATTTGGGTTACCTATATTATGACCCAACAGACCTTTTTACATAACCGTTTAGGTTACATTATTTTGGAAAGTTGAAAGTGATATTAAAATTAGTATTTGTAATTCTAAAATAAAATTATATCTTAAAACACAGTTCTTGAATCATTTACATTAATTTTTTTTAATAATTCTCTAAAGAACTTCAAATAATTTTATAGTTTTAATATTAGGAAAGCAGCTTTATAGTTTTTTGTTAAGAGCATAATAAGTTAAATGGGATCATATATGCTTATAACAAATATTTATACCGCTGCTTTTTTTATTTTAAACAAACCATGGAGAAATAATGAATAATAATTCGGGAGAAGGTTCATATAAAACTAAATCATCTAAAATTAAAATGAATTCTTTTCATAATAAGGGGAACAATAATTTAATCATAAAAGCTATGCTGATGATTATTTTTGTAGCCGCATTTCCATTAAATGCTCAGTCACTTGCATTAAAATTAAATAATAAATACTCTGAATATGTTGGCTCATCAATGCCTCTTGCTGTGTTGGATTCATCGAGTGAATCTGTATTCGGTAATACTGATAGTCTATTTGAAGACACTAAACCAAAATTACTCCCGGATAAAATGAGCATAATGGAAAGTTTCCTTTGGGGGGAAAATGGTCTTACAAGAAAGATTGGATTAGTAAATGATTTATCTCCTGAAGAAAGAGAACATGAACTTAGCATTCGCCGTATAATGCTGACTACTCATCAGATAGGTGGATTTACAACACTTGGCCTAATGCTAGCGGCAGATTATTTTGGTCAAAAAAGAATTGATGGAAACAGAAATGCAGGTGATATCCACCAAACATTAATTGCTGCTACTATTATTACTTATTCAGCAACCGCAATGCTTGCTATTCTTTCTCCACCGCCTTTGATTCGCAGAAGTGAAGAAAGCACTACAACTCTGCATAAAACTCTAGCCTGGTTTCATGTAGCTGGAATGATATTGACGCCAATTCTTGGTTCAATGATTGGAGGAAGGCGCCATTTCAATATTGATAAAGCTCATTATCATCAAATTTCCGGTTATATAACTACAGCAATATTTGCTGCATCAATGATTGTTGTAACTTTTTAATGAAGGTGAAAAAATGAATCATAAAAAAATGTACTTATTATTAAGCTTACTAATTCCTTTCGCGGCAATAATAGCTCAACCGAAAAAATATGAGGCAATTAAAGAAGAATCATTCATAACTTATAAATTAACTCATCCTTTACATGAAATTGAAGGAACTAGTCAAGAATCAGCATGCTTAATTTATGCCGATCCTAAAACAAAAGAAATAAAAAATGTCTTAGTTGAAGTGGGCGTTACTTCATTTAACAGTGGTAATTCAAACAGAGATTCGCATGCTATGGAAGTTGTAAATGCAATTTCAATTCCATATGCAAAATTCTTAAGTACAAGTGTAGAACAAAATGGGGATAGTATTAAAGTATATGGTAAGCTGACTTTTCATGGTATTACAAAGGATATTGTAGTGAATGCTGCTGCAAATTGGACGGAAGGGAAACTTGTAGTGACAGGTGCTTTCGATATCAGTTTAACTGAATTTCATGTCGACCGCCCATCGCTGCTTTTAATTCCTGTTAATGATAAATTAAGTTTTACAATAAAGCAGGTCTTTGATTTGTAATTAGCTTAACCTTTCGTAAATAACTGACCCAATTTCTTTAAGAAATTGGGTTTATAATTTGTCATATCTGAAAATTAAAGTTAATGCTGAAAACAATTTTTTATTAAAATATTCTAATAAAACTAAGTAGAGTATAGAAATAATTAAATTTAGCTGTTGATAAATACATTATCCATTAATTTTATTAAATCTTGCATTAAGAACGGTTTTGATATATAGTGGCTCATTCCATTTGAAAGAAATTCATTTTTATCTTCTTCGCTTGCGTAAGCAGTAACAGCAATAATAGGAATATTTTCATATCCTTTAATCTTACGTATAACTTGTGTCAACTCCTCACCATTCATTCCGCCACCCAAATTTATATCCATTAAAATTGCATCGAAAGTTTGCTCTTTAACTTTGGACAAAGCAAGCTCCGCATTTTTAGCAATCTCTAAAAAGTAATATTTTGAAAGAGTAATTGATACCACAGAGATTGAGGTATCGTCATCCTCAACATATAGTATTTTTTTCATTAAATTTTTTTGTTCAGTTTCAGATTTAATATTACTATCAGCCAATTTTTCCTCCTTAATATTTTCAGATGAGCCCTTTTCTATCATTGGAAGTTCTAAAATAAATGTTGATCCTTTACCTTCTTCACTTTCTAGATAAATATTTCCTCCTAACAATTCTGCATATTTTTTAGAAATTGATAATCCTAATCCTGTACCCTGATAACTACGGGTGGTGCCCTCGCTAGCTTGCCTGAATTCTTTCCAAACTAACTCATGCTTATCTGCAGGGATTCCAATTCCTGTATCGGCTACTTTTATTAAAAGCATATCGTTATTGGTTTTAGTTTCTGCTGAGAGCTTAATACTCCCTTCATTAGTATATATAATTGCGTTACTAACCAGGTTGTTTAATATTTCCAGTAATATAGTTTCATCTGTTTTTATAATTGGGCTTTTCACATCTATAAAAGTTTGAAAAGATAGATTTTTCTTTATAGCTGCGATGGTAAATTGCTTATAAACAGTAGTAACCAGGTTCTGTATATCTATTTCCTTTGGGAAAATTTGTATCTCATTTATTTCTAATTTCGAGAGACTTAATATCTTTGTTAAAGTATCTTTCATTCTGATTGAAGTTTTTAAAATTCCTTCAGCCATTTCTTTGGTTTCCGGATCCGTTAAAATTTCTGTTAATAATTCGGCAAAGCCCATAATCCCGACAAAAGGAGTCCGAAGCTCGTGGCTCATATTGGCAAAGAATATAGTCTTAACCCGGTTCATTTCTTCAGCTTCATCTTTTGCTTTTATAAGCTCTTGTATAATTTTTTTCTTTTCAGTAATGTCCTGTTTTACTGCTAAAAAGTTTACGGTTGCTCCATCTTTATCTTTAAGAGGTGAAATAACAACATCTTCCCAGAATAGTTCGCCGTTTTTCTTTTTATTTAATAACTCTCCCCGCCATGTTTTTCCTGAGGAGATTGAATTCCAAAGTTCTTGATATTTTTCTTTTGGCATTAACCCAGATTTTAATACTCTAGGATTTTCTTTATGAACTTCTCTTAATGTAAAGCCAGAAATTTCTTCAAAGGTTTTATTCACATATTCAATATTTCCTTTTACGTCTGTAATTACAATGGATGCCGGGCTTTGAGCAACGGCTTCGGAAAGTTTTCTTAAATCATTTTCTGTTTCTTTATTTTTTGATATATCTACAGTTGTTCCCCTTAGTCCTATTATTTTTCCATCATGAATAATTGGACCAATAAAAGTTAGTGTAGGGAAAGTAGAGCCATCTTTTCTTAACATGTCATATTCATTTCTACTGGGTTGAATTCCCTTTAATACGCGCTGAATATCTTCACTAGCAATCTCTCTATCTTTTTCAGAAAAAGAATTAATTATATAAACTCCGTTATCAATATCCTCATGCGAATATCCATAAGCTGATATTGCTGTTTCATTTGCAAATATAATCTTCCCATTTATATCTGTTTCAAAGATAGTTTGAGGAAGCAAATTGGCAAGGTCCTTAAATCTTCTTTCGCTTTTACGGAGAAGGTTTTCATTTCGTTTACGTTCTGAAATATCTCTGGTTACAGTTAATATGCTTGTGGGTTTTAGGTTTTCATCTCTCAAAAATAAAGCAGAGACTTCAACCCAGATGGTTGAACCATCTTTGCAATATTCTTCAAGTTCTAGAAATACAATTCTTTCAGGGTCAACATTTCCTTCTGCTTCTGATTTTATCTGCTCAGATAAAATATTTTTTGCTTTTTCAAAAGATTCGTGAGTTAGAATTTGATCAAGTGAAGATGACAGGGCTTCTTCAACAGTATATCCGCGCAGTCTTTCAATTGAAGGGCTAACGTATGTTTGATTTAGATTCAAATCAAAAATTGAAATTGTGTCTACAGTATTTTCCGCAATTAGTCTAAATTTTTCTTCACTTAAACGAAGAGCTTCTTCGGCTAGCTTATGCTGCGTTATATCAACTACCATAGATATAAAATGCAACTCACCGCCAAGTTTAATAGCTGTAGTAGAGCTTAATCCATAAGCAATTTCACCATTTTTCCTCGGAATTTTAAATTCATAATTTTATATAGAATTATTTTCATAAAGTATTTTTAAGATTTGTTCACGTTCTTCTGGATTCGCATACAAATTTAACTCGATTGCATTGTGGTCAAGAATTTCTTCACGCGATAACCAGTCCTTTCAAGAAATAATCATTTACATTAACAATGCATCCATCACTTGCACGGAAGATTGCTATACCCATAGGGCTTAATTTAAATATACTAGAAAAACGCTCCTCACTTTCACGCAAAGCTTCTTCTGCTTTTTTACGTTCTACACGTGACCGCAAATTAGTTATTCCAAAAGCCAGGTCATCTGCTAATTCTTCCATTAACCGGATTTCATCAGGAGTAATTATGTTTGCTTCAGCAGAATAAATTAGAAGAACACCAAATGATTTCTGATTACTATCCTTTAAAGGTAGTCCAATAATAGATTTATATCCCCTTTTTAATCCATCTTTCCGCCATGGAATCATACTTTCATCGACTGAAATATTTTGAGCATAAATGGTTTTGCCTTTGCGAATAGCATTTCCAGCAGGTCCGCGGCCTCGTATAGATTCTTCAGACCAGGTCAATTTGGCATTCTCGATATATCCTTCTTCAAAACCCGCCCACGCCATTGGTTTAATTGTTTTGTTTTCATCATCCTCTGCATAACCTACCCATGCTAAGCGATAACCGGCTTCATCACAAATTATTCTGCAAATTTCATTTAATAATGTTTGCTCATCATTCTACTCGCAACAATGTTTGGTTGCAATTACTGATTGCACGTAGTTCTCGGTTTAGGCGTAGTAAATTTTCTTCATTCGTTTTACGCATTGTTACATCATGCGATGTTCCGGTAAATTTTAAAACCTTGCCATCAGAATTTCTTACTATACTATATGTAGGTTCTAAATAACGCATTGAACCAAGTTCAGGATTTGTTCTAAAAATTACACTTTTGGGGGGCTTACCATTTTCCATACTTTTTAGGGCATCAAGAACTAGTTCTCTATCGCTCTGATGAATATGTTTAATATAATCATCATAGGAAGGTATTCCTTTAGATTTATCAAAACCTAGCATATCATACATTTGTTTGGACCACCAGCCTTTTTGGGTTACGACATCAAATTCCCAGCTTCCAAACCCAGCATCTTTTTCTGCATGTTCCAATCTTGCGGAATAAAGTTTAAGTGATTCTTCAATTTTTTTACGGTCAGTAATGTTAATAGTTGCAAGTAATGCTCGCTTTAATGACTGTTCATATTTATCAATTTTCAATTGAAGCAATACTTGAATCTTTTCGTCGGTCAGTGTTTTAGTTTCAACTTCGGCTTCAAATTCTAGTTTACCTTCTGAAATTGCAATCAATTCTTCCTTAAAAATGTTAAAAGAATTCTCAGTAAAAGTTCTATCAATGTTTTTAATAAGTTCATCTTTTGATTTTGCTTTATATAGTTTAAGGGCAGCTTTATTAACATCTATGATTTTAATTTTGCTAAAGCATTTTTTTAATTCGGCTGGTTTATTGTCAAAATAACTCCCAAGATCATTAATCCCTTTTTCTTTTAACTTTAAAAGATACTTATCAAGTTCATCGAATTCTTCTTCCCAAAGTGGGGTAGGGGAATTTTCAAACAATGTATTAAAATGTGCTCGGCTTAATTGAAGTAAATCTTTTTTGACAGGCACTTCTTTAATTAATTTTGTTCTGGAAATTTCATTACGAATGATTTTAGGAAGAGTATTTATATTCTTTTTGAGAATGAAATTAGATGCACCTTTTTTAATTAACTCAATTATTGCCGCCTGTTCTTTTTTCGAAGATACAACAATAAATGGAATGTTCAGTTCAATTTCTTTTAAAAGTTCAAGAGCTGATAGAGCATTAAATTTAGGGAGCTTATATTCAGATATAATTATATCCCAGTTATTCTCGTTTAACGTTTGTTTAAATTTTTGTTTGGTTTTAATAAGAAGGGGTGAAACCTCATATCCGGCTTTCTCTAGTGCTTTAAGGTATAGAGAAGAATTGTTTTTAGACTCAGCAATTATTATTGCTTTTAGATTTTCTTTCATGATTTTCCCCATTTCTCCTTTTGTTTATAAAAGACAATGGTGGGATATAGAAGAGTATAAATTAAGGTAAAGCTATTGAACTTCAGCTTTTTTAATTTATAATCAAAACGGGACGCATAAAAAAAATGTTCGTAGAAAATTTTCAGATGCATACCCTCTCAATTTTTCTTAAGTAACACTTTCAGTATATAAGATACTTGCTAGAAAATTAAGTTACAATTAAAATATTTTATTTTTTATATATATTATCGAAGGTTTAAGTCCAAAATTAACATGGGATCTGGTAATGCAAATTCTTTATAAAATGATGCATTTTCAAAGTAATAACTAAATGTTTGACTTAAAACTTCTACACTCGCTAGAAATTATTCGTATTTATATTTTTGAGGAAATATTTCTTAGTAAACAGTAATGGAACTAAAACTGCTAATAATAAGACTGTATTAAAGAATACATTAAATATTATATTAAAATAAACTGAGATTGAAGTATCGATAAAGTACCATGAACAAATTCCTATCATAATACAATTCCATGCCCACTTTTGTTTGTTTTTGAAAGCATTATTTGTAATAAAGAAAATAAAAATTCCCCAGCCAAATATTGTAGCCCCTAATACTCCATAAATCCAGCTTTGAAATTGGATAAAGTTTGATGAAATGCTGTTGTCATTAAAAAAAGAAGGATTAATATTTTTATTAAAAAGGATGTCAAATAAAGATGTTTGATTAAATAATGAAATGAATAAACCCATTAATGTAAGTATTCCGGAAACAATCAATAAAAACTTTTGCCAGAAATTAAAATTGTTCATTTATTCATCCCCGAATTTCACCCCAATATGTTAAGAGCAATATTTGTAAAAATATTTAAGTTATTCTTTATTTCTTACATAAATTAATTTGAATCGCCCTTTGGGGCTTTCTCGAAGCTCCACATCGAATTTCTTAATTGATTTAATTAAGAGGGGTAAGCTTTAAAAAGCCATAATTTCTTGAATCAAAATTAGGCTGTTTTTTTTGAAGAAGATTTCCTACATCACCAAGAAATGCCCAGCCGTCATCATCTGCCAGGTCAGTTATTGTTGAAGCAATCATGTTTACAACTTTGGGAGTTATTTTATCGTAGTCAGCTTTTTGAACCGGTTTGTTTTTATCCGGTTCCAATTCATTTTCTTGAGTCTGATTTTTAAGAATTTCAATGTAAATGAATCTATCACATGCCGCAATAAATGGTCCGGGAGTTTTCTTTTCGCCGATTCCAATTACGTTCATTCCGGCTTCTCGAAGTCTTGTTGCTAAGTCGAGTAAAATCACTGTCACTTGTGGCGAGACAAAATCCATTTACTTTCTCTGAATACAAAATATCCATAGCATCAATTATCATTGCTGAGTCGGTAGCGTTTTTCCCGGTTGTATATCCATATTGCTGAATAGGAGTAATAGCATTTTCAAGCAAAAGATTTTTCCACTTTGAAAGTTTAGGGTTAGTCCAATCTCCATAAATTCTTTTTATAGTGGGATTGCCGTACTTAGCAATTTCTTCCATCATCTCTTTTACATAAGCAGATGGAATATTATCGCCGTCAATTAATACTGCGAGCTTTAAGTCCATAATTTTTTAATAATTTTATTTCTAATAAATATAAACAAAATATAACACTTAAAATTAATCTATAACTTTTTTTGTGCGTTAATTAAATTTCTCAACTGAAACTCATGCCTTATTGGATGCATCACTGCATGTTCAAGCATTGCATCGATACAATAATCAACTCCCCAGCGGGAAGTAAAAGTCGGCGAATGAAATTTTTCTTCCGGAACATCTGCTAACGGTAACCGCCATTTTTCAAGAAGGTGATTAACAAAATTATCAGCTTTTATTTCTACCGAATCCGGTTCAGGCTGAACTCCAATTCCAGGATCGGGAAGATTTAATTTTTCACACATCCAGGTCATATAGCCCCGTGCTGCTCTTAAAATATGTCTAAGTACAGTTTCCAATGATTCATAATCTTTATCTTCCGTTTCCGGTAATTTAATATTCAATCTTTTTGCTTCTTTCCAGGTCTCTATACATGAACGTAAATGTTTTTCATGTAATATAACCATAGCACGTGCGCCGTTGTATTTGTATTTTGGTAAATCTAACTGATTCAAATTAACTCCAAAAAAAATGAATTAATAATTGTTCAATTACTATTTAATGCGAATTGCAATATCAATTTAGATTCGGAAAAACTCAAATGAATTTAAAGAAAAATAGATAATTAATTTTTAGGGAATGTATATTATTAAATTGAAAATTAGAATATGAGTTGCATTTTTGTAAATATTCGACACAAACCTTGAGGGTTTTTTGGAACCCTCAAGGTTAAAATTAACTCATAACCTAAATTCTAAATACCAATCAACTTTATTTAAAATTCTGCCTTCTTTAATTATAAAGATATAATATCTTTTATTCAAAGCGTCACCAACAAGTTTGCTGTAATCGAGTAATGAAAAATAAGCTCTCATTGCAGTTGGGCCTACTCCGATTATTTGAACATCCTTTAGCTCGCATTACCAGTTAAGATATAATTGTATTCTGGTTAATAAAGTTTGGGTATATTTTAATTTTAAATTCTTCTTTTGCATATGCTAAAGAGATTCAGCTTCACTATAATCTATTATTGAAAGCATTATTATTCCCGGAATTAAAATTATTATTTAACCCTTCATTTTTTTACATACTTGTAAACTCCAGACGGATCAGACAATTCAAACGCTTTTATATTTCCATTTTCATTTGTGAATGAAACTAAAACATCAGCGAACTGCTTGAATTTGAATTTATCCTTTTTGTATGGGAGTAATTCGTAATTCGGCTGGCCTGGAATTGTTAAAACTAATTTGTTATCATCCTTAAGTATAATTTTCATTATTGTTCCTGCTAATTCATACTCGCCTAAATATTTTGCAAGCACCGCGGGATCAGTCATTGATGCATCCGCTTTTCGTGTAAATGATACTTCACCTTCATCAACAGACATAATTAATTTATCAATATCTCCTTGCGGGTTTGTTAAATAGTTAACCGACCATTTACCATCCTGTTCATCGTTTGGGGTATCAAAGCGGTCGTAATGGTAATGTGTAAGCGGAAGTACAATATGATGAAAATCAAATTGAAGCTGCTCATCTTTCATTGAGATATTTATAACGCCGTATGCAGCATTTTCAAATTGCCCTTCATAGTCCTCCAGGGGATGAGAAGGATTAGTATTCGGAACTTGATCCATCCCGGCTTTTGAACGGCCTTCTTTGCTGGCTTGCTTTCCTTTCATTCGGTCAGCTAATCTTCGCTGGCTCCAGGGAGTTTCATCAAGTCCAAGCAGTCTTTCATAAATATTAAATGTAACTGTATTGTATAAAGGATAAGTATGGTCACCAATTGTAAACACAATTACTCCGATGCTGTCGGCAGGCATAAAAGATACTTGAGAGTGAATTCCATTTAAATCTCCGCCATGATAAGTAATTAAATGTCCTCTGTACGATGCGGTATATCTTGCCATCCCATACACCGGGCTAAGCAATTCAAGATAACCCTTTTCCAAATTTGTGCTGTTGTTAATTGGAGTTGCCGGAGTAAGAGTTGCTTTAATTATATCTTCGGGAATAACCTGCTTGCCTTCATATTTGCCGCCGTTCATTTGAGTAATCAGCCATTTTGATAAATCATTTATGTTTGAAATTATCGCACCAGCGGGACCAACTGCTTCAGCATCTTCATAGTAGGGGATTTGATATAAAATTGTGGTATCCCGTTTTTCATCGTAAGGAACAAAATAATCATTCTGCTTCAGCATATCTTTAATTGAAAAAACAGTGCTGTTCATTCCCAGCGGCTGAAATATATTTTCTTTTACAAAATCTTCCCAGGTTTTTTGTGTAAGCAATTCCACTATGTAGCCCGAAGCAATGTACATCAGGTTATTATAAATAAAACCCTGGCGAAGCGGTTGGCTTGGTTCAAGATATTTTAGCTTTTCGTATAAATCTTTTCGTGTGAAATCAGATTTGTACCAAATCAAATCGTGACGCGATATTCCCGTTCTGTGAGAAAGCATATCTCGCATCGTAACTGTATTGTTAAGTTCATCGTTGTAAAATTTTATGGAAGGCACAAAGTTTCTTACCGGCTTATCCCATTCAAGCATTCCTTCATCGACAAGAAAACCAACTGCTGTTGCTGTAAATAATTTTGTGTTAGATGCTATTTGAAAAAGTGTATTGGCAGTGATTGGTAATTTCTTGTCGTAATCTCTATAACCGTAACCTTTTGAAAATATCAGCTTGTCTTTATAAACAATTCCAACGCCAATTCCAGGGGCATTCCAATCGCTTAGAATTTTTTCCATGTACTGATCGAAACCTTTAAGCCGTTCAGTAATCTTTTTCTCTTGTGCCGTTATTATGGAATTAAAGAAAAGGAAGGAGAGAACGAAAATGAAAGTAAGTTTTTTCATGATGCTTCACTTAGAAATGATTGATTATTTTGATACGCTTTACTGATAGTTAATTCAAAGGATTTATTTTTTATTTTCTAATAAAATCCATTTTTAATATTTAATCGTTGAGTTCCAATATACTTTAAAAACTCAACTCCGTCTTCAGAAATTTTAATCTTATCAGGCCCAACTATTATTAAATTATTTGTTTGAAGAAATCCGAGCCAGTTCTCAAAATTATAGTGCTCATATACCAGCGGATACTTTAATTTAGCATTGTCATAAAAGTATTTAATCTCGTTAATAATAGATTCATAATTTGTTCGCACATTTAAGTTCATCAACAGATTTACTTGACTTTCATAGATAATAGGGAATATCCTTTCAAAGGATAAGTAAAGGCTTTGTACTGCAAGAATTCTCATAAAAAATTTAAATCTTTCATTTTTTTCTTCTGGTAAAACCCCTTCAAGTTCTAATGTTAATTCAGCTTCCTTCCTAATAATGGCTGGTGAATCGAACTGTTTCATCAATCCAATTGGTTCTTTTTTACTTTCACTTAAAGATTTTTCGAATGTATTAATCTCTTTTACTTCTTGTTGATTCATTACTGGCAAGGATTGTTTAAGATTGATTCCCCACAATTTTACCTCTTGAAAAATTGGGACTAAAGCTAATGCGACCCACAATAAGAGAACAAAACCATCCAAATAAGTTACATCCCCATTCAAGTAATTATCATATCTCGAAAATACACCGATGCTGAGCAGTATTAAGAGAAGACCCCACCAAAATATCTTAAACCAATTTGGTAATTTCATAATAATCATTTCCCACTGTTTTATGATTCTTAAATTGCAGGTTTCAAGAAGAAAACTATTCTAACTACTCTAACCGAAGAATAAGTAAACTGTGCTTAATTATTATCAACATAATTATATGTTATGTTTCTTTATACTATGGTATTCAGTGCTAATTCGGTGTCCATCTTTTTTCAACTACTCGAAGAGATTTCACTTTTGCTTGCCCTAGTTATAAAAGCTTGAATAGAATTGTAAAGACGATTTCAAATTAAAATAATTGCGGATAAGACTCAATAAGAAAATTTAAAGATTAAAAAATTCAATAATTGAAAAATTCATTTATACTTTTATATATACCACATTAGGCGGCAACAACAACTATGATAGGTGCTATTACCGCTTAATGTTTTAAATACTTTTTAACTTTCGTTTTCAGGTGACATAAACTTATAAACAAATCCGGCAATCAAGCCTCCAATTATTGGAGCTACCCAAAAAAGCCATAATTGTCCCATAGCCCATCCTCCGACAAATATTGCCTGGCTTGTGCTTCTTGCAGGGTTAACCGATGTATTTGTTACAGGTATGCTTATTAAATGAATAAGAGTTAAGCCCAGTCCAATTGCAATTCCCGCAAAACCTTTAGGTGCTTTTGGATGAGTTGCACCTAGGATGATAAATAAAAACATAAAAGTCATTACAATTTCTGTTACAAGTGCTGCAAGCAGACTATATCCGCCGGGAGAGTGTTCTCCATATCCATTAGCTGCAAATCCGCCAATTATCAAATCCTTCTTTTCCGCTTGCAATAATATAAAGAATACAAGCTGCCAAAATTCCGCCTAAAACTTGTGCAATAATATAAGGCAGAATTTCTTTTTTATCGAAGCGTCCACCAGCCCAAAGTCCAATTGTTACTGCGGGATTTAAATGGGCTCCGGAAATATGTCCGATTGCATAAACCATAGTTAAAACAGTTAACCCGAATGCAAGCGCTACTCCCACAAAACCGATTCCTAAGCCGGGATACGCAGCGGCTAAAACAGCGCTCCCGCACCCGCCTAATACAAGCCAGAATGTTCCGATAAATTCTGCAGCAAATTTTTTCATGAAGCCTCCTCGAAAAATTGATTGATAAAAGAACAATTAATAATACAGTAGAGTCTTTGAATTGAATATAAGTTTAACTGACTTTTATTAATAGAAGCTTGGCGTGAATCTTAATGACGAACTTAAATTAAAATAAATATGATTAAGACTCAATAAAAAAATGAAAATGAGTGGATGAGTGAATGGAGAATGATTAAAAGGGGAAATGAATGGAGGAAGAAATTAAAAGATATAATTTAGCATTCAATTGCTAAGCAAAATTTTGATGTGCAGTCCATGTAATTTCAGCTATTGATTATAAACTGTATTTAAAACTGCATCCGGATATTTTGCGGCGACATTTAATAATATTTTTGCTGGGCCTTCCGGTTTTCTTCTGCCTTGTTCCCAATTTTGAAGTGTTGACGTACTAATGCCCAATAACTGAGCAAATTTATTTTGTGATAAACCCAATCTTTCACGGATCTGTTTTGGATTGGGATTATTAAAATTGAATTCTCTGCTTGCTTTCTTTTTCCCTTTAAGTATTTCTCCACCTTGCTTTATGCTTTTTTTCAATTCTTCAAACAATTCATCTTTCATTGTAATTCCTTTTCTACTAATAATTTTAATATTTTCAGTTGTGATGGAGTTAGATTATCCTGTTCATTTTTAGGATAAACCAAAAGCAACAATATTATATCATTACTTTTTATCCAGTAATAAATTATCCTAACACCACCGCTTTTTCCTCTACCGGAAATTGCCCACCTTATTTTTCTTAGTCCGCCGCTGCCTCTAATGACTTTTCCTTTTTCAGGATTTAGAATTAATTCATTCTGTAGGCTACGGTACTCTTCTTGTGTTAACAAAGAGCTTATCTTTTTAGTAAATATTGTGGTTTCAATAATCTTCACAAAACTAATATACGTCAATGAACGATATATGTCAATTTATGATATTAATTATAAACTCCATTTATAGTAAATTAATTTGTAGTTAAAATTATATGTATGAATGTATAGAACATTAGAGATAAAAAGTAGATTAGATTAAAAGATATAAATCAGAGTTCATTTACTTAGTAAAAAGATTTAAATTGTTGTTAACTATTTACAAATTTAAAACAGAAAGTATTTTATGAGTTCAGAGAAAAAGCATTGCTTAAACTGCAATAGATCAGAGGATGAAATTCCTTTGGTGAATTTAACTTATGCTGGAAAACCGGCAAATATTTGTTCTAATTGTCTGCCTCTTTTAATTCATCACCCGGAACAATTAATCGGCAAACTGGAAGGAGCAGAAAATATTCCTCCCGCTCCGGGAGATTAGTTACTTTGTGAGACTGAGTCTTCGAAGTGAATTTGTTTCAGCATCAAACAAAAATAGAGATTCCGGATCAAGTCCGGAATGACAAGCTAAAATAACCGAAGCAATATAGACTTGATAATGGAAGTATGTAAATTTAGATTTCAAATTCAAAAAACATGCTTCTTCTTTGAAATTTAAGCTAAAACTTAAAAATATTTGTTTTATAATTTTTGCTTTGCATGGTTTACTTTTTGCGCAGCAGGAATTTCCATCCAGGATTGTCTCCGATACAATTCAAATTAATTTTGATAATCATTATGCTATTTCCCAAGTTTCGATTATTCCTAATTCAGAAACTATTCAATTGAGAAATAAGTTATTAAAAAAAGGCGATTACAATTTTAATTATACAGAAGGATATTTCACACTTGCAGATACATTGCCATATTCAATCTTTGATACACTAATCGTTACCTATCGATCGCTTAATCTTGCATTAAAAAAAGTCTACCAGAAAAGAAAGCTTGCATTAAAGGTTGATGAGAATACAAAAGACACATTAAAATATGTTGAAGAAACTTCTTCCGGATTTAGTGCTGATGAGATATTCGGCTCCAACTTACAGAAGAGTGGAACTATTGTCCGCGGCTTTACAGTAGGCACAACGCAAGACTTCAGTTTGAACAGCGGGTTAAGGCTTCAGCTTTCCGGTAAACTTTCAAATGATATTGAAATTGTTGCGGCATTAACAGATGAAAATACTCCCATTCAGCCAGAAGGCAACACTGAAAGATTGGACGAACTTGATAAAGTATTCATTCAAATAAAACATAAAAATGCATCGGGCACTTTTGGCGATTATGAACTAAACAGAAAGCAGGGTGAATTCGGATATGTTAGCAGAAAGCTGCAAGGTTTGATGGGTGAATTTAATTTTGAAAATGAAAACGGATATGTAGCAATTGCCAGCTCGCGTGGTAAGTTCAACACAAATAATTTTAACGGGCAGGACGGTGTTCAAGGCCCATATTTACTTTCAGGTATAAACAACGAACCCAATATTATAGTAATAGCCGGAAGTGAAAAAGTATACGTGGATGGCGTTGAAATGAAACGCGGTGAAAGAAACGATTACATAATTGAATATTCAAATTCAAGAATTACTTTTACTCCAAATAGGTTGATTACTTCGGCAAGTAGAATCACAGTTGATTTTGAATATACAGACAGGCGATATGCAAGAAATTTTTTCGGAACCGGAATACAATCGCAATTTTTCGATAAAAAACTTGGAGTCCAATTTCAGTACATAAGAGAAGGCGATAACCAGGATGCCCCAATTGATATTTCTTTAAGTGATTCGGATAAAAAAATTCTTGCTGCTGCAGGAGACAATAGAAATGCTGCAACAAAAAGCGGAATAAATCTCGCCGTACCGGATTCGCTTGGAAATATTCATGGAACATATCGAAAAGTAGATACATTAATTAATAACCAGGCTTTTTCATATTATGTTTATTCTCCTGGCGATTCATTGGCGCTGTACAATGTTTCTTTCAGTTATGTAGGCAATGGTTTGGGAGATTACAGTCGTGAGAGCTTAGGTAATTATACTTTTGTCGGAATAAAGAATGGAAGTTATCTCCCGATTATTTATTTGCCGCTGCCGGAATTAAAGCAGGTTGGAAATTTAGTTGTCGATTTAAATTTTATAAAAGATATTTCTCTTTCACTTGAGCTGGCGGGAAGTTCTTGGGATAAAAACAGATTTTCGAGTATTGACGACAATAATAATTTTGGATACGCTAGAAATATATTTTTAAGCATGAATCCTAAAAAGATTGACATAGGAAATGTCAGCCTTGGTAAGATTGGGTTCTCTTACAAAGATAGATTTACGCAAAGCAAATTCACTTCGGCGGACAGAATAAATGAAATTGAATTTAACAGAAACTATAATACAACATCTTCCGATACTTCTGAAGATGAAACTTTAAGAGAAGCAAGCTTAACATTAATCCCGGTTGATAAATTAAATATTAATTCCTCTTATGGACTATTGAAACAAGGCTCAAATTTCAGCTCGAATAGATATAATAATACTTTGAAATATTTAGATAATGAAAACATAAATGTTAATTATAACTTTGATTATGTAAGCTCAAAATATAATTTGTTAAAAAGTGATTGGCTAAGGCAAAAAGGGGATGCTTCAATATTAATATGGAAATTAAAACCAGGTGTTGAGTTTTTATCAGAGGATAAAAAAGATCATTTTCAAAGTGATTCACTTTTAGATGGAAGTTTAAGATACCTGGAAGTTGATCCATTTCTCGAATTAGTTGATTTAGGCGGATTAAGTCTTTCAGCAAAATATTCAACGCGAAATGATTACCTTCCCATAAACGGAGTAATGTATAAAGAATCTAATTCCATTACTCAATATTATGAACTGAGATACAGTGGCATTAGGCAGGTTAGCTCCACACTTAATTTCACCTTAAGAAATAAAAAATATACAGAAGTATTTAAACAGCAGGGCGAACTGGATAATCAAACAATCTTAATAAGATCGCAATCAAAATTTAATTTGTGGAAACCATTGAGAGGAGATCTTTATTATGAAGTATCAACTCAGCGTTCTGCAAAGCTTCAAAAAGTTTATGTTAGAGTAACCAAAGGAACCGGCAACTTTAAATATTTAGGTGACTTAAATAATAACGGTATTGCTGATGATAATGAATTTGCAGCTACAGTTTATGATGGTGATTATGTACAAGTTACAGTTCCAACGGACCAGCTTTACCCTGTAATAGATTTGAAGACAAGTACACGCTGGCATTTTAATTTTAAAGAAGCATTTGATGAATGATAATCTAATTTCAAATTTATTAAAGCCGGTGTCTACTGAAACATTCTGGCGGGTAGAGGAAAACAGCAGGGAAGAGGACTACAAGAAAATTTATCTTTTACATTTTTCTGATTTTCTAAATCCTGATAAAACAATTCGTGGTTCAAATTATATTCAGCAGGATTTATTTCTTTTTGAAGATAATCAAGATCTTTCATTCAGGTTTCGTTTTGATCAAAGCAAAAGCCTGGATCAATACAGCGGCGGAAGCGAAAGGGGATATAAACGTGAACGAAGCATGAGAATTAAATTTAGAATGGTAAAAGAAATGACAAACCAAACTGAGTATGTAAATTCCAATGATAACGAACGCTCAAATTCATCTTCAAACCAAAGCAGGGAAATTACCAGCAATACAGTTAATACGGATTTTTCATATCGTCCCGAAAGAAATATTGAAGTTGGTTTAAAAATACAAACCGGTAGAAGCACAGATGCATTTCCAGTTGTTCCAACAGTTATAGACATAAATTCGCAGACACTGAGGTTTAACTTATCATTTGCCGGAACAGGAAGGCTTAGGATAGAAATTGAGAGAGATGAATTATTGGCAAGCACAACTGATAATGTTTTACCATTCGAATTAGTCGGCTCGAACTCAATAGGAAAGAATTTTTATTGGCGTTTTAATTTTGATTATAGGATATCTTCTAATTTACAATCTACAATCAGCTACAACGGAAGAGTGCAAGGAAAACTTCCGGTGGTGCATACTGCACAGGCAGAAGTTAGAGCATATTTTTAATCGATAATTATTCCAATTCATCCAATGTCTTTTGTTGTTTTTCAAATTATTTTGTATTGGAAAGTTTATTTAATTTTTTTTTTTTTGATATTTGATTAGTGTTCTAAATTGAATTAGAGTATTAAATATATTTCACTCATCCCTCGACTCCGCCATGACAATAAAAATTTGTATAATGTCATTATGAGCGGAGTCGAACCATGGTGCTAAGTTCACAAATTAGAACATTAATGACATTTTGAATTATAAGGATTATCATGCAAGTAATTTCAAATATGATTGAAGCGCATATCTTTCGAGAAGTAAAAAATGGAATAGAGTTTTTACTTCTTAAGAGAAATGAAAATCAAATATATCCAGGCTTGTGGCAGATGGTTACAGGTAAAATGAAAGATGGAGAAACGGCATATCAATCTGCATTAAGAGAAATAAAAGAAGAAACTTCATTGACGCCTGCTAAGTTTTGGGTAGTTCCGAATGTGGATTCATTTTACTCGCATGAAAATAATTATATATCCATGATGCCGGTATTTGCTGCTTTGGTCGATCATAATTCTTCAGTTAAAATCTCGGATGAGCATTGTGATTACAAATGGGTAAATCCTGAAGAAGCAAAAAAACTTTTAGTCTGGGTTGGACAAAGAAATTCAGTCGATATCATTTCCAATATTTTACTAAAGAAATCCATTTCCTTAGCTTTATTGAGATACCTCTTTAGAGTAAAAAAATATTATGTATTACAAGTTGAATTTTATATTTTTACAATTCACATTTTAATCATTAAAAACGGGAGTAAAATTTGGGTTTACTAGTAGTTGGTTCACTCGGTTTAGATGATGTAGCAACACCATTTGACAAAGTTACAAATGCATTAGGGGGATCAGCAACTTATATTTCACTTTCATCAAGCTATTTCAGCGGGCCTGTTTATTTAGTTGGAATTGTTGGCGAAGATTTTCCTCAAAAATATATTGACTTGCTTGAAAAGCATAACGTTGACCTTGATGGATTGCAAATAGTAAAAGGTGGTAAAACATTTAGATGGTCAGGCAAATATCATTATGATTTAAATGTTCGGGACACTCTTTTAACTGAGTTGAATGTGTTCCAGGATTTTGATCCCGTTATTCCGGAAAAATATAGAAAATCAAAATTTGTATGTCTTGGTAATATTGATCCAACACTACAGCTAAAAGTTTTAGATCAACTTGAGAATCCTCATTTTGTAGTTTGCGATACAATGAATTATTGGATTGAAGGGAAACTGGATGATTTGTTGAAGGTTTTGAAAAAAGCAAATGTATTAATTATAAATGATTCCGAAGCCAGGCTGCTTGCTAATGAACCAAATTTAATAAAAGCTTCCAAAAAAATTCGTGAAATGGGCCCGGACATTTTAATAATTAAAAAAGGCGAACACGGTGCACTTTTATTTGCCGATGATGTTATCTTTTCTGCTCCGGCTTATCCCATGGAAATGATTTACGATCCAACCGGTGCTGGTGATTCATTTGCCGGTGGTTTTATCGGCTATCTCCACAAGACGCAAGATTTGAGTCCTGAAAATATGAAATGTGCTGTGATTTATGGAAGTGCAATGGCTTCATTCTGCGTAGAAAAATTTAGCACAAAAGGTTTGGAAGATTTAGAATATTTAAGAGTCCAAGACCGATTTAGAGAATTTATGAATCTTTCGAGGTTTGGTGAAAAAGAATAATTACTTCTCGGTAGACTTTAAAGATGATAAGCTTGTATATCTTGACCAAACAAAACTACCTTTAGAAGAAATTTATATTGAAACCGACGATTACAACCGCATTGCTGAAGCAATAGAAAGATTAGAAGTAAGAGGAGCTCCGTTAATCGGTGTTTGTGCTGCTTATGCTTTGGCTCTATCATTAAAGAATATTAAACCTTCTTCTTTTACACAATCATTTCAAGAAGCTTATAAAAGAATTGAAAGAACACGTCCGACTGCCGTAAATTTATTTATGGCTCTGGAAGAAATGAAAAAAGTATTTGATGTAAATTCAAATAAAGAAAATTTGTATGAGATTCTTCTAAACAGGGCAAAGGAAATTCATCAGGAAGACATTGATAAATGCACAAAGATGGGGAAGAATGGGTTAAAAATCTTCAAAAGAAAATCTACTGTTTTAACTCATTGCAATACCGGGAAGCTTGCTACAGCCGGTGATGGGACAGCGTTCAATGTAATCAAAACCGGTTTTGAAAACGGGCTAGTAAATTTTGTATATGCCGATGAAACACGCCCATTGCTTCAAGGCTCACGTTTAACTGCTTTTGAATTAGAAAGAAACGGAATTCCGTTTGCTATTCAGAGCGATTCATCCGCAGCGGTTCTGCTTCAGCAAAAAAAAATCGATTTTGTAATTACCGGTGCCGATAGAATTGCATTAAACGGAGACACAGCTAATAAAATCGGGACTTATAATTTGGCAGTTTTATGTTATCATCATGATGTCCCATTTTACATTGCCGCACCAACTACAACAATTGATACAAAATTAATTTCCGGCGAAGAGATAAAAATTGAAATAAGAAATAAAGAAGAATTGTTAAAAATAAATGGAGTTAAAATTACTCCGGATAATTATGATGCTTTTACCCCGGCGTTCGATGTTACTCCTTCTCATTTAATTACCGGGATAATAACAGATAAAGACGTTTATTCCTTCCCATATAATTTTTTAAATGAGCCAGATTAATAAATCAGATGCTTTTATTTTAAGCAAGCTTGATTACGGCGACACTAGCAGTATTGCTTCATTATTTACAAAAGATTTCGGAAAACTTTCTGCAATTATTAAAGGTGGAAGAAATCCAAAATCAAAAATCAGCTTAATAGTTGACCCAATTAATCAAATCGAAGTTGTGTTTTACAGCAAAGATACGCGTGAGATTCAAATTATAAGCAGTGCTTCTTTAATAAATCATTATTCGCACATCAAAGAAGATTTTGAAAAGTTAAAATACTGCCACGCAATTTTAGAACTTGTTAAAAATCTAACCGCAGAGCATGAAGTATATCATAAATTATATAAGGGTATTGATCGAATCTTCTACTTATTTGATACATCAAATGAACAACCCGAAATAATTTTTGGCAGATTTTTTATTTTCATGCTTACTGAAATTGGCTATGAAGTGCAATTAGACAATTGTGCTTCTTGCGGTAAAGCAAACGAATTGAATAAAGAGTTGTCATATAATTATGAAATGGGTACATTTTGCAGCAACTGCAGAAAAGACTTTATAGAATCATATTTATTTAATTCGGAACTTTTTTATTACTTGTTATGTCTAAAGCATAATAAAAAGGTAGATGCAAAAATAATTAAGCAAGATACTTTAATAAGTGCAATTACATTTATGGAAAAGTTTTTGAAGCATCATGTACCAGACTTTAAAGGTATAAAATCATTTCAAATTTATAAGTAAAGAGGTATTATAAGATATATTTTGATACTAATGCAGCAATGCATGTTAATTAAAACATGAAAATAATTGGAGGATCGATAAATGAAATCTAAAAGTATGTGGGGGGCAATAGCATTAATAGTTGTGGGTATAGTTTTAGGGGCTGTATTAGTTTCCGGTTTCGGTTTGGTTAGGCCAAGCCTTGCAGACATTAGTTTAGGTGCAAACAATCCGCCTGTTAATCTTGATGCGGATGCAACTTCTTTCAGCAAAGCCTTTATTGAAGTTGCGAATAAAGTTACTCCTGCCATTGTAGAAATTTCTGTTGTGTCAGAAATGAAAGATAATCCACATGATGGATTTTTCTTTTTCCCGTTTAAAGATATGCCAAAAGATGAAAGAGGCACGGGCAGCGGAATAATAATTTCAAGTGATGGCTATATTATTACTAATAATCACGTTGTTGAAAATGCAAAATCAGTTAAGGTTGGTTTACACGATAAAAGAACTTTCGATGCAACTGTAGTTGGAACCGATCCGCTTACAGATCTTGCGGTTATAAAAATTGACGCAAAAAATCTCCCAACAGCTTATCTCGGTGATTCAGACAATTTGAAAGTCGGCCAATGGGTTATGGCAATTGGTAATCCATTATCACTTACATCTACTGTTACAGCCGGAATTGTCAGTGCAATGGGCCGTGGCGGCTTAGGATTAATAAAAGACAGGTATGGTGTTGAAAGTTTTATCCAGACTGATGCAGCTATAAATCCAGGCAACAGCGGCGGTGCTTTGGTGGATCTTTCCGGAGCTGTTGTTGGAGTTAATTCTGCAATCGCTTCTTCCAATGGAGGGACATATATCGGTTATGGTTTTGCAATTCCTATAAATCTTGCTAAGTCTGTTGCAAAAGATTTAATTGCAAACGGAAAAGTAAGCCGTGGCTATATTGGTGTAAGCATTGGTGATGTAGATGATGCGATGGCAAAGTCAATTGGGCTAGACAGGCCTAAAGGTGTTATGGTTCAAGGCCTGGTAAATGACGGTGCTGCTAAAAATGCCGGTATAAAAGCTGGTGATGTAATTTTGAAAGTAGATGGAAAAGAAGTTAACGAACCTAATGAACTTCAAAGCTATATTGCTTCTAAATCAGCAGGCACTAAAGTAGACCTTACATTATTTAGAGATGGAAAAGAAATAGATAAAACAGTAACACTTAAAGCACGTGATGAAGATACTAAAGTTAAACCTGTTTTGAACGAGGACAACAGTGATAGTAATAGTGAAGCTAAAACTGCAACAGTTGATGTATCGTCAATAGGTTTGTCTGTTCAAAATTTAACATCAAAACAAAAAGAAGATATGAAGCTTGATAATGGTATCTTGATTTCAAGTGTTAAACCATTCAGCAGTGCAGAAGATCAGAAACTGTATCAAGGTTTAGTTATTACAGAGGCTGATAAGAAAAAGATTAAAGATATCAATGAATTCAAAGATATAGTTAAGGATAAGAAAGGTTCGGCTATTCTTCTTAAAGTTGAGGATGGAAAAGGTAACAGCAGATTTGTTGGAATTGAAATCCCTGAGTAATTAGAAAATTAAATGACAACTTTTCTCTATAGCGCCCGATTAATTCGGGCGTTTTTTTTATATTTGTACATTCAATCACTCGGAGAATAAATGATAAGATTTTTAACAGCCGGAGAATCTCACGGTAAAGCGTTAACAACTATCGTGGAAGGTTTTCCATCCAACTTAAAAATTGAAAATGAATATTTGAATTTTCATTTGAAACGTCGTCAAGCCGGATACGGAAGAGGGAATAGAATGAAAATTGAAACTGATACTGCTGAAATTCTTTCCGGAGTAAGATTTCAAAAAACTTTGGGCTCACCAATTTCTCTTCTTATTAGAAATAAAGATTGGGAAAATTGGGTTGAGAAAATGACGTCGGATAAAAAAACTGCTAAAGTTGAAAAGATAACTATCCCGCGTCCAGGTCATGCCGATTTAGTAGGAGTTTCAAAATATAATTTCAATGATATACGAAATTCAATTGAACGTTCAAGTGCCAGGGAAACAGCAGCGCGTGTTGCAGCTTGTTCAATTGCTAGAAAATTTTTAGAAGAGTTCGGTATTTCCATCGGTAGCTTTGTCGAAAGTATTGGAGGTATTTATCCTAAAGAAAATTTTGTGAACAAGCTTTTTGCTAACGATTTGCCTAAAGATTTCAAAGCCTGGAAATTATCAGAAGATGCTGATAAAAGTGATGTTAGAGTTTTGGATAAAACTCATAGAAGAAAAAATAATTAATAAAATTAAGCAGGCAAAAAAGAAAGGTGATACTCTGGGCGGAACTTTTTATGCTGTTGCTACAGGAGTTCCTTTAGGGCTTGGAAGCTTCATTCATTATGATACTAAGCTTGATGCAGAAATTGCTCAATCTATAATGTCAATCAATGCCGTTAAAGCTGTATCTATTGGAACTGGCTATGAATCTGCAGAAAAATTTGGTTCTGAATCACACGATGAAATAGTAAAATCCGGTGACCAAATAATTAGAAAAACAAACAGAGCCGGCGGAATTGAAGGCGGTGTTTCAACAGGGCTTCCGATTATTGTAAAGGCAGCAATGAAGCCTATTGCAACTTTAATGAGTCCTATTGAAAGTGTTGATTTGACAACAATGAAAAAAGTTGATGCAAGGAGAGAGAGAAGTGATTTTGTTGCAGTTCCGGCATGTGCTGTAATTGCCGAATCAATGCTGGCCTGGAGCTTAGCAAAATATTTCCTTCTAAAGTTCGGCGGCGATTCAATTAGAAGAAACTAAAGATAATTTTAAATCATATACTTCTAAAATGAATAAAAGAATAATAAAGAATTTTAAATTATGATAGTTGTAAAGAAATTTGTTTTCAATCCATTCATGGAAAATACTTATGTAGTTTGGGATGAAGATACTAAAGAAGCAATGGTTGTAGACCCTGGCTGTTCAAATGATGAAGAAGAGTTAGCCCTTTCTTCTTTTATTGAAGAAAGACATCTCAACATAAAATATATGGTAAATACTCATTGCCATATTGATCATTTTTTAGGATGCCAATTTGTAAAGGAGAAATTTAACCCGGCTTATTTTGTTCCGGAAAATGATTTCCCTTTATTACAAAATGCAGAAGCCCAGGCATCAATGTTTGGAATTGAAATAAAAACTCCTCCAGGCCCTGATGATTATTTATCTGAAAGGAAAGTACTGACTTTAGGGAATAGTTCTATCAAATTACTTTCTACCCCTGGACATTCTCCAGGTGAATATTGTTTGTATTTTGAAGACGAAAAATTTTGTGTATCGGGCGATGTATTGTTTCAAAAAAATATTGGAAGAACTGATTTATGGGGCGGCAATTATGATGTGTTACTAAATTCGATAAAGGAGAAATTATTAACTCTTCCGGATGATGTGATTGTATATAGCGGTCATGGTGAAAACACTACGATTGGAGAAGAAAAAATTAATAACCCATTCTTAAAAAGTTTAATATAGAATTGATTGTTGATATATAGACTTCTTATGAATATATTCACTCATCGAAACATAAATAAATATTAAAAAAATTATCTATAAATGTTTGATAATCCTCGGGTGCAAAAAAAAATAATATACTCTCTTATCTCAATTTTTATTCTTTGGGTTATTCTCTTCGAATTCATTTTACCTTCGAATTATTTTTTGCCAAAGCCGTTAATTGTATGGGAATCATTCGGTGCTTTATTTAAAGATTATGGCTTAGTAATTAGTTATTTATCAACATTAGCTGTTGTCTATTTTTCATTATTGATTTCGTATGTTTTAGTAAGTTCGATTAAGAGTTTTTTACTTAATGAAAATAATAAAATAAATATTATTCTTCTTTCAATTGGGCAGATTTCAAAAATTCTTCCTTCAATTTTGTTCGCATTTCTTTTAATCTACTGGCTGCCAAATTCAGTAATTTCTGAATTCATATTTGCAATTCTTCTATCATTTATTTCTTTTGCTATTAAAATTCAAAATGAATCTTTAAATGTTAAACAAGAATATATTAGTGCAGCAAAAGGCTTTGGTGCAAATGAAAAAATTATTTTGAATGAAGTTAAATGGAAATCAGTTCAGCCGGGATTAATGAAATATATAATTGATTTTCATATTTATTTTTGGACATTAATTCTCTTTTTTGAATATTCACAGAATGCATTAGGGCTTGGCCAAATTTATAGGCATGCGTTGGAATTTAAAGATTTGTCTGCGCTTATTGCTTTATTCATAATTACAGGAATGACTATTAGTCTAACGAATATTGCTTTAAGGCATTTTAAAACAAAACATTTTTTCTGGGATTAAAATTGAATCAGGATAAAAATTTACTTAGTGTAAATAATCTCACGAAGTTTTTTGAAGGGCTTCATGGCTCCAAAATTCATGTCCTTGATAATATCAACTTTTCAATAAAAGCAAATAGTAATGAAGGAAATGTAAACAGCATATTAGCTCCATTTGAAGCCGGCAAGTCAACATTATTAAAAATTATTTCAGGAGTTATAAGTTATAATAGTGGGGAAGTGATTCTTGAAAATAATAACATCAATAATATAAAACCGAATGATATAGTTTTAATTCCTGAGGAACCTTCCTCTTTTCCATGGTTGAATGTAAAAGACAATATTTTATTTGCAGAAAAAATTATATCAAAAAATATTAGTGAAGTAGATTTAAAAAATATTATTGATTTAGTTGGATTAACAGGATATGAAAATCATACCGCCCATGAATCAAGTCTTGGATTTAGATTTAGAATTTCGCTGGCAAGAGCAATTGCCTGCCAGCCAAAAATAATTCTTATTGATGATTCATTTAAAAGGATGAAAATTGAAATAAGGAATGAAATGAATGGCCTTATTAAAAATGTTGCAGAAAAATTAAATATGAATTTTCTTTTGGCAACAACAAATATAAAGGAAGCGATTTCAATATCAGATAAAATATTTTTGATGGAAGGAAAACCGGGAAAAATTGTTAAAGAAATAGATATCAAATTCAGTATCAGATGAATCTATAGATTCAAAGATTAGTATTTATGAATCAGTAAGAAATGAAATTGAAAATTATTTCAAATCAAAAAATGAGATAGACGTTATAAATTTTTCCATTTAATATATCGATTTATTTGCTGAAGTTAATATCTTAATTTTAAAGGAACCGGATGGAAGATAAGCTGAAGGAATTAGAAAAAAAGAAAAAAGATGCCGAGCTTGGCGGCGGTTCTGAAAAAATTAAAGCACAGCATGATAAAGGTAAATTAACAGCTCGTGAACGAATTGATATTTTGGTTGACGAAGGAAGTTTTGAAGAAATAGATATTTTTGTTAAACACAGGTCGAATGACTTTGGTTTGGATAAAAAAAATTATCCAGGTGACGGTGTAGTAACAGGCTTTGCAAAAATTGAAGGAAGGCCAATCGCATTATACAGTCAAGATTTTACAGTCTTTGGCGGCTCACTCTCCGAAACCCATGCAGAAAAAATTGTAAAGATAATGAAGACAGCAATGAAGGTTGGAATTCCTATAATCGGTTTAAACGATTCTGGCGGCGCTCGAATTCAGGAGGGTGTTGTAAGCCTTGGCGGATATGCAGATATCTTTTTACAAAACACTTTAGCTTCCGGAGTTGTGCCGCAAATTTCAGTAGTGCTTGGGCCTTGTGCCGGCGGTGCTGTTTACTCTCCTGCAATTACAGATTTTATTTTCATGGTTAAAAACTCAAGCTACATGTTTGTTACAGGTCCGAATGTAGTTAAAACTGTTACCCATGAAGATGTTACTTTTGAAGATTTAGGAGGAGCCGAGACTCATGCCAGCAAAAGTGGAGTTGCTCATTTCATATTTGACAATGAAATCGAAACACTCATGAATGTTAGAAAGCTAATGAGTTTTCTTCCTTTGAATTTCATGGATAGGTCAGTTGAATTAGATTTTGATAATTCGAAAATAATTCACGATGAAAGCTTAAACTCTATTGTACCTGATAATCCTAATAAACCCTATGATATGAAGGAAATTATTTCAAGGATTATTGATGATGATTTCTTTGAAGTTCATGAACACTTTGCAGAAAATATTTTAACCGGCTTTTGCCGAATTGGAGGTATTGCGGTTGGAATAGTCGCTAATCAGCCCGAAGTTTTGGCTGGCGTTTTGGATATTAATGCATCAGTTAAAGGTGCTAGATTCATTCGCTTTTGCGATGCATTCAATATTCCGTTGTTAGTTCTAGTTGATGTTCCTGGATTTTTACCGGGTACTGAACAAGAATGGAATGGAATTATTCGCCATGGTTCTAAATTACTTTATTCTTTTTGCGAAGCTACAGTTCCAAAGGTTACAGTTATTACTCGTAAGGCTTATGGCGGAGCTTATGATGTGATGAATTCTAAACATATTCGTGGAGATTTTAATTTTGCCTGGCCATCTGCAGAAATAGCTGTAATGGGCCCGAAAGGTGCAGTTGAGATTATTTTTAAAAAAGAAATTGCAATTTCAAAAAATCCGGAGAAAGAATTAGAAAAAAAATTATCGTCCTATATAGAAAAATTTACTAGTCCATATATTGCTGCTGAAAGAGGTTTTATTGACGATGTAATTAAACCTGCGGATACAAAACAAAGATTGGTAAATGCATTCAACCTATTAAAAACCAAAGTTGATAAAAATCCCCAAAAGAAACATGGGAATATTCCATTATAACTGTGGTATATTATTTGTACACTAATTTAAGGGAATTCCTGATGTTTTTTATTAAAGCAATATTTTAATTTCCTAATTAAATAAATGGACAAAGTTAAAAACCAATTTAAGTCCTTATATTACAATAGATAATTATATTCGTCTCATTATTTCCTTGATAATGCACGATATAAAGATTATTTTAAACACTTAATTATAAATATGTGGAGCTTTCATGATTAAAAGTCTAATATTCATCTTTTCAATTTCTTTATTTTCACTAGTTTTTGTTTCCTGCAGTGGAAATAAAGAAATTTCAAAAGATACGCAGATCACTCCTAAAGTCACTCCTAAAAGTACTTCCATTGTTTCAGAAATGCTTGAGCAGGCAAGGCAATTTTATGTTGCAGCTTTAGCAAAACAGGAATTAAACAGTACTAAGGAGACAATTGAAAATTATGAATCAGCTTTAAGAATTGTAAATAATCTAAGTTATTATCCCGGAATTGAGCAAAATGAAGCTTATGTTGAATTGGAAAAATCTATCACAGAAGATTATGGTAAATACGTTGACGGTTTAACCGAACTTCCTTCTGATGTATCTTTTGCCGCATATGAAGAGTGGACGAGCAAAAATATGCCGGAAATCCAATCATCTGAAGACGTAAAAGAACAGACAAAATTTATTGTACCCGCTGATGTTCCATTAGAAGTTAATTCTACAGTTGAACAATGGACAGATTATTTTACTGGAAAAGGCCGTAATTATATGACTTTGTGGCTAGAACGTTCCGGTAAATATTTCCCGATGATGACAAAAATATTTGCACAGGAAGGCATTCCACAGCAATTAGTTTATTTAAGCATGGTGGAAAGTGGATTAAACCCTACAGCAAGGTCATGGGCAAGTGCGGTTGGTATGTGGCAATTTATTAAATCCACTGGAAAACTATATGGCTTGCAGTCTGATTTTTATTATGATGAAAGAAGAGACCCTGAAAAGTCCACAAGAGCTGCTGCCAGGCACTTGAGGGATTTACATGCTTCACTTGGAGATTGGTATCTTGCATTAGCTGCTTATAACGCAGGAGAAGGCAGGATAAAAAGAGCTGAGAGGAGAGCTCATGACAATGATTTTTGGTCGATTAGAAGATATCTTCCCAAAGAAACCAGAAGTTATGTTCCGCAGTTCATCGCAGTATGTTTAATAGCAATGAATCCTGAGAAATATGATTTTAATAATATTGCTTATGAAAAACCTGTACAATACGATTCATATAAAATTAATGATGCAATTGATTTAACATTTCTTGCTAGCTGCGCTGGTATTCAATTAGATGAATTAATGAATTTAAACCCGGAACTAACTCAATTATCAACTCCATCTTCATATCCTGGTGGTTATGATCTTAAAATTCCAAAAAATAAGCTTGATTTATTTGCTTCGAATGTAAAAAACATTCCAGAAAGTGCTAAAAGAAATTATTTAGTTCATACGGTTAAAAGAGGTGAAACAATATCAAAGATAGCAGTTAAATATGATGTTTCTAAATATGATCTTGCTGATGCTAATAATATATCAATCAAATCAAGATTATATCCTGGAGTTACATTAAAAATACCTGTATCATCTAACATATCAAATTCTGACAATGCATATAATACAAATACAGAGGCTGCAAATGATAGTGGTGATGGTGAATATGTTTCTCCATATTTAAATTTAAATAAAGATATAGCAGATGCTTCTGATAATAATGAAAACGGGTTCGAAACTGTTAGTGATAACGATTCAAGTTCAACAGTCCCTGAAAGCGATGAATTATTAGTTGCAGAAAATTCTAATGTAAATTCCCCGGATGAAGATCAGTCCGGTGATTCATCTGAATCAATAATTCCTGAAGGAGAAGTTGCAGTTGATTATCATGTAAAGAAGAATGACAGTTTATTAGGTATTGCAGATTTATTTAATACAAGGGTAAGTGATATAAGAAATTGGAATAATATCCCTTACACACAAACTATAAATGTCGGACAAAAGCTTGTTATTTATGTCCCTGAAGATAAAAAAGAATTTTATTCAAGCATAGATAATCAAACAGCAATTGAAAAAACAGTTGCGAAAAATATTGCAAAAAGAAACAATAATGAATACGTATATCATAGAATAAGAAGAGGTGAAACACTCTCTACTATTGCTGAAAGATATCACGTGTATGCAAGTTCTATTAGACGATGGAATCATCTTTCAAGTAATAGAATTTTTGCTGGAAAAAAATTAAAAATATATACTCACGGCTATACTGAATATGTTGCTTCTAATGATAAAACATCAAACTCATCCAGTGATGTTTACAGATATAAAATTAAAAGAGGGGACTCTATTGGTGAACTTGCAGTCAAGTTTGGTGTATCAGCCAGTCAAATAAAAAAATGGAATGACATAGATGATAATACTCTAATTGCAGGTAGAACATTAAAAATATACGGCGGATCTGATGCATCATCTCTTGGTGATAATACTACAAAGACATCTGCAAACGTTAATTATTATAAAGTTAAAAAAGGTGATACAATAGGTGAGATTGCAGAATTATTTAAAGTATCTGCTTCAAGCATTAGAAGGTGGAACAGCTTAAGAAGCAATAAAATTATTGCAGGGCAGTCATTAAGAGTTTTATCTGATGAAGGAATTAATGATCTTCCGGAATCGTCAAATAATGGAAATAATGTTCATGCAGTAAGAAACGGTGAATCATTATATTCTATCGCTCATGATTACAGAATGAGCGTGAGTGATTTGAAAGATTTAAATAACCTGAATGGAAACAAAATTGTTCCTGGACAAAGTTTAAAGGTTTCTCCCGGAAATGAAGTAGCAAATAATTCTTCTTCAAATATTAAAGGTGCACAAATTCATAGAGTTGAAAGAGGAGAATCTTTATACACTATTGCTCATCAATATGGAATGAGCGTAAGCAGATTGAAAGGTTTAAATAACCTTGATAATAATAAAATTGTTGTTGGCCAAAAGTTAAGAGTTGAATAATTGTTTATAAATTATAATTTTTGAATTGGTTCTAAAAAAAATAATTGTTTTTTTGAAATTTTGAAATGCTGTTAGGGGTGTTATCCCGATTTATTTGGGATAGCTGAGATGATACCCTTGAACCTGATCTGGATAATACCAGCGTAGGAAAACGAGTTAAAGAGTATTTAAGTATTTAGCCGTTTTACCAAACGGCATTTTTATTTTAAAGAGGTTAAAATGAAATACTTAATTATTCTTTTTTTGTTTTTATCATTCATAGTCTTCCCTCAGACAAAAACAATCTCAGGTAAGGTTTTGGATTACAATACCCAACTTCCATTGCCTAAGGCAAATATTTTTATCCAAGAAAATAAAATGATAGGCACCACCTCTAAAGATGATGGCAGTTTCACTTTAACAGGAAATTTTTCATCTACATCAAATCTCATCGTTACTTATGTCGGATATGAAACGGCAATAATTTCTCTTCAATCATTGTCAGACAACAATGAATTAAAAATTGAACTAACTCCAAAAGTTATTCCGTCACAATCCGTTCTTGTTCAAGGAAGTTTAGGGAAAGAAGGAGTCACCCCGCTTGCATTTAGTAAAATAAAAAGAAGTGAAATTGAAAAAAATTATAATGTTCAGGATGTACCCGAATATTTAAGCAGTTTACCTTCCACAACCTTTTATTCTGAAAATGGAAATGGGATAGGTTATAATTATTTAAGTATTAGAGGATTTGATCAAAGAAGAATTTCAGTTTCAGTTAATGGGATTCCTCAAAACGATCCTGAAGATCATAATGTCTACTGGCTTGATATTCCTGATCTGCTATCGAGTACAGAAGTCATTCAAGTCCAACGCGGCGCAGGTTCAGGAGTATTTGGATACCCGGCAATTGGCGGTTCAATTAATATTATCACTTCAACATTTTCCAACGAGCCAAAGTTTGATCTTTCTACCTCATTGGGAAGTTATAATGTTAGAAAATATTCAGCTTCTTTTTCAAGCGGATTAATTGATAATAAATATTCAGTATATGCAAATCTTTCTAAAATATTAAGCAGCGGCTATAGAGATAATTCATGGGTCAATTTTAATTCATATCATATTTCTGCAGTTAGATATGATGATAAGCTTACATCACAAGTAAATTTTTATGGCGGGCCAATTGCGGATGGATTATCCTATAACGGCCTTCCAAAATTTGCAATTAAAGATAAAAATCTAAGAAGAAAAAATTATTCTTATTGGGAAACAGATACACAAGCAGATACATTTACTTATGTTCAGCCCAGAAGACCTGATGAGATTGAGAATTATTCTCAGCCCCATTTTGAACTTTTAAATGAATATAATATAAATGATAATGTTACTTTTAATTCAGCATTATTTTTAGTACTTGGAAACGGATTCTTTGACTATGACGGTACAGGATTGGACACAACTTCACTGCACTTAACTTTTAATGATGGTTTTGACCCTCTACAAAATCCATCTAATTTACTAATTAAAGCACAAGTTGAAAACAAACAATACGGCTGGATTCCTAAAGTAAGTTTCAAACATAAAAACGGTGAATTGATTGTTGGCGGTGAGTTTCGAATTCATCGCTCTACTCATTGGGGAAGTATAGCATATGGTTCAAATCTTCCGGAGGGTTTATCAAGTGATTACCGCATCTATTATTTTAATGGTGCGAAAGATATTTTAAATGGATTTATTCATGAAACATATATGATTAATGATCATTGGAATGTTTTAGGTGAACTGCAGTTGGCATATCATAAATATAAATTTTACAATGAATATTTTTATAATAATAGTTTTAATATTGATGGCTTATATTTAAATCCTAGAATGGGTATCAACTATAAATTTAATCCTGAACAAAATATATATTTTTCTTTTGCAAGGGTAACCAGGGAACCTAGACTTGGAACTTATTATTCTGCGGAGGCATCAATTTGGGGTTCAACACCTCAATTTATTCAAGATACTAATGGCTCTTATGATTTTAATTCACCTTATGTAAATCCGGAAACTATGAATGATTTTGAATTAGGCTATTCGATTCGTAAGAAAAATTTCAATATCTCATTAAATTTGTACTATATGCTGTTTGATAATGAAATTGTTAACAACGGCAAACTTGATATTTTTGGGCAGCCAATAACTGGAAACATGAGTAGCACAATTCATGAAGGAGCTGAGTTATCAGGAACCTTGAAATTTCCATGCAGCATATCTTTAATGTCAAATTTTACTTTTAGCAAAAATTATGTGAATGAAGGAACTTATTATATCGATCAAAACGATTTTATTGATTTGAGCGGTAATAAAATTGGCGGCTTCCCTGACTTCTTATTTAACTTTGCTTTGAGCTATGATAAAGAACCGTTATTCATTCAATTGAAGGGAAGATATGTTGGTAAGTTTTATTCGGATTACTATGATTCAAATCTATATAAATATTTAAAGCAGTATCCGGGTTTTGTTAGCTACACTGACAATGTAAATGAAGCCTATTTTACATCAGATTTTTTTGTAAGTTATTCGTTTAATGCTTTCAAGTCATTAAATGCAAGCAAAATATTTTTCCAGGCGACTAATATTTTTGATAATTTTTATTCTGCCAACGCAATTGGAGCAGAATTTTTTCCTGCTGCTGAAAGAAACTTCTTATTTGGTTTACAGATAGGATTATAAAAAATAATAGAACTAATACATTATTAATTAAATCATAGAATTGTTATGCCAGAATTACCGGAAGTTGAAAGCTATAAAAAATATTTTGATTCTACCTCGATTAATAAAACAATTAAAAATGTCAAAGTGCTTGATAAAAGTATTCTGTCAAATATTTCCGGCAAGAGCTTTGAATCCAAATTAATAGGAGAGAAGTTCAAAGTTACATATAGGCATGGGAAATATTTATTTGCACAATTAAATAAAAATAAAATTATAGTTATGCATTTCGGTATGACTGGCTTTCTAAAATATTTTAAAAATGAAAATGAGGCTTCTAACCATATTCGAATTCTATTTAGTTTTTCAAATGGCTATCATCTGGCTTATGATTGTCAAAGGAAATTCGGGAAAGTAACTCTGATAGAAAATATTGATGAGTTTATAAAAAAGAAAAAACTTGGAGTAGATCCATCCAGTAGCGAATTGAACTTTAAAAGGTTTAGGGAAATTTTGCAAAAGAAAACCGGTAACATAAAAGCTGCGTTATTGGATCAAAAAACATTTGCAGGTATTGGGAATCTATATTCGGATGAGATTCTTTTTCATGCAGATATTCATCCGGCTTCTTTAATAAAAAATTTTGATGTGAAAGATTTTCAGGCTATCCACAAATCAATGAGAGGAATTTTGAATAAAGCAGTAAAGAATAAAGCCGATTTTGATAACTATCCTGAAACATGGTTGGTGTTATTTAGAAAAGATGATGACAATTGTCCGAAATGTAATGGTAAAATAAAACATAATACTATTGGAGGAAGGACTTCATATTTTTGTAGTAAGCATCAAAAAGTAAAATAATTTATTTATTTTCTTTCCAATTAATAGGGGAGATGACAACTACAAATTCTCCTTTAATGGTTCTTTCTTTTAAAGAATTGATAATTTCTTTAGAAGTGCCTCGCCAGATTTCTTCGAACTTTTTTGTTAATTCACGTGCAATAACGATAATCCGTTTCGGCATATATTCTGAAAGTTCGCTCAATAATTTTTCTATTCTGTAAGTAGATTCATATAGAATAATTGTTCGTTTTTCTTCGGCTAATTCTTTTAACTTCTTTTGCCTGCCTTTTTTTTGCGGAAGAAATCCTTCATACACGAATGAGTCTGTTGGTAATCCGCTTATAGATAATGCTGTAATTGCTGCAGTAACACCAGGAATAGGTATAACGGCAATTCCATTTTTTATTGATGCGGAAATTAATCTTACTCCGGGATCCGATATTCCTGGCGTTCCTGCATCTGAAACTAAAGCACAGGTTTCACCAGATTCAATTCTATTAATCACATATTCAATTTTGTTGGATTCATTGGCGGCATTAAGCGATATCATTTCTTTCTTAATTTCGAAATGATTCAATAGAAATGCAGTAACTCGTGTATCTTCACAGGCAATAAAATCAACATCTTTTAAAGTTTCAATTGCTCTAAAAGTAATATCTTTTAGATTCCCGATTGGTGTGCTTACAATGAATAACGTTTTACTCAAAACAGTAGCTATAAATTTAAAATGATAATCCCGCCAAAAGGCGGGACATCATGCAAGTAGTTTATTAAATATTTTATTTATTTGACAACAATAAATTTAAAACATTTCTGATAATTTGCAAGCCTTCATCCAAATCACTTTGAGTAATATTTAATGCGGGTCTGAACCGAATCGATTTCTTACCACAGCCTAAAATTATCAATTTGTTTTTGAAACATTCAGAGGCAAACTTGTTTCTGACCTCTCCGTCAGGCAAATCAAATGAGCACATTAACCCCAATCCTCTTACATTCGAAATAAGACTGGGATACTCTTTTTGAATATTAAATAATTCATTTAGTAAATATTCACCCATCTCAAAAGAATTATTGACCAAATTTTCTTCTTGAATAATTCTCATGATATGTTTAGATCTTACCATATCCGTAAGATTTCCGCCCCATGTAGAATTTATTCTGCTTGATTTTCTAAAGCAATGTTCTTTAACATCATCAATTCTATCTGAAACCATAATTCCGCATACTTGAGCCTTTTTACCAAAAGCTATAATGTCGGGTTTAACAAAATATTCTGATGCCCAGAATTTACCAGTTAAGCAAAAACCGGTTTGTACTTCATCTAATACTAATAAGATTTCATTTTTGTCAGCTATTTCACGAAGCTGCATAAAGAATTCTTTACGGAAGAAATTATCGCCACCTTCACCTTGAATTGGTTCGATGATGATTGCAGCTATATCATCAGGGTTATTTTTAATTGCATTATTGATTTCTTCAATTGCAGTTTTCTCCAACTCAATAACTTTTTCCAAATTCTCAGTAAGTGGGAAAGTTATTTTTGGATTTGTAATTCTCGGCCAATCGAATTTAGGAAAGTATTTTACCTTATTAGGATCGGTGTTTGTTAAAGACATTGTATAGCCGGTACGTCCATGAAAAGCTTCTTTGAAGTGAATTACTTGATGGCCTTTTTCTTCTTTGATGCCTTTTAGAAAATTCTTCTGAACTTTCCAATCAAAAGCTACCTTTAGAGCGTTTTCTACGGCAAGTGCGCCGCCTGAAACAAAGAATAAATACTTCATAAAGTCAGGCTTGGCAATCTTAGCAAATGTATCTACGAAGTCAGCCATTAAGGTTGTATAAATATCAGAATTAGAAGGTTTGTTAATTGCAGCTAATGTTAATTCATTTTTAACTTCGTCAGTATTTAGTTTTTCATGATTCATTCCCAATGCAGAGGAAGCAAAGAAGGTAAATAAATCTAAATATTCATCTCCACTAGTTTCATCTACTATTCTTGATCCATGACTTCTTTTTAAATCCAAAACTATGCTGAAGCCGTCAACCAGCATATGCTTTTTTAAAATTGTATGAACTTGATCAGGTTGAACAGAAGAATATGCTTCCATCAATTCCTCGCTTGAATAAAATTTGTTTTCCATGTAATTCTCCCATGAATAATTGAAAAATTTTGAATAAAATTATTTGATTAAGATTAAAGAGGATAGGGAGTAGTTTAAAATACGTTTTCGAAGCGGGATATAAAGTAACTCCGCAAAATTGAAAGTCCTGTTTCCTTTTTAAATGAAATATAGTTTTGCATTTGTTTAGAATTCATAATTTCTTGTTGCAAGTTACGACTATTATCAAAGATTTTCAATCGAAAAATATGCATTTGATTTTCAATTCATAATATGTTACACTTACTGTAACAAATTAAAAATTTTATGTCAGCATCAACAAAATTATCAACTTCTGTTAAAGCTTTATGCTATCTTTCAAAAGTTTACCCGGAACCTAAAAGTAGTAATGAAATAGCAAAATATACAGGGATAAATGCATCAAAACTCAGAAAAATTTTATCCATGCTTGTTAAAAGTAATATTGTTTTAAGTATAAGCGGGAGCACAGGAGGATTTGCACTTAAGAAGAGCCCGGATCACTTACATCTTCAGGAAATATATTGTGCTATTGAAGATAGAAAGGCTTTTTATCTGGATGTTAACGAAAAACATAAAACAGAAAACGAAATTACAAAATTAAATGAATTCTTTCTCGGTCTATTTGCTGATATTCAAGTTGATATAGAAAATAAAATGAGTAAGATAAATCTTAAAAATATTATTGAACAAATATCTATAAAATAAATTATATAAGGAGTTAAGGCTATGGATTTCTTAAAGAAATTAGGTGTTAATAAAGAAAATTTCGGTTCTTCCACTGGTCTGAAGTGGAATGAAACAAAAGAACAGGGTGAATTAAATATTATATCTCCAACTGATGGCAAATTAATAGCAAAGGTTCACCAAGCTTCAGAAAAAGATTATGAAAAAATTATTAATAAAGCAGAAGAGGCTTTTTTGGTTTGGAGAAAAATGCCTGCTCCCAAAAGAGGAGAGATAGTTAGGCAAATCGGGTTAAAATTAAGAGAATACAAACCATATTTAGGAAAATTAGTTTCCTATGAAATGGGAAAATCCTTGCAAGAAGGTTTAGGTGAAGTACAGGAAATGATAGATATTTGTGATTTTGCTGTGGGACAAAGCAGACAACTTTATGGTTTTACAATGCATTCGGAAAGGCCCAATCATAGAATGTATGACCAATATCATCCTTTGGGAATAGTCGCAACTATTTCGGCCTTTAATTTTCCGGTAGCTGTGTGGTCATGGAATGCAATGCTTGCCGCTGTTTGCGGTAATGTTAATATTTGGAAACCTTCTTCGAAAGTTCCGTTGTCGGCGGTCGCAACTCAAAATATTATAGCTGAAGTATTAAAGGAAAATAAATTGCCTGAAGGTGTATTTTCTTTAGTTATAGGACGCGGTTCAACGATTGGTGAACGAATGTTAAATGACAAAAGAATTCAATTGATTTCGGTTACCGGTTCAACAAAAGTAGGCAGGCACGCAGGTGAAGCAATCGCAAAAAGATTTGGTAAGGCTATATTAGAATTGGGTGGTAACAACGCAATTATAATTACACCCGACGCTGATTTAAAAATGGCCATGCCGGCAATTGTTTTTGGAGCAGTTGGAACTTGCGGGCAAAGATGTACTTCAACAAGAAGATTAATTATTCATGAATCAATTTATAATAAAGTAAAAGATTCTCTAATCAAAGCATACAAAGGATTAAAGATTGGCGATCCATTGGATGAAAAAAATCATGTTGGGCCTTTGATCGATAAAGATGCGGTTGAAATGTTCAAGGATGCATTAGTTAAATTGGAAAAAGAAGGCGGAAAAGTTTTATACGGCGGTGAAGTATTAAAAGGGAAAAATTATGAGTCTGGTACTTATGTAAACCCGGTGATTGCCGAAGCAGAAAATCATTATGAAATAGTGCAAGAAGAAACTTTCGCTCCTATACTTTATCTAATAAAATATAAAGGTGAAGTTGACAATGCTATTAAATTGCATAATGGAGTTGTACAAGGATTATCTTCAGCTATTTTCACAAATAATTTAAGAGAAGCAGAAAAGTTTTTATCTGCTGAAGGTTCCGATTGCGGAATTGCAAATGTAAATATTGGAACTTCCGGTGCAGAAATAGGCGGTGCTTTTGGCGGCGAAAAAGAAACCGGCGGCGGACGTGAATCCGGTTCAGATGCTTGGAAGACTTATATGAGACGCCAGACAAATACTATAAATTATGGAACAGAACTTCCCCTTGCTCAAGGAATTAAATTTGAGATATAAAATTCTATATCCAAATTTTACTAATTAAATATATCTTAACTACTCCCGGCTGCAGCTGGGGGTAGTTATGACTTAAACATCCTAAGAAATTCCCTGTCTTTTAATTTAAAACTTTCCTTTCACTTAGTATTAACTAAATAATTAAGTATTATCGCTGGTATAATTGTTGCCATTTTTATTTTGATAAACTTGTTAAAATATTATGAGGTTAATATGGCAGGATTAAGATTAGAAAATTTTATTTCGTGTGATATTGATTTAGAGATTAATCAATATAAAGTACTTAGCGGATTAAAAGCTTACCAGTTAGAATTTAATAAGAAGAAATTATACCCTTCGCTAACTGATCTAGTTAGCCTTGTTAATCAGCTTCAAGATATACTAACGCAAAAAAGTAATATCGAAGTATCCTTCCCAAAAAAAATTAAGGAATATGATTTAAAAAACAAGCAAATCATTTTTGAGAAAAAAGAAAGAATAGGTACTAATATTGAGTTCCTATTTCAGTTGATACAATGGTCACTTCCCAAAATAAAAGAAGTTATTGAAGAAGGATTAGCTATTCATGAATTTGTTGAGAAAAATTTAGAAGTAAAACAGGTTGGTGTAATTCCGCTTTATAAAAGTGAAGGTTATTTTATAATTCCAGATAACATTGAATCTATTCTGCAAATTCATCTATTTGAATGTTCTTTATTATCTACGGATAACGAAAAATACAGGGCATTAAAAACAAAGTTTGTTAAAGCATTGGAAAATGCATTAATTGAAAAGTCTCCCGAGTCCATTAAAATTGAGTTGATAAAAGAGTTTGATAATTTCCCAAATCCGGCTACATTTATTTGCAGAACTGATCTTGATTTTCCTTTTTCTGAAACAATCTTTCCTATCGCGAAAAGAAAATTAATGGCTCAATTGGCAGCTTAAAAACATCCAAATTATATTAAATAATTAATTTTATTGAATATAAAAAAAGGCAGGAGAATTTTCCTGCCTTAATTAATTTTCTTAATTATTCTAAATCAACCGACTGTTGATTGAATGAGATCTGCTAAAACTTGTCCTGTCTCGTCCAATATCGGATCGTCTTTTGAAGAATTGTCTGTAGGTTTTTCACCTTTCTTTAACAGCGTTAATCCTTGAAGTTTTCTTCTTGCATTTTCTCTTTCAAATCTTTTTTCTTCAAGGTCATCTTTCTCTTTTTTTCTAACAGCTTCACTCAATGAAACAAATTGCTTGTCATGAGCTTCTTTGTATTCTTCAATATCTTCCATTAAATAATCATACTCAGGACTTTTATTAAATCTCTCTTCATGTTTTTTTAACAATACCGGGATAACGTCTGAAAGATTGCTGAATTTACTATAGCTGGTTGGCTGTATTTGATCCCAGGGTAGGGCACTCGGTTCAGAACTTTCTCCAAATTCTTTTGAATCATAAGCGGAAGGAAATTCTATATCCGGGATTACTCCTTTATTTTGTGTACTGCCGCCATTTATTCTATAATACTTTGCGATGGTTAATTTTAATTGTCCAAGCTTTTCCTTTTGCCCTGGAATAACCCTATTCAAATCAATTAAATTTTGAACAGTGCCTTTTCCATAAGTTTGATTCCCAACAATAATTCCTCTTCCGTAATCTTGAATTGCACCTGTAAATATTTCAGAAGCCGAGGCACTGAATCTATTAACTAAAACAGCTAATGGCCCATCGTAGACAATACTAGGATCAGGATCATCACCTTCATCAATTTTTCCATCAGCATTTTTGACCTGAACAACAGGCCCGTCTTTTATAAATAAGCCGGTTAAATCAATTGCTTCATTTAATGCGCCGCCTCCATTATTTCGAAGATCAATTATAATTCCATCTACTTTATCTTTTTTCAGTCCTACTAATAATTTCCTAACATCACGCGTCGTGCTTTTATAATCTTTAACTCCTTTTTGTTCTGCATCAAAGTCCACATAAAATTTAGGAATTGTAATTACACCTAGCTTATAATTTTGATTGTTATTTTTAATATCAATTATATCGCTTTTTGCTGACTGTTCTTCAAGCTTAACTTTGTCCCTAACAATTTTTATTTCTTTCGGAAGTGCATTAGCTCCGTCTTCGGCTTCCAATATTTGAAGGCGGACAGTAGAACCTTTTGGTCCACGAATTAATTGAACAACATCTGTAATTCTCCATCCAATCACATCAACCATTTCACCAGAATCACCCTGTGCAACTCCAATGATTTTATCATCCTGGTGAAGAAGCTTGCTTTTGTAAGCCGGGCCGCCTGGAATAAGTTCGTGTACTTTTGTGTAATCATCATCCTGCTGAAGCTGGGCGCCTATGCCTTCTAAAGAAAGGCTCATATCAATTTTGAAATTATCCGAAGTTATAGGTGATAAATAATTTGTGTGAGGATCTAAAGCCTCTGTATACGAATTCATGAATAGCTGAAAAATATCTTCGCTTTTATATTGAAGTACATTTTTCTGAAAACTTTCATAACGCTTTTTTAGATTGCTCGAAGCAGTCTTCCAATCTTTGCCGGTTAAAATATATGACAATGCATCGTTTTTTGTTTTCTTTCTCCAAATTTCATTTTGTTCTTCAGCATTTTTTGGCCAAGGAGCATCTTCTCTTTTAATTAAGAATTTTTCATCTTTAGTGAAATCAAATTCTTTATCCAAAAGCTTGTTGGCATATTCAGTTCGTTCAACAATTCTTTGCTTGAATCTATTAAAAATATCATACGCCGGCTGTAAATCTCCGGATTTGATATCATCATCAAGTTTGAAACGGAATTTGTTAAACTCTTCAATGTCGGATTGCAAGAAATAAACTCTGTTGTAGTCTAAAGTTTTTAAATATCTATCGAGTATTACAGAAGAAAGAGAATCATTCAGATTTACTTTTCTATAGTGATAGCGCGATAATATGGTAGAAATCCATTCGTCTACAGTCGAATAATATTTTGCTGGTTCGACAATAGATAGCGTATCATTGGTTGAAATTGTTTTACTAGAAATGTTAGTTGTGTGTGTTACAAATAATCCGGCCAGTATAAATACGGCGCTAAAAAAAATAATTTTTTTCATACATTCTTTTATTTATTAAGAGTAATTATTGTCAATTAAGACTCGGTAAACCTATAAAATGTTTCATGTTAAATAAACAGAATTATACGGTACTTTTTAAACGAAAATGTTAAATTCTTGAGTCTAAATTTATTTGCAATATAGCAAAAATCCATTTATTTAAAAGTGTCCTTGGAATCAACTATTTCAACAGATTTCACATTTAATTTATAATCAGCAACTTTAGAATCTTCGTCCAAAACGTCTTTTGACAAACCTTCTTTAACTGCATTAGAATAACTCATTGGAGATTCCAGGTTTTGCTTAATACTTTCAGCTAAAGGTTCAGCTTCACTTGTATCGGTTACTATTGCAACATACATATTATCAGTTTGTAAATATTTTTTTACTGCTTTGTTCACATCATCTACTGTAAGATTTGCTAAAAGCTTATCCATTTCGTTAATATAATCTTTCCTGCCGTAGAATTTAGAATCCATTAAATAACCAAGCTGTTCTGCCGGCGTGCGTACATAAAGTTTAATGTAGCTTCTTAAGAAAGTTCTAGTGGCTTCAAAATCTTCTTTTGATAATCCATTCTCGACTATTTTATTTAATTCACTAATTGCCATTCTAAGCGCAAATTGAGCGTGTCCAATTTTTATATCTTTCAATTCACTATACTGGCTTCTTAGCTGTTTTGCAATTTGAACTGGTCTTATCCACATTGCGAAATAATTAGAATGACGAGGTACTCCGGAAGGAGGCAGCATATTTCCACCGCCGTTTTTATACCATTCAATATAAGAGTAATCACCATAATTCATTGAACGCAATTCTCTTATTTGCTGATACAATCTTCCATAAGATTTTCGATGTTCGCCGAGATAAGAATTGGCAACCATTAAAGCCGCAAAATCATCATCAGATCTGGTTACATTAATTGGGAATCCAGTAAATATAGCTGAACCAAATGCGTTGGGTTTAGAAATTATTTCCACTCTAATTCCATCCGGCATTTCAATTTTAGGGGCTTCAGGAATTTCAGGTTTTATATCGGGTAATTTTTCTAAATCATTTTTTAATTTATTCAAAAAATCATCCGAATAATTTCCGGCAATGCCAATAGTTAAATTATTTTTAGTGAAATAATTTTTATAATGATTTTTAACATCTTCTAAAGTTATTGATTTTACAGATTGACTTTTGCCTTCAATCATATGCTGGTATACTGTTCCTCTAAACATAAAATCTTCAAGAGCTTTTTTACTATAATCTTCATCCGAAGAAGCCCTCACAACCTGGTCAACATAATTTTGCTGATTGGATAAAACTCTTTGAAAATCATCTTCATTAAATGAGGGAGCCGTTATTAAACCAATCATGATTGGATAAAATTGATCTAACCAATCCTTATGAACTTCGAAAGTGAAAATGGTAACTTCTTTATCAACAGAAACATTAAAGTCAGCGGCCATTGGATAAATCTTATTCTGAATATCTGCAAAAGTTAATGATCCGGTTCCTCCTTGTGTTATTACATTTGCTGTTGTGTAAGTTAATCCGTCTTTGCCGGCAGGATCAGAAACAGAACCATTCCTGAACATTAACTTTACTATAACCTTGTTTGAATTAGGAAGATTTAATTTTACAATTTCCTGGGTAAACATTGTTGTGCTAATTAATAATGTTAATAAAATAGTTTTCATTATTTTACCCCTCCTTTTTCATCTGCTGATATTGTTCCGATTGTTAAACCAGTATTAACAAAATACTTCTTAGCAACTTCTTCAATATCTTTTACGGTTACCTTATCATACATTGCATATAACCTATTTAAAGATTCGGGGTCACCGGTAAGCATAATATAATGAGACAAGGAATTCGCGATCGCTTCAGGATTATCAATTCTCATAGCATAAGAATATTTCAAATTTGATTTAGTATCCGAAAGAATATTTTTATCAACTCCATTGCTTTTTACATCATCAATGGCTTTAACAATTTCATCTTTTACATATTGCAAATCATCTTTATTTATGAGTACGGCCTGGACCGTAATTAAATCCGGATCACGGGTATCACTTGCACCTCCATATAAACCTCTAACTTTGTGTTCATCTATAACAAGTTTTTTATACAAAGCAGAATTTGGTGAAAATAAAATGGTGCTCATTACATCCAAAGCCGGCATATCAATCTTTGTATCGCTGAAAGCGGGCCCTTTATAATTCAAGCTTAAAACCGGAGGGAAATTTGCATCCTGAATGTGAGTAAATCTTGTTTCTTTTTGTGCGGGTTCGGCAGGAATATTTGCTTTATAATTGCCTTTCTTCCAATTTCCAAAATATTTTTTTGCAAGCTCAACTACTTTATCATGATTAACATCGCCAACAACAACAATGGTTGCATATTCAGGACGATAAAATCTTTTGAAGAACTTTATAGAATAATCATATTGATTTGGCATATCGACAATATCTTTGAAAAAACCCATTGTAGTGTGTTTATATGTATGAACATCAAATGCCGTATTGGCGATACTTTCATAAAGTTGCTGATAAGGACTTGCATAGTTTTTTGTGTATTCACCTTTAACAGCACCAGCTTCGGTTTTAAAATCATGTTCTGAATAATGCAGATTCTCAAATCTGTCTGATTCAATATCAAACATAGTTTCAAGCATAGCTGAGTTACCAGTCATGTGATAGATTGTTCTGTCATTTGCTGTATTTGCATTTGCACCTGCGCCTGTTGATTTTAATATTTCATTATATTTATCACGCGGGTATTTATCAGTTCCCCTGAACATCATGTGTTCAAAGAAATGAGCAAACCCAGTTACACCTTTTTCAACTTCATTGCGTGAACCAACACGCATAACAATATATAGAGAAGCTAGTCCCGGGCTGTCGAATTTAACAGATACCACATTTAATCCATTATCCAGCTTTGTTTGTTCAATTGGATAAGGAAGAATTTTATTATCATTTGCCTGCATGATGAATCCTGTACAGATGATAAATGTTAGTAAAAAAAATAAAGCAATTTTGAATTTCAAAATTTTCTCCTTTAAAATTATTTCTGTTAGCCAATTTAATTATAAATGCTTATAAATTGAAAATTTCCGTCTTAGTTAAGTAAATTTGTTAAATAAAGCAAAACAAATGTGTTAATCGGTTATTAGACACAGATATACAGTATGATGTTGATTATATTTTGATATATTATTTCAAACACAATTTTTAATAATAAAATATGAAACAGTCTAAAATTTTCATTAGATCATTAATTATTTTCTTATTTATTTCTACTCTGTCTATTTATTCACAAAACTCATTAAAAAATAAATATGGATTAAATGTTATTAATGATTTAGCTGATTATAAAAAATTAATTGAAGAAGACAGCACTAAGAAATTAATTAACCTCGAAAAATTAATTCCAGGAATAATACTTGATATTAAGTATGCAACTGATAATAATTTTTTAGGAAAAAGTGTTTACGATACAGCTATGGCATTTTTACGATTGCCGGCTGCATATGCTTTACTGGATGTTGAGAATGAATTAAAGAAAGATGGATTAGGCTTAAAAATATTTGATGGATATCGTCCATACAGTGTTACAGTAGAGTTTTATGAAACTTATAAAGATACTACTTTTGTTGCTTCAGCGTGGAGAGGCAGCCGTCACAATAGAGGATGCGCAGTTGACCTAACTTTGATTGATTTGAAAACCGGTAAAGAATTAAAAATGCCAACTCCATTTGACGACTTTACTCAAAATGCTTATTCGACATACAATAATTTGCCTGAAGAAGTTATTAAGAATAGAAGCCATATTAAAAACTGTAATGGAAAAACACAGCTTTAAAAATTATCAATACGAATGGTGGCATTTTGATTTTAACGGATGGAACAATTTTGAACTGCTTGATCTAAGTTTCAAGCAACTGGTGTATTTAATTAATTGATTTTTTTTCTGATATTTCATCTGATGATTTACAATAATCTTTGAAAGGTAATTGGAGTAACTAAAATGTCTAAGACAAGGGAAATTTTAACTAAGAAAGCGAATGAAGTTCAAAAGCTTAAAGAGTCACTTGAAAATGAATCTCCGAATATAGTTCCGGAGGATGACAAACATAAAACTATCATTAATGAAGAGGGCAAAGAAGTTTTAGTTTTTAAAGACCCGCTATTCTCAAGGGAAAGGAGAAGCACTGTTACTTATTCTGTATTTAACGGCAGATGGGAATTTGAAAATATAGATAATATGGATGAACATGATGAGGAAAAATGTGCCGTCAAATTCACTCCTATCAGAGACAATTCAAATATCACTGTCACCTTTAAATCACCTAAAGATAGAGTTGAATTTATGGATTCAATTTATAGTGACAATGATTTGAAGCAAGTAGGCGGCGGAATGAGTCTTGAAAACATAGCCAATTCCAAAGTATTAAAAACAACGGGCGGGCTCATTGGCCTATCTGTTTTAGGTTATGGATTATATAAAATGTTAAAAGGGAAGGATGAATAAATAAGGCTTCTTTCTAATTTATTCTGCCGCTGTATAAAATAATAGAACACTTTAAAAGAATTACCACTTAGGCCGAGATAAAGATTGCAAAGATGACATCTTTTATAAAGATGTCATCTTTAGTTTGAGATACTATTTATGTTAAGTGCCACTCATTTTCAACCAACGATTTGATAATTTGTTTTCCTCTATGTCCAAATATTGGATGATTTTCCATGGAGAGCTTGTCTGCCAGTTTCAAAGCAATCTCTGCAGTAGGGATGTTTTTTTCTTTGGATTCTTTCAAAATCTGCAATGCCCTGTTAAATATTGAATGTTCCCAACTTCTGCTGAAATGATTTTCAATCATTGAATCATTATTGATATAGCCGTATTGTTCATTTGCACAAGTTACAATTCCCATTCTGTTTGTTAGGAAATCCGGCACATAATAAATTTCTTTTTCGTGTAATGCCTTTCCATCTCTTTGCATATCTTCAAGCTGATTATTAGCTGCTCCGCATACTATTTTAGCTTTTATCATCGGGATAGTTTGCGGATTCAATACAGCGCCGGTTGCATTTGGTGAAAAGATATCACAATCTTCATTAAAGATGTTTAAATCATTCTTGTTAATTAATCTACACTCAAAATTTTTGTCAGCAAATTTTTTCTTTGCTGAATTAATATGATCTGGATTTATATCTACGGCAACTACCTTCTTTACTTTTTTATCAAATAAAAATTTAACCAAAGGTTCTCCAACGTGCCCTATTCCCTGAAGTGCAACTGTTTTTCCTTCAAGAGTTTCTAAACCTAAAAATTCTAAAGCTGCTTCCATTCCTGAAATTATTCCTCTTGCAGTAGGAACTGAAGGATTTCCGCTGCCGCCAAATTCAGGGGGAATACAAGTAGTAAACCTGGTTCCCGAAAAAACATTTGCCATATCTTCAACACTTGTTCCAACATCTTCTGCAGTTACATAACATCCGTTCAAAGTGGACATAAAAGAACCATATTCCTTATAAATTTTTTCCCGGACTTCCGGGTTCATCTTATCCACTTTCGGATTGTGAGCAATAACTCCTTTTCCACCGCCCCACCATAATCCGGCAAGAGCATTCTTAAAAGTCATTCCGGCACCAAGTCTTAATCCATCACGGAAATAAGATCTCAACAGTATCATAATCCCAGTATCTCACACCGCCGGCAGCCTGCCCTCTGTTTGTTCTATGAACAAAAGCACCAAGAATCATATCATAATTTTCAGAAACTTTGCAGAACCATCCTTCATGTGTTATAAAATCTCTTTTATCATTTGTAAAATAATCTGCAATGGATTGTAATTGCGTATGTGATGCGATTAGACTTTTTTTTACATCATCATAGACGAAATAAAATTTGCTGATATTTTCTTTTCTTAGGAAGTCAATAAAGTCCGCGGGTGTAAAAGAAAGCAAGCCGGTTTTTTCGAGCATGATATCCCTCCCTTTAGTATTGTGAAAACTGAATTTAATACAGTAGTCTATTATAATAAGAATTCCATAAACCTGCATTCTTCTATAATAAAATTTGATTACTTCATTGGCAGATGACAATCATTACATAAACAAAATCATCATTTAATTTTTAATAAAAAGTATTGTTTTACAAGAAACTAAAAAAAAAGATTTTATCTTTTTTCTGAATAACTTAAAAAATGATGTTGGATATGGATTATATAAATTATTAAAAGGGAAGGATAATTAAGTATGAGTGTTATTTGATTTTGTATCAATTTTAACTTTCCAGCCTAATCGGCATAACTGAAAATGGAATGCCTACTTGATATAATTTCCTTTGAGCTGTAAACACAACCTGGTTATGCAGAAGTCTAGTTGAAAAGGTTTCTTTTTTAAAAACTATCTGCCCGCCAAAGAAAATTGAATTTGGATATCTGCTTCTAATTACCGGAGTTATCTTTTCTATTTTTTTGACGATATCTGTCCAGATTGTTGAAAAAGCCTTTGAAAATGTGATACAACTATCAAATGTAAATTCTACTTTAACTGTGAAGCTATTTTTAGAACTTCTTCTGCATGAGTTGCAATATTTTTTACTTCAATTATTTTAGCAATATTTCCTTTCTTATCAACAATAAAAGTAAACCTTTTTGCTTTACCGTTATCTCCCAAAACTCCATACTCACTTGTTACTTTTTTATCTTTGTCAGATAATAACGGAAAATCTAAGTGATAATCAGAAATAAATTTATCTATTGCCGCAGTTGAATCAACAGAAATTCCAAAAACTTTAATCCCTTCATCTTTAAACTTTTTAATATTATCTCTAATTCCACATGCTTCTTTTGTGCAGCCAGGAGTTCCTGCTTTAGGATAAAAATATATAACTACAGGGGCTTTACCTTCGAAGCTTGATAAAGTATATGAATTACCGGAAACATCTTTTAAAGTAAAATCCGGGGCTTTCATTCCTTCTTTTAATCCATCGGCAGCAAACATTGAAATTGAATACATAAATAAAAAGCTTAACACTAACACAAAAAAACTGATTCTTTTATTCATAATTTTCTTTCTCTAAAAATTAATTTTAATGAAGACATAACGGATCAATTTCAATTGGAACTATTCCTTGTATCATCCCTTCGGGATTTTGGATTTTTTTTGAACTGTTTTCTATAATAATTTCACGCCTTCGGCGTTTGTTGTATTGTAATCCACACTATGCGACAAGCCCGAAGGGCTGATATTACTATAACAAAGTTATCAACCCGATTACTTCCAACCCTGAAGGAGTGAAATAAATTCTTGTTTCTAACTTAATTTAAATAGCGCCTTAGTTTATTTGTTTTCTGTAATTTGTTATTAGTGTTTTAATCCTTTTCTACAGTCCGGTTAAAAATATAATCAACATTCTTCAGCATTTTTTTGTTATCAAAGATGTCATCAATTTCTTTAGCTGATATATACTTTTTGACTTCTTCAGATTTTTTTAATTCATCTCTTAAATTTTTATTTTGATCAGCCCAAACATCCATTGCAGAAGTTTGAACAATTTTATAAGCATCCTCGCGGGAAACTCCTTTATTTACAAGCTTAAGCAAAACGGCTTGTGAGAAAACTAATCCGCGGGTAATGTTTAAATTCTTAATCATATTTTCAGGATAAATAATCAAATTTTCAATGAGTTTAGTCACAAGGTCAAGCATGTAATCTAAACCTATACAGCTATCCGGAACAATAATTCTTTCCACAGAAGAATGAGAAATATCTCTTTCATGCCAGAGAGCTACATCTTCAATAGCTGCAACAGCATTGCCTCTAAGTACTCTTGCAAGCCCGGTAATTCTTTCACTAACAATTGGATTCCGTTTATGCGGCATTGCAGAAGAACCCTTTTGTCCTTTTGAGAAATATTCTTCTGCTTCTAAAACTTCAGTACGCTGCAAGTGCCGGACTTCTATTGCAATCTTTTCAAGCGAAGCTCCTATGACTGCTAAAGTTGTTAAATACTCAGCGTGCCGGTCGCGTTGAATTACTTGAGTTGAAACCGGTGCAGGCTTTAATCCCATTTTTTCACAAACATATTCTTCAACTTTAGGAGAAAGATGTTCAAATGTTCCTACTGCACCTGAAATTTGCCCAACGCTGATTGTTTCAATAGCATTCTGTAATCGGGTAATATTTCTCTTGCATTCTTCAAACCATAAAGCAAATTTTAATCCCATTGTTGTTGGTTCTGCGTGAATTCCGTGAGACCTTCCAACGCAAATAGTATTTTTATTTTCAATCGCTTTTCGTTTTAGAATTTCTTTTAAATATTTTAACCTTTTTAAAAGTAATTCTCCCGCTGCTTTCATTTGATAGGAGAGTGTTGTATCAAGAATATCTGATGAAGTCATTCCATAATGAATGTGCCGTGATTCAGGCCCAACATATTCGGCAACATTTGTTAAGAAAGCAATTACATCATGCTTGGTTGTTTCTTCAATCTCTAATATTCTTTTCACTTCAAAATTTGCTTTTGCTTTAATGACATCAACATCAGCTTTAGGTATTTCACCCATTTCGCTTCTTGCTTCACAGGCTAAGATTTCAATCTTTAACCAGGTTTTAAATTTGAATTCATCTTCAAAAATTCTTCCCATTTCAGGAAGAGTGTATCTTTCAATCATTTGTTTTCTCCAGGGTCATTTGTTTAGTTAAAGTTTTACCATCGCGAATTATATCAACAGAAATAGTTTGTCCGGTTCTAAATTCCTGAAAGACTCCTAGCAAAGTTTGTTCATTGTTAATTACATAATTATCAATTTTAGTTATAATGTCACCGGTTTTAAATCCCGCTTTTGAGGCTGGAGAGTTTCGCAGCACTTGAGTTATTATAACACCTCTTGTATCATCAAGATTATAATACTTTGCTATTCCTGAATCAATTGATTGGATTCTTAAACCGATACTAAAATCTCTATTAATTTTGCCATCTTTCTTCAATTCTGAGACTATCCTTTTAATTTTATTTACAGGAATTGCAAATCCTAATCCGATGCTACCCTGAACACCATTCGCAGTATAAATTAATGTATTCATTCCGATTACATCACCAAGACTGTTTACCAGAGGCCCACCGCTGTTGCCGCCGTTAATAGCAGCGTCAGTCTGAATCATACTTAAATAATATCTATCATCAATTGGCTCAAGGTTCATCCCATTTGCACTTACAACTCCAACTGTAACTGTAGGATGATCATTTACTTCAAAAAGTCCAAAAGGATTTCCAAAAGCAATAACCCATTCACCAATCATAATATCGTCTGAATTGCCAAGCTTAACATAAGGTAAATCGGTTGCATCAATTTTTAATAAACATATATCCGAAGTTCTATCATCGCCGACTACTTTTGCTTGAAAATGTTTTCCGTTGGTCATAGTAACCGTAATTTCAGAAGCATTTCCGGCAACATGATCGTTTGTTACAATATATCCATCCGGAGAAATTATATAGCCTGATCCAAGACTTTTAACTTTTTGATTGTAAGTCCTGCCGCCAAAAAATTGTCTGAAGAATGGATCATCAAAGAAAGGATTTACAGGTTCCTGGTATTGTCTTATTTGTGTAACATTAATTCCAACGACGGCAGGGCTTACTTCTTTAACAGTTTCTGTAATTACATTATCCCTTGATTTAGTAATATCATTATTTAATACTTGTTTTTCCTGAGCAGAAGTTAGCGACAGATTATCTCCATTGGAACTATAATATGCCGGTCCTGTTTTATCTTTATTGTTTAATATGAAAACACCCCCAACAATTGTAATTAGAATGATTAATATTCCGGATAAGATGAGTGATTTTTTATTCATGATGTTTTCCTTTAGCAATTATACTTTTTTTATCGATGATTTCTTTTAATGGATCTATGTGTTTAATAAAAATTATTAGCAACAATGCAGTTGAAAAAAAAACAACAATTGAAATAGATTCCGCAGGAGGGAATGTATATTTAACAGCTATTTTTATTGACGAAAAAATTATGAGAAGAGACATTAAATTTGCCCAAATATTTGCGACTAAAATATCTTTACTTTTTAGATAAATAATTACCCATAAAAGCACCCAGGCAACCAGCACAAATGGAAATAAAAATGCAACACCGCCTGCTGCTGTTGCAAGTCCTCTTCCTCCTTTAAATTTCAGCCAGGGATTAAAGCAATGACTGAAAACGGCAAATACTAAAGCGAGTGCAGGAAATACAAATTCCCCTGGGAAAATTATTTTCATTAAAATAACACTTAATATTCCTTTGAAAGCGTCAATAAGGAATACTAGTATTCCAATCATTTTTGAATTTGTAATTTCAAATGAGTTCATCGCCCCTACATTTCCAGTGCCTGTTTCAGTAATGTCAATGTTTTTATGTCTTTTTAAAACTAAGTAGGCAGTAGGGAGTGAACCAAATAAATACCCTAAAATAGAGCTAATTAAATATTCCATGGTGATAAATTATTGATTTTGATTATTCAAACTTAACAAAAATAAATGGTCTGGTAAAAAATATTTCCAATTAATTATGAACACTTATAATTTTACATAGCATTAGATTGCCTAAAAGTATGGTATAATTGAAAAAGATTTTAATATATCATTAATTCATTATTTGATAAAATTATTGTATAATTGAGGCATTAACTTATAGATAAATAGTTTGTTTTTTTTAATAATATTAGTAAATTTTGCCACCAAAATTTTAAGGTTTGGTTATTAACTGCGGGAATAGCTCAGTTGGTAGAGCGCAACCTTGCCAAGGTTGATGTCGCGGGTTCGAGTCCCGTTTCCCGCTCAAAAGTCCACGAAAGTGGATTTTAACTTTTTAAAAAGATACCTTTGAGTTAGCTAAAAATTTATTGTAACAAAATTTAAATACGGCGCTGTAGCCAAGTGGTTTAAGGCGAAGGTCTGCAAAACCTTTATTCGTCGGTTCGAATCCGACCGGCGCCTCATAAAAAAACCTCGCAATCTTTGCGAGGTTTTTTTATAAGAGTTGGGATAAGAACTGATGTTAGCTTTCCAATTTCAGGCGAAGACCTGCAATACCGATTTTATAGAGATGAATCCGGTTAGAGTTTCAAAAAAAAAGTTTCAATTTTTTTTAGAAACTCTTTTTTGTTTTAAAGTCTGGACAGATAATTTACTTCATTAAAATTAATTTTTTAGTTTGTACAAAATTACCCGCTTTCAATTGATAGAAATAAATTCCGCTTGATAATCCATATTTTCCAGCATCAAATTTAACTTCGTAATTGCCTGCTGATTTATTTTCATTCACCAAAACAGCAATTTCATTACCTAAAATATCATAAATTTTAAGTTGCGTAAAAGTCCCTCCCTTGTTGGGATTTAGGGAGGCCGGTATTGTGTATTTTATTGTTGTACTTGGATTAAAAGGATTCGGGTAATTCTGCTCTAATTTAAAGCTTAATGGTGAGTTATTTAAATTTTCATCTTTAACTGATACAGGCAGAGGGGAATAAATAACAACGTTATCAATTTGCAAACCTGAGCCTATTGCTGAATCTGCATCAGAATCAAACTCAAAAATAATTCTTATTTTCTTTCCCTTTAACGAATCCAATTTTACAAGCCCGGTGTTATATGCATTTGAAAATAATGTCCATGTTGGTGGGGCATCACTGTAAACATAATTAGTCCCGGAAGAATCATTAGTAATATTGCTGATATATCTTCTGGTCGATTCACCATCCACTTGAATATAAACACCAAAGTAATCAACATTGGGAAAAGAATTTAAATCAGTAAATGTTCCTCTCAATGCAAAATCAAAATAAATATTAGTTGCAAATTTACTCAGCAAAAAATATTTAGAAGTAAGTGAGTTTTTCATATTCGGCAAATAAGTATTTGAATCAGTATTACAGCTTGCATAACTTGAGTCTAAAGGATCAGTATCAGCAATTCTCCAAAGATTGCCTCCTAAAACAGCATTATTTTTAGGCGTTAATCCTGTTAATGATCCGTCATTACTAAATAATGTTGAAGGAGAATTATTTGTTATCTCAATATTATCAATTTCCCATCCATATAAGCTATCATTGTTGGGGGTTGAATAACTCTGATCTGATGCAAAAGCAAATCTTATCAATACTGTTTTGCCTGTGTAAATAGAAAGATCAAATGTAACTTGCGTCCAGGTATCTAATGTTCCAGCCCAGCCAGGAACATCCTGTCCCCTCATTATGTTCAGAACCAAAGCTGTATAGACTTGTATCTGTATATGCAGGAGATGGATTTGTTAAAACATCCCATGTCGCTCCATTATCAGTAGAAATTCTTACATTCATTCCGTCCCAGCCGTCATAACCCGTTTCGCCGCTGCCTGGAGCTTCAACACTATATCTATGGAAGAAAGTTAATTCCTGTCCGCTTCCGCTTAAAGTTATAGGGTCAGTATCTAGTACTTGATACCAGCCGTTGTCATAACCGCCGTTTATGCCTAAGGACGTATCTGCCATGTGCCAGCTTTGTCCGGTTCCGTTATAAGCATCCCAGTTGGTTAGATGCCACTTAGTACCGATGTTAGCTTCATCTTTTGTAGTCCATGAATTAAAATTAAAACCGTTCTCCCAGCCTTCATTAAAAAAATATGTATTATCTTTAATTGAAAGAGGTGACTGAGAGATGTTGGCGTTTGATTTTTTAATCTTAACATTTTTATTAGAACCGGATACAAAAATGGTAAATGATAAAACAAAAGTTAAAGTCAGAATGATGCAATTAATTTTTTTCATGTAACTTTCCATTAAAAGAGCATTAAAAGTAAATTCATTTTAATTGAAATAAAAAATGAAGAAGTTCAAATGATAATAATTAAATAAAAATTTTCTAACAATCTATTTCCTTGCCCCATGAAAGAACCCCCTATAAGGTAAAGCATAGGTTACAGTAATAAAAGCTTTCGAATCTATTTCTTCAATTTTTTTTATAATATTTTTTTGATTTTTTCTTTGTGCAATCAAAACTATTATTGATACTCCACCTGAGCCGCCTTCGCCAGGTAAAATTGTTAATCCGTAACGGGATTTTCTTAACATATCAGCAATAGCATCTGTGTAATGCCTGGATATAATATTTAATTGTGAAAACCCTAATCCGATTTTTTGTTCTATTGATATGCCAATTATATTACCTAAAGCGTATCCGGTTGCATAGCCAAATAAGTTTAGAATATGGTCTAAATGCTGCATAACCATCCTAATGGCAAAAATCCAAATCAAAACTTCAACGAAACCTATTATTCCTGCTAAATATTTCCTCCCTTGTGTAACTAATATTATCCTAATAGTATCGAGCGATACATCCACTATTCGCATGCACATAATCAATATTGGACCGAATATCGTATCAATCATAAATTCTCCGAAAATAATTTTATTTTTACAAGAACTTAAAATAATTAATAATTATTATTTTTATCTTAGACATTCAAATATAACTTAAAAATAAAAATGCATAGAACTGAACGCGAAGAGCTAGCTCGATAAACTTGTTGAAAAAGGAATACACGATGCTGCTGTTATAAAAGCCATTCGGGAAGTTGAAAGACATAAATTTTTAACTGATGCCTTAAAACATCATGCTTATAAAGATGTAGCTTTACCTATCGGATATGGTCAAACAATTTCTCAGCCATATACCGTCGCATTTATGACCCAAGAATTAAAATTGAAAAAAGGTTCGAATGTTTTAGAGATAGGCACCGGTTCCGGTTACCAGGCTGCAATTTTAGAAAATATGGGTATGAAAGTTTATAGCATAGAAAGACAATTTGAAATTTATTCTTCTACTCAGAAAGCTTTTTGATAAAATGGGAATTCGAGCTCATTTAAAATACGGAGATGGAACAATTGGCTGGGATGAGTTTGCTCCTTATGACGGAATAATAGTTACCGCGGGCTCACCATCAATTCCTCCAGCATATAAAAAGCAGCTTGCTGTTGGAGGCAGACTAGTTATTCCGGTTGGAAATAAAAATTCACAAAGTTTAATGGTTATAACCAAAAAAGATGAGAATGATTTTTTAGAGGAGGAAGTTCCGCAATTTTCATTCGTTCCTTTAATAGGAAGGGAAGGGTGGAAAGAAAATTAATTGTTATCGTAGGCCCAACTTGTTCCGGTAAAACTTCATTGGGTATTTTACTTGCGGAAAAATTAGATACAGAAATAATTTCGGCTGACAGCCGGCAGATTTACAAATACTTAAATATTGGAACGGCTAAACCATCAAATGAACAATTAAAAAAAATTAAGCATCATTTTATCAATCTTTTAAATCCTGATGAAGATTATAATGTAAGCAAGTTTGAACATGATGCTTTAGAAACTTGTAAGAAAATATTTAGCAAAAATAAAATTCCAATTGTTGTCGGCGGTTCCGGATTATATATAAAAGCTTTAATTGACGGCATTATTGATTCCGTTGAAACTGATGATGAGTATAGAAAACAGTTAGTTAGTTTAAAAGAAAAATACGGGAATGAATTTCTTCATAATGAATTAAATAAAGTTGATAAAGTAAGTGCTGATAAAATTCATCCTAATTTTTGGAAAAGAGTAATGCGTGCGCTTGAAGTTTTTCATTTAACCGGCAAACCCATTTGGCAGCATTATGAAGAACAAAAAAGAGAAATTAGTTTTGAATTTGTTCAGCATGGTTTGATGCTTGATAGAAAAATCCTTTATGAAAATATTGAAGAGCGTGTTGATAAAATGATTGAAGATGGATTGGCTAAAGAAGTGAAAGAAATTCTTTCAAAAGGTTATGATAAGAATTTAAACTCACTGAATACGGTTGGCTATAAAGAAATTATTTCTTATTTGGAAAATGAAATCAGTTTGGAAAGAGGAATTGAATTGATAAAAAGAAATACACGCAGGTATGCAAAAAGGCAATTAACCTGGTTTAATGCCGATGACAGAATCATCTGGCATAAAATTGAATCTCAAGAAGATTTAAATAAAGTAGCGGATGAAATAATCCGTAGAGAGGATCTGAATGAAAGAAAAAATTAGAATTGCTTCAGGACAAGGATTTTGGGGCGATTTAATTGATGCTCCTTATCATCAAGTTACTAAAGGTAAAATTGATTACCTGGTTATGGATTATCTTGCCGAAGTTACTATGTCGATTCTTCAAAAGCAGAAAAATAAAAACCCCGAGCTTGGTTATGCAAGAGATATTCCTGAACTAATGAAAAGAATACTTCCAATTTGTAAAGAGAAAAAAATAAAAATCATTACAAACGGCGGAGGTGTTAATCCTACTGCTTGTGCAAATGCGATAAAAAAAGTTGCTGAAGATTTAGGAATAAAAGATTTGAAAATTGGAGTTGTGCTTGGAGATAATATTAAAGATAGATTGGATGAAATCATCGCGTCAGGTGCTGAATTGAAAAATATGGAAACCGGCGAACCGTTGAAAAATATTAAAGATAAAATTTTAAGTGCTAATGTTTATTTTGGGGCTTTCCCAATTGTTGAAGCATTGGGAAAAGGTGCCGATATTGTTATTACTGGAAGAACGACGGATACCGGTTTAACTCTCGCTCCAATGATTTATGAATTTGGATGGAAAGATAAATGATTATGATTTATTATCAGCAGGAACAGTAGCAGGACATATTTTAGAATGCGGTGCACAATCAACAGGAGGAAATTTTTTAGGTGATTGGCAGTCGATTGAAAATTTAGCTGAAGTTGGATTTCCAATTGCAGAAGCATATCCAAATGGAGAAGTGATAATAACCAAACATGAAAATACAGGAGGCAAAGTTTCTTTTGAAACTGTTGCGGAACAGTTGGTTTATGAAATAGGTGATCCGGTAAATTATATTACCCCGGATTGTGTGGCTGATTTTACATCAATAAAATTAGAGGATTTGGGAAACGACCGTGTTAAAGTTTATAATGTAAAAGGAAAAAAGAAACTGAATTCTACAAAGTTTCATGCTCTTACTCAGATGGTTATTCAGCTTCGGGAAGCTTAACTTATTCCTGGCCGGATGCATTATCGAAAGCTAAAGCTGCGGATAAAATTTTAAGAAAGCGTTTAGAAAATTTGAATATTAAATTTGATGAAATCAGAACTGAGTTTATTGGTTACAATGCAACTCATGAAACTTTAGCACCCAAAATTAATGAAGATAAGATAAATGAAATCATGCTTAGATTTTCAGTTCGTTCACATGATTATAATTCTGTAGAAAGATTTGGAAAAGAACTAGCTCCATTAATTTTAACGGGACCGCCAAGTGTAACAGGATTTGCCGGAGGCAGACCAAAGCCAAGTGAAGTCGTAGCGTACTGGCCGGCTTTAATTCCAAAGAAATTAGTAACTCCTGAAGTAACTATTGTTGAGGTGTAAATGAAAACACAATTAAAAAACTATTGCTCACGGAAGAAGCGGAGACAAAGGCGATGCAGCCAATATTGGTTTAATTGCAAATGACGATAAAGCATGGGAAATAATTAAAAAGCAGGTAACCAAAGAGAAAGTAAAAAAACATTTTGAAGGAATTTGTTTTGGTGAAGTTGAGAGATATGAATTGCCGAATTTAAGAGCTTTAAATTTTTTACTTCACAACACACTAGGCGGCGGCGGTACAGTTTCTTTAAAGCTTGATGCTCAAGGAAAGACTCTTGCGGCTGCTTTACTAAGAATGGAAGTAGAAACTTAAGTCAAAAGTAAAAAGTAAAAATTCAAAAGGAAATTTTACTTTTCGGATTATTTTTGACTTTTGACTTTTGATACTTTTGAATTTATGACTAAAATAAAATTTTATATAATTGATTTACTATAATTTAATATTAAACATAGAAAAGGAAACCCATGTACGAAGAAGAAATGAAACAGCTTAAAGAATATAAAATTAGAATTGATAATCTGCGGAGTTATCTTTGACGTCGCTAACAAAGATGCGAAAATAAAAGACCTACAAAATCAAACTACCGAGCCCAAATTCTGGGATGACCAAATAGCTGCACAAAAAACTCTTCAAGAAATTAAAACTCTCGAAGGCTGGGTTAAGCTGTGGAGCAACGTAAATAATAAAGCAAAATCACTTGAAGAATTTATTCAACTCGCGCAGATGGAAGAAGATGAATCATTTTATGATGATATAAATAACGAAATAAAATCATTAGACGAAGCAGTTGAAGATGCAGAGTTCAGAAACATGCTTAGCGGAAAAGAAGATGCTAATAATTGCATTTTGACTATTCATTCCGGTGCAGGCGGGACAGAAGCGCAGGATTGGGCTGAAATGCTGATGAGAATGTATTTAAGGTGGGGTGAACAGAATAATTTTAAAATGACCATTGTAGATATGCTTGAAGGAGATGGAGCAGGCATTAAAAGTGTAACTATCGAGGTAGAAGGAGAATTTGCTTACGGTTATATGAAAGCTGAAAACGGTGTTCATCGTTTGGTTAGAATTTCACCGTTCGATTCAAATAAAAGAAGGCATACATCTTTTGCTTCAGTGTTTGTTATTCCGGAAATAGACGATACAATTGAAATTGAAATTAATCCCGCTGATTTAAGAGTTGACACTTACCGTTCTGGAGGCAAAGGCGGGCAAAATGTAAATAAAGTTGAAACTGCAGTCAGGATTACTCACATTCCAACAAATACCGTTGCTGCTTGCCAAAGTGAACGTTCACAACTGCAGAATAGAACAAATGCAATGAAGCTTTTAAAATCAAAACTTTATCAAATAGAAAAAGAAAAGCAGGAAGCTGAATTAGATGAAGTTGAAAAAAGTAAGATGAAAATTGAATGGGGAAGCCAAATTCGTTCTTATGTTTTCCATCCCTACAATATGGTTAAAGACCATCGTACTGATGTTGAAACTTCAGATACTCAAGGTGTGATGGATGGTGATATAAATAAATTTATAAAAGCTTTTCTTCTTAAGTTTAGTCAGAATTAGTCTTCATAATTGAAAGTAATGAGCAATACCAAAAAAAACTTTTTTGATAAAGTAACTATAATCGTTAAAAAAATTCCTTACGGAAAAGTTACTACTTATGGTGATATTGCAGAAGCTTGCGGAACAAGAGCAGGGGCAAGAACTGTCGGCTGGGCATTAAATGGAATGAAAGAAATGGGTTTGCCATGTCATAGAGTTGTAAATAGATTCGGGGCATTGTCAGGTAAGATGCATTTTGGGGAAGCGAATCTGATGGAAGATTTATTACGCTCTGAAGGAATAGAGTTTGATGAAGACGGCTGTGTGAATCTTAAAAAGCATTTATGGAAACCAAAAAAGATTAAGAGAAAAAATGATTATGCCTAATGGAAAACTATATAATTGTTTGGAGCAATAATGATAAAGACTGGAGCAGTGGAGTTATGAATATCAATACCATATTAATAACCTCCGGGGTTTTCAGAAACCTCGGAGGTTTTCCTAAATTGCATAATTTCTATTTGGAAGAACGGAAAATATTAATAAACATTTTAATATAATTCATAATTCCACTTTAATAATTACCATGTTTCTTTCTCAGCGTATCTGCTAACTTTTACCGAGGACACTCCTGATTTAATATTTAAGTATATCTTTTTTACTGCATTATCAAAATTATCTGTTCTGTAAACAGAAGAAGTAATTTTTCTAAATCCTTTAAAATCTTTTGATGATAATGTTACATCAGCATCAATTTCGCAGCCTGAATTTTCAGGAATGGAGATATTAATTGAGGAAGCACCTGCATCGACTTCAAAGTGAGTTTCCTTTGACAAATTACCAAGTCTGGCATGTAATGAAGCTGCACCCATTTCTATTTTAACATTATTTATAATAAACTTGCTTAAGTCTAAGTCAAGTGATGCCGCACCGACATCGATATCTAAATCCCAAACAGGGCTTGGGTTTAAATTTATTTCAATTTTATTTTTAGAATTTATATTGTTAAAAGAAAATCTAGTTTTTGCCATTCGAAAATCAACATCGGCTTCATTATCGTATTTTGATATATTTAGATCAAATTCATCATTGTAGCCTTTGGTTCTTGCATAAATCAATTTTGAAGTAGTATCTGCAATAACAATTGCTCCTGCCCCAGCATGAAATTTTAATTTTGCAGTTTTATATTTGCTGAAATAAAGCTCGGAATATTCATTAACTGAATCACCGTTTTCAATAAATACATGCCCATTATCCCAAACAATATCCTGTGTAAATCCGGTCGCAGTTTTATATGATGCAAAAATACTTAATGCCAATGCAACTGAAGTTAAGGAAATAAGAATTCTTTTAACTACTAAATTCTTAGTCATTAGTGATATACCCCAAAGGACAAAAAATAGCGGCCAAAGCTTTATAAGTTCATCCCATTCCCAATTTAATTGGCCGATATTATTTAAGAAAATTAATACGCCCAAAGCTATAAGTAGAACACCCCAAAATAATTGTTTCGTTTTCATTTTATTATCCCGCCTTTTTATTTGCTTTTAACAATTAATCCAATTCCGATTGCAATAAGAATGATCGGAAAGAAATGTGTAAAATGAATATGAGGGATCCAGGTGTCTGCCAGAAAAATAAATCCTAAAATAATTAAAGCAGCACCAAAGAATGTCGAGCGTTTTTTACGCTGAATTTGTTTTTGTTGTTCATAAGCTTTGGCAAAATCATTTTGTGTACTAGAATAATTTTGTTGAGACGAATTCTCATTTGGATCTGCATAATTACTTTGTCCTGATGTCTCCTCCTGCGTCTTATCTTTCGGCATATTAAAGTAAAACGGTTCTTCAGGAACAATTATCCACAACAGTATATAGGCAAGTACTCCTGCACCTCCTAAAAATAAAGAGATAACAAAAACAACACGGACAATTGTTGGATCAACATTAAAATATTCTGCAAGTCCTCCGGCAACTCCGGCAAGCATTTTATCTTTAATTGACCTATATAATTTTCTATTCATTTCATTATTCTCCTTTCCATTTGGGATTGAATCCCACAATGTTAATATCTGTTGGTTCAAATATTAATAAAAATGGAGGAAAAGTCTTTCTAATTTTTTTTATCGGTAATTTTAGTCTTTAAGTTATGACAATGTATAAATTAACGGCACGTATAAATTAGTTCAATAAATGCAATTGTAAAAACTTTTAAGCTTTTTTATCTTTAAACATCAAAATCGGATTAACATGAAAATTGCACTTTGCCAGATTAACACAATAATTGGTGATATTGAGTACAATAAAAGAAAAATTCTTGATGGGTACAATAAGGGAATTGCTGAGGGGGCTGATTTAGTAATATGTCCGGAATTATCATTAGTTGGATATCCGCCTTTAGATCTTGTTGAGAAAAAAGAATTTCGTGAAGCTGTTAAGAGAATAGCTCTTGAGATTGCTGAACAAACTAGGTAATGTAGGATTAATTTTTGGTTCTATAACAGAAGATGATGATAATATTGGAACGGATATTCACAATTCTGCAATTCTTTGTCACAATAAACAAATTCAATTCATTCAGCATAAATCTTTAATTCCTAATTATGATGTCTTTGATGAGATGCGTTACTTCGATCCAGCTAAAGAAATTTATGTTTATGAATTCAAAGGAGAGAAATTAGGGATTTCAATTTGCGAAGACATTTGGAATGATTCCGATTATTGGTACAAAAGAAGATACAGCCGCGATCCCGTAAAAGAATTATTGCAAAAAGGCGCGACAGTTTTAATTAATATTTCTGCCAGTCCTTATTCTTTTGGTAAAAGGGAAGATAGAAAAGAAATGCTTTCTGTTTTAACCAAGGATGATGAAATTCCATTAGCCTATGTTTGCTGCTCAGGTGTTCAGACTGATTTAATTTTTGACGGGGCAAGTATGTGCTTTAACAGTAAAGGAGAGCTTGTTCAACTTGGTAAAAGTTATGAAGAAGATTTTTTTATTTTTGATACAAAAGGAAATTATAAACCAATTCTAAAAACCGAAGCCAGTTTTTCCGAAGAAATTTTAAATGCTTTAATCTATGGAGTTAAAGAATATTGTGAGAAGCTTAATTTCAAAAAATTATTAATTGGATTAAGCGGTGGAATTGATTCAGCTTTAGTGGCTTATATCGCGGTTAAAGCTTTGGGAAATGAAAATGTGCAAGTTATACTTATGCCTTCTAAATATTCCAGCAAGGGGAGTGTTGATGATGCAAAGAAACTTATAGACAATCTCAGCATCAAATGGGAGAATGTTTCTATACAACCTGTGTTTGATTCAATTAATAAAAGCCTTGCTTCTGCTTTAGGTGAAAACCCGAGGGACATTACGGAAGAAAATATTCAAGCAAGGATTCGGGGTATTTATTTAATGGCAGTTTCGAATAACTATAATTCATTATTATTGACTACCGGAAATAAATCTGAATTAGCTGTTGGTTATTGCACATTATACGGAGATATGGCAGGCGGGCTTGCGGTAATTGCTGATTTATACAAGACAGAAGTTTATGAATTGGCAAGATATATAAACAAAGATGAAGAAATAATTCCGGAAGAAATAATTAATAAGCCGCCATCTGCCGAATTGCATGAAGGCCAAAAAGATGAAGACTCTCTTCCGCCTTATGATTTTCTTGACAAGGTCTTAAAAATGTACCTTGAAGAAAATAAAGAAGAACGTGAAATTGTACAGTTATTAGATAACAAAGAAACCATTAAAAAGATTTTGCGATTAGTTGATTTAAACGAGTTTAAAAGAAAGCAAGCGGCTCCCGCGTTAAGAGTTTCGCGAAAAGCTTTTGGTTATGGAAGAAGATATCCGATTGTACAAGGATGGAGAAGGTGATATTCTTAATCAAACATAAAAATTCAAAAGTCAAAATTGAACTTCAATTATATCGTTGTACAAAGAATTAAACCTCCAAATATTAAAATTATATTTTCTGATTAATTATTAAGTGGAATTAAGTAATGGACTATAAAAAATTATCAATTGCTGTATTTGTTTTCGCTATTCTTACAACTAACCTTTTTGCTCAATTTGGGGCATCAAATGATATTCTCAAAGTGAAAGCATTTAAGTCTTTGGATAAAGTTACACCTAAGGGTGAGTTTAAAATTGCTTTGAAGGTAAATATTAATGAACCATGGCATATAAATTCAAACAAACCTTACGATGAATTTTTAATCCCATCCAAACTGACTATTGATGATACAACAAATTTCTTAGTCCAAAAAGTTTCGTATCCAAAAGCGCATGATATCAAACTAAGTTTTTCTGAAAAACCTTTATCTGTATGGCAGGGTGAAAATTACATAGGTGCATTAGTAAAAACCTCCAACAATTTAAAACCTGGTAATTATAAATTAGTTGTAACATTAAATTACCAGGCCTGCAATAACAGCTCATGCATGCCGCCTTCAACAGCTCAAGATACACTAGATATTGAAGTTGCTGATAATCAAGCTGCTATTAATTCCATTAACGAAGATATTTTTAATAAAATAGATTTAAGCTACACTCCTATTGTTACCAAAACTCAAAGTGATGATAGTTCGATATCCTCTGTACTAGCTAATAGCGGTTTGTTTTTAAGCTTACTGTTCGTATTTATTGGCGGGCTGGCTTTAAATCTTACACCTTGCGTTTATCCGCTTATCCCGATTACAATTGGTTATTTTGGCGGGCAAAGTGAAGGCAACACAAAGAAACTAACATTGATGGGAATTTTATTTGTTGTAGGGATGGCTCTCACATATTCTGTGATAGGTGTGGTTACGGCTTTGAGCGGTGCTGTATTCGGTTCACTTCTTCAAAATTCTTATGTAATAATTTTTATTGCAATAATTTTTGTTGTTCTTTCTTTAAGCATGTTTGGGGTCTATGAATTTAAACTGCCTGATTCATGGGTTGCTAAAGCCGGCGGCGCAAAAAGCGGATATTACGGAGCATTCTTTATGGGATTAACAATGGGAATTGTTGCCGCACCATGTATTGGCCCATTTGTGTTGGGGTTAGTTACTTATGTAGCTGCCAAAGCTGATCCGTTTTATGGATTCTTGATGTTCTTTGTTTTGGCGGTTGGATTAGGTGTCCCATACTTAATACTTGCAATATTTTCAGGCAAGATTAAAAAGCTGCCGCGTTCAGGTGAATGGATGGATGCTGTAAAACATGTATTTGGATTTATTTTAATCGGAATGGCTTTATATTTTTTACTGCCTCTTTTGCCAAAAGAAATTAGAGGATACATTCTTCCAATCTTTATGGTAATTACAGCAATATATCTTTTGTTTATTGAAAAGCTTGCAGCCAATGTTAAAGGATTTAAAATATTTAAGATTAGTTTTTCAATTATTTTAATTGCTGTCGCAGCTTATACTTTAATACCAAAGGAAACTGCCTCAATAGCCTGGCAGCATTATGACAATAAAATATTAACTGCCGGCATAGGAGAGAAGAGAGGAGTGATAATAGATTTTTATGCTGATTGGTGCATCCCTTGTCATGAGCTTGATGCAGCAACTTTTTCAGACCAAAAAGTTATTGCCGAAGCAAAAAATTTTCATACACTTAAGGCTGATATGACAAAATCACTTTCGCCTGATGTAGAAGCATTGAGAGAAAAATATAAAATTCGTGGAGTGCCGACAGTCTTAATTTTAGATTCAAAAGGAAATGAAGCTAAGCGTATAACAGGTTTTGTAAGTGCTGATGAGTTTTATAATATTATAAAGAATGTTGACTAAATCATAAGTCAAAGGTCAAAATTCAAAAGCCTAAAATGAATTTAAAAGTTAATGCTGAAATTTATTAGTTTTGATTTTTGAATTTTGATTTTTGAACTATGAAAAAATGTATAATACTTGCCAACGGTAAACCACCGCAAAAATCAGTAATAAGTTACTTGCAAAAAATTGGATATAATTATTTAGTTTGTGCGGATGGGGGAGCAAACTCTGCAAGAAAGTTGAATTTAATTCCTGATTTAATTGTCGGCGATTTAGATTCCATTTCAGCTTCAACAAAAAAATATTTTTCTAATAAATCCGAAATAATTCAACTTAAAAGACAAAATGATACGGATGTAGAAAAATGCATAAAGACAGTAAAAAAAAGAGGATACTCTGAAGCTATACTATGTGGGGTTACAGGGGATAGATTAGATCACACTTTCTGCAACCTTGGTATAGTTATAAAGTATTTTAATGAAATTAAGTTAAAAATCATTGCTGAAAATTCTGTGTTATTTCCTTACAAAGGTTCGGTTGAATTAAAAACAATACCGGGTGAAACTATCTCTATTTATGGGTTTGATTCAAAAACAAAAATAACTTCGCAAGGATTAAAATATAAACTGAATAATATTCCATTGCCATTTGGTGAAAAAGAAAGTACAAGTAATGTTGCTCTATCAGATAAAATTAAATTAGAAATTAAAGGCGGAATAATTTTTTTGATAAGAGATTTTAATCTTGTTAGAAAAAATAATCTTCTAAAATGAAATAGAATTTTTATTCAAAACTATTAATAACAAATAACACCGGAAAGATTTCCGGTGTTATTAAAATAAAACTTGAGAAACAACAATTATTTCAACAAAAAGAGATACGCTTTTCTTTAATTACTCCAATTATCTTCTTCATACCTAAGCACAGGCGTTGCTTTAAGTGATAACAAGTTAGACCAATCTCGATTTAATTTATTTAATATTTCAATATCTAACTTTTCACCAATATTCTCAGATTGTAGGATGTCTACACGTTTTTTTAATTTTTCTCGAACTTTATATTTAGGTTCAAGTTTAACTAGAAAAGTAATATGAAAAAACATTTTGTAACTCATTTTAACTACTTTAATTCTCATTTTAAGGAATATCCTCAATCATTTCACCAGCTCCATTTTGTTTTGGAGGAAGTGGTATTATCATGGAAACTTCCTTTTGATATTGTTTGTATTCTTCTCCGTGGAAATTGATTAAATCTTTTTCTTCAAATTTGATTGCAATCATCATATAAGCTGTCGTTGCAATTGCAAATAACAAATGTCCAATTGTCATGGTTGGTGCTGGCCCAAAATGCAATTAAAAACCCAAGGTATAATAGGATGCCTGACCAATCTTATAAAATAATGGTTTTACAAAAATGGATTTTCTTGTTTACGATTTTTTAAATTTCTATAAACTTGCTGCAAACCAAAAAGGTTGAAATGGTTTATTAAAAATGTTGTAATAAAAACAATTAAGTATCCGGTAAAGGATAATAATATTATAATATTTGAAAGTAAGTGTTGTGAACTTCCCAGATAGTAGTCTGAATTGGACGCCAAAACATAAACAATAAAACTCAAAGCAATACTTGTAAATAACACATAAACACTTCTTTCAATTTCCTTTGGGACAATTTTAGTCCACCATTTCTTAAATCCTTGTCGTGCCATTACACTATGTTGAATTCCAAAAAGTGAAAGGAGCAAAATATTAACTAACCATACACTACTTGTTCCACCTTGAAATCCAATGTCAATTGATTTAGGGACAAAAAAATTCCCAACAAATCCTACTGCATACAGAAAAGTTGCAAAAAATATGAAATAAGAAATTATGCCAAATAAAAAAAACGATACCTTTTTCATTATACCTCCAATAAATTATGTTTATAATATTATAAATGATTTATTTAATTAGTTGTTTGGCTTTTGAGCTATAAAGCAGAGCGACTCAAGCTGAACTGGACCCAAACATTTCCAGATCCGCTGGTTCTTTTTTTTGTAGGATTTTGATATTAGTAAATCCATTTTGAGCTAAAATAGATTCCCATTCTTCAATTCCGTAAAAAATAAATCCGTGCTTTGTGAAAGGGAGTTTCATTGTAGCTTTCTTTCGATCTGATTCCACAATAAAATTTGCCGCCTGGTTTTAGAACTCTATAAATTTCTTGAAGATGATACGAAGGATTTTCCCAGAGATATATTACATTGTTGCAAAATATTTTATCGAACTTATTATATGTGAAAGGAATATTTGAACTGCTTGCTAACTTTAATTTTAATTTCCCGGTTGCTATTTCAAATTCATTAAAGTTTTCGGCTAACTCAACCATTTTTTCAGAATAATCAATTCCAAAAACATTTAATCCATTACATTTTTCAAAAAGGTTTTTGAAAAATCTTCCGTTCCCAAATCCTATTTCAAGAATATTTTCATTGTTTTGAAGATTCATCGTTTCAAAAACAAATTCATAAATAAATCTGTTTTTTTCGTTCATCGTTTCCCCAATCTCAATAGCAGCATCTCCAAATGGTTTCCTTAATTGTTCAGCAATAATTTGAAGATCATTATTTGCCTGCGCAATCATGATTTCTCCTTTTTTAATTAAATATTTATTAAAAAAATTGTTAGTGACGGGAAGAAAATTAAACTTTAGGATTTTAATGATTTTTGCTTAAAAGTTTAAATAATTTGTTTAGAAGTTCTTTTTGGGATTAAATGTAAGCTTAAAGATTTCTTTTAAATTTAGAAGGGGTCGTTTGATATGTATCTTTAAATACTTTAATAAAGTGCGATTGATTTTTAAATCCGCTGTCAAGTATGATTTCATCAAGAGTTTTTTCACTGTTTTCGATTAAATATTTAGCAAATTGAACTCTTTTTTTCGTTAACCATTTTCCCGGTGTTGTATTAAATGTAGCTTCAAAATCACGCTTAAAAACTGAAAGACTTCTGCCGCACAAACGGGCATATTCATCAAGTCCCAAATTGTAATAAAAATTCTCCTCCATTATATCGTTTAAAGAAATTTTATTTGATAATGAAATCTCTTTGAAATATGATGTCAATTCCAGATTACTATTGTTAGAAAGAAGTGAAATTATAAGCTCTTCAAATTTCAATTTTAGTAAATCCTTAAGTGGTGGATCAGGTTTGAGAAAATATGAAAGTACAGATTGGAAATATGTTGTCAAAACTTCATCAACATTTATTCTTATCACTTTATCGCTTATAATTTTTTTATCCATTGAAAGTTTAAGCTGATGTTTTTCAATAACATTTTTAATAAAATTATCAGGAATAAAAATAGTAAGTACACAATAAGCTTCTTCAAAATATTGCTGTATAACATTCGCTCCTTTTTTCACAAAAGCTGCTTCTCCTTGATACATCATATATTCAGACTTCATCGTTTTCCATTTCTTTTTACCGCTCAAAACATAAAAGAAAACATTGTTGTGAGACCAAATTGCAACTTTATCCTGGTCAATTGGACATTTATATTCGCAAAAGAGTAATTCATCAACTTTGAATTTCTTAAAACGATCACTATTGTTTATGAAATCAAAAAAATTAATCATTTCATTTTGTGGATTTATTTAATATTGAAAAATATCTAATGTAAAATAAAAGTCAAAAGACAAATTTTAATTAAATAAAAATATGATTGCTAAAAATATTATATAAAACAATTAATGATTTGGTAATTCATTGCTAATTATTCATTTTTAATTGTTAATTATTTAAAGAAATATGGTCTCGTTTAGCGCATTAGATATAATAATTATTATTCTATTTTTCCTATCTGTTCTGGCAATTGGATTTTGGGCGGGAAGAAAAGATGAAACATCCGCAGATGATTATTTATTATCCGGAAGGAAAGTTGGTTTATTTCTTTTTATACTTACAAATGTTTCCACATGGTACGGCGGAATACTTGGGGTAGGGGAGTTTACGTACAAATATGGAATAGCAAGCTGGTTTACACAAGGTTTTCCTTATTATGTTTTTGCTTTTTTGTTTGCCATATTTTTTGCTAAGAAAATTAGAGCAGCATCACTTTTCACGATTCCCGATAAACTGACTGAAGTATACGGAAAAAATACTGGACTGATTGCAGCGATTTTAGTTTTTATTTTAGTTTCTCCTGCGCCATATCTTTTAATGACAGCAAATCTTCTGTCAATTATATTTCATCTTGGGACAATTATTAGCTTAATTTTAGCTTTGTTATTATCTATTGTTTATCTGTTTAAAGGAGGATTCCGCTCCAACATTTATGCTGATGCACTTCAATTTTTTATTATGTTTATTGGATTCTTCCTGATTTTATATTTTGCTATTAATAAGCTTGGAGATTTTTCTTTTCTTCAAAATAATTTACCTGCGGAACATTTAACATTAACTGGAGGAGCCTCTCCCACATTTATAATTGTCTGGTTTTTTATTGCATTGTGGACATTTGCTGACCCTGGATTTCATCAAAGATGTTATGCTGCGAAGACTGGCAACATTGCAGTAAAAGGAATTATTATTTCAATTTTCTTTTGGGCTTTATTTGATTTCTTAACTACTTCAACAGGGTTATATGCTCGTGCACTTTTGCCAAATCTCAATCAGCCGGTTCTTTCATTTCCATTATTAGCCGAAAATATTCTTCCTTCAGGAGTGAAAGGAATTTTTTACGCTGCATTGTTTGCAACTATAATGTCAACATTTAACAGCTTTTTATTTTTAAGTGCTACGACTATTGGAAGAGATTTTATTTTCAGATTAAACAAAAATCAAAATGAAAATCAACTAAAAAAATATACTATCTATGGATTAGTAATTGCAGGAATGATTTCTATTATTTTTGCTTATTTAATTCCTTCAGTAATTGGAATTTGGTACACAGTTGGTTCATTTTGTATCCCTGGGATTATATTTCCCGTTATAAGTGCATATTATCCAAAAATAAAAGTCTCAGAAAAAATAATTTTAGCTGAAATGATTTCTGCTGTAGCTTCAAGTATTGCCTGGTATTTTATTCGAGATGAATTTTTTAATAACAGCTTTTTATATGACATTGAACCAATGCTGGTTGGGCTTTTAGTTGCTGTTATAATTCACTTGATAGGTATGCTAAAGAAATAATTGATTATCTTATAGAAGTCAAAAGTAAAAAGACAAAATTATAAAACTTTATTCTTTCACTTTTTGAAGTTTTCTATGAATGAGCGATAAGATTATTGAACCGACAAGAAAAAATATTATTATCCCCAATGAAAAAATAGTTGGAATTTGAATTACTTCAGACAACAGCATCTTAATCCCTACAAAAAACAAGATTATTGCTACTCCATATTTCAAGTACACAAATAAATCTACAATACCCGAAAGAGCGAAATACAATGCGCGCAAACCTAAAATTGCAAAAATGTTTGAGGTAATAATTATAAACTCATCTCTAGTAATTGCAATAACTGCTGGAATTGAGTCAACTGCAAATACAATATCGGAAGATTCAATTAAAAGCAAAGTCAAAAACATTGAAGTTGCAAAGATCTTTCCTTCTTTTTTTGTAAAAAATCTTCTTCCTTTATAATCTGGTAAGAAATTAAAATATTTCTTCGCAATTTTAATTAATGGATTTTTTTCATAATCAATTTTTTGTTCGCCGCCGAAAGCCATTTTGTAAGCGGCAAAAAGTAAAATGATTCCGAAAATATAAATGATAGGATGAAACAATTTGATTAAGCTAACGCCAATCAATATAAAAATTATTCTAAAAACTATAGCGCTTAGAATCCCCCATTTAAGCACATGCGGTTGATGTTCTTTGGGAACATCCATTATTTTGAAGATTAAAAGAAAAACGAAGAGGTTATCAATGGAAAGTGAATATTCAATAAGGTAACCGGTTAAAAACTCTAGGCTTCTAACATGGCCTTGTTCTAAAAAAAAATAAATTCCAACACAAAAAAGTAGAGCGGTAGAAATCCAAATACCGCTCCAAATTAAACTACGCTTTAAATTTAAAGCGCCGCCTTTATTATCAGTTACATATAAATCAATAATTATTATAGCTGCGGCGATGATTACAAATACAATCCAAAACGCAAATTCATTTAGCAAATTTCTTTACCTTTTTTATGGGAGAAGAACTCCAACTGCAATCACTGTGGTCCACAACCCGTTTTTATCACCTTCCGCAGATTGAGTGATATTAAAAGATCGTACAATTTTGCCTGACATTTTATAGATATTTTCTCTTTCACTCCAATCGATATCCGGATTAAAATCCACACCTAAAGTTGTTGCAAGCATTGTTGCTGCTAAATCTTCGGCATATTCTCCGGCAACTTTTTCAGTTTGGCCAAAGGGATGATGCTCAGATAAATAACCATACTGGCTGCTATCTGCAGGAAGAGCTACTCCAATTGAAGATGCAATTAATCTATTCGGTTCATTGGTTGAATTTCTTGCCATCACTGAAAATGTAATTTGCCCGGCAGTTAACTCTTTAAGTCCTTCTTCTTTTGTTATTCTTTTACAATTAGCCGGGAAGATACTGCTAACTGTAACCAGATTACAAATTTCAATTCCGGCACTTCTCAATGCCAATTCAAAAGAACTTAAATATTCTTTGTGACGACCTACCCCTTTTGTAAAAAATATTTTAGATGGAACATACAAATTCTCATCTCCTTTCAAGATACTTTTTTAATTTTAATAAATTTTCTCTTTCCTACTTTGAGGATTGATTCTTTCTTTAAATTAATTTTAGCAGCGATATCTACTATCTTTTCTCCGTCCACAATAACGCCGCCTTGAATAACCAGTCTTCTGGCTTCACCTTTAGACGGAGCAAAATTAACTTTTACTATTAAATCTAAAATTCCGATTTCTTCAATCCCTTTTTCAAAAATAAATTCGGGAATGTCGTCAGGAATTTCTTTATTGATAAATATTTTATCAAACTCAACTTCAGCTTCATCGGCAGCTTGCTTGCTATGATACATTTTCACTAAAGTTTTTGCCAATGATCTTTTTAAATCTCTCGGGTTAACAGATGAATCACTTAATTTATTTTTTATTTCAATCAATTCTTTATTTGAAATATCCGTTGCAAGTTCGTAATAATTAAAAATCAAGTTGTCCGGTATGGATAAAGTCTTCCCAAAAATATCTTGAGGCGAATCGGAAATACCTATGTAGTTGTTGTAAGACTTGCTCATCTTTTCAACTCCGTCAGTTCCGACTATTAATGGCATCGTTAATATGATTTGTGGTTCCTTACCATATTCTCTTTGAATATCTCGTCCGACAAGTAAATTAAATTTTTGATCTGTTCCGCCTAATTCAACATCACTTTCAATTGCAACTGAATCCATTGCCTGAGCAAGTGGATAAAGAAATTCATGAACACTAATCGGTTCACCTGCTTTAAATCTTTTTGTAAAATCATCACGCTCAATCATTCTTGCTACTGTATATTTTGAAGCCAATTTAATCACATCTTCAAAGCTCATTTTGCCAAGCCATTCAGAGTTATAGACAATTTTTGTCTTCTCTTTGTTTAAAATTTTTGAGGCCTGTTCAAAATAAGACTCGCCGTTCATCCTTGTCTCTTCCAAAGTAAGCGCGGGCCGGGTTACATTTCTGCCGGAAGGATCGCCAATCATTCCTGTAAAGTCACCAATAATTAAAATTGCTTGATGTCCAAGTGATTGAAATTGTGCGAGTTTTCTAAGAACAACTGAATGACCGATATGTAAATCAGGACGGCTCGGATCACAGCCAAGCTTTATGTTTAAGGGTTTCCCGGTTTGTAAAGATTTTTCTAATTTCTTAATTAATTCGTCTTCAGGAATAATTTCAAATGCACCTCGTTTGATAAGATCCATTTGTTCATTAATTGGCGCAAATTTGATTTTGGTCATCTACAAAATTCTATTAAATTATTTGTGAAAAAATAGAAGCTAAAAATAATAAAATAAAATTAAAATTTTATCCTTCTTTCCTGATTTCTTTGCATATCTTTCTTGGCAATGGCTTCGCGCTTATCGTAAACTTTTTTGCCTTTTGCAAGCGCCAATTCAACTTTTACTTTTCCATTCTTGAAATATAATCTTAATGGGACAAGTGTAAGTCCTTTTTCTTTTGTCTTTCCAATTAACTTTCTAATCTCGCTTCTATTTAATAGCAGCTTTCTCATTCTTGTTGGTTCATGATTATTAATATTTCCCTGTTCATAAGGGCTTATATGAGCGCTCACCAACCAAACTTCATTTTCTTTTAAAGTAGCATAGCTGTCCACCAAATTCGCTTTTCCTTGCCTTAAAGCTTTAACTTCAGTTCCCTGTAAAACTATTCCAGCTTCATAAGTTTGAATAATTGTGTATTCATGCCTTGCTTTACGGTTAACAGTAATATTTTTTTCGTTTGTTTGTTCTATCATTTTTTTCAAAATTAGTATTTGAGAACTGAAAAGTATTTAATTTTCTATTCTCCAACAAATTTAATGTAATTATTGTTTCCAGAGTAATTTTCCTAAAGAAATAATAGTAAATTTAAATGCTACTGCATATTTTAACCGGGTTGATCTTTACCTCATCTGCAAATTAAAAGAACGAGGTTCTTAATGTTAGAAATTCAGAAAAAACTTACGAACTCTTTTTATACTCTTCTCAGCTTGCCGGCAACGGCTATGGGTTTTGCTCTTTCAATTCAAATATCTGCATTAAGCTGGATACTAAGCACTCAATACAAACTAGATATTGATAAAATTGGTTTAGTCTGGGCAGCTGGTCCCATTGCCGGAATTTTAGGACAAGTAATTATAGGTATAATTAGCGACAAAGTATGGTTATGGAAGGGAAGAAGAAGGCCGTTCATTTTAATCGGTGGATTTTTAGCAGCGCTGATGTTATTAGCATTACCTAATATTGATGTAATTTCTTCGAAATTGGGAATTGGCGGAATACTTGGAGTTGCAATAGTTGTTGCGCTAACTTTAGATCTTGCAATAAATGTTAGTTTCAATCCTACTCGTTCTTTAATTGCAGATGTTACTCCGGAAGGAGTTGAAAGAACAAAAGGTTATACATGGATGCAGACAATTTCCGGAACATTTGGGGTTCTTGCTTATGTTATTGGGGCTATCTGGGACAATTATATTTTAATTTATACCGGTGTGTTCCTAGTTTTAGCGCTTTCAATTATCCCAACATTTTTTATAGAAGAGCCCGCAGTCTTAAAAAATACAAGTGAGGATATAAGTCAAGAAAAAGGTAAATCCTCATTTAAAGAAATATTAGATTCTATTCAGCCGCTTTGGGGATTTTTACTTTATGCTGTCTATGCTATAACTGCCAAATTATTGAGTATAAGTTTTAATAACTATTATGTGGAAATAATTTGTTTCATAATAACTTTGATTTTTATTTTTAAGGTTTTACTTAGAACTACGGAAGGTAAATCCAAAGCTGAAATCGGAATCATTGGGTTTAAAAAAGTTTTAGCTGCTCATTCATTTACCTGGATTGGGATTCAAACTATGTTTATTTACATGTTTGCTTATGTACAATATAAAGTATTTGGATTTGCTGAAGGTTCAGTTATACCAGGTGATGTTTCGATTCAAATGGGAAAGGTAGTTACGATAAGTTTTTTAATATTAAATGCTGTGGGTGCAATTCTTCCGGCATTTGTTCTGTTGCCTCTTGCTAAGAAGATTGGGAAAGTCAAAACTCATTTTATTTGCATAGCTTCGATGGCGATTGGATATGGACTGCTTCTCTTATTCGGATTTACACCTATAATTATTTACATAATAATGGCTATATTAGGAATAGGTTGGGCTTCAACTATTAGCTTACCGTTTGCAATTATGTCTCAGCAAGTTGATCAATCTAAAATGGGATTGTTTATGGGGTTGTTCAATTTATCTGTCGTGCTCCCTCAATTAGTGGCAAGCTTTGGGATAGGATTGGCGATTAAACAAGCTGCTGATAAAAATCTGATTTTTATTATTAGTACGGTAACATTAGCAATATCTGCTTTTTTATGGATGCTTGTTAAAGAGGAAAGAATTCACGAACCTGCGGCCGAACCTAAGTTAAGCAGCGGACATTGATAATTTATTAATAAGATATATAGGATTCAAATTAGGAAGTTTTATGAGAATCAATTTTTCAAAGTACGTTTTTGCGGTCATATTATTTTTATACCTTACTGGATGTAAGTCTCAAGTAATAAGTGACTTAATAAAACCTATTAAAGTAAAACCAGGAATAAAAGATACGGTATTACTCAGCGATATTTTTTACTCTAAAGACTATGACATAACCCTTTTTGATAATAATCAGTTAAATACACAGTTTAATAAAAATGATAATGAACTTATTATAGAGCCAACGGAAAACATGCACGGTTCAACAATATTGCAATTTGTTTTAGATGATCAGATATATTCAATTCCAATTTTTCTTGAAGATGTGAATAAAACTATTATTTATAAATTCAAATACAAGCCCGGGAAAAAAGTCAAACAAGTTTCAGTAGCCGGCAGTTTTAATAATTGGAACCGGAGCAGCAATCCGTTAACTGATCCAGATGGCGATGGTGTTTATGAAACAGAAATTCCTTTAGAACCAGGGAATTACACATATAAACTTAATGTTGATGGAAAAGATATTCTTGATCCTTCAAATAGTGAAACAGAACCTACCGGTTTTGATGGCTTTAATTCTGTTTTAAAAATTAGAGAAAATAGTAAGGCAACGGATTACTTATACATCCTTAGTAAAAATACTAATGGGGATAAAACAACAATTGATTTTTTATATGACAATAGGTGAAGATAATTTTACATTAAGTAATAATGCTGTAATTGCTTTATTGAACAATCAAATAGTCGAGGGTTCTTCAATAAAAATTAACGGAAATAAAATTGAAGTTGAGTTATCTAATGATGAATTAACAGGAGAAAAAGTTCTTAGATTACTTGTAGTTGAAGGAAAACATAGAAGCAATATGCAGTCTGTCTTTTTTTATAATGGTAAAACTGACGGTAATGAGAAAGTTCATACAACCTGGCATGACGGTTCTATTTATTCAATTATGATTGATAGATTTAATGATGGCGATACAAGTTTAGATAAGCCTGTTCAACATGATTCACTTTTTAAGCAGGCAAATTATGAAGGCGGTGATCTTCTGGGAATTATTGATAAAATAAATGATGGCTATTTTAATTCGCTTGGAATTAATGTGCTGTGGATTTCACCGGTTTATGATAATCCTAATGACGCTTACCGTGAATCTACAAAGCCTTATCGATGGTATTCTGGTTATCACGGTTACTGGCCAATCAATGAGAATAAAGTTGAAGAAAAATTCGGAACAATGGCTACGTTAAAAGAATTAATTAAAACTGCCCATCAACATGGAATTAAAGTTCTACTGGATATAGTTGCTCATCACGTTCATATTGAAAACCCATTATTTAAAGAGCATCGTGACTGGTTCGGCACTTTAATGCTTCCCGACGGCAGAAGAAATTTAAGATTGTGGGATGAATACCGATTAACTACCTGGTTTGAACCATACATGCCTTCGTTTGATTATACTAAATCAGTTGCCCCAATTAATTATATGACTGATAATTGTGTATGGTGGCTGCAGCAGACTGGAGCAGATGGTTTCAGGCATGATGCTGTGAAACATGTGCCTAATAGATTCTGGCGGGCACTAACTAAAAAATTGGAAAAAGAAATTGAAGTCCCAACAGGTAAGAAAGTCTATCAAATCGGCGAAACCTTTGGTGACTATAAATTAATTGGCTCTTATGTAAACAATGGGCAATTATCTGCACAATTCGATTTTAATCTTTCTTATTCTGCAATTCCAATAATTTTGGAAAAAGATAAATCTTTCACTGACTTAGATGTGGATTTGCATAAAGCAATTTCGGCTTTTGGATACCATCATTTAATGGGAAATATTATGGACAGCCATGATAAAGTGCGCTTTATGGCTTATGCTGATGGCGATGTTCCAAAGCAGGGAGTTGATATGCGTGAAATGGCGTGGACTAATCCTCCTAAAGTTGACCATGCTTCAAGTTATAAAAAGGCTGAATTATATTATTCATTCATTTTTACAATTCCGGGTATTCCGGTTATTTATTACGGCTCGGAATTCGGAATGACCGGGGCAGATGATCCGGATAATAGAAGAATGATGAGATTCGGTAACCAGCTTGATGATTTAGAGAAAAATATGTTGAAAGTTACCAGTTCAATTGTTCATATGCGGAACGAACATTCAGCGCTTCGATATGGTGATTTTAAAACAATTTTTGTTGATGATAATATTTATGCTTATATGCGTGCCGATATAAATGAAAAATTAATTATTGTGCTAAATAAAAGTGAAGTTAAGCAGTCCGTAGAACTAACAATTCCTGAAGTTTATAATTCTACGAAATTAACAGATGTAATTTCAAACGAAAACTTAAACGTGAATAACAGTAAAGCTAAAATTGATATTGGGGGCTATGGCTGGCGTGTTTTCAAAATAGAATAAAATAATTGATAAAATTATTTTGAATTTAAAGTTTGTGATCAATTAGATATGATAAAACAAGACTATATAATGAGGTTGATTGAACAGCTTGTCAAAGCTCTATCAAAAATTCTCTTCAACAAAGAAACCGGCAATCACACTGAAGCAATACAAAATATTAATAATTCTTTCACCAGTATACTTGGATTAGATTATAAACTGCTTGAAATTTCTTCGGCAGATGATATAGTTTCACTTTTGGAATTGCAGGGGGATAATACAACACTAAACATAAAATATATTGTGATAGCAAAATTGTTAAAAGAAAGAGCAGAAATAAAATCATTGAGTGAGCCTAAAGATTTCGATGCAATTATTGAATATAAAAAAGCTTTAACACTTTTCCTGGAAGGATTTTTGAATAATAAAAATAAAGATGTTCCATTAAATGAATATTATCAAGATGTTGAAGAGTTGGCAGATAAGCTTGGTAATAATTTATCTTCAGATGAAAAAGCTAAATTGATGAAGTTTTATGAAATAACCGGCATTAAAAATAGAGCAATCAGCACTTCATAATATTTGCTATGATAGATAAATTATATAGTAAATTTACACAGTTCTAATATTACTTATAAATTCTTTTCTAGTTTCACTATTTAAGAACTTACCGTTATAACTAGAAGTTACTGTCGAACTGCCAACATCGCTCACTCCTCTTGAAGCCACACATAAGTGATCAGCCTCAACTATCACAGCCACATCATCTGTTTGTAAAACTTCCTTTATTTCATTTGCAATTTGAATAGTTAATCTTTCCTGCACCTGGGGGCGCTTTGCAAAATACTGAGCAATTCTGTTAAGCTTTGATAAGCCGATTATATGGCTTTTTGGAAAGTAAGCTATATGAGCTTTTCCAATTATGGGGACAAAGTGATGCTCACAATAAGAATAAATCGTAATGTTTCTTTCAACCAGCATTTCATTAAACTTAAATTTATTTTCAAACAATGTTGGATGTGGTTTATTCTCAGGATTTAATCCGCTGAAAATTTCTTTTACATACATTTTAGCAACTCGTTTTGGTGTATCTTTTAAACTTTCATCATTTAAATCCAAACCGAGAATATGCATTATTTCTTTGAAATTTTTTTCTATTAATTCAATTTTAAGTTGATCATCAATTTTAAATGCATCTTTATGCAGTGGTGTTTCTATCGATGATAAAATATGATCATCAATAAAGTTTTCAGTATCGATACTTTGTACTTTCCCGTTACCTGGATCTCTCATAACTTTTTCCTTTTTAGATATGGAACAATTTAGATTAGAAAATAGTTCATTGTTTTATATTAATTTTATACAAGTATTTATTCGCATAATAATATGGTAATTAACTAACGGTGGGTATCAATTATTTAATAAATCATTCATCTGTTTTATGGAAACATTGAATGAGTTTTGAATACATATTAGATTCAGTTTTCTATAGAACTCATTAAGAGAGAACTATTAACAAATTATTTTTTGCTTTCTCTAATTGATTCTAATTGGACTCTTAACTGTTTAGTATCTTGTATAATAACAGCACCTATTTCATCTAAAGTATCTTTATAACCCACTGCGGCTCTTCCGCCTGTAAGTAATGATATATTAGAAGGAAGCATTCTCTTTAAATTGATTAAATCTTTTTTTAACTGTGGATCGTCACTTGGATAAACAATGCTTAGTGAAATAACTTTGGCTTTAAGTTTATCTGAAACAGCTGCTATTTCTTCAACCGGTAGATTGGGTCCTAAATAAACTACCTTCCACCCCGAGGATGAAGCTATAACTCCAACAATTAAAGCACCCAATTCATGTTCCTGGCCGCGAGGAGTGGCAGAAATAATTATCGGTGCATTTTCAGATGGATTGTGCTGTTCAATCAAATTTGTGAGAAAAAAGCGAATAACAGAAGATGCTAAATGTTCGTTTGCAATCCTTATAAATCCATCATGCCATAGATCACCAACTTTATAAATCAGAGGTACTATAAAATCTTCAATCATCTGCGGTTGGCTCATCTTTGAAGAGGCTTTTAACAATAAAGTTTCAAGTGCTTTTCCATCATAGGCTTTTACTGCATCTATACATTGACTAATAATTGAATCCGAGTCAACAAACACTTCAGTTGAAGCATTCTCATCATATTTTGGACTGATAGTTTCGCGTTCTAATAAAGATTGCAGGTCATGGATTGAAAGATTGGCAATTCCCCCTATATTATGTCCATTTTGAACTGCTTCGTTTAACAGCCTAAGTTTTTCAATGTCTTCATCGGAATAAAGCCTCCGATTAGTTTCTGTCCTGGACGGAGTGACTGCACTATATCTTTTTTCCCAAGCTCTAATAACAAATGCACTTAGCTTGGTCATCTGGCTAACTACTTTTATGGGGTATTTATGCATAATTTTTCCATTTTGTTGTCTAAAATTAAGCACTTGTCTAAGTAATGTCAATATTAGAATAAAATATTATATTATAATTTAACTATTATTTTGAAATAAACGCCATATTAAACAATTATATAAAATAATACTTGACAAAAGCTATACAACATGTTATATTAACATCAACAATAATTAGACATTTAATAGACAAACAAAAATCACAGTAATCAAACAATACTAAATAATAATAATAGGAGTAATAAAAGATGATACACAAAATCTTATCCACAAAGCTGATACTAACAGCAATATTCTTTTCAATGGTAACTTTTTCAATAGCTTTTGCAGCAGACAATAAAACTAAAGATTCTGAAAAGGATATAGTTTCAATTGCAGTTGAATCTGGAAGTTTCAACACACTTGTAAAAGCTTTAACTGAAACAGACCTTGTGGAAGCCTTAAAAGGTGATGGACCTTTTACCGTATTTGCACCAACAGACGAAGCTTTTGCCAAACTTCCTGAAGGTACGATTGAATCGCTGTTAGCAGATAAGGAAACTCTAAAATCAATTCTTCTCTATCATGTTGTTTCTGGTAATTATTCATCCAAAGAAGTAGCTAATATTGATGAAGCTAAAACACTTGCTGGCAAGGATGTTATGATAACCATAAATAATGGTTCGGTGATGATTAACAACTCGAAGGTTACTACTGCAGATATAAAAGCCTCGAACGGTGTAATACACATTATAGATACAGTACTAATTCCTGAGTAAAGAATAAAATTAAAGATTATTAAAGAATGGACAGTACAATGGATAACACGGAAGAAATAATGATAAGTGAACATGAAAATGGAAGATTACATGATTTTCAAAATCAAACATTGTCTTATCGGAATGCACTTTATAACTACGCATTAAAGATTGCTAGAAATTCTGATGATGCCCAGGATCTTGTTCAAGAGACATTCTACAAAGCTTATAAAAGCTATCATCAGTTTGAGCACGGGACAAATAGCAAAGCATGGATGTTTATGATTCTGAAAAACACTTTCATAAATAACTATAGAAAGATCAACAGAGAAACAGCAAAACTTGATCATTTTGAAAATGAAGAACTCAATGAAAAAATATCGTTTGATAAAGTTAATGATCTAAATATGGGCTTTTGCAATGATATGCTGGATGATGAACTTTCTATTGCTTTGGCAAAACTCCCTCTAAAGATGAAAGAAATTATTCTTCTATGTGATTTGGAAAGCTATACTTATGAGGAAGCTGCAGAATTAAATAATATTCCGATAGGTACTGTCCGTTCACGTCTTCACAGAGCGCGTAAAATTTTACAGTATGAATTGTCTGGTTACGCAAAAGTTAATGGTTATCTAAATTAAAAAAATTATAAATAAAGGAAGTAAAACAATGAAAACAATAAAATCCATAATTCTAATGAGTATACTAATTACTAGTATGAATTTCTTATATGCACAAACAGCAAGACTTCAGGTAATTCATAATTCAGCAGATTTAGCCGCAGATCCAGTTGATGTTTATTTGTGGAATGGTGCTACAAATTCTTTAGTAGTTAAGTTAGATGATTTCGCCTTCAGACAAGCAACTCCATTTGTTGATGTACCCGCAGGTGATTCATTAGCCGTAATATTTGCTGGAAGCACTTCAACAAGCGAAACTGATCAGGTAATAACCACAATTCCTGTAGGTGCTTTGGCAGAAAATGAGAAGTATGTTGTATTTGCAAACGGAGTCGTTGATCCGAATTCTTATGCCGCTAATCCTGATGGCAAAAGCACTGCTTTTGGTTTATATGTAAAAGCTTCAGCCAGAGAAACTGCAAACGACGCAAGCAATGTTGATTTTTTTGTACTACACGGATCAACCGATGCACCGACAGTTGATGTTATTGCCAGAGGTGTAGCAACTTTAGTTGATAATGCTGCATACGGTGATATCACAGATTATATTTCTGTTCCGGCAGCAAGTTATATTTTAGATGTAACACCGGGTAGTGATAATAATACAATTGTTGCTTCTTTCCAGGCTGACTTGAGCGGATTGGCTGGCGGAAGTGCAGTTGTTTTTGCATCCGGATTTTTAGATCCAACTGCAAATCAAAATGGAAAAGCTTTTGGAATCTTTGCGGCTCTTGCAAACGGTACTGTAGTTGAATTTCCAGCCTACTCACCAAAAGCTAGATTACAAGTAATACATAATTCAGCAGATTTAGCAGCAGATCCAGTTGATGTTTATTTGTGGAATGGTACCACAAATTCTTTAGTAGTTAAGTTAGATGATTTCGCCTTCAGACAAGCAACTCCATTTGTTGATGTACCCGCAGGTGATTCGTTAGCTGTAATATTTGCTGGAAGTACTTCTACAAGCGAGGCTGATCAAGTAATTACAACTATTCCAGTGGGTACTTTAGCTGATAATGAGAAGTATGTTGTATTTGCAAACGGTGTTGTTGATCCGAATTCTTATGCTGCCAATCCAGATAGTAAAAGTACTGCTTTTGGTTTACTTGTAAAGGCTCCTGCTAAAGAGATGTCTTCGGATTCAACAAAGGTACAATTTTTTGTACTTCACGGATCAACCGATGCACCGACAGTTGATGTTATTGCTAGAGGTGTTGCAACATTAGTAGATAATGCTGCATACGGTGATATCACAGATTATATTTCTGTCCCAGCAGCAAATTATATTTTAGATGTAACCCCGGGTAGTGATAACAATACCATTGTTGCTTCTTTTCAAGCTGACTTGAGCGGATTGGCTGGCGGAAGTGCAGTTGTATTTGCCTCTGGATTCTTAGATCCGTCCGCTAATCAAAATGGAAGTTCATTTGGTTTGTATGCTGCTTTAGTGGATGGAACTGTAATCCCATTTTCTAGTACTTTGACAAGTATAAACGAAACTTCATCCGGACAAGTATTAAATAGTTACAGTCTGTTACAAAATTATCCAAATCCATTTAATCCTTCTACTAAAATAGAATTCTCTTTACCGGCTAAACAAGCAGTATCATTAAAAGTATTCAACTTGTTAGGTCAAGAAATTGCAACCTTGGTAAATAGAGAAATGAATGAAGGAAATTACAACATTAATTTCGATGCCAGCGGACTATCGAGCGGAATTTATTTGTACCAATTGAAAGCTGGAAATTATGTTCAAACTAAAAAAATGACTTTGTTAAAATAAAATATCTATAAAGAAAATAATATTATGAAAAGCGCAATTATAATAGGTTCAGGTTTAGGTGGATTATCAACAGCATTACGCTTGTCCAGTAAAGGATATAAGGTTACAATATTAGAAAAATATCATTCTGCCGGCGGTAGATTGAATAAACTTGAATTAGATGGCTTCAAATTCGATTTGGGGCCATCATTCATGAGCATGACTTATGAATTAGAAGAACTGTTCAATTATATTGGTGAAAAACTGCCGATTGAATTGGAGAAATTGGATCCAATTTATCAGGTATTTTTTGAAGGACAAAAAAATCCGAGGAGTATCTGGAGTGATTTAGATAAGTTAGAAAAAGAATTTTCAATAATCGAACCAAATCTTAAACAAAAAGCGGAAAAATATTTAGCCCGCGCAGCAGAATTTTTTAATGATACGGAACAAACTGTTGTTAAATCTAATTTCGACAGTAAAATGGAATACGTATTCAAACTCAGTCAAGTTCCCTGGAAACATATTCCATATCTCTTTAAAACTATTTGGGGGGAAGTTGAGAAAACATTTCAGTCTAATGAAGTAAGAATTATTTTTTCACTTGTGGCATTTTTTCTCGGTGCAACTCCATTCAAAACGCCTGCCATTTACTCGTTACTAAATTACACAGAATTGAAGCATAACGGCTATTGGAGGGTTAAAGGCGGTATGTACAAATTAGTTGAAGAAATATTAAAAATACTTCAACGAAAAGGAGTTGAAATAGTTTATGATACTGAAATTGTCGGAGTAGCAAATTCTAATGGAAAATTAAACGAGTTGATTGACCAGAATGGGAAAAAATGGCACGCTGATATTTTTATTTCAAATTCGGATGCGGCTTCATTCCGTGGTTCTGTCCTCAATAGAAAGAAATACAATCAAAATAAGTTAGATAAAATGCACTGGACTTTAGCCCCATTTACAATTTATCTGGGAGTTAAAGGAAAAATAAATAATCTAATGCATCACAATTACTTTTTAGGCAACAATTTTAAAGCCTACGCCGATAAAATTTTTACTTCGTCTATAAGTCCGCATAAACCTTATTACTATGTTAATGTTCCATCCGTTAGCGAACCGGATGCTGCTCCGGAAGGTTGTGAAAATCTCTTCATACTTTGCCCGGTTCCGGATTTAAGATTCAAAGCAAATTGGGATGATTCCCAGCAGCTTGCAGATAATATAATTTCCGATTTGTCCGACAGAATTAATTTTGATATCAAATCTAATTTAATGACCATGAAAATAATGAGCCCTATAGACTGGGAATCTTCTTTCAATCTATATCGTGGTTCAGGGCTGGGATTAGCACATGATATCAATTTAGTTGGCGCTTTCAGGCCATCAAACAAAGATGAATATTTCCCAAACTTGTACTATGTAGGAGCTTCAACAACTCCAGGTACAGGTTTACCAATGGTTATAATTAGTTCAAAATTAGTAACCGAAAGGATTTTAAACGATGATACAACTATATCATAAAACCAGTGCTGAAATAAGTAAAGCTATTACCCAATTATACAGCACATCATTTAGTATTGGAATAAAAACTTTTCATAAAGAATTCCGTGAACCGATTTACAACATTTATGGCTTTGTTAGAATTGCAGATGAAATTGTAGATACTTTTGATGGATACGATAAAAGATGCCTATTGAAAAAATTCCGCGAAGATACTGAATATGCAATTAAAAATGGTATATCAACAAATCCAGTTCTTCATTCATTTCAACGAACCGTCAAGAAATATAATATTGAATATGATTTGATTGATAAATTTTTAATAAGCATGGAAATGGATTTAACAAATTCCTCTTATGAAGCGAAAGAATATGATAATTATGTTTATGGTTCCGCAGAAGTGGTTGGATTGATGTGTTTAAGAGTTTTTGTGAAAAATGATTATATGCTTTACGAATCTCTTAAACCGTTTGCAAAAAAACTTGGTTCCGCTTTTCAAAAAGTAAATTTTTTACGTGATATAAAAAGCGATATAGAGGAAAGAGGCAGAATTTATCTTCCTGATGTACATGAAATGATTGAAGTTAATAATTTCAATAAAAAAAGATTTGAAGAAGAAATTCAAAAAGAATTTGAATATGCTTTAATCGGAATATTGAAACTCCCCAAAGGTGTCAAACTCGGTGTATATCTGGCTTATATTTATTACAGAACTCTTTTCAGTAAGCTAAGCGGTAAAACTATTAATGAAATTAAAAAAGAGCGAATTCGTATTTCTAATTTATCAAAGATTGGTTTGCTTATTAAATCTTATTTCAAGTTGAATATTTTTAATTGGGAGATAAGCTCTTGAGAAAAAATCTTTTATTTATTTTTTTAATTTTCCTGCTAATTCCAATATTTCCAAGTACTCGTGAATTAAGTACAAATGAAATTAACTCCCTGAGAAATCTTTTGTATTCTGGAATAGAAAGGGAATCTGCATTAGATTCATTAAAAAATATTATTGTTGATCTGGAAACGAAGGATGGTCTAAAATCTAATCCTTTATTGATAGCTTATAAAGGTGTAAGTAAATCTGTTGAAGCTAAATACGATTTTTGGCCATGGGATAAATTTAGTGCAGTGAATGACGGCCTTGAACTGTTGAACAATTCGGTTAATCTTGACAGCACAAACATTGAAATTAGATTTTTAAGATTTGCAGTTCTTAATAACATTCCTTCAATAATGGGATATTCAAGTGAAGCAAAAAGTGATGCAGAATATTTATATAAATTAATTACAGATTTGAATAATCCAAAAGATAAATATTTAATTGAGAAAGTAGTAGAGTATTTAGTTAATAGTGAAAGACTGGATGAACAAAAATCAAATGTTTTAGTTAAGATTTATAACCCGAGTTTAAAAGAGTGAGTGAATATTTAATAATAAACATTTTAATAGTAATTGTGCCATTAATTATGTCGTTTGAAAGAAAAATAGAATTCTATAAAAATTTCAATGCGCTGGCAATTTCCATTATGCTTGTCGGAATTCCATTTATTATATGGGATTCAATCGCAGCTGCAAGAGGGGATTGGATATTCAATTATAAATATACAATCGGATTAAAATTTTTCAATCTTCCGATTGAAGAAATATTGTTTTTTATAACTGTCCCATACGCAATAATTTTTCTTTATGAAACTTTTATTTATTATTTGAATGGGAAGCCATCAAAATTCAAGAATATATATTTGGTTGCTTTATCGCCATTGGTAATTTTAATCGGTTTAATATTTTATAATCAGAATTATACTTTTACAGTATTTATATTCCTTGGAATTATTCTTTCAATAATCGGATTTTCAAACCTAAATTTCATCAAAAATAAAAATGTAGTATATTTTATTTTACTTGCATTTATACCGTTCATAATTGTAAACTATTTCTTAACATCTCTTCCAATTTTAATATATAATCCGGATGCAATTTGGGGGACGAGATTTTTGACAATTCCTCTGGAAGATTTTATTTATTCCCTCAGTTTAGTTACGGCCTATTTGTTCACTTATGAATTTGCAAAAGAAAAATGGCTAAACTAAAGTGTGCAATAATTGGCAGCGGTTTAGGAGGAATAGCAGCATCAATACGTCTATCATTAATGGGCTTTGAAGTTGATGTTTACGAAAAGAATTCTTGTCCTGGCGGTAAAGCTGGTCAAGTTTTAGGAAACGGTTTCCGGTTTGATTCCGGGCCCTCTGTTTTGACAATGCCCTTTGTATTGGAAGAATTATTCCAATCTGCTGGTGAGAATATGAGCAACTATATTAAGCTGAAAAAATTAGAAATCAACTGTAAATATTTTTATGATGATAAAACAATAATTAATGCTTATTCGGATCAACATAAATTTATAAATGAATTGGTAAATAACACTTCTGAAAATGAAAAAAATATTACTAAGCTTTTTACTCAAACTAAAAATATTTATGAACTTACTGCTCCAATATTTTTATTTAATAAGCTTTGGGAACCGAATCAAATCTTTAATCGGAAGGCATTAAGATCGTTTTTGAAATTAGATAAAATTGATTTGATGAGAACAATGCATGAATCAAATTCTAAATACTTAACAGATTCCAAAGTAATTCAGCTGTTTGATAGATATGCAACTTACAACGGTTCAAATCCGTACTCAGCGCCTTCGGTACTCAATGTGATTAATCATGTTGAAAACGGAATCGGCGCATATATCTGCACCAAAGGAATATATTCAATAACCGAATCGCTAATTCAATTAGCATCAAAATTAAATGTGAGATTTTATTTCGACCAGGAAGTTGAAAAGATAATACACTTAAATGGACGTGCAGAAGGATTAATTACAAAGAATGATAAAATCAAATATGACATTGTAGTCAGCAATGCAGATGTGAATTTCACCAACAAAAATTTATTAGGAGTTTCCGAAACGCATTCAGAGCATAAATTTAATTCTCTTGAACCTTCAACATCAGCAGTAGTTTTTTATTGGGGAGTTAAAGGGTTACATAAGAATTTAGAAGTACATAACATCTTGTTTTCTTCAAATTACAAAAAAGAATTTGATGATATCTTTACTAAGAAAATTATTCCAGATGATCCGACGATTTATATTTATTGCTCGTCAAAGTTTAATGAAAATGACGCTCCCCAAGATTGTGAAAATTGGTTTGTAATGATAAATGCTCCTTACAATTCAGGACAGAATTGGAAATATGAAACAGAAAAGTTAAGAGAAAAAGTAATAAAAAAGATAAAAAATATTTTAGGTATTGATCTTGTTGATAAGATAGTTTTTGAAAAAACATTAACTCCGGAATCTATCGAGGGGAAAACTAATTCGCTTAAAGGCAGCATATACGGTATGTCCTCAAACTCCAAATATTCCGCATTCTTCCGGCAGCAAAATCGCTCTCAAAAAATTAAAGGACTTTATTTTGTAGGTGGAAGTGTTCATCCAGGTGGCGGAATTCCATTAGTTCTTCTTTCAGCAAAAATTGCAAGTGAGTTAATTTACAAGTACGAGCTAAACTAATTTGAAAAAGAATGATTAAAGCAGATGAAAAATATTGGGCAAGATTAGGTTTTAATTTCTATATAGATAGATTATTGAAGAAAAATTTTTCTCATTTCTATTCAGTTAATGAAACTAATTTCCCAAATACTTGCGAATCAATTTTAGTTACACCAAATCATTTTAGCTGGTGGGACGGATTTTTTATTGATTTCATTTTACGAAAAGAAACTAATTACAAATTAAAAATAATGATGCTTGAAGAACAGCTTAAGCAATATTGGTTTTTCCGTTATGTCGGAGCGTTTTCAATTAATCTTGATAATAAAATATCAATTAAAAACTCAATGAATTATGCTGTTAAACAATTAGAAGAAAACGAAAACTGTGTAGTAGTTTATCCGCAAGGAAAAATTGAACCTTTTCAGAAACGTCCTTTAGAAATAAAGGAAGGAATAAAATTAATATTAAAAAATAAATTAGATACTAAAGTTATAAGTGTTGGATTCAAAATTGATTATTCAGATGAACAAAAACCATTTGTGGCATTTAGATTTGGGAAAGTATTTAATGCTGCTGACGTGCTTTATGATTTTGAAGGTTATCAAGCAGCAATTACCGATAACCTTGATCTCTTGAATGAATCAATAATAAAAAATAAATTTTATAAAGATTATTTTCAAAATGGTTCCTGATATACTAAATATAATTTTCTATTTGATATTTTTTGCTCATATAATAATTCTATCTATATGTGTTTATAATTATTTGACAGCTCCAAAATTGAGAAATGATAATTTAATTGGAAATGATGAAGTCCCTTTATCTATATTAATTCCGGCAAGAAACGAAGAACGTAACATTAAGAAATGTTTAGACTCAGTTTTCAGAAGCACTTATCAAAATTATGAACTTTTTGTCTTGGATGATATTTCTGCTGATAAAACATTACAGATATTAGAAAATTATAAATCATCAAATAATAGATTAAATATTATCAAAGGAAAGCCTCTGCCGAACGGCTGGTTAGGGAAGAATTGGGCTTGTCATCAACTGGCGGAGAATAGCACTAATGATATAATGATATTTTTAGATGCTGATGTAATATTGGATCCCGAAGCATTAAAAATTGTTAATGAAAAATTTATAAATAAAAATGTTGATTTACTTTCTGTTTTCCCGTCACAAAAAATAAAAACTTTTGGTGAATGGTTAATAGTCCCTTTGATGGATTGGATGCTTTATTCATTTTTACCTTTGAAAAAAGTTTATAGTTCAAATCGGCAATCTTTTGCAGCAGCTAACGGACAATTTATGATGATAAAAAAAGAAAGCTATATGAAATTTGGCGGACACAGTAGGGTGAAAGACAGAGTTGTAGAAGATATGGAATTTGTTAGAGGGTTCAAAAAAATGGGATTTAGAACAGTAACATTCGCAGCAAATGATTTTGTGAAATGCCGTATGTATAATAATTTTTCTGAAGCAGTTAACGGATTTATTAAAAATTTTTACTCTGGTTTCAATCTTAGTTCAGCCGGATTTATCGGTTTACTTTTTTTATTCGCGTTTATTTTTATTATTCCGGTTGTGATGTCATTTATACAAATAAAATATTTAATTATTCTCGCACTAATGATTTTTGAAAGAATAATTTCGTCTTTGATCTCAAAACAAAATATGGTAATAAATATATTAATGTTCATCCCTCAATTAATTATGCTTCAAATACTTGGTTATAAATCTTTAATTGCAAATAAGTTAAAAAAAATCACTTGGAAAAACAGAACAATAAATTAAATAAAATAATTATAGTAATTATTTACATATATTTTTTGGCAGGAGTGCTTTGGCACATTTTGCCGCAAACAAGAACTATAGTAATAAATTTAACGCCTTATGGATTAGCATTTTTTTCTTTAGTTATTCTTTTTTTTAATGCAGGGAAAATTAGTCATAAAACTTTTTATTGGATTTTATCAATATTTGTGATAACGATTATTGTTGAAGGAATTGGAGTTAATACTTCATTAATATTCGGCAATTATTTCTATTCAAATATTCTTGGGTTTAAATTATTTGGAGTGCCGTTAGTAATTGGTCTAAATTGGACAATTGTTTTATTAGGATTATTTACATTAACTGATAATTCATTTAAGGGTAATATTTTTTTAAACAGCTTTATGATTGGCATACTTGCAGTTTTATTTGACTATATATTGGAACCCGTTGCGATTAAATTGAATTACTGGCATTGGGATGCAAATGTTGTCCCATTAAAAAATTATATAAGCTGGTTTATTATCTCGTTCGTTTTCGGTTTCATTGGATTTAAATTAAAATCAAAATATAAAAACGGTTTACTCATACATTATATTTTTGCGCAATTTCTTTTTCTAACAATGCTCAATTTATTGCTTTAAATTTATTTGATCAGAATTACTTTCATTAATAGTATTTCAAATTATTTTTTCACATATGAAGAATTGATTTCTCAAAATAAAATTTATTTAAATCATGATATATTTTAATATTATCCTAATGCTTATAAGTTTTACTTGTATGGAATTAGTTGCATGGTCAACTCATAAATTTATTATGCATGGGCCATTGTGGAACTTCCACAAGGATCATCACATCAAAAATGAAAATAGCTTTTTTGAATTGAATGATGTATTTGCTTTAGTTTTTGCTTTACCTGGAATAATATTATTATTCATTGGAATATCGCTGGGATTTGATAAAGTATATTTTTGGATTGGGCTGGGAATTTCACTTTATGGTTTAGCATATTTTTCTGCCCATGATATTTTTATTCATCAAAGAATAAAACTCTTTCGGAATAGTGATAAAAAATATTTTCGGGCAATGAGGCGGGCACATAAAATTCATCACAAGCATGTTGAAAAAGAAAATGGCGAATGTTTTGGGTTTTTGTGGGTGCCGAAAAAATATTACGATCAATTTTAAATTTTAATTTTCAGAATATTACAATGTATAATTTCAAACAAGTACAAAAATTAAATTCTAATCTGCAAGATGTTTTTGAATTCTTCCAGAAACCGGAAAATCTGGCTAAGGTTACTCCACGGTGGATAAACTTTAAAATTAAATCACAGCCACCGCTTATTATGAAAGAGGGAGCTGAATTTGAATATACAATTAAACTTTATGGAATTCCTGTTTATTGGAAAACAAGGATTGCAAAATACTCACCGCCAAATATTTTTATAGATGAACAGTTAAATGGTCCGTATAAAATTTGGATTCACACTCATAAATTTCAGCAAATTGATGGCCATGTGGTTATGGAAGATAGCGTTGATTACGATTTGCATGGCGGAATATTAAAAGGGATTATTCATAACTTATTTGTAAAAAACTCAGTCAGAAAAATATTTGAATATCGAAAGGCAGTAATAGAAAAAGAATTAAAAACGTCCTAATATTCATTTAAAAATATATTTGAGAATTTACAGCTTTGCTTTCATTTAAGACTTACAAAACTTTCATTTGACACTTCAATATATTTGCTTTTAATTTGAAAGTCATGATTTAATAAATACACAAAATGATCAAATTCCTTTTTACGTTTTTTATTGTTACACAACTCGTTTTCCCGCAAAACATAAGTTCCAATTTTGATTTTTCAGGCATAACCCAATTTTGGAAAATTGTAAGCATACTTAAATCGAACCAGCAGCCAAGTTCAACTGATTGGGATAAACTTTTCAACACGCCTGGATACAAAGTTTTAACAAGCGGCGAATTCTCAAGACAATTTTTCGATTAATGAATTCACTCTTGTATTTATGCCTTCAAAAAAAGATGAGCTTCAAAAAGCTCTTTCTGCAGGAAGAGATATAGTACATTTAAATCATTTCATAAAAGTAAGAGATAATAAGCAGTTATTGGATGAACAATTAAGGAAACTCCAAAATCATAATTATTCGAGTGATGCTGTAAAGCGGACTTTGGAATTTTTACCTCAGTCATCAGTGTCTGAATATCCGCCGGTTTCATTTGTAATTTTTGAAAGCAATGGCCGTGGTTCATCACCAATTGTTGTTGATTTAGCAGCTTCCATTGAATGGGATTTTATGAGCTTCCTTTCGCATGAATTTCATCATTGGTATAGAAATAGGGAACTTCAATTCGATATTTACAAAGTAAGCAGCAATGATGCAGCTTTAGTGGATGCATTATCAAAAATTGAAGCTGAAGGCATTGCTGATATGGTTGATAAAAGAGATTGGTTTACAAAACCAAGCACGGCAGTTTCTGATCACGCACGTCAATATATTTATGACGTAAGTAGAACTCCTTTCGTAATAAATCAGATAGACAAATTATTAAGCCAGTTAAATTCAAATCCAAATTCATCACGGCAAATTGGAAATCAAGTATTGCAATCTTTACCGGAACAGGGACATTCAACTGGATATTTTATGGCGAGTTTAATTTTAGAAAAAATAGGAAAGGATCAGCTTGTTGAATGTGTTGGTAATCCATTCAAATTTATTAAGGTGTATAATCAAGCTGCAAAATTGAGTTCAGGGCGTTATCCGGCTTTTTCAGATGAATCAATGAAAGTTATCAATTCTTTAATATCTAAATATTCTTTGTAATATATTTTACTTACTTCTCCGATATAGTGAAGCAAGAGTTCTAAGCAAAGTTATTTTGAAAAACAGAAATCAGAATTATTATTAAGTCGTTTTTTCAAATGTTCTTTTCTTGGCGCAAGAAAAGAACCAAAAGAACATGCACTGAAAAAGAAATTCTGAAATTATACTTTATATAGGAAATCCCATCTTAACATGTAAAGAAAAATAACTCATTCGCTCTATATGCCTGCGCGAAGCCGCTTCGGCAAAGACAGGCTCCTTCAAACAGATTTTTCTTTTTGTGTTAACTTTACATTAGTGAAGTAACTTTCAGTATAATTTCCGGGCGAATTTCTTTTTATGTGCGGATTGCAGTTATATCATTACATTTTGTATTTAATCACATAGTTCTTTATAAGAATAAATTACTGCACTTATATTTATTTAATTTTCATCCTTAACAAACATAACCAATGCCGCTGCCGCAAACATTGAAAGTCCGCCTAACAGCAATGCATAAATTGCTTCACCACCAAAAAGATTTTTCACAAAAAATCCTAAAATAGCAGCAGCAGTTATTTGAGGAATTACAATGAAGAAATTAAAAATTCCCATGTAAACTCCCATTTTATTTGCCGGAAGTGAGCCGGTTAATATTGCATAAGGCATTGCTAATATTGAAGCCCATGCTAATCCGATTCCAAGTTCTGAAATTAAAAGCATGTCAGGATTTTTTATTAGATAAAAAGAAGCAAGGCCAATTCCACCAAAAACCAAACTGATGGCATGTACAGTTTTTCTGCTGGTCTTTTTTGCAATCCAAACTAGAAGAAAGGCCATTACTGCTGCGAAGCCATTGTAGACAGACATTAAAACTCCCACCCAATCAGCACCTTCATTATACAATGCAGTTTTAGTATCAACTGCTCCATAAATATGATGAGTTACAGCTGGAGTTGTATATATCCACATTGCAAACAAAGCAAACCATGAAAAGAATTGTACATAGGAAAGTTGCACCATTGCTTTCGGCATTTTGAATAAATCATTCATTACGATGACTAAACCCATTTGGGTTTTGTTTTGTTTTGTAAATACCGATACGACAATTTGCAGAAAGCCAAATGCAGTTATACCTCCAAAGAAAACTCCAAGTCCATAATCCATATAAATAAAGAAATAGAAAATTAGAAATAGAACTGCTCCGGCAATAACCCAATAAATTCCATTCTTAAAAAATCTTGAGTGAGAAATAAAGTCATCATCCAAACGAATTGAAGCCGAATTACTTTCTGAATCTTCAGAGAAACTTTTTAATTCTTCAGGGGAGTATTCTTTAGTTCTAAAAACCGTCCATAACACAGCTAAGAAAAATATTGCTCCGCCGATATAAAAGGAATATTTAACTGACGGCGGAATCATTCCTTCCGGTGCTGTGTTGCTAATTTTAAACCAGTTTGTCATAATGTATGGAAGAGCGGAAGCAATTACTGCCCCGGTGCCGATAAAAAAGCTTTGCATTGAAAAGCCGATAGTTCGCTGTTCAGAGGGAAGCATGTCTCCCACAAAAGCTCTGAAAGGTTCCATTGAAATATTTATTGATGCATCCATAATCCAAAGCATTCCCGCAGCAACCCAAAGAACAGGAGAGTTTGGCATAATCAACAAAGCAAGTGAAGCCAGTATTGCACCTGATAAAAAATATGGCCGCCTTCTTCCAAGTTTTCCCCAGGTTTTGTCGCTCATGTGTCCGATTATCGGCTGTATAATTAAACCGGTAACAGGAGCTGCAATCCACAGAATCGGAATATCATCAATCTTGGCTCCGAGAGTTTCAAATATCCTGCTTACGTTTGCGTTTTGAAGAGCAAAACCGAATTGGATACCAAGAAATCCGAAACTCATGTTCCAGATTTGCCAGAAGGAAAGTTTTGGCTTTTGCATAATGGAGATACCCTATTTATTAAAATTCAATGTGCTCAAAATAAATTATTTCTAATTAAAAAGTATAAAATAATCTTGCTATTTTTCGATTACTAATTATCATTGTTTTTAAAGGGGCATATATGAAAACAAAATTATTTCTACTTACTCTACTCTTAAATATTTGCTTATATGTAAATATATCAGCGGGTCAGTTTGATAAATTTGATAGTCTAGATGGTCATCGTGGTTATTGGCTGGGGCTCGGAATAGGTGGTAATTATTTTGGATTAACCAAAAGTGGAAATTTAACTTATGCTATAAATGAAAATATCTTTATGCTTAGATATACTAAGAGTAGCGAACTTAGATTTAATGTTGATGGAATTTATGATGAGCCTGAGAAGAAGATATCAGAGTTTGCATTAATGTATGGCAGATATTTAAAATCTAATAACACAATTTTATCTTTAGCTCTTGGTTTAAGTTACTTAAATGGAATCAATAGAGGGAAAAATATTGAATTTCATGATTTTGAAACTATAAATATTTCAACATTTGGATTACCAATTGAACTTGATTTTATGTTAGGCTTTTCTAAAAACATTGGTATTGGTATTCAATTATACAGTAATATAAATAAGGATAAATCTTTCACCGGAGTAATATTCAAAATCAATATTGGCTTATTTTAAAAGTATTAGATAAAAATTTATTCGATCTTTAATTAGAAAGAATTAAGTTAAACCAAAATATTATTTCTGATCAAATTAAAAACTTATTTTTCATTTGCCTTTACTTGCTTAACTTACCTTTATGAAATTAGATAATATTTTATCTGAAATTATAATTAAAAATCATTCTGCTTTTTTTTATACACCATCGTATTACAAAAAAAGCAAATCATATCTTTTCCAAGATCCTTCTGAAATTATTTCAATTAAAAAAGATAATGATATACAAAAGCTGTTTAAGAAGATTGACAATAATATTTCAAAAGGATTGTGGTGTTATGCTTTAATTAATTATGAGTCTGGTTATTTGTTCGAAGAAAAGTTAAAAAAGCATTTGACCGGAAATAATGAAGTCTTAATTCAGTTCATATTTTTCAAAGAAAAGAATGTTGAAGTGATTCCTTCAAAAGAAATTTTAATTTCTAATGATTTGGGGAATTATAAAATCAAAAACTTCAAACTTGATACTTCAAAGAGAAAGTTTACTAAGGATATAAATAAAATAAAAAAGTTTATAGAAGAAGGAGATACCTACCAGGTTAATTATACTCTTAAAGGAAAATTTAATTTTTCGGGCAATGTTGAAAATCTATTTCAAACTTTAATATTTAATCAATCTGCAAGTTATTCGGCTTTTATAAATCATGACTATAAAATTTTTCTTTCACTTTCGCCGGAGTTATTTTTTGAAGTTAATGGAAATATAATTACTACCAAACCGATGAAAGGCACTGCAAGAAGGGGGCATGATATTGCTTCAGATCATTACAATAAATACAACCTTGAAAATGACGAAAAGAATAAAGCAGAAAATTTGATGATTGTTGATTTGCTTAGAAATGATCTTGGAAAGATAAGTAATTACGGAAAAGTAAAAGTCAGTAATCTCTTTGAAATAGAAAAATATGAATCGCTTTATCAAATGATCTCAACAGTTACAGCGACATTAAACAGAAATATTTCTTTAACAGAAATTATAAAGAATGTTTTCCCTTGCGGCTCAATTACAGGTGCGCCAAAAATTAGAACTATGGAAATTATTAATCAACTCGAGCAAAAAACGAGAGGAATTTATACCGGAGCAATAGGAATTTCGAATAAAAAATTTTCAAGTTTTAACGTCGCTATCAGAACTATATCAATTGACAAAAAAACTTTGGAAGGAGAAATGGGACTTGGCAGCGGTATTGTGTGGGATAGTATACCGGAAAAAGAATTTGAAGAAACTTTGCTCAAGAGTAAATTCATACGAAAACCAAATCCATATTTTGAAATTTATGAAACAATGCTTGTTAAAAACGGGAAAGTATTTTTACTTGAAGAACATATTGAAAGGTTAAGAAGTTCTGCGGAATATTTTTTGTTTAAGTTTGATAAAAAAAACATTCTTAATGAAATTATTAACCAATTAAGAAGACTCGAAAAAAATAAAGATTACCGATATAAATTAATATTAAATAAATGGGGAAAATTATCTTCAGTAATTACACAATACATTGAAGACATATCTGAAAAGAAAATTATCATTTCAAATAAATTGGTAAATTCTCAAAATCCATTTCAATATTTTAAGACTACAAACAGAAATCTTTATGAGAGAGAATTAAAAAAATATATGAGTAAAGGATTTTTTGATGTAATATTTTTTAATGAAAAAAATCAGCTTACTGAAGGCGCAAGGACAAATATTTTTATTAAAAGAAATGGAGGCTGGTACACTCCATCATTAAATTCTGGAATATTGTCCGGTGTCTATCGTAAATATATGCTTCAGAAGGAAAGAAATATTAAAGAAGATTTTATTACTAAAGATGATTTCCTTTCCGCCGAAGAAATATTATTAACAAATTCGCTTAGAGGAAAGATTAAAATTTCAAAACTATTCTTGAATGAAAATGAATATAATGAATTCATGTGATCGGCCCTTAAGGAATTTTCACCAAAATTTAATATCTTCGTGAAAAATAAATATTTTAATTTTACTTTTGTCCCCAATCAATGTCAGAAAACCAAAATTCAACTTCGAAAAGAAAAAAAGAGCATATAGAGCTTTCTTTAACCAACAAGGTTGCATTCAAAGAAAAAACCAATGGCTTTGAACATTATGATTTCAGGCATTATGCAATAACTGAGGTAGAAATTTTTAAAATAAAATTTGTGCAAAAATTTTTTAGAAAGAAGATAAATTATCCATTCTTAATTTCATGCATGACTGGCGGAACAAGTGAAGCCGAAAATATAAATGCACAGCTCGCTATTGCCGCTAATCAATTAAATATACCTTTGGGAGTTGGGAGTCAAAGACAGGCACTTGAAAATAATATATATCATCATTCTTATAGAATTATAAGACAAAATGCACCTAAAATTCCAATTCTTGGTAACATAGGTGCGGCGCAAATTGCTATAATGAAGGATTTTAAATCTATTAACTTTTTAGTTGATTTGATTGAAGCAGACGCTATGGTTGTTCATATAAATCCTGCGCAAGAATTACTTCAGCCAGGCGGCGAACCAAACTTCAAAAATTTAATAAAGCATATCGAGAAACTTGTTAAAGTTTTAAATGTTCCAGTGATGGCTAAAGAAGTGGGTGCAGGAATTTCAAAAGAAGCGGCAGTTAGACTATTAAATGCCGGAGTAAAAGGAATTGATGTCGCAGGGGCGGGCGGTACAAGCTGGACAGCAATTGAAATTTTAAGATCAAAAAATAAAAACGTTCAAGATGAATTTTGGGATTGGGGCTTACCTACTTCATATTGCATAAAAGAAATTGTTAAGCTAAAAAAGAAACATGATTTCCTTTTAATTGGTTCAGGCGGAATAAATAATTCTATTGAAGCAGCAAAAGCTCTTGCACTAGGCTCCGACATGGTCGCTTCCGCAAGAATAATTCTTCAAGAACTTAATAAAAATGGAACTGAAGGTGTAATTAAATTAATAGAAAGCTGGTTTGATACAATTAAGAAAATTATGTTTCTAACCGGTTCCCAAAATCTAAATGAATTTAAAAATAATAAATTAATTTTGAAGAAAGATCTTTATTGATTTCGGAAAATTCAAAAAAATATTTTTCTCTTTATGAAAGAGAAAGAAAAAAAATAGAAGTAAAGCTTAAAGAATCACTACACGGTAGACAGCCTAAATCACTTTATTCTCCTTCTTCATATATAATTCAAAGCGGCGGAAAGAGACTTCGACCGCTGCTTGTATTACTTTCAGCAAAATCTGTTGGCGGAAAATTTTCACAAGCATACAATGCTGCCGTTGCAGTGGAACTTTTACACAATTTTACATTGGTTCATGATGACATAATGGACAATGCCGATAAACGTAGAAATAAACTTACTTTGCATAAAAAATATGATTTAAGTACTGCGATATTGTCAGGGGATAGTTTGCTTGCTGTAGCTTATGAATATTTATTAATAGATTTGCCTGCACACCGACTTACAGAAAGTGAAAACACAAAAAAAATAATCAATTCTTTTACAAAAGGATTAATAGAGGTATGTGAAGGGCAAAGTCTTGATAAAGATTTTGAATTGAAAAAGAACGTTACAATCAATGATTATCTGATAATGATTCAAAAGAAAACTGCTGCAATGATAGAAATGTGCTGCAATATTGGAGGACTAATCGGCGGCGGTTCCCCAGAGGAAATAAATGCATTGTCAAGTTTTGGTAAAAACATTGGGATAGCTTTTCAAATCCAGGATGATTTATTGGATATAGTGGGAAATGAAAATGAATTTGGTAAATTTGTAGGCGGCGATTTGATTGAAGGTAAAAAAACTTATTTGTTTTTGACTGCATTAAATAAATCAAAAGGCTAACGATAAAAAAGATTTATTAGACGTAATTAAAAATAAAGGCATCAAAAAAAATCAAATAAAAAAGTATAAATCTATCTACCAAAAATTAAATGTTATTGAAGAATCTAAGGATGAAATTAGAAAATATACTGCAAAAGCCTTAAGTTCAATTAGTAATTTGAAGAATAAAAATGATAGAGATTTTTTCAATTGGCTGGCAGATTCACTTATTAAAAGAATTAGATGATGATAGAAAATAAAGTTATAATAAAAAATAAAGCCGGCATGCATACTCGTCCTGCTGCAACTATTGTTAAGATGGCTTCAAAATACAAATGTGAATTTTTCATTTCAAAAGACGGATTAAATATTAATGCAAAAAGTATTATAGGTGTAATGACCTTAGCTGCTGAAATGGGATCTGAAGTTACTTTAACTTTTGACGGGCCTGATGAAAAAGAAGCTGCCGAAGAAATTACAGATTACTTTAACAGAGGCTTTGACGAAATGTGAAAACTTTTAAACAAATATTTCAAGAATGCGAGAACAAAATTGCTGGTATTGCAGCTGCACCGGGAATTATCATTGCACCGGTATATATTTTTACTAAAGAAATCGTGCAAGTTAATGATGGCGATATAGAAGATACACAGGAAGGGCTGGCTAATCTTGAAGAGGCTTTGAGCAAATCTAAAAAAGAGCTGAATAAAATATTTTCCGTTGCAAAAGAGAAAATGGAAAAAACTCGGGCTGCAATTTTTGAAGCTCATATGATGATTCTTGATGATCCGGTTTTGATAGATAGAATTAAAGAAAGAATTGAAAAAGAAAAAAAACTGCCGGAGTTTATCGTCAACGATGAGATAAATAAATATCAGCAATTGATGATAGGCTCTAAAGAATCTTATATGAAAGAACGGGCGCATGACATTGAAGATATAAAAAATAGAATCATCAGGAATCTTCAAAAGAAAAGATGGGTTTCAAAAATTCCTCATGATGCAATAGTTGTTAGCGATAGCCTTACTCCCGCGGATACAATATTGCTTTCCCGCTGTGATGTTCGAGGGTTTGTTACTGATCACGGCGGAATAACTTCTCATGCGGCAATCATATCACGTTCATTAAATATTCCCGCGGTTGTAGGAACCCATAATGCCTCTAAAATAATAAAAGAACATGATGAGCTGATTGTTGATGGGTTTCATGGTTATGTAATTATTAATCCTAATGAAGAACAAAAAACTTTCTTTAAAGAAAAGTATGACCATTTAGTAAAACTTCAAAAAGGCCTGGAAGATTTAAAAGATTTACCTGCTGTTACAAAAGACGGTAAAGAAATTCATTTAAGCGCTAATGTTGATGTAAGCGGTGAAATAGATATTGTAATGACAAGCGGGGCAAAGGGAATTGGTTTATACAGAACAGAACAAATTTTAGAAGAGTTGAATGAATTTCCTACTGAAGATGAGCAGGCGAGAATTTATTCAAATCTTTCATCAAGAATATATCCCGAGATTATAACAATCAGAGCTTTTGATATTGGCGGGGATAAATTCAGGTTATTTGATTATGATGAACCGAATCCATTTTTAGGACTTAGAGGCATAAGATTATTACTGGAAAATGTGAATTTATTCAGGTCTCAAATTAGAGCGGTGCTAAGAGCGAGCACGCATAAAAACATTCAATTTATGCTGCCAATGATAAGCACAATTAATGAAGTTAGAGAATCCAAAAAAATAATCGAAATGTGTAAAATTGAATTAAAGGAAGCAAAAATTCCTTTTGATAAAAATATAAAAATCGGGATTATGGTTGAAGTCCCGGCGGCGGCAGTAATGGCCGAAATCTTTGCTGCTGAAGTTGATTTCTTAAGCATTGGCACTAACGATCTTATTCAATATTTAATGGCAGTAGATAGAGGCAATGACCTTGTATCTTCACTTTACCAGGAATTTAGTCCAGCAGTTATAAAAACTATCAGTTATATTGTTCGCGAATCTAAAAAGCAAAAAAAGTTTGTTAGCATTTGCGGTGAAATGGCTGCGGACACACTTGCTATCCCTTTGCTTGTTGGATTGGAATTAGATGCATTAAGTATGTCACCTTCAACAATAGCTTATGCTAAAAAAATTATTAGAAGCATAACTTTTAAAAGTGCAAAACAGCTCGCCGAAAAATGTTTATCATGCACCATGGAAGGTGATATTATAGAAGAGATTGAAAAGTTTTTTAAAGAAAATTCTATAACAAGAACAAGAAATATAATATAGGAAACAAATGAAAATTTCAGAATATGTAGAAAAATACGATTTGCAAAATCAATTTGATGTATTAATGAATTCATATATGTTAATTGAATCTGCCTGGCAGAATAAAATCAATTTAAATTCATTGAAGAATAAAAAATTTAATTCAATTGTTGTTACCGGGCTTGGCGGTTCAGCAATTAGCGCAGATTTAATGCAGAATTTTTTAGGTAAAGAAATTAAAATTCCATTTATCGTAAATAGAAATTATTTCCTTCCGCCTTTTGTGGATGAAAATACTTTATTGATTGTTTCATCTTACTCAGGTAATACTGAAGAATCAATTTCAGTTTTTAATGAAGCTTTAAATACCAAATGTACAATTGTTTGTATCAGCACCGGGGGAAAAGCAGAAAAAATTTCATCAGAAAAAAATATTCCTTTGGTTAAAGTGATTCCTGGCTATCAGCCAAGATATGCGCTTGGGCTTAGTTTTTTTTCCTTGTTAAAAATACTGCAGGAATTAGCCTTAATTGAAAATCAAGATGCTATAGTAAAGAAAATTATTTCGCTGTGGAAAGAAAAAGGAGTGGAATACTCAAAAGAAGATAATGCTGCTTTTGAATATGCAAAACAATTGGTAGGATTTATACCGGTTATATATTCTGCTGCGGATTCAACTTCGGCAGTTGGCTACAGACTTAAATGCCAGTTTAATGAAAATAGTAAGCTGCATGCTTTTAGCAATTTCATTCCTGAAATGAATCATAATGAAATCATCGGTTGGGAATCATTCAATGAAAAGCAGTTTCAAACTAAAGTTATAAATATCATTGATAAAAGCTATCATTCTCAAACCAAAAAACGCTTTGAAATTACTTCTGAATTGGCTTCTAAAAATGGAGCTGAAATTATAAATCTTGAAAGCAAGGAAGAAAACTTCAAAGTAAGACTAATGGATTTAATTTATTTGGGAGATTGGATTACTTACTATACAGCAGTGTTCCGTGGTTTTGATCCAACTGAAATTGAGAATATAAATATTTTGAAAGAGCGATTGGCAAAATAGTTTGTTTCCGGATTTAAATATTTCTGTTTGTTATTTATTGAAATGCATTACGAGCAGATGGGCGGGGATTCATTGAATAAAAAAAATATATCAGAACTTCTAAAAAAACTTGGCTTATATAAACCTATCCGCAAAGTTTATAATTCAGTTTTTAGATATAATAAACAGACAGAAATAATTGTTAGTAACCATAGTATCAAATTTTGGACGCCAACTTTTTATCTTGATGACTATGTAAAAGATTTTGCAGGTGAGAAACAACTGCTTGAAAATCTTCTCCCCAAAATAAAAGATAAAAATACCTTCTGGGATATAGGAGCAAATATAGGCTTCTATTCTATTTTAGCAGCGCAAAACATGAATCCAAATTGTAAGATTTATGCTTTTGAACCTGAAAAAGAAACATTTAATCTTCTTAAGAAAAATTTAGAATTAAATCATGTTAAAAATGTTAATGCTTACGATATTGCATTAGGGGATACTAATGGAAAGAAAATAATATACTCTTCAGATACGCCAAACTTTGGAGCCCACAGTTTTGTGCAAAGGACTGACTACTTATTAAAGAAACATGGAACCGAAATTAATGTTAAAACTTCTGATTCAATAATTGAAGAAATGAAAGTTGATATTCCCAACGTCATTAAAATTGATGTGGAGGGTGCAGAGGTATTAGTATTAAAAGGAATGAAGGAATTATTAAAGAATCCTAGTCTAAAAATAATTATGTGTGAAATACACTCGAATCTGCTTCCTTTATTTAATTCATCAGAAGAAGAAGTAAAAGAAATCATTTTAAAAGAAAATTTTAAAATAGATTATTCCATTAATCGTGGAAGTCAGAATCAATATATTTTTGTCCGTTAATTATTTTTATTTTAATTGATTAAACGTCTCGTTGTTACCATAAAAAACAGAAATTATAAATATCTTGACTGATTAGTTGAGTTCACTTATTTTCTTTGCATTGGATTAATCAACTTCTTTGTCAAAGATGGAATAAAAGTTTGAATAAATTCTTTACCTTTTTTCTGCTGATATTTTTTTGCCTCACAGAGTTATCTTTCAGCCAGCTATATTATTTTGGCAGGAATAAAGTTCAGTATAATGACTTTGATTGGAAAGTTTTAAAGACAAAGCATTTTGATATTTATTATTACAATGAAACCGAAGAAGTGGCTGAAATTGGCGGTACGTATGCAGAAAATACATTTGATGAATTAACAGAGAGATTAAACTATACAGTTACTGGAAGAATCCCGCTTATATTTTATAACACCCAGCTTCATTTTCAACAGACAAACACAGCTCCCGGATTTATTCCGGATGGCGTCGGCGGTTTTTTTGAATTTTTAAAAGGGAGAGTTGTAATTCCATCCAATGGTTCACTGCATGATTTCAGACATGTCATAAGGCATGAATTGGTTCATGTTTTTACTACCGGAAAAATTTATCATATTTTGCACGATCACCGCATCACTCGAGATTATGGCCCGCCTTTGTGGTTTACAGAAGGGATTGCCGAATACATGTCAACAGAACCTGATGACCAGGCAGAAATGGTAATGCGAGATGCAGTTATAAATGGTTACGTCGTGAACCTGGAAAACATGAATCAAATTTATGGAACATTTTTGATGTATAAAGAAGGGCAAAATTTTCTTGAGTTTGTTGCGAAAAGATATGGCAGTGAAAAAATTTTATTGATGATCGATAATTTATGGATGTACAGCAGTTTCACAAAAGTGATTGAATATACTTTAGGTAAACCCATTGAAGAAATTGATGATGAATGGACATTTTATCTAAAGCAGAAATATTACCCGCTGCTCAGCGGCAGTACACCCATAGCTAATGATGCAAAACAAGTTACTAACTTTGGATTTAATTTTTCTCCGGTCTATTACAAAATGGGCGATGAAGATTATTTATATTTTGCTGCGAATAGAGATGGGTATTCTTCTTTATATCGAGTAATGCTTAATAAAGAAAGAGATTATAAAGACTCCAGCCCGGAGCTTGTATTAAGAGGAGAAAAGACAGAAGAGTTTGAATCATTTCATTTGTTTGATGCTTCAATTGATATTAATAAAGACGGACTTCTCGCTTTTGTAACTCGTTCAGGTAAAACAGATGTTATTCATTTTTTCTCGGTGAAAACCGATGAAGTAATAAAAGATTTTCAGGAAGATTATTTGATTAGTATTTCTTCCCCGAAATATTCGTCCGATGGGAAAAAAGTGGTTTTCTCCGCTGTGGATCAAAAAGGCTTTAGAGATTTATTTATTTTGAATGTTGAAACAGACAAACTGACCCGGCTGACGAACGATTATTACAACGATAAAGACCCTTCATTTGGAATTAATGACAATCAAATATTATTTTCTTCAGATAGAACAGCAGGAAAAATTAGTCAAACCCAAAATATTTTTTCCTATGATATAAACACACACGAAATTAATTACGTTACTTACCAGGATTGTAACAATTATACTCCAATAATTTCTCCTGATAAAAAATATATTTACTATACTTCAGATTATGATAAGGTAAGAAATGTATGGCGTATCAGATTACATAATGGAATAACTAGCAGGAATACTGAAAAAGTTACTAGCTATTTAACAAGTGTTTATAATCCTTCGTTCAGTAATGACTCAACTTTAAATTTTGCCGGTTTTGAAAAATTTGCATTCAATATTTATCAATATGATTTGAACAAAGTAAAAGCCGATTCAAATTTTACTGTTACAATGAATCTTGATTCAGCTTACGGCAATTGGGAAGTGAAAACATATTTTGCTGTAAAGAAAACTGAAAAACTAAAATACCAAAGGCAATACACTCTTGATTATGCAGCCGGCCAAGTTTCAACTGCATACGATCCTGTATACGGTACTCGCGGGGGAGCAATATTGTCTTTGAGTGATTTGCTAAGTGATGATAATTTTTTCTTCTTAATTTATAACACTGCAGAAGTGCAAAGTGATATTCTTAAAAGTTTCAATGTTGCCATACAAAGAGTTGATTTAAGTAAGCGGTCTAATTTTGGTTACGGGGTTTTCAATTTTAGCGGGAGAAGATACGATATACGCGATTCAGACGAATACTATTATGAAAGAAGCTTTGGAGGAAATTTTATTCTCGAATATCCTCTCTCAAAGTTTCAGCGCATTGAAGCCGGTGTTACAATTGCAAACTCGGATAAGCAAGTAATACAAGGTGTTATTGAAAGAAAAGCATTACTGCTCAGCAATTCAATTTCTTATGTGATGGATAATTCTTTGTGGGGTCCAACAGGGCCGCTAGACGGTACAAGAGCACAGATATTATTCGGCTATACCGGCGATATTAAATACAGCAATGTTAATTATTTTTCTTTCATCGCAGACCTAAGGCATTATTTTAGACTAAGCTTACGAACAGCCTTTGCAGTCCGCGCTTCAATTTATTACAACCAAGGGAAGGAAGCACGGAGATATTTTATGGGAGGAAGCTGGGATTTACGCGGCTGGCCAAGATGGTCTATTCGTGGCGAAAAACTTTGGATATCTTCTATGGAATTTAGATTTCCACTGATCGATCAAATAAGTATAAAATTTCCCTTTTTGGGAATTGGATTTTTTGGAATACGAGGGGCAGCTTTTTTTGATGCCGGTGGAGCCTGGGATACGAAATATAACAGTACTCTAGGAAGTGTCGGTGGTGGATTAAGAATGAATCTCTTTGGTGCAATAGTGCTTAGATATGACATTGGGAAAAAGATTCAAAATAATTTTCATCAATTTCAGCCAAAACTTTTTTACCAATTTTTCTTCGGATGGGATTTTTGAAAACAAAAAATTATTATGCTGATATATTTTTCTGCATTATCATTTTAATATTAAATTTGCTCGTGATTGCCGGCTGTGCTACTTCAAAAATTCAGTATAATGCTAAAGAAGATAAAGAGCCTTATGTAATGTTCGGAGAAGTTCCATCTAGAAACTTTTATGTACCTGTTACTTTCAGTGATTCGCTGATTAAAAAATGGGAAGCAGACATCAATGGAAGCTTTCCAAATTCTTCTGTCAGTATTTACAGCAATCTTGTTTTTGTAAATGATCTTTCTGGCAGAGTTTACTGCTTCAATATTGATAACGGGAAAAAAGTAGGGAAGTTGAAGTTGGGAAATGGAGTTTATACAACTCCGGTAATTAATAAATTTGTTGTAATAGCAGTCTCTGCAGAAAGAAATGATAATGAATCGACATTGCAGTATTATAATTACAAGCAGGCAAAATTAGAAAAAGAAGTAACAGTTGATGGTAGAGTAATTTCAGAATTAATTAAAGTCGATGACGGAATAATTTTTAACACTGATAAAGGAATTGTTTATAAATATAATTTTAAGGGTTTTCAGGAATGGAAGTGTGAAACAAAAGAATTCACTCATTCATCTCCTGCGCTGGAAGATGACATTATTGTATTTGGTAATGATAATGGAGAAATTATTGGGATTGATGCAGTAAAAGGGGAATTAAAGTACAGAGTTAAAATCAGTATGCCTTTTTTTGCATCTCCAACTATAATTGATAAAACTATTTATATCGGTAATGATGATGGAAATTTATATGCTCTTGATTTGTTAACCGGAAAAATAAATTGGTCTTTTGAGACCGGCGGTAGAATTATTATGACGCCAGCCTCAGATGGCACTAATATTTATATTGGGAATTTGAAAGGTGACTTATTTTCAATCAATATAAATTCTCATCAACTTAAATGGAAAATAAAATATGACGGTGCTTTTAATACTACTCCTTTAATTTCTGATAATTTAATTTTACAGCCCGGCATAGATAAAAACTTACTCTTTATTGACAAAAGTAATGGTGAAATCATAAAGACAATGTCCTTTGATGGAAGGCTGAAGCTTACACCTGTTTATTTTAAAAATACTTTATTCATCGGTTATGACGATGGTGTTTTGGAAGCTTATGAATTTCATAAATAAAATATTGACTATATTATTGGTTTTCATTGCAGCAGCTGATTTTACTTTTTCGCAGAATTGTAAAGCTGCAATTTCTATAAAGACAGACAATGATAGTTCACTAATATTTATCAATGATGCTTTTATAGGGAAAGGGAATGCTTCTCTTGAAGCGCCTAAAGGTGATTATTATATAAAGGTTACCGAGAGTATAATGAAATGGAATGCTAAAATATTTTATGATACTATCCAGGTTAAAAATTGTGAAAATATAAATCTGCAATATTCATTTAACAATTCAATCTATTTGCAGACTGATCCGGCGGATGTTTATGTGTATCACGATAGCGATTTAGTTGGGCATACTCCGATGAGATTAAATATTAAAAATGAAAATCTTCTATTAAAGAAAGATGGGTATGAGGATAAATATGTTACAGAAGAACAATTAACTAACGATAAAAGAATTTCTTTAGTTAAACTTTATAATAATGGTAGCCATGAAAGCTTTTTTGATGGGACAGAGTTCAAATTACTCGTGGGAAGTTTAATTATACTGGGTGGAACTACTGCATATTTTAAATTAAAAGCAGATGACAAATTCGATGAATATCAATACACCGGCAATGGGGACTATTTAAATCAAACACGCAAATATGATTTGATAAGCGGAATATCCTTTGGGCTTGTTCAAATTAATTTTGGTATTTTAATGTATCACTTTTTGTTTGATAAGTAGAATTATTTTCTTTTCGAAAAGTATTTTTAATGCACACAATTTTAGAAATTATAAATCTATCATCCGACTATTTAAATAATAAAGCAGTCGAATCTCCTAGAATCAATGCTGAACTGCTGCTAGCCCATGTTCTAAATTGCAAACGACTTGACCTATATTTGAAATTCGACCAGCCTTTGAAAGAGGATGAACTAAATATTTACCGTGAACTGTTAAAAAGAAGGGGAAGAAGAGAACCGCTCCAATACATTGTCGGGAATGTCGAATTTTACGGATTAGAATTTAAAGTAAATCCATCAGTTTTAATCCCACGACCGGAAACAGAAATATTAGTTGAAACTGTAATTGAAAATTCAAACAAAGAAGAACAATTAAAAATTTTAGATATAGGAACTGGAAGCGGCAATATTGCCATCAGCATTTCAAAACATTTGATTAATTCTAAAGTCTGGGGAATTGATACAAGTGTTGAAGCATTGAAAATCGCTGATGAAAATTCTAAAAATAATTTAGTTGATGACAGAATAGTATATTCTCAAAATAATATTTTAAATGGTAGTCAGATTGATGAAAAAGAATTTGATATAATTGTTTCAAATCCGCCTTACATTTCTAAAAACGATTACAATGAACTATTGCCTGAGTTAAAAAATTATGAACCTGCAGCAGCTCTTACTGATGAAAATGATGGATTAACTTTTTATAAAGAAATTTCCCTCAAAGCAAACCAACTGCTTAAACCTGGAGGTAAAATATTTTATGAAGTCGGGCAAGGCCAGTATAATGATGTGAAAAATATTCTTGAAGAAAATAACTTCATCAATATTAAAGTAAAAAAAGATTATTCAAATATTGAAAGAGTTGTTTACGGAGAATTGAAATGAGAGTTGTAGTTCAAAGAGTTTCTGAAGGTGGGGTTTATATCTCTTCAAAAAATTACAAAGCTGAAATTAAAAAAGGATTTGTAATTTTATTAGGTATCAAAACCGGAGATGAAGAAAAAGACGTAAAATTTCTTGCTGAAAAATGTGCTAACTTAAGAGTCTTTGAGGATGAAAATGAAAAAATGAATTTATCCATTAAAGATGTAAACGGTGAAATATTATTAATATCACAATTCACCTTATACGGAAATGCACAAAAGGGTAATCGCCCCAGTTTTACTGATTCAGCAAAACCTGAAGAAGCAATCCCTCTATATGATAAATTTATTTCTTATTTAAAGGAAATATTAGGCGATGAAAAAATTAAAACCGGGATGTTCGGAGAAATGATGGAAGTAAAAATTATTAATGACGGCCCGGTTACAATTATTATTGATTCGAAATAATTAAGTCAAGGTTAATTGTATTGTTGTCACTCTGAACTTGTCGAAGTGTGACCGTTAGTCTTCGACAAGCCTATCTGCCTATAGGCAGGCGCAGACTGACATTAATTTTTTTTAGACATATTTTATAATATATGAATCCAGTTTTAATGATATTTGTTGACGGTGTTGGAATTGGAAAGGAAGATTATGAATTCAATCCATTCTTCAAATATCAATTTAAATTTCTAAAAAATATTTTCGGCGAGATTCCTTCATTAACAAATCAGTTTATTCAAAATGGCGACTACTTTTTATTCCCAACTGATGCAAGACTTGGAATTGAAGGCTTTCCTCAAAGCGGAACCGGGCAAACATCAATATTTTGTGGAGTTAATGCTTCTAAAATAGTAGGCAAACATTTCGGCCCCTATCCATATTCAACTTTGATTCCAATAATTAGTGAAAAAAATATATTTAAACACTATTTGAATATTGGAGAGAAAGCATTCTTCGCAAATGCTTATCCAAAAGTTTTTTTTGATTACCTTAAATCCGGAAAGTTACGTTTGAGTGCCACATCATTAAGCTGCAAGTTGAGTGGAATGAGATTAAATACTTCAACTGATGTTAGAAAAGGCAAAGCGCTAACAGCGGAAATTACAGGCGAGAGATGGAATAAAAGACTAGGTTACAAATTACCGATAATAAAACCTGAAGCAGCTGCAAAGAGATTATTGAAAATAGCTTCTCGGAATTCTTTCACATTGTATGAATATTATTTGACGGATCATTTGGGACATGGAAGAGATAATTCTGAAATTGAAAATACGTTAAAAATATTTGATGAGTTTTTATTCTCAATATTATCCAAAATGGATAAGGAAAATCTGACATTAATTATATGTTCGGATCACGGAAATTTAGAAGATATTTCAATCAAGACTCATACTTTAAATCCGGCATTAACAATAACCGCAGGCAAGTATGGAAAAATTCTTTCTGAAAAAATTAAAGATATCTCTCAAATTAAACCAGCGATAATAAAATACTGTAAATGAAAAAATATCCGGCAATAAAATTTACATTACTATTTATAATTGGAATATTGCTGCATAGATATTTTGAAATCAGTCCGTTAATATTCCTTTGCATATTTGCTGCTTTGCTGATATTCACAATAATCTCTATAAAATTCAAAAATGATACTTTCAATTTTATCTCTATAGCTTTATCATTTATTTCAATAATACTTTTGGGCAGCTTTTTAGCCGGGGTTAATAAAAATGAAGTCCAACTGCTGCCTACAAATTTGTACAAGCAAAAAAATATGGAAGTGTTTGGTACGGTCAAGAGAATAGAACTACCACGCAAGGATGAATCAAGATTTATTTTAGATGTTGATTCGTTTAAAGTATCAAGCACAATCATAAAAATGAATCTAACATTGCTGACAAGAATTAGAGATGACAGGAAGGAAAAATTAGATTCTCTTTTTGACGTATTAAAACCTGGATTCAAAATTTCTGTTGCAGGTACTTATATGAAAGGTGGTGAAACACGCAACCCCGGAGAGTTTGATTACAGTCATTATTTGAATTCAATCGGCATAAGCGGTTTGTTTACTACATATAATACCGCCGATGTTAAAATTTTACAAAAAAATGTTTTTTGGTTTGCAAATTTTGTAACCAATGTAAGAAAATACTTGAATAAGCAAATAACAACTTTGCATAATGAGCAAACAGCAGCGTTGTTGAGAGGCCTAATATTAGCTGACCGCAGCGGGATTGATTATGCTGTAAGAGTTGAATTCATTAACTCTGGCGTCATTCACGTGCTTGCTGTTTCTGGCCTTCACACGGGCTATATCGTTTTGATTTTTTTAATTTTCTTTGGACGATTTAATATTTACATTAAGTCATTATTAACAATCACAGGGTTAATATTTTTTCTAATTATAACCGGGATGCCGCCATCTGTTTTTCGCGCTTCGATAATGGCGATTGTTTTTATAATTGCGTTACTAACTAACCGTTCCACAAATTTATTTAATGCACTTGCCATTGCTGCATTAATTTTGTTAATCATAAAACCTTACGATCTTTTTAATCCCGGATTTCAGTTATCATTTTCCGCAGTGCTTGCTATAGCGGCAATCTATCCACTAATTCAAACGAAAATAAATGCGTTAGAAATTCAAAATAAATTTTTAAGATACATTTTACTCTTTTGTGCTGTCTCGCTGAGTGCCCAATTGGGAACATTGCCTTTTACAATTTATTATTTCGGAAAGCTATCTGTAATTGCTTTATTTGCGAACTTAATTGTTATTCCCCTAATCGGATTAATAGTTGGAACTGGAATTTTTACTTTAGCACTTAATTTAATTCTTCCATCAATTGCGGTTTATTATGCTGCTGTAAATGATCTATTTGCTAAATTATTATTTTGGTTTGTGAGCATGACTGGCAATCTCGATTTCTCTTTTGTTAACATAAGACATTTTTCAATTTTTGATGGAATAATTTTTTATTTGTTCTTATCACTACTGATTTATTATTTGGTGATGTTCAAACATTCGTTTGCGAAATTAGTTCTGTTTATTCTAATTACTGCTAACATATTTTTGTATGCTTCTATTGATGATAAAGAATTTTTTAAGAAAAATGAATTGAATGTTCTAATGATTGATGTTGGGCAAGGAGATGGGATATTAATAAAATTCCCAAATGGACAAACAGCTTTAGTAGATGCGGGAAATGCGGACTATTATTTTGATAATGGCGAGAGAGTGATTCTACCATTATTAAACTACCTGGGAATAAAGCGAATTGATTACGGTTTTGTATCTCACATCGATGCAGATCATTACGGCGGGTTTGTTTCATTAATTTATAACGGAATGATAAAGCAAATATACAAACCGCCGATTGATTCTTCTTATAATAAAGATATTCGCTTTGAAAACTATCTTAGAAAAATGAACGTGCCATTTCATTATTATAAAAGGGGAGAGATTAAAATAGGAAATGTTAATGTTTATATTCTGAATGATTACAATGATAAAAATTTCCATGACTTTACAACAAATAATATGAGCGGTGAATTAAAAATTGTTTATGGAAAAACAAGTTTCCTTTTTACAGGCGATGCGGAAACTACGGTTGAAAATTATTATGTAAAACGATACAATAATTTTTTGAAAACCGATGTATTAAAAGTCGGGCATCATGGAAGTAATTCCAGCTCATCACCAAAATTTCTTTTAAAGACTAAACCTGAAATCAGTTTGGTTTCAGTAGGGATACAAAATAAATTTGGACATCCTTCATCATTAATAATGAATAGATTAAGAGCTATTAAATCTCAAATCCACCGAACAGATATTGAAGGTGCAATTTATTTAACATCCGATGGAGATTCAGTTAAAGTTATAGATTGGAAGGAATGAAAAGGTTGATTCTTGATTTAATTATTTCTTTTTTATTTTTAAGTAGTTAAAAATTATCCTCAATATTTATTAAACATTGGAATTATTTAAAAGAATTTTCTTAGTGTAACTTTGTGCCCTAAGTGTCTTAGTTGTTAAGTGCTTTACCACTTGGACACTAAGAACACCAAGAACCACTGAGATTCATTTTAGAATCATTAACAAATAAAAATAATATAAGTCAAAGAAGGAGAGTATAATGTCAAAAAACAAAATTGAAGTTGGAATAATAATGGGAAGTGATTCAGATCTTCCTATCATGAAAGAAGCAGCAAATATATTAGATGAATTTGAAATAGGTTATGAAATAAAAATTGCTTCTGCTCACCGCACTCCAAAATATACTTCTGATTATTGTTCAACTGCACATACACGTGGATTAAAAACAATTATTGCCGGTGCAGGTGGAGCAGCACATTTAGCAGGTGCAGCAGCGGCATATTCTCCATTACCGATAATTGCTGTCCCAATTAAATCAAAATCTTTAGATGGATTAGATTCATTATTATCTATGGTGCAAATGCCGGGCGGAGTGCCGGTTGCCACTGTTGGAATTAACATGGCTAAAAATGCCGGACTTCTAGCCGTGCAAATTATTGCCGCTAGTGATGAAATAATGTTGAAAAAGATGATCGATTATAAAAAGAAAATGGAAGAAGCAGCGATGAAGAAAAATGAAAATCTAAAAGATAAAATGTAAAAATTATTTAGTTATATCCGGTTAAACAATTAAAATATTTTGGGGTAAAAATGAAGATTTCAAAATCTCAATTAATGAAATACATTTTGCACATTATTCCGTCAGTATTGGCAGTTGTATTTATTATACTATTTATTAATGCAAATAGTGAAATAAACAAAACAAAAAATCAATACGAAAATATTGTTAAAAACCTGGATAATGAAAAACAGGCACTTGTTGCTGAAAATAAGAAATTGATTGATTCACATAAAAACATAGGTACTAAACAAACAAATAGTATTTTCTTATCAGCATTCGACATTCAAAATATTAAGAAGAAAGGCTTGGCTGACCCTGTACAAGCCTTAACTTCTGATTTGAAAAAGCATAATGAATTAATTCCTTATAAAGGCGTTAACGGCGGAACGATGAGTTTTTATGGTGATAACTCTGTTTGGATATTAACTAGCAAATGGGTGCTTGCATATTTTGAGGACGGTCATATTAGCAGTTATATTCTGCTTGAATATAACATCTCAGATAATGGAGTTATAAGTTGGAAAAGAATCGCCTCAATGATGAGCTAGAATAGAATGAAATTATTAGAGTAAATAGAAAAGTGTTTTGAAGATTGATCAAAAATAAAAATCATACATAAAATAAATTTTTATGAATGAAAATTTTAACATTCAATAAATTGTATTATGAATAATCCCTGGGTAAAAATTAAATTAGAAGATTACGAAAGCCACATGTCTTTACCAGAGATTGGGCAGTCTCACTATCTTTCTTCTTTTTTAGAACAAATAGTGAAAAAGTACAAACCAAATTCATGCGCATTAATTGGTTGTGCAGGCGGCAATGGTTTGGAAAATATTAAGCATGAAACAATTGAGAAAATTATTTGTATTGATATTAATCCAGTGTTTCTCAATAAGGCAAAAGAAAGATTTAAGAATTCATTTAAGAATATTGAATTCATTTGCTGCGATATAGCATCTGAAGAATTTAAATTTGAACCGGTTGATTTAGTTTTTGCCGGATTAGTTTTCGAATATGTTGATTATAATTTGGCGCTTAATAATCTTTCAAGATTTATAAAACCTGATGGAGAATTAGTTGTAGTAATACAATTGCCAAATGAAAATATTCCTGAAGTATCTCCGAGTCCATATAAAAGTTTAGAAATATTGAGTGATACGTTTTCGTTTGTTCAGCCTGATAGATTTATTGAATCATGCAAGAAATGCGGATTCGATTTGATTTCTAAAAATAAAACCAAATTAAAATCCGGTAAAGAATTTTGTGAACTGGTATTGCAAAAAGTAATGTGACGAAATCAAATAATATTAACGAATTCAATTTTAACAAATTTAGAATTTCAATTGAACCTTTCTAAACAATAATTTATTTTGACTTTGATTATTGTAATTCTTCTCTAAGCTGGAATGAATAGTGCATGTAAGAGTAAAAAATCCTATCGACTGAATCATATAACTTCCCAACTGATTTGTTGGATTAAATATTTAGAATTATAGAAAATACAATTAATGAAGTCAATTTTTTTATATCCTTTTAGGTTCGTCTACAAAATATATCTGCTTACATGTTTTGTACTAATATTGGTTTTGTCCTATCCGTTCCTTCGTTATTTCCTATCTAAAAAAGAGCGATTCCCTTCAGCATTTAAAATGATGAAATTCTATGGGAAATCTTTTTTGTTTTGCGCCGGGGTTTTTATGAAAATTGAAGGCAGAGAAAATATTTTAAAAGATCAGCCTTTTTTAATATGCTCTAACCATAGTTCATTTTTAGATATCCCTTGCTTATACTCAATCTTTGAACAATACTTTGTGTTTACCGGGAAAAAGGAAGTTGAAAAGTGGCCTTTGTTCCATATATTTTATACATCTGGGATGAACATATTAGTTGACCGTCATAATAAAATGGGTTTAATAAAAGCTTTCAAAAGTATGATGGGAGTAATTGATGAAGGGCATCCATTGGTGATCCTTCCAGAAGGCACAATTTCAAAATTAGCTCCAAAGTTAACGGAGTTTAAACCAGGATCGGTTTCATTAGCCATTAACAAACAAATTCCAATTTTACCTATAACATTTACAACAAATTGGATAAGGCTGCAGCGCAAAGGATTATTGAAAGGGAAAGCAAGCCCCGGAATATCTGAAGTTATCATTCATCCAGTAATCCCTACAGGTGGGTTAACAAAAGATGATTCAGATACGCTGCAAATGAAATTGCGTGATATTATCAATTCACCATTACACGAGAAATACGGGGTTTAAAAAATTGTTGAGTGATGAACAATATTTTTTATTGAATATGTTTTTCATTGCACATTAACATTCAATAATTTAATTTGAATTCGACAATTGTAATTCTTCTCTAAGCCGGAATGAATAGGGCAGGCAAAAGTAAAAATCTTTTCGAATGAATAAAAAATTATTAAAGTGGCGAAATAAATATTACAGTTAAGAATACAATTTATTCAGTATAATTAATAGTTATACACTTAGGGAAATAAAATGCAAAAGAAATTATTTTTAATAATTTATTTTATTCTCATTTCGATTCCTTTCGCAAAAGCGCAAACCAATTTTAGTTTATCGATTGGCGGCGGTTATGTTTTAAATTTTGATAATATTGGGAATACTAATTATTGGGGAAAAGGTTATTTAATAAATTTATCTTCAGAATATTTTGTCTTTCAAGATATATCAATATTCATTAATTCAACTTTTCAAAATCATTTTTTTAATGCAGAGTTATATAAACGAAATAGATTTTGGTATGGGGATGAATTGTCTGTTAGTGGTAAAGACAGAAAAATGTATGAGATGACATTAGGGTGTCGATTGTATGGTTCTTACTCTGTTGTAAGGCCGTTTTTTAGTATTGGCGCAGGTATATTTGCAGTTGATAAAGGTGAAATATTTTTAACTACTGGGCCTGAAAATTCAGATGGGGATACAAATACAAAAAGGCTTGTCAATGAAAGTTATTCATTCAGTCAATTTACTATGGGAATTGGTACTGAAATTTTATTAACAAATAAATTAAAGATAATTATAGAGGGCAGAATATTAGAACCCTTTTTAAAAGGACAAAGTTATGCCCCTATATCAACATCAATCAAACTGGGGTTATAAAAAAATGTATAACCCGCGGCTCAAGGCGACAGCGATTTCGCTATCGGCAATTTTAGCGTTTGCCGTTACGTAAGTTTATTGTTCATGTTGGGTCAAGTAAAACAAATTAACTTGTAAACCGTTCTTGCTAAGGAAGATATGCACAGTTTGCTAATGTTTGGGAGTTGTTTGGGGCGCCGCTTATCGGCAACGTTATTATGGACTAAATATTGGAATTAATAATTATGAATAATTTAGTAGAACATAAATTTCAATCATACCCGGATAATGTAAAACAAAAAATGCAAAAGCTTCGGCAATTAATTTATGAGGTAGCAAAAGATACAGATGGTGTGGGTGAACTGGAGGAGACATTGAAATGGGGTGAGCCGGCATATCAAACATCAAAAACAAAAAGTGGTACTACAATTAGAATTGATTGGAAGTCTAAAAATCCACATCAGTATGCTATGTATGTGAATTGTAAAACATCTTTAATTGCCACATTCAAGACGATGTTTTCAACTAAATTAGAATATGAAGGAAATAGGGCTATTGTTTTCCAAATCAATAAAGCCCTTCCAAAAGAAGAGTTAAAAATATGTATTGCAATGGCACTAACATACCATATTAAAAAAAGCATGTAACAAGCTGCTTAAGCCGACGTTCATTTTAGTTCGGCGAATTTGTGATTTTTGAAATTTTGTTTTAGTTAAAGATTTTGTTCTATGTGTTCTTAATAATTAATTAACTTGTCTTCGGCGCTTAGGAAAACAAGATAAGCACCTACGTCTTAATCAATGACAAAAGTTATAATTTCAATTATCAACGGATTTTAACCATGAGAAAAACATTAATCCTTTGGATTCTAATTCTCCCGGCATCTCTTTTTGGACAAAAAGATACTGCTAAACTTTTTGAGCCATCTTTGATAAAAGCGGATATTGATACATTGATCCATAAGTTAAAAGTTGTCCATCCAACATTTTCAAATTATTACAACGAGAATAACATTGAAGTTAAAATTGATAGCATAAAGAAAAATGTAAATCATCCAATGTCTTCTTTGGACTTTTTTAGGATTATGCAGCCATTTGTCTCTATAGACGGACATACAACCCTTATATATGACAGAGAAGTATACCCAAAAATGGATAATCCATTCTTTCCTTTTAAAGTTATTATATATAATAACGACTTGTATATAAAAGATAATCTATCAGATAATAAAACTATTTGTAAAGGCTCTATTATTGAGACAATTAATGGTATTCCTACTAAGTCAATTATAAATAACCTTATCAGATATAGACCCGGAGAAATGGAAACTTATAAATTAAAATCAATTGAAAAAGATTTTCATATTTATTACCAACTGGTATATGGCTCTTTTTCGGAATTTAATGTTACTATAAATAAAGTAAAACTTACAGTTAAAAGTGCAAATTGGAATGACTTTGAAGAACCTTCGAGGCCTAATTTTGAGTTGCGTTTTTATGACGATGAAATAGCATACATATATAAAAGAATGTTTATGCCTCCAAGGGATTTCATTCATTTTATGGATTCAGCATTCAATGTAATAAACAAGAAACAAATTAAATATTTGATAATTGATAATCTGCGGGGTGGTGGAATGACTGACCTTGCAGATTCTTTGATGTCTTATTTTGCTGATAAGCCGTACCGCATTATTGAGAAGCAAATGATAAAAATAAGTTCATTAACAACTGAATATATAGAAAGCAAAAAGTCAGAAGGATTTATTAACGGTGATTATTTTGTACAGGAATTCCCTACACATAATTCCAGAACTAATCGGTTTACTGGAACAGTATATATTTTAAATGGGCCTTTATCATATTCTGCCGCAACAAGTTTTCCAGCAGCAGCAAAGTGTTATCAGAATGCAATTAATGTTGGAGTAGAAACCGGACAACCATTATTAAGCAACGGAGGTATGAGTAGTTTTACATTATCAAACACAAAATTGTCTTGTTATACCAGTCTTTCAGAAATTTACATGCCATGTAATAATAATGATACTAAAAATGGTGTAATTCCTGATTATAAGGTGATACCGACAATTGAAGATTTACTTAATGATAAAGATTATACATTAGAATACACATTAAATTTGATTAGAAAAAATATACCAAAGAATTAATTACGCTGCCTAACATCTTGTATAAGTATGGGCGAGGTTTTTAAATTTTACATTTTCATTTTTGAACATATTCTAAGTGTTCTTACTAATTAAGTAACTTGCCTTCGGTGTGTGCGAAGAAAGCTACACACCTACGGCTTAATCGTCGGCAATTGTGTTTTACCTTAGTTTCTTGTTGTGCGGCGGGTTCTTTGCCACGCCGTTATTAATCCAAAAAATAAGGTTTGTGACAATTTTTATACTATCAAAACTAACCTTCAAGTAATCTTTGTACATAAAACCTTATCTATTTAAAAACCTTAGTAACAAAAATGGAATAATTTCATTGAACCTTCCTAAAAATTAAATTATTTTAAAATATAAAATTCGGGGTATTATAAACAGGGCAGGCTCGGGCGGAACTTTATTCGATTTGATGATAACCAAAGTATATTAATAAACAATCAATTTCTGGTCAGCCAATAATTAAAGTTTTAAATCATGAAAAAATTGACAGATGAAAAAACATTAAAGTGGCTGCTTGATGGTGATGTTTCTCTTCAATATCAAGTAAATCGCGACTTGCTAAATAAGGAAAGAAATGAATTAAGAAATCGAATTTCAAAAGAAGGCTGGGGATTTAAATTCTTATCTAAGCGGAATAAAAATGGGCATTGGGGCCGGTCTTTTTATCAGCCCAAATGGATTTCCACACATTATACTTTACTCGATCTAAAAAATTTATCTATCTCTCCAAACATCAATGAGATAAAACAAACTATATCCATAATACTTAGAGAAAATAAAAGTGAAGATGGAGGAATACTTCCCATTGGTTCAATAAAGGTTAGTGATGTTTGCATAAACGGAATGTTTCTAAATTATGCCTCATATTTCAAAACAGATGAAGAAAAATTAAAATCAGTTGTTGATTTTATTTTATCGCAGCAAATGAAAGATGGCGGCTTCAATTGTCAATTAAATAGAGTTGGTGCAGTTCACAGTTCACTTCATACAACTTTGTGTGTACTTGAAGGAATTTTGGAATATAACAGAAATGGTTACAAATACAGATTAAAAGAATTAGAAAAAGCCGAACTTGAATCAAGAGAATTTGTACTAATGCACAGATTATATAAATCTGATAAGACAGGTGAAATAATTAAGGAGCAATTTTTAAAATTGCCTTATCCTCCACGATGGTATTATGATATTCTGAGAGCTTTGGATTATTTTCAATTTGCAAAAGTTAAATATGATGATAGAATGCAAGATGCAATTGATGTTATTTTGAAAAAGAAAAAATCAAATAACACCTGGCTGCTGCAGGCAAATCATCCCGGGCAAACTCACTTCGAAATGGAAAAAGTAGGAGATCCCAGTCGTTGGAATACTTTAAGGGCATTAAGAATCCTGAAATATTTCGAAATTAAAATAAATCCGTTCTAACTGTAATTTTATTCTCATTGCGACTTCTTTTCTATTTACATAAATTTACTTGCCTTTTAAGAGGCAAGTTTAATTTTTATCAATAATAATGGTTATTAAATGAAAATTATCAAATACTCTATTCTAATTATTTTTTTAATTTTATTCGGCTGCAGTAAAGAAACCGATAAAGGATATATGGACCAGGCTGCAAAAGAAATGAAAGACAGCAGTGTTACTGATGCTGTCAATTCTTATGAGGCATTAATAAAAGAATTTCCAAAGAGTGATTTAGCTCCCGAAGCATTATCAAAATTGGCAGTAATCTACCAAAACGGGATGGTTAAAGCTTTATCTCAAAAAGAAAGTTTCCAAAAGTCAGTTGAGTTTTATAGAAGGATTTATAATGATTATCCACAGAATAAAAATGCAGCTGAAGCTTTATTTATGTCGGGATACATCCTGGCAAATGATTTACACGATTATGATAAAGCTACGGAGACATATAATTTATTTCTCCAAAAATATCCTAAGCATGAATTAGCTATTTCAGCTAAAGAAGAATTAGAACACATGGGTTTATCCCCTGAACAAATATTGGCAAAGAAAAAGACAACAGGAATTTAATGCCCTCTGCGAATGAAGATTATAGGAAATATTTATCGCCATCCTATGTATCAAAGTTAAATTCACTCGAATTAAAAGCACGGTTAGTTGTAGAAGGATTTATGGTAGGGCTTCACAAAAGCCCCTACCATGGTTTTAGTGTCGAGTTTACCGAACACCGGCCATACATGCAGGGCGATAATCTTAAAGATGTGGACTGGAAAGTATATGGAAAAACCACCCGCTATTTTATAAAGCAGTATGAAGAAGAAACCAATTTAAAAAGCTACATCCTATTAGATACCAGCAAATCCATGAGTTATGCGTCCGAAGGAAATATTTCAAAACTTGAATATGCATCGACATTGGTTGCCGGGTTAAGCTATATGATGATTAAGCAGCAGGATGCAGTTGGTATTTCCCTTTATTCTGAAAAGATTGATAAATATTTACCTCCAAAATCATCACGAGCATATTTGCAGCAGATTTTAAAAAGTCTTGCTGAAGTAAAGCCATCAAACAAAACAAATACAGCCGCATCTTTAAATTCAATTGCAGAAAAGATTAAAAGACGGGGACTGGTTATCGTAGTTTCAGACTTATTTGATGAAGTTGATTCTGTGTTAAGTGCTCTGAAACATTTTAGATATAATAATAATGAAGTAATTGTTTTTCAAATCTTAGATCCGGCTGAGCGAAATTTTAATTTCACTAGTGATGCAGTATTTAAAGATATTGAAAATGAAGAGGAACTAACCACCCAGCCATATCAAATCCAAAAAGCATATCGCGAAGCTATGAATGAGTTCGTTCACAAAATAAAAAGTGAATGTCTAAACTCAAAAATTGACTATAATCTAATCGATACTTCGCAGCCTTATGATAAAGCACTTATAAACTACATTCGTAAAAGATCGAAACTATATTAGAAATAATTCAAAATTCAAATATCAAAATTCAAAAAAATCATTTTCCCATTTCTTTAATAACAAACCAAATTTCTTAAAGAAATTTGGTTTGCTTATGTGCTTCAATTCTTCATTAAATTTTTAATCTCATCAAAATACTTTTCTGATAACTCTTCAGCATTAGTTTTATCCTTTGCTTCAACGATGCTTCTTATAATAGGTTCTGTATTTGATTTTCTGAAATGTACCCAATGATCTTCAAAATCGATTCTTAATCCGTCATCAATATTTATTTTACCATTTTTAAATTTGCTCTTTAATGAATTTATAATTTCATCAGGATTGTTTTTGCCAAGATTAATTTTTTTCTTTGCAATAAAATAAGAGGGAAGTGATTCTTTTAATTCTGAAATTGAGCCTCCAAATTCAAGAAGATGCTGAAGTGTTAAAGCAATTCCAACTAAAGCATCTCTGCCGTAATGCAAAGCAGGATAAATTACACCGCCGCTTCCTTCACCGCCGATTACAGCGTCAACTTCTTTCATCTTTAAGACTACATTTGCTTCCCCAACGGGCGAACGGAAAACTTTACATCCAAATTCTTTTGCAACATCATCAACTGCTCTTGTTGTTGAAAGATTAACAACTACATTTCCTTTTCTTTTTGAGAGAATAAATTTTACACAGCTTGTGATTGTGTTTTCTTCGCTGAATGGTTCACCTTTATCAGTAATTAAAACTAACCTGTCTACGTCCGGGTCTACAATTACACCAAGATCTGAATTAGTTTCTTTTATTCTTTTCATTGTTTCAGTTAAGTTTTCCGGGATAGGTTCAGGCAGCCTTGGAAATATTCCTGTCTTTTCACAATTCATTTCGATCACTTCACATCCAAATTCTCTTAACAAATCAGGTATACAATAGACTCCGGCTCCATTAACACAATCAACCAAAACTTTAAATTTTCTATTTTTTATTTTTTCTTTTTCAATAAACTCTAAATTTATCACATCATTCATATGTTTTCTTAAACCTTCAGCAAAAAGAGTTTTTGTACCGAGTTTTTCCCAGGTTGGATATTGCTTTTCACTTTTATCAAGAAGAGCCAGCATTTCCTTATTTTGTTCCGGCGTCATAAACTGGCCCGTATTATTTAACAGTTTTAAAGCATTCCATTCATTTGGATTATGAGAAGCAGAAATAGCAATTCCACCATTTGCATTAAGATTTTTTACTGTGTACTGAACGGTAGGAGTTGGGCAAATACCAATTTCAACAACGTCAAGGCCCTTGGCAAGTAATGTCCCGGTAACTATTGACTGAACCATATCGCCGGATATTCTTGCATCGCGTCCAATTACAATTTTCCCGGAGCCTATAAAATCAGCATAAGCAGAAGCATATTTAACTAAAGTCTGCGGCTCAAGTCCATCGCCAATTATTCCTCTAATTCCGGAAACACTAACCATTAAAGTTGGCATTAAAAACCTCCCGTATTATTTGGTATTTCAATTTATCAAGTAAAACAAAGATAATGCATTTTTAATAAAACTTTACACTTTCGTATATAATAGATTAAAATATACACATTCGTGAATATATATTTTTTAACATAAAAATTTATCTGCAATTATAAAGCAATATTGGTTGACTTAAATATTTAGGTGTTATATATTCAGCAAGTAATTTTTTGAAGTTAAAATCTTCCTAATGCATTTCATTAATAAATAATTATTTAAGAGGTTCTTGATGAGTAAGTTTCGCTTACTATTTTTTGTTTACTCAATCTTAGTATTATTTTCCTCTCCAATTTTTTCACAGTCCACAGGCAAAATCGCCGGAAAAATAACTGATAAAAGTACTGGAGAGGCAATACCTTTTGCAAATGTTTTTGTAGAGGGAACTACATTGGGGGCTGCCGCTGATGTTGACGGTATATATACTATAGTTAACGTACAGCCAGGAGTATATAGTATTACAGCATCAGTCGTCGGATACCAAAAGGTAACCGTTCAGAATGTTAGAGTGAACGTGGATTTTACTACCCGCCAAAACTTTGAATTATCCACTGGTACTTTCGATCTTCCTCCTGTTATTGTTCAAGGTGAACGAAATCCCTTAATCAGGCAGGATTTAACAAATCCAACTGTAGCAATTACTGATGAATCGATTCATGAATTACCCGTGGATCAAATTTCAGATGTAATTAGTTTACAAGCTGGTGTAGTAAAAGGAGATGACGGTACATTACATGTACGCGGCGGTTATAGCAACGAAGTTTCATATACTTTAAACGGTGTCTCGTTAAACGATCCTTATGATAATACCAGGTCAATTGGATTAGCAACAAATGCTGTTAAAGAAGTTTCTGTTTCTACAGGAACTTTTGCTGCACAATATGGAAACGCGCTTAGCGGAGTTGTTAATTATGTTACCAAAGAGGGCGGCGATAATTATTCTTTCAGCTTACGCGGATATGGCGGTGATTATGCTACAAATAGAACTGAGTTATTCACAGATAAGTTAGGTTTCAACCAAATTGATCCTGTTAATAGAGGAAGAATGGAAGGAACATTTGGCGGCCCATTTCCATTTTTAAATAAAGCCAAATTTTACGTTTCTAGTATTTACGAAAATTTTAAAGGTTCTAGGTACGGTACAAGACTTTACAATACAACAGATTCATATTTAAGTCCGGATAATTTTAACTCCACCGATCCAAGACATGGAATGTCAACCGATACATTATATTTCAACCCATATTATAATAATTCTAAAGGGCTGCCTACCGGTGACGGCGTTATGGTGCCAATGAATGCTTCCGAGAATTTTAATTTACAAGGAAACATTAGTTATAAATTCGGTTCGCTTATAAAATTAAAATATGAAGCTGTTTATAATAAAGGTGTAGGTGATGGAAGAAGCGGCCTAACATTTGGATTTACAGATAATGAAAGAGCTTATCTTTATGACCCTAATGGAAGAGGACAAACTCATTCTACTGGATTAATTCAAACCTTGGATTTAACTCATACTTTATCAAGCAGCATATTTTATACATTAACTGCTTCATATGGTTATGATCAAAATCAATATTATTTATATAAAGATATAAATGATTCTCGATATTTACCTGCGCTATTTAGGCGCGAAATTGGTACAACAGGTTTTTACGCCGGTGGAACAGATAATTACCGTGAATTTAGAAAAACTCAGACTATCGGTTTTAAAGGTGATCTTGTTGCGCAGTTATTTGATACACATGAATTTAAATTTGGATTTGAATTTAGAAAACATGATTTGAATTTTGATAGCTATTCAATAGAGTTTGGAAAAATTGAAAACGGCGTATTTAATAGTAATATTATTAATAATGATTTGTTATACGATAGCACGTTACAGCTTTCACGAAGGATTCCAGTAGATCAATCACTTCGTACAATTTATAGTGTAAAGCCAACCCAATTTTCTACTTACTTACAGGACAAAATAGAATTAGCTTCATCATTTATTGTTAATGTTGGTTTGCGTTATGAATACTTTGATCCTGCTACAACGTATAATCCAAATTTATCTCAAAACCTAACCGATTCTATTAACGGAAATATTTCGGCTTACAACATTCCGGCAGATAAACAAAACATGTTAAGCCCAAGAATAAGTGTTTCATATCCTATAACAGATAAAGGAATAATTAGATTCTCATACGGACATTTTTATCAAATTGGCTCGCTTCAAAGTCTTTATAGGAATTTAAATTATTATGTAACTAATGCCGGAGAGACACCTACATTTGGTAATGCAAATGTTAAACCTCAGAAGTCAGTTCAATATGAAATGGGATTGCAGCAGCAGCTTACTGATGATTTTAAATTTGATTTAACAGGTTTTTATAAAGATGTGACCAATTATATTTATAGTCAAACTATATATACTGCCAAGGGCAGAGAGTACAATTTCTTAACTAATCTTTCATACGCTAATACACGTGGAATTACATTATCATTCTTTAAAAGAAGATCACCTGGTGGTATTTTCCAGGCTTCTTTAGATTATACATTTTCAATTGCTGAAGGCAATAGAACTGAACCATCTGCAGAAATTTTCTTAAGTGAAATTTCCGGGAAAGAAACCGAAACGTTTTTAGTCCCGCTTAGCTTTGATAGGTCGCATGTTATTAATGGTACACTTGCTTTAATTCCAAATGATGATTGGAATATAGGGATGATTTTTAATTTACAAACCGGTACCCCTTATACTCCAAGTCTTCCTTCTCAGTTAAGCTCCATTACTTATGTCCAATATTCAGGTACAAAACAAACACAATGGAATGTAGACCTTAAAGTTGAGAGATATTTTGAGATTGGTCCGTTTAGAACTTCTTTATTCTTGCAAGTACAAAATTTGTTTGATACTCAAAACGAACTTAGCGTTTGGGCTAGCTCAGGAAGAGCATTATCAAATGTTGAGCAAGTATTAAACAGCAATTTTGAATTTAGCGATACAAGAATGAGAATTGAGAGAGGCGACCCGGGTTTGTTCGGAATTAATGTACTAAATAATTATTATTCTGATCGGCCGGAAAGAGTTAATAGACCAAGAGAAATTCGTTTAGGATTTTCACTTTTATTCAATTAATGCATAAGAATTTGAGGAAGAATAAATGTTAAATAAAAATTACTTCTTTTTTATAATTATATTTTTGCTTTTTGCTGTTTTTTCTAATTATGCTCAGCAAAGAGATAAATACGGAAATATTAATATCAAAGGCCTTACTCAAGCAGATATGGAAAGGCTTTTCCCCGAATACAACAGGAAATTTTATAAAACAAATGGCGAAACAAAGGCTATAAAATCTGTTATCATAAGCGGAAATAAAATTACAACCATACTTTATAATTATGGTTCTATTTGCAAACCAAACACTCTTCCCAATATTGCAGATTTGGTGTGGCAGGGATTGGGTTATGGATTTGAATTTGGACCCTTAGCTGCCGGTGAAGTTTCCGGTGGTGGAATAGATACTCTGCATATTGTAGATGATTCCTTTGTGTTGTCCGGACAAGGTTCGTATTCTCCGGATGGAACATTAAAATGGGGCTGGCTGCCGAAACCTGGTTATGCAGATCCCAATCAAGATGATATTGCAACTTTAAATGCACCTGACTTAAATGGCGACGGTAAACCTGATTCATGGCCGGAAAGTTTTTATTCTGCCGGAGCCGGAAAATATATTTGGCCGGCATTTTTAGGTGATCAAGCAACTGCACCGGATGAAGAAGTTTATTATGTAATGGATGATTATACAAACGCTGAATTTCCTTATTATCCATTTCCAAGTGATACCACAAAAAGAGGATTAGGACTTGATGCTGAAGTTAGAGTGCTTCAATTTAATAATCCCTTAGCCCAAAATATTCTATTCTTAGTCTATAGAATAACAAACGCAAGTGAAAAAAGTCTTCCAAGATTATATTTTGGTATGCAGGGTGATCCTCATGTTGGCGGCAGCGCAGATTATGGTGATGATAATGCTTTCTTTATTCCTGCAACCGGAGATTTGGCTACACCTTATCCACAGCGTTCAAGAAGTATGGTTTATGCTTATGATGCCGATGGTGTGGGGTTAGGTGGACGTAAAACAGGATATTTTGGATGGAAGTTTTTGGAATCACCTTCTAATTCTACAGACGGAATTGATAATGACGATGATGGTATGCTGGATGAAAGTCCTTTTAATTCTGCCGGTAATTATGTTGATGGAGTTAATATACCGTTAACTTATGGAATTTCTGACTTAGCAAAATTCAAAGCAATTTATGGTGATCCTAAACCTCGTTATCAGGGTGATGAAGATGGTGATTGGAACCCTGCTAAAGATGATATCGGAATTGACGGTATTGGCCCGGATTCACCAAATTATCCAGGTCCTGATTTTGGCGAAGGGGATGGTGTTCCTACACAAGGTTGGTATCAAGACGTAAATGATAATAACAAGTTTGATGCTGGTGAACCGATATCTACAGAACGAATTCCTGGGTATAAATGGGCAGGTTCTGAGCCAAGTTTTGGCTTAAGAGATATTTCCGAATCTGACCAGCTTGGCTTAACAAGCTTCCATGCTGCTGCTTATACAAATAGTTTACCTAATGTTCCTAAGAATACTCCTTTAATGTGGGAGTGGTTGTCATCAGCAGTTATAGATCCTAATCAAACATTATTACAGAATCCGGGAGATAATATATTTAACTTTGGAACCGGGCCCCTTAGTTTGGAAAGAGGAGAAACCCAGCGGTTTTCAATGGCAATATTATTCGGCGACAACTTGACCGATTTGGTTTTAAATGCTGAAACTTCTACAAGAGTTCTTGAAGCAGATTATCGTTTTGCTCAGCCCCCGTTAAAGCCAATTGTTACTGCTGTACCTGGAAATAATCAAGTTACTTTATACTGGGACTCAAGGGCTGAAGGATCGATTGATCCTTTAAGCAGTAAAAAAGATTTTCAGGGATATAAAATTTACAGAAGCAGGGATTACCAATTTTCAGATGTTTATAAGATAACAGATGGAAACGGAGTTCCATTTCTAGGTCAGCCGCTTTTAGATGCGAATGGAAATAAAGCACAGTTTGATTATGTTGATTCGTTAAGCGGTTATTTTCCGGTTGAATATTCAGGAAGAGCTGTAAAATATTATATTGGCAACAATACCGGTTTGGTTCATGAATATGTCGATAAAACAGCGAAGAACGGAATTACTTATTATTATGCTGTTGTTTCTTACGACGGAGGAAATCTTGAAACAGGTAAAGAGTTAGCTCCTTCAGAATGTCAGGCAGTTATTAAGAAAGATGCAGTTACTAGTGAATTAAAATATGATGTAAATACTGTCGGTGTTACGCCAGGCCCATTACCTTCAGGAATCGAAAATGCTGCTGCCGGAATTAATGGCATTCCTCAAACACTAAACGGCAATTCAACAGGTGCAATCAAGGTAAAAGTTTTAAATGATTTAATTGTTGAACCGAAACAATTTAAAATTAATTTTACCGACAGTGTAGCTTATAATATTTTGGATTCAACTGGTGTTTCAGAATCTATAACATCTAAAGATACGGTTTTTGTTAATGTAAGTAACGGTGATATTGAACCGGGAAGCTTTCAGTTATTCGATGCGAGTAACACTTTAGTTGATGCATCAAAGTATTTTATAAATACAGAAAGCGGGAAATTAAGAGGGTTAACTCATAATGCTCTTCCGGAAGGTGAAATTTTCACGGCTAAGTATAGATATTATCCTGTATTGAATAGTCAGTTTATCAGAGGCCAAGATGATAACCCGGCATTTAACGGTGTAAAAGTTTATGTCACTAATGATCCATTAGGAATTGATACTGTAAATAGCGGATTTATTACAAATACTAAAATTGATCTCAAAACTACTCTTATTACTAAGGCTGAAATTGGTACCTCGGTATTGGTTAGAGCAGATTGGGAAATTAGATGGAATAATGTTGATACAACCGCTAATGGAGACTGGGCTGAACCGGGAGATACTGCTTCAAATCATTTAGGGAAACCTACTGTATGCCCATTCAGAATTTTTGATGTTACTAATGGTCAAGAAATTCCGGCGAAATATTTAATTTTTGAAAAAAATATTGCTACCAGAAATCAGAGATGGGATTGGGGTGAAGCGATTGTTCTCAGAGCTTCTGATGCAACAGGCAATCAAACTGCTTATGAAATTAAATTTGAATTGCCAAGTGCAAGCTCTGCTCAAATATTACCTAAAGCCGGTGATGTTTATAAATTTTTAACCACCAAACCGTTTCAGTCTGGCGATACATATTTATTTAATACCGAAGCAGTGAAATTTGATAATCAAGCTGCAGACACTTCTTTAAATAATATTTTTGTTGTTCCAAATCCTTATGTAGCTTACAGCCCTTCTGAAAATCCTGGTAGAAATCCGGATCAAAGAGGGGACAGGGATTTACAGTTTAGAAATTTACCACCCAAGTGTACAATTCGAATATACACTTTGGTAGGTGAGTTAGTTAAAACAATTGAAAAAGATGATATGACAAGCATTGCTCACTGGGATTTACTTAGCTTTGAATCTCAAAGAATTGCTTATGGAATTTATATCTATCATGTAGATGCGCCTGGAATCGGCGAAAAAATTGGTAGAATAGCTATTATTAAATAATATTAATTTCTTGGGCTTCTTTGCAAATAAAGAAGCCTTTATCTAATAGAAATAATAAACTATAGGAAAATCTGTACTATGAAAAAGTTTTTACTCTACTCCTTAATTTTATTTTTTAATGTAAATATATTTGCGCAGTCGGAAAGTGGAACTTCAAAAGTTGGAACTACTGTAGCTCAATTTCTGAAAATTGGTGCAGGCGCTAGAGCAATAGGAATGGGCGGTGCTTATACAGCAGTCAGCAATGATATATATGCAATTTATTATAACCCTGCTGGAATAGCCAACTCGTATGAAACCGGACAAGTTGCATTTAATCATGCTAACTGGCTAGCAGATATAAGCTATGATTTTGCTGCTGCATCATTAAATATTCCTGACTTAGGCGTTATATTTTTAAGTGTCACAGATTTATCTGTACCTGAAGATAAAGTTAGAACATTTGATTATCCAAATGGTAATGGGCAGGTTTGGAATGCAAGCTCACTTGCAATCGGCTTAGGGTTTGCTAAAAAGTTAACTGAAGACTTTTCAATCGGTATCCAAGCAAAATATCTTCGCGAATCCATATGGAACTCAAGTGCAAATGGTTTTGCTATTGACTTAGGCACTTATTATGTTACACCATTTAACGGACTAATAATTGGCGCTAGTATTTCCAATTTCGGTTCAAAGATGCAAATGGATGGACGTGATATATTATTCAATACGGATCCAGATGGTAATTCAGCAACCGGTCCTGATAATGTGGTTTCTCAATATAAAATGGAAAGCTATGACATTCCTTTGACCTTTAGAATCGGATTGGCAATGGATGTTATTAAAACAAGATACTTAAGAGCAACTGCTGCTGTAGATGCAACTCATCCAAATGATAATACAGAATTTGTAAACAGCGGGTTGGAATTAGGATTTGATGAAATATTTTTCGCTAGAGTTGGATATAAATCTTTATTTATGAAGAACAGCGAAGAAGGTTTAACCTTTGGCGGTGGTTTTAATTATAATTTTAATAATCAATTTTCGCTTCAGGTTAATTACGGCTGGGCAGATTACGGCAGATTAAACAACGTACAGTTTTTTGATTTAGGACTAAAGTTCTAACAAATTTTAATGATTAATTTTTATAAGACTTACTAATACAGTAAGTCTTTTTTTTATCATGCAAATCAAATCAAACATAAAGAAAATAAATAAACTCTTAATCGATTATTTTGGAGTTCCTGAAAAGAATAAAAAAATGCCTACTCCGCTTGATATGCTTATCGCAACCATTCTTTCCCAAAATACAAACGATAATAACTCATATAAAGCTTTTAATAATTTAAGAACTCAATTTAAAACTTGGGATGAAGTTGAAAAACTTAAAACCAAACAAATTGAAAATTATATTAAAGTAGCGGGCCTGGGGAAACAAAAATCCGCAGCAATTAAAAATGTTTTATCTACTTTACTAAAAAAGAACGGTAAAATCAGCCTGGATTATTTGAAGAAAATGGATGATGATGAAATACTTAATGAATTAATCCAGTATCCCGGAGTGGGAGTAAAAACTGCAAGTTGTGTTCTTCAGTTTTCATTAAGGCGAAATATTTGCCCGGTTGATACTCATGTTCACCGAACTTTAAATAGAATTGGGATTGTAAAAACTTCGACACCAGATAAAACATTTCTGGCAATTAAAGATTTTATGCCTGAAAATATCGCACATTCTTTTCATACAAATCTAATTAGACTGGGAAGGGAAATTTGTAAATCGCAAAACCCGGTTTGTAGTATTTGCCCGCTCAATAAAATCTGTACTTACGAACATAAAAATTTTAAAAAGATTGAATCCTACAAAAAGAATCCATTCATGCTTCTTGACAGCATCTAATTTATTCCATATCACATTACTATTTAATATTTAAAAACTTTCAAAATTTAATCAAAATAAGTATTGATTTATATTCATAATTATCATATTATACCGAATAATATTCGGAATAATTATAGAAATACCAAATAATGAATGATATAGATAAAAAAATACTGAAAATACTTCAGAACAGTGCCAGGACGACTAATGTGGAAATAGCAAGACAAATAAAAATGGCTCCATCAGCAGTTCTGGAAAGAATTAGAAGGCTTGAGAAGAAAAACATAATTCAGAAGTATAGCGCAGTTATAAATCCACGTGAAATAAAAAAAAATCTTTTAGCTTTTGTTTTAGTTAAGGCAAATGGTCCAATTGTAGATAACAAAACAGCAAAAGAATTAGCAAAGGTTGATGAGATACAAGAAGTTCACATGGTAGCAGGGGAAGATTGTTTTTTAGTAAAGATTAGAGCAGAAAATACTGAGGAATTGTCTAGCCTCTTAAGGAATAAAATTGCAAAAATTAAGTCTATAAGTTCAACAAGCACTACAATTGTTTTAGAAACCGTGAAAGAAAGTTTTGATATAAGTTTTTAATTGCAAAATGAAATCACATAATAATAATTAGAAAAGTATAGGAGATCAGTTTAATGTCAAATTCACTTGGAATAATTGGCTACGATTATGTCGAGTTCTATGTTGGCTCAGCAAAGATGTGGGCATACTGGCACGCAAAAGCTTTTGGTATGGATGTTAAGGGTTATTTAGGCCCGGAAACCGGTGTAAGAAGCCATACATCATATTTGCTTGAAAAAAATAATTTAAAAATTATGCTCACTTCATTTCTTAAGCCTGATAATTATGAAGTATCTTCATTTGTACTTAAACATGGGGACGGAGTAAAAAGATGGGCATTAAAAGTTAAAGATGTCAATACTGCATTTGAAATTTCATTAAAGAACGGCGGCATTCCTTCAAGGGCTCCCAAAAAATATGAAGATGAAAATGGTTTCATTGAAGAAGCTGCTATCAAGCTTTATGATGATGCTGAAATAGTTTTTATAAATAGAGATAATTATAAAGGAATATTTAAACCAAACTTTGGTGAAGCAAAACAAAAGATTACTCTCAAAGCTGAAGATTCCGGATTGCAGGAAATTGATCATGTTGTTGGAAATGTTAGAACAAATGAAATGGAATTGTGGGCAAACTATTTAAACAAAAGTTTAAACTTCGAAACTTTTATTGAATTTGGCCCTGGCGATATTTCAACTCAATATTCGGCTCTTCTTTCTAAAGTAGTTAGATCAAAGGAAGGTGTACCGGTTAAGAACCCTATAAATGAGCCTTATGAAGGATTAAAAAAATCTCAGATAGAAGAATATATTGATGAATATTTAGGTTCAGGCATACAGCATGTTGCAATCACAACAAATGATATTATCACGACTATAAAATCTTTAAGAGAAAATGGTGTTGAGTTTTTATCTGTTCCGGATGCTTATTATAATATTCTAAAAAAAGACAGAAGCAAAGATGTTACTGAAGATATTGAACTTTTAAGAAAGTATGGAATACTTTGTGATACAGAAGGGAAAGGATACCTGCTTCAATTGTTTACTAAACCAATTGGCGACAGGCCGACTTTCTTTTATGAAATTATTCAAAGAAGAAAAGGTGCGGAAGGATTTGGGCAAGGTAATTTTCAGGCTTTATTTGAATCGATTGAAAGAGATCAGCAGTCGCGTGGAAACTTAGAGAGATGATAAGAACTGTTAACTTGAATTCTTTTACTTGTTATAAGAATCCTTGAATGAATGATTGGTTGAATGAAAAATTTAAACAATGAATTGAATTTATTATGAAAGGAAATTTAACATGCCTTTTTACATAAAAGTAGGCAAAGTTCCTCCTAAAAGACATACGACTTTTTTTAAGGAAGATGGAAGTTTATACCGTGAAGAATTGTTTGCATCCAAAGGATTTTCTGGTATCTATTCAAACAAATATCATCTTTACATGCCCCCTCAAGTTGAAAGCATAGGTGAAATAAAAAATCAGAATTCAATTGAATGGAAGGATGCACCACTGCAGTATTATCATTTTAAAACGGATGACAAAAAAACAAATGGTGATTTTATTTCTTCAAGAAATGTCTTTCTTAAAAATGATCACTGCATAATTTCAACTGCTCATGTTTCCAAAGATTCTGATGTTTTTTACCGTAATAGTGATAAACATGAAATCTTATTTGTTCATCACGGAACAGGAAATTTTTATTCAGAATTTGGTGTGCTCCCGTTTGAACAATGGGATTATATAGTTGTCCCTAAGGGAACTACTTATCAAATTAAATTTGACGACTATAAAAATAATAAGCTGTTTATTATTGAATCAGATACTTCTTTTGAAATTCCACAGCATTTTAGAAATGAATATGGCCAGCTTAAGGAAGATGCGCCATATTATGAAAGAGATTTCAAAGCTCCGCAATATATGGAGCCGATCGATAAGCAAGGTGAATTTAAACTAGTAATAAAAGTTTTAAATAGAACTTTCGAATACTTGCTTCCTCATCATCCATTCGATGTAGTTGGGTGGGATGGATATTTATATCCTTATACATTTAATATTAAAGAATATGCTCCAAAAGTTGGAAAGATTCATTTACCTCCGCCGGTTCACTTGATGTTTACTACACAGCATTTTGTGGTTTGCAACTTTGTGCCGCGTCTATTTGATTTTCATCCTGATTCAATACCCGCACCTTATTACCATTCGAATGTTGATAGTGATGAAGTGCTGTATTATGTATATGGCGACTTTATGTCGAGAAGCGGAGTGGGGGAAGGTTCTATCACACTTCATCCTATGGGAATTCCTCACGGCCCGCAGCCGGGTAAAACAGAAGCTTCAATAGGTAAAAAAGAAACAGATGAGTACGCAATAATGGTTGACACTTTCACTCATCTGGAAGTAACCAAAAATGTAAAAGAAACCATGGTTGAAGATTATCATCATTCATGGCTTGAAAAAAAATAAGAGAACAATCATGATAAAAATTCCTGAACATATTAAAAATTTAAAGCCATATAAGGCAGGCAAACCAATTGAAGATTTAGTGAGAGAAAAAGGATTGAATAAAATTGTCAAGTTGGCTTCCAATGAAAATCCTTTGGGTCCTTCTCCAAAAGCGGTGGAGGCAATTAAAAATAATTTAGATAAACTTCATCGTTATACTAATCCATCAAGCTATAAACTGGTTCATGCTATTGCTGAAAAATATAAAAAAGATCCATCTCAAATAGTCTGCAGCAGCGGCTCTGATTCTATTCTTCAGTTTATTATTACTGCTTTTACTGATGAGCATGATGAGCTTTTGACTTCAGAAGGAACTTTTATCGGCTGGTATGTTAATTCAAATAAGTATGGAAGAAAACTAAATTTAGTCCCTCTAAAAGATTATCACTATGATCTTGAAGAAATTGTTAATCGAATAAACAGCAAAACAAAAATTATTTATCTTGCTAATCCGAATAATCCTACCGGGACAAAGTTTACTAAAAGAGAGTTTGAAAATTTTATAAAGAGAGTTCCTAAAAATGTTTTAGTTGTGCTAGATGAAGCTTACACAGTTTATGCTGAGGATGATCCTGAATACCCAAACGGATTGGAATATGATTCTGAAAATCTGATAACCGTAAGAACCCTTTCAAAAGCATATGGGCTGGCTGGAATCCGAATTGGTTTTGCAATCGGGCCGTCTTATCTTATAAAAGAAATTTATAAAGTTAAACTTCCATTTGAACCAAACCTTTTAGCTCAAGAAGCCGGAATTGCTGCTCTTAACGATGAAGAATTTTTATTTAAGACAAAAGATTTAAACAAAGCTTCGTTAATTAAAATGAAAGTATAAATTTGATGAATTGGGAATTCGATATATCCCGACTTCAGCGAATTTCTTTCTATTACTTTTTTCATCTGAAGAAGAAGCGATTGAATTTAATAATGAATGTTTAAATTGTGGATTGATTTTAAGGCATGTAGATTCTTTCGGAATCCCAAATGGTGTAAGAATTAATTCCGGAACCGAAAAAGAGACTGACTTTGCTTTAAATGTTATAGAATATGTTTATATTAAAATATCTGAAAAATATAAACTTGCTTATTCGTAATTGAAGTTAATGAATTGAATTATTTTTTATCAAAGTTGTTGTTTTAATTTTTTATTTAAAAGTTTATAAATTTTCCCATCGAATAACAAGTATTATTTACCTTCAATTTGTTCAAACAATAATTAAACATTTGACATTACTTTTTAATTGCGGAGCCCAAATGAAATTAGTTTCTTACCTGGATAAGTTTAAAGAAAGACTTGGAATTTTTAATGAAGGTATTATTTATGATTTAAGGCAAAGCGCTTCTGAAATAAATATTGAACTTCCTTCAAATATGAAAAATTTTTTACGCGGCGAAGATGCTTTTATGGATGAAGCAAAAAAAGTTTCAGAACAGATAAATGCTGGTAAAATTAAATCAACTTTAGATCATAAAGGAGTTAAACTTCTAGCTCCGGTTCCAAGACCAACATCGTGTAGAGATGGATATGCTTTTAGGCAGCATGTTTTAACAGCGAGACGAAACCGCGGCGTGGCGATGATTCCTGAATTCGATCAATTCCCGGTTTTTTATTTTACAAATCATAATGCAATTTTTGGTGAAGGTGAAATTATTGTTGAGGATGATCATCTTGAACACCTCGACTTTGAACTTGAAGCAGCAATTGTGATTGGTAAAAAAGGGAAAAATATCGATGCACTTGAAGCTGATAAATACATTGCCGGATACATGATTATGAATGATCTTTCTGCAAGAAAACTTCAAAAGGAAGAAATGAAATTAAATCTTGGTCCTGCAAAAGGAAAAGATTTTGCAACAGTTATTGGGCCGTGGCTGGTAACCCCGGATGAGCTTGAAGAATATAAGATAAAAACTCCTGCCGGTAATAAATATGACTTATCAATGTATGCATATCATAATGGTAAAAATATTTCAGAAGGAAATTTAAAAGATATGAATTGGACTTTCGCAGAAATTATTGAAAGAGCTTCTTACGGAGTTGAATTGCTACCTGGTGATGTTATTGGTTCAGGTACTGTTGGGACGGGTTGTTATCTTGAGTTAAATGGAACTGCTGCAATAAAAGCAAAGGAAAAAGGAGAAAATTTTACACCAACCTGGCTTCAAGCCGGAGATACAATCGAACTTGAAATTAGCTGCTTAGGAAAACTTTCAACTACAATTAAAAGATCTCAAATTAATTATTCAATTCTTGCTAAAGAAAATAAAAATTAATGCTTCATTTTACTCCAAAAGAATTGCCGGTTCCAAAAGTGCATCAATTTTTAATAGGTGGTGTTTCGCCTCGTCCAATTGCATTAGTTTCAACTTTATCGAAAGACGGAATTCCAAATTTATCCCCATTTTCTTTTTTTAATGTCTTTGGTGCTAATCCGCCGATAGTTGCTTTCTCTCCATCAAGAAGAGGAAGAGATTCTTCTTTGAAAGATACTTATCATAATATTGTTGAGACAAAAGAGTGTGTAATTCAAACTGTTACTTACCCAATGGTTGAACAGGTTAGTCTTGCTTCAACACAATACAAATCGGAAGTGAACGAATTTATTAAAAGTGGTTTAACGCCAATTGAATCAGATATTGTGAAACCATATAGAGTAAAAGAATCACCATTTCAAATGGAATGTAAATTGCTTGAAATGAAAAGTTATGGTGGAGGAGGCTCTTCAGCTAATATAGCAATTTGTGAAGTTTTAAAATTTCATATAGCAGAAGATATAATTAAAGATGGAATTATCCAGCCGGATTTATTGACCCTGTTGCCCGGATGTCAGGTAATTTTTATTCACGTGCAAGTGGAGAAGCTGTTTTTATAGTCAAACACCAACAACTGAAATAGGAATTGGTTATGACAAACTTCCTGAATTTATGAGATTTTCAAATGTTTATTCAGCAAATAACTTGCTAAGTTTGCAAACATTGAAGTAAACCCATCAAAAGAAGAGGTTGAAAAATTAATTGATGAAATTAATGAATTAACATTTAATGATTTTGAAATATCAGAAGAGGCATTTTATCGATATCAGCGTCACGGTGAATTAAGTAAAATGTTAAAAACTGCTCTTAGATGCATTTCCCAAATGATAAAGAAAAAACAAAATTATTTTTTGAACTAACTGCCAAATGCGCTATTAAAGCAGATAATATTGAATTCGCCTGGAAAGCTGCTCTTCAAGCTGAGAAATTATAAAATAGATATTTAAGTTACTCTAAATTCAGATATGATTTTTAATTTGCTGCAAAACTAATTTTATAACAATAGACTTGTGAGTAAACTTTGATTAAACCGCTGTGGAAACCTACCACTGAATTGATCGAAAACTCAAATATGTTTTCATTTATGAATTATATAAATGAATTGACTGGCAAACCAATCTCAGATTACGATGAATTTATGAATGGACAATCACAAACATTGAAGAATTCTGGAAATCTATTTGGATTTTATCAGGTGTTATTCATTCCAAGGAGTATGAGAAAATATTATCTGAAAGAAAAATGCCGGGAGCTAAATGGTTTGAAGGCGCTGAATTAAACTTTGCTGAAAATTTACTGAAGTATAGGGATAATAAAACAGCAATAATAAGTTATAGAGAAGACTTACCTAAAGTTACTTTGACTTATCAAGAACTCTATCAAAAAGTGTCATCTTGTGTTAATGAACTAAGAAATCTTGGAGTAAATAAAGGTGACAGAGTAGCCGGATTTATTACAAATATTCCTGAAGCCATAATTGCTATGCTAGCTGCAACAAGCATTGGTGCAGTTTGGTCCTCATGCTCGCCGGATTTTGGTTTGCAGGGAGTGCTAGACCGTTTTTCTCAAATTGAACCGAAAGTTTTATTTGCAATAGAATCTTATCAGATATAACGGAAAAGAAAACACTTGCATCGAAAAGATTAAACAGATAAGTGAAAATATTCCTTCTATTGAAAAAATTATTTTAGTTCCAAAGTTTAATGATTTTAATTCAAAGCAAATTATTACTACTAAGAAAGATGAAATAAAAAATTCTATTTCTTTTTTAGAATTATTAAATAATCCTTCTGATGAAATTAATTTTGAACAGCTTCCGTTTTCTCATCCGGTATATATTATGTATTCGTCAGGGACAACTGGAAAACCAAAATGCATAGTTCACAGTGCCGGCGGTACATTACTTCAGCATTTTAAAGAATTGTCTCTGCATACTAACTTAAAACGAAACGATATTATTACTTACTATACTACTTGCGGATGGATGATGTGGAACTGGTTAGTAAGCTCGCTGAATATAGGCTCTGCCATTTTCTTATACGATGGCAATCCTGCTTATCCAAATATTGAAACTTTGTGGAAACTAATTGATAAAGAAAAGATAAATATCTTCGGCACAAGTCCAAAGTTTTTAAGTATATCACAAAAAGCTGGTTTAGTTCCAAAAGAAAAATTTGATTTGTCTTCTCTCAATACCATTCTTTCAACCGGCTCTCCGTTAAGTAAAGAAAATTTCGAATGGGTATATTCCGATGTTAAAAGAGATATACAGCTTTCTTCGATTTCAGGAGGAACGGATATAATTTCTTGTTTCATGTTAGGCAACCCGATTCTCCCTGTTTATAGTGGGGAAATTCAATGCAGAGGATTAGGAATGAAAGTAGAAGCTTATGATGAAGATGGAAAATCCATTTTACGGAAAAAAGGTGAATTGGTATGTACAGAGCCATTTCCCTCAATGCCAGTGTATTTTTGGAATGACACAGATAACGAAAAATATTTAAATGCTTACTTTAGAAAATATCATGGAATATGGCATCACGGAGATTTTATTGAAATAACCGAGCACAGCGGAATTATAGTTTATGGCAGGTCAGATGCTACTTTAAATCCAGGCGGAGTTAGAATCGGCACAGCAGAAATTTATAGAATAGTTGAAAACATGAATGAAGTTGTGGATAGTTTAGTCATAGGACAAAATTGGAATAACGATGTTAGAATAATTTTATTCGTCGTCTTAAAAAATGAATTAATTCTTACCGAGGAATTAAAGGATAAAATTCGTAAAGATATAAAAAGATTAGCAACTTCCAGGCATATACCGAATAAAATTATTCAAATAAATGAAGTACCTCGAACAATTAACGGGAAGAAGGTTGAAATTGCAGTAACAAGAATTATTCATGGAGAATCAGCAAAAAATAAAGATGCTCTGGCTAATCCCAAATCATTGGATCAGTTTAAAATTATGGAAGAACTAAAAAATAATTAGATGATTTCGATAATTAGTAAAAATAAGAAATTAGTAAGGTTACATTGTTTCTATAACCTATCAATAATTGTTTTTTAATTCTTTTATTGTGATTATATTTATTCCGTTATTTAAGGTAGTCGATGAATTTTGTTACTGAAAATAGGAATGACATTAAAATAATAACCGTAAATTTAAAACGGGCAACTATCAGCTATGCCGATGAATTCAAATCCATTTTAATAAAAGATATTAATAAAGGTTTGAAAAAAATAATAATCGATTTGAATGAATGTGAATTTATGGATAGTGTTTTTTTCGGTGCGCTTGTTTCAGCCTTAAAAGAAATTGTCAAGGGACAGGGAGAAATCAAGATTTGCAATTCAACCTCAGATGCAAAGAAAATGTTAGAACACACTAGAGCTACTCGTGTTTTCAGTTTGTACGATAGTAGGGAAGAAGCAATAAATAGTTTTTCAGAAAATAAATAGTTGTTCTATAAAGTTTATACAGCTAATACTTTCCAAATTTTTCAATAAGTTTAAATAATAGTTCAATATTTTCAGGCGGAGTTGAAGGTGCAATTGAACAAGCTGTACTTAAAATATACCCGCCATTTTTCTTTCCTACTTCTATTCTTCTTATAACATCTTTTTCAATAACTTCATTTGAACCATAAAGCAATGTATTTACAGGGTCAATATTTCCTTTAATAAATGCTTTGCCATTTAGATATTTTTTTGCTTCTTCAATTTCAACAGTTCCTAGTGGAGGCGGATCAAGAGTATCAATACCATCAGTACCTGTTTCTAACATTAAATCAAGCCTATCTCCGATGCTTCCGCAAGTGTGCGTGTAAATAGGAATATTAAATTCATTCTTAATATATTTTAATAATCTTCTGTTCATAAGGCAGAACAAATTCCATATAATGTTGTTTTGAAATTAGTCCAGCCCCGGCAAAAGCTGATGATATTAGCAGAGCATCAATTCCTTCTTCAATATATATTTTTGCAAGTTGCACTGCACCTTCAGTTAATCTATCCAAAACGACTTTAACTTTTATGGGATCTTCAATTATGGCTAATAAAGCATTTTCATAATTAAGCAGCTCTAAAAATTGCGACCATGGAGAAAATATTTCTGCATGGATCGAGATATCTTTTCCAGCTTTTTCTTTTACTTTTTTAATTGTGTCTGAAATATAGTCCGGGAAAAAATTATTTGATTCTCTTTCTATATTTTCAAATCCCCATTTAGATGGATATGAAATACCGGTAATATCCCATGGTTCAACATAAAAAAGCTTTTCGGGGTCTATTTCATCAAAAGAAGGATAATATATTGTGTCATCAGGCTGATAATAGTGGGGGTTATCATCATTTGGAATAATTGAATAACAACCATTTTTCCAAAAAATCTTTTTTTCAACTTTATCTGTTTCAATTTTTTCAATATAGTTTTTAATATCTGGTGGTCTGCCGGGAAGATTAATTAATATGCCATCAAAAAAATATTTTTTTTGAAGATTTACTAATGCTTCAGCAAATCCATCAGAAGTTAACCAAACGTCAATTGGGTCAACACCGGAGAATAAAAAATAATGACCAATAGAAAGCTGACACATCACCGGGACTCTATCGGGAGTCTTCAATTCCATTGCAATTTTCATTCGTTCTTTAGAGGTCATAATTTTTTAAGTATTATTATAAAGATATTTAATATAAAGTATAAAAAAAGTAAAAAATAACTAAAGGTAAAAATATTATTAATTATTCACATGATGATAGCTTGAAAAAATAATTTTAAGTAGCAGATGAGTTAATATTTATTTAACAATTTAATCCAAAACCTAAAATTCATTTATATTATTAAATAGCAGACTGATATGTTATATTTGAAGTTAAATTTTGAAAAATATTTGTAGATGAAATCAAAAATAAAATTAGTCTGCAAAATAATTGTTTGCATTGGACTTTATTAATGAAGTTAGTCATCTTTTTATAGGGAAATTATTCTAATTGAAAGTCTGTTTAGGTGAGAAATTTTATAATACTATTTTTGCTGAATTTATCATTTAGCTTTGCTCAGGGGATTTATTTAAAGGGAAGAATAACCGATAGTTCATCCCACTTGCCAATTAAAAATGCCGTAGTGTTTATTTCGTACGACCATTATGTTTACACAAATGAAGAAGGTAATTACAATATTAATGGTTTAACCAAAGGTAAAATTAGTATTCAAGTTACCCAAATAGGATACAAATCATTTTCGGAAGAAATTTATTTACCTAAAGACAGTATTAAAAATATTTCTCTGCAGCCATCGCCTATTGAGTTAGATGAAATTCTTGTCAGTACAAATAGGTTCGATAATTACCTTCGCAACTCAACTTATTCTGAACTATTAGTTAACTCAAAGCAAATTCAAAATCAAGTGTTTCAATCTTTGCCGGAAGCATTAAAAAGTGAGCCTGGAATTTCGTTAATAAATGAAGGTGCATGGGGAACTGAAATTAGTATACGTGGATTGAGCCGCGAAAATGTAGTCGTTTTAGTAGATGGAAATAGGATCGCAACATCAACGGATGTGGCGGCAAGATTTTCTTTAATTGATTTAAATGACATTGAAAGAGTTGAAATTATAAAAGGTGGTTCTTCCACAATTTATGGTTCAGGGGCAACAGGAGGAATAGTAAATATTATTACTAAATCCCCAGCTTTTAGCGATAACTTTTTGTTAAATGGAAATGTTTCTACTGGATTTAATTCTGTAAACAGTTCATCAAATTTGTCGGGTTCTATTTATGCCGGTGAATCTAAGTGGGCTGCAAAATTTACGGGCTCTTTTAGAAAAGCGGGCAATACTCAAACGCCTGTTGGTGAATTAAAAAATAGTCAATACCAGGATTATAGCTTTTCCGGTAATTTAAACTTCAATCCTTTCACAAATCAATTATTGAAATTAAACTATCAGTTATATAAAGCAACTGACGTTGGAATCCCTGGTTCTTCTGTATTTCCAAGTAATGCCGAAGTAAAATACCCCGTAGAAAAAAGGGATTTAATTTCGGCGGCGTATGAAATACAAAACATCTCGCCGGTACTTTACAAACTTACACTTAAATATTCCAATCAATACATATTTCGTGATGTTGAAAACATTCCTCATATCGTACAAAATATTGCTGCTACAAGTACTTCTCCTGCAAAGAGAGTGAGTGTTCTTAAAATTTTACCTAATGCAGATCATAGGAATAATAACTTTCAGGTATATGGAAACCTGCTTCCCGCACGAAGATAATAACTTAGTCTTAGGAATTGATTATTGGGATAGAAGCTACAACGGCAACCGGGAAAAATATCAGTTGATTGAAGTTCTTGATTCATTAGGAAATACAATCAATTCGATAAATAAAGTTATTGGTGAAAAGCCTTTACCCGATTCGAAATTTCAAAGCATCGGATTATTTGCACAGGATGATGCGGGAATAATTAAAAATAAACTTTCGCTTTCACTTGGGGCAAGGGTTGATAAGATAAATGTAAAAGGTGAAACAACTTTTAATCCTGTTTATGCAATTACAAATGGAATATTAAATGATTCTCCAGCAGGGCAAAAAATTATTTGGAATAAAACCGAAGATCATAATTATTCGTTCAGTTCAAATGTTGGATTTAAATATTCTTTAAATGAACATCTGGATTTTACAACTAGTCTTGTATACTCATTCCGCTCTCCATCTCTTGAAGAAAGATTTCAATATATAGATCAAGGAAGCTATGTGCGAGTGGGAAATCCTAATCTTAAGTCAGAAAAAGAAAAATCTGTTGATCTTGGAATTAGATACTATTTATCTAACTTAAAAATAATTTCAAGTTTCTTCTTTAATTATTTTAATGACCTTGTTGCTGAAATTCCCGGAACATTTGAAGGTAGAAATGCATTTATTAAAACTAATATTGGGAAATCGAGATTGTACGGCTTTGATTTGAATGTTGATTATAATTTTTATGATGATTTCGTATTATATACAACAGCTTCTTATGTCAAAGGAGATGATATAACCGCAAATGGCAATTTACCGGAAATCCCTCCATTAAATGGAATAATAGGTATGAAGTTAAACAATCTCAATTATTTTAATTTTGATTTATCATCAACAATTTTTGCTGCTCAAAACAAAGTTGCCGAAGGTGAATTGAAAACACCCGGATATGCGGTTTTTAATTTAATGATGTATACAAATGAAATTGAGCTTTCATCTTTGCGATTAAAAATTTGTGCCGGCATTGATAACATTTTAAATAAAGATTATCGCAATCATTTATCAACCTTCCGCGGAAATATTATAGAAGAACCGGGAAGAAATTTTTACATCAAATTAATAACACGCTGGTAAATAAAATTAGAGTTATTTGTACGATTCGCAATTCTAAGAAAAGCAATGTAAAACAATAAAAAATATTTCTAAGAAGTAAACTATGAACTGGTTTTTATTGGCATTCATTTCTGCGATTTTCTCGGCTGCTGCGGCTGTTTCCGAAAAGAAAATATTATTCACTATGAATGCCCTCGATTTTTCATTTTTGATTTCAATTGTTACACTTTTCTTTTCAATTCCTTTCTTTGGAATGATGGAATACAGTGATATTTTTTCAATCAGAATCTTAATACTTTTTCTAAAAACCATTCTAAGTGCTGCAGCATTTCTTTATGTAATGCTATCTATTAAAAATCTTGAATTAAGCGAGGCACTTCCGCTGTTGGCATTAACACCGGCTTTTGTTGCTATATCCGGAATCTTTTTTATAAATGATTCTTTAACAAGTGTAGAATGGCTTGGAATAATGTTAATGGTAGCCGGCACATATATTCTTGAAATAAAAAAGGGAAGTAAAAATCTATTTGAACCATTTAAGGTAATATTCAATTCTAAAAAATATTCCTATATCTTAATTGCTTTAATTCTATTTACTATTACATCTTTATTGGATAGAGTATTGTTGAGAAGCTACAACCTTCCGCCATATACGTTCATGGCTTTTCAACAATTATTTTATGCACTAATATTTACTGTTATAGTCTTAGTTAGATATAAAAATATTTCAATGCCGATTAAAGAAGTAAATAAGAAAATATTTTATTTAATAATTTTAGTTTCATTGTTTACTGTTGTTTATAGATACACTCAAATCGAAGCAACCAAATTGGCGCCGGTTGCACTTGTTCTTTCAGTAAAAAGAATTTCAGTATTAATGGCAATTATTTTCGGCGGGAAGCTTTTTAAAGATGCTAATTTATACAGAAGAATAATTGCAGCGGTAATAATTTTAATCGGGGCAGCAATATTAATGAATGCATAATAAGATTAAAAACTTATCATAATTAATATACTTTCTCTTAAAGATAGTTCCCCAAATTTTAATCAATCTATTTTAATATCAATTAAAAATACTCTCATTTATTATTGGAAGTAAGCCGTCCAGATAGAGATTTAATATATAATCAATATCCCCTTGAATCCATGGGATTACTTTAATGTTATAATTCTTAAGTTTTTTTACACACAATCTCGTTAAGCCACCGCATATTAAAACATCCGGTTTAAGTTTTAAAAGGTTTTCTAGTTTTTTTAAGGTATCAACATTATCAAGTTGTAGTGTCTCTTTTGTTTTAATCTCATTGTTCTCAATTTTTACTACCATTACTTTTTCGGATACATCTAATCGTGGTGATATTCTATTTCCAAAGATTGATAAAATGATAGTTTTCATAACGTAATGCTTATAAAATTTAAACTAATTATTTGTTTTCATTTGAGAGCATATTTCAATTCAACTGCCAGAATATTTTTATTCGTTTTAATGTATGACTTCAAATGATTATTGAGATTTAATGGTAATGTGATGAAAGAATGGAATTAGAAACGTTGCATGAATGAATCTTATTTAAGTAAATAGTCGCGATAATGCGACAGTTAATTTAGGATAGATTGTATTTTTTCATCTTCCGATAAAGGGTAGCACGATGCAATTTAAGTTCTTTCGCAGACATAGCTTTATTCCCGTCATTTTTTCTCAATACCTCAATAATTAAGTTACATTCTACTGCCTGGAATGGAGGGAGTGATTTTTCTAATTTCGTATTTAAAATTACTTTATCTTTTACGTGTAATTCGGGAGGTAAATGTTTTAACTCAATTTCTACACCTTGGCACATAACGCACGAATGTTCTATAATATTTTCAAGTTCTCGTACATTTCCTTGATAATCATATTGCATTAATAATTCCAAAACATCTGCTGAGACACTTTCAATGTTTTTTCCCATTCTATAATTAAATCTTTGCAAAAATTGTCCTACTAACAATGGAATATCCTCTCTTCTCTTATTAAGTGGAGGAAGATATATCTTAACAACATTTAACCTATAAAAAAGGTCGTCTCTAAAAACATTCTTTTTTACAAGCTTTTTTAGGTCTTCTTTAGATGCAACTATTAGCCGTACATCAGCTTTTACTGGTGCAGTAGCTCCCAATGGTTCAAATTCTCTTTCCTGTAATACTCTTAGAAGTTTTACTTGAATTGAGAGCGGTAAACTTTCAATTTCATCTAAAAATATAGAACCTCCCTTTGCAAGAGCAAAACGGCCAGGCTTATCCTTTTTTGCATCTGTAAAAGCACCTTTTACATAACCGAATAGTTCTGATTCAAGCAGTGTATCGGGCAAAGCTCCACAATTAATTGCAACAAAGGGTCCATTTTTTCTTGCACTTAATCTATGCACTGCACGTGCAAATAATTCTTTTCCAGTTCCACTTGTGCCTTGAATTAAAACAGTGCTTTCACTTTGTGAGATTATAGGAAGTGTATCAAATATCTTTAGAATTTCATGATTCTTTGAGACGATATCTTCAAAAGTATAACCTTTTCTTATTACCTTTTTTAATTCTTCAATAGCCGATAAATCCCGGAAAGATTCAACTCCACCAACAAATTTTCCCTTTTCATTTTTTAGAATTGAAGTGCTAATTTTTATCGGTATTTCATTTCCGTTTGATCTTAGAATCGTTACTTGCTTATCAATTATTTGCTCACCCGTTTTTAATGAACATTTTAAAGCGCACGCTTTTTCACAAATATTAGCTCTTAAAACCTCAAAACAAAACTGCCCAACAGCGTCTTCCTTTTTTATACCCGTTATTTCTTCGGCAGATCTGTTAAAGGAAGTAATTCTCATATTCTCATCAACAGTAAAAACACCATCAGCGATACTATCAAGAATGATGTTTGAATAAATTTTCTGGGGTTCTCTATTTTGATCTTTCATCGCGCTTAATATTTAATGTTAATGCATTTTGTAAATCTAAATTTACTACATAAAAATAAGAGTTGCATAACTGCGACACTAATTTCCAAAATAAACATAGAAAAATTCAATTATTAACTAATAATCAAATTATCTCAATTGGTTCTCTTTTTGATTAAAGCAATAGTAATTGAAAAATATATAAGTATTAAAAAATGTCAATTTTATTTTTTAATGCCTGGAGGAAAAATGGATTCAACATGTAAAAAAGCTTTTATCATAATTTTCGGGATGCCAGCAGTATTGTTTCTAATTGCTGGGTGGATTTTGTTAGGTGGAGAAAAAATTAAAGGTGAAATGTTTAATGGAATTTTTAATGATTTCAGTTTGATGCTGCTTCCTACAATACTCTTCATTTTAATAGGATGGATTATTGACAAGTTTGTATTTAGTGGTTCACTGCTAAATTGTTGGAGAAAAAAATCAGTAAAAAAATAAATTAAGAATTTTAAATTTTGTTTTTATCAGTTGCATCAATAGTTAGCGTAAAAATTTAAAAATAAGATTACTTTCATTTTCAATAGGATTATAAAAAAAATTATGAGTATTCAACCAGCCTGCATTCCCTGTATTGTTAAACAATCATATACACTTAGCCGACTTTTAGGTGTTGAAGATAAAAATATACAAAGCCAAATTATTTATGATACTATCAATTCATTGTTGAATAATAAAGAAGTTTCCACTGCTCCTCATTTCTCTATCAAACTGCAATCGATATTGAATAAAAATTTAAACGGACACAGTTCATTCAAAGAAATTAAAGAAAAAAATAAATCGAACGCAGAAAAGTATTTGAAATATCTTGAAACAATGATAGAAGCTGCCGATGATAAGTTGGAAATGGCAGTTAGAATTTCTATAACCGGCAATACTATCGATCTTGGGGCAAATCCCAATTATAATCTTGAAAAAGAAATTAACATTATTACTTCAAGTAAAATAAATCTTGATTCATTGGACAAATTTAAAGAGGATTATAAAAAAGCAAAACTGATTCTTTTTATTGCAGATAATTATGAAGAAGCGCTGTTCGATAAATTCTTGATAGAACAATTAAAGCCTAAAGAAGTTGTATTTGCAGTAAGGTCAAATGAAATTTTAAACGATATAACTTTAGAAGACGCTAAAAGGTTGGGTATAGATAAACTTTGCAAAGTAATTGAAAGCGGAAGCAGAATTGCCGGAACAGATTTGGATGAGTGCACAGCTGAGTTTTTAGATTTATATAAAAGCGCAGATATGGTAATAGCAAAAGGTCAGGGAAATTTTGAAACACTTTTAAGTGCAAATCGTTCAATTTATTTTTTGTTCAAAATTAAATGCCTCGTTATTTCTGAAATATGCGGTTATCCCGTCGGAACAGGATTATTGTACTTAAATAAATAGAAAAGGAAATCTTAAAAATGAAAAGATATGACATAATTATTATTGGTGGAGGACCTGCCGGGGTTACATGTGCTCTTTCAGCAAAAAACACTTATCCTGACAAAGAAATTGTTTTAATTCGAAAAGAATCTAAACCGATGATTCCATGTGGAATACCTTATGTTTTTTATACTCTAAACGCTGTAAGCGATAATATTCTGCCCGATGCACCGCTGATAGCTAATCAAATAGAAATTATAAATGATGAAGCAGTTGGAAGAACAGATCATAAAATTGTTCTCGCAAACGGGGGCGAAGTTGAATTTGAAAAACTTGTTATTGCAACCGGTTCAAAAGCAGTTATGCCAAAAATTGATGGGACAGATAAAGAGAATGTTTTTCTTGTCCGTAAAGACAAAGAATATCTAAAAAATCTAAAGGCCCGGATTCAGGAATCTGAAAAGATTTTAATCCTTGGCGGCGGTTATATCGGCGTCGAAGTTGCAGATGAATTGCTAAAAGCAAAAAAGAATGTTACGGTTGTTGAAATGGCGGATACACTGCTTCCAACTATGGATGAAGATTTCGGAAATAAAATAAAAGAAATTATTGAGAATGAAGGCGGCAAAGTAATTACCGGGAAAAGCATTCAAAAGATTCTCGGTAACGAAAAAGTTAATGCTGTTGAACTAAATAACGGGACAAAAATTGACTGTGATCTTTTAATTGTCTCGTGTGGTTACAAGCCTAACCTCGACTTAGCTGAAAAGATGGGCCTTACTTTCGAAGAAGGAAAAGGAATTTTAGTAGATGCTTATTTGCGCACTTCGCAAAAAGATATTTTTGCTATCGGCGATTGCGCTGCAAAATATGATTTCTTCACGGGAGAATTTTCAAACATTATGCTCGCTTCTACCGCTATGGCGGAAGGTCGGATAGTCGGCTCTAATCTTTATTCAATCAAAGTTATACGTCAATACGCCGGCGTTCTCGGTTCGTTTTCAACAAAAATTGGCGATACTGCATTTGCAGTATGTGGAATAATTGAGAAACGCGCAAAAGCTCGTTTGCTCGAATATACAGTCGGAATTGCCAAAGCTGTTGACCGTCATCCCGGCAAATTGCCCGGGGCTTCTGAGGTAACGGTGAAATTAATATTCTCGTCTTATTCGCATACTTTAATGGGCGCACAAATTATGGGCGGAAATTCCGTTGGTGAAATGATAAATATTATGTCCGTGATGATCTTAAACAAAATGACCGACATTGATATTAATAATTTGCAAATCGGCACACATCCTCTTTTAACAGCTTCGCCGATTGCTTATCCAATAATTAACGCAACTGTGGATGCAATTAAAAAATGGAATAAACTTCAGCTCGCATAATATTTAGACAGCATGAATGATGAAATCCTTTTTAGGAAAATAAGTGTAGTTCAATGTAAATAAAACAAAATAGTTGGAGATAAAAATGGAAACAATTGAAAATAAAACCGGAATCCCGTTAATTGGTGAAAAAATGCCAAGTTTAAAAGTTCAAACAACTCACGGTGTTAAAAATGTACCGGATGATTATAAAGGCAAATGGATAATTCTATTTAGTCATCCCGGAGATTTTACTCCTGTATGTACAACGGAATTCGTCGCCTTTGCCAAAAGAAATGATGAATTTAAAAGATTGAACACCGAATTAATAGGACTTTCCATCGACCAGGTCTTCTCTCATATTAAATGGGTTGAATGGATAAAAGATAATTTAAATGTACAAATACCTTTCCCTATTATTGCAGACGACATGGGAAATGTTGCCTTAAAACTTGGAATGATCCATCCTGGTAAAGGTACAAATACAGTACGCGCGGTTTTCATAATTGATCCGGAAGGATTTATACGCTTAATGCTTTATTATCCTCAGGAAATTGGCAGACAAGTAAATGAAATATTAAGAGCACTTAAAGCTTTACAAATTTCAGATAAGAATAAAGTTGCCATGCCTGAAAATTGGCCTAACAATGAATTAATTAAGGATAAAGTAATTATACCACCTCCAAAAGATTTTTTTGAAGCACAAAAAAGAATGAATCCTAAAGACGGATATGATTGGTGGTTTACCTATAAAGAACTTGAATTGACCAATTAAACTTTTGCTCTGCAACTATTTATTTTTTTATAGATTAGAAATCATTGATGAAGCTATTAAACAATGGTATTAATAATTTCTGCAAATAAATAACCATTATGCAACAGAGAACATTACAGAATACTAAACCTAACTTTCTAATAGGCAGGTTTGAGATAATCCTGTTAAAAAAAGATTCTTTTTCATCTTATTTTAATTTGTAATAAATGAATACATAAAATTTCGATCATAAATAATACAGGGAGAGTAAAAATGAAAACTGTTACTTTATTATTGCTCACATTCACAATATACCTTGGTTTTACGGTTTCTTTATTTTCTCAGGAAGCTGAAACACCTGAATGCTTTTTTAAATCTTCAAGCCTCCATTATTCTGCAAATGGGATGGAACATTGGTATGCTAAATCTCAAGGCGGACTCGAAACAATAACCGGAGTTCCTTATAACGACCTCGGCTGCAAAAATTGTCATACACCCTCTTGCGATGTGTGCCATAAAGCCGAAAAGGACGGGAAATTAGTTTACTCAAACGCAGCTGCTAAGAATCAAGATATGTGTCTGAAATGCCACGCTCGTGAAGCATCAATAATGAAAATTAATCAGAAAGCTAATACACCGGATGTCCACTTTGCAGCAGGCATGAAATGTATGGACTGCCATACTGCAAGAGAAATGCATGGGGACGGCATAAAATACATGTCAATGAAACAGCAAGGAGCGATGGATGCAAACTGTGAGCAATGTCATGAGAAAATTGCCAAAACAATCTCTCACAAAATTCACGGAAACAAACTCGATTGCAAAGCATGTCATGTGCAGCAGGTTGTAAGCTGTACAAACTGTCATTTTGAAACAATGGTAAAAGAAAACAAAAGAGTTGCAATTCCTGTTTCCGGATGGGAATTTCTAATGAACTATAATAATAAAGTAACTTCAGCTAATATGCAGACGTTTGTTGTTTCAGGCAATAAAACATTTATGATATTTGCACCACAATTTAGTCATTCGGTTTCTAAAGAAGGAAAGAAATGTGAAGCTTGCCATAATACAGCCAACGATAAGGAAATCAAAAAAGGTTCAATCAATCTAACCTGGCTTGACAGCAATAAGGTAAAACAAATAAATGGTGTAATTCCAGTTGTTGATGGTGTTCAATATAATTCTGTATTCCAAAATTTTGCAAACGGAACCTGGACACCAATCTCTGATCCACAGCAGCCAAAGGTACAATATGTCAACTTTGGAACTCCTCTTAGCAAAGAACAATTAAACAAACTTTTAATTTCTCAGAAATCTAAAAATATTAAAAAGTGAAAAAGTATAAATAAGGAGAGAGCACTATGTCAAAAGAGGGTTTAATAAAAAGTTTAAAAGATGATTACCAACAACAAATATTAACCAGCGATTAACTTCAAAAAAGTTGTTATAGAAAGAGGCATAAAATGAAAAATAAATTAGTTAATTGGTTCAAAACCAAAATTGAAACCCTTTGTGCAAAATTAGAAAAAAGTGTCCTTTCTAATAAATCACTAAAGTGTAAAGTAGTATTTGGCCCAGTTCGTTCGCGAAGACTTGGTATGGTACTGGGAATAAATAATATAAAACCCGGAGTGTGTTCTTATAATTGTATCTATTGTCCAAGCGGAAAAACTTCTTGTTGTTCTATCTGTACTCAAAATTGTCTATCGCCTTATGAACTTTATATCTCGGTAAAAAACAAAATAAGTGAACTTAAAAGAAACAATAAAGAAATTGAATATATTCTTTTTTCCGGCAGCGGCGATCCTTGTCTTGATTCAAATCTTTCGAAGGAGATTTCATTACTTAGGGAATTTGGTTATAAAATTGCGGTATTCACAAATGCCGCACTTTTATGGAATGAAAACGTTCAGCAAAATTTAATGTTTGCTGATTTTGTTTCATTGAAGATTGATACAATTAATGAAGAAACATGGTTAAAAATAAATCGCCCGCATAGCAGATTAAATTACGATATAATTAAAAAAGGGATTGAACAATTTTCAAAAATTTTTAAAGGTACACTAACAACGGAAACAACTCTAATAAAAAATATTAATGATGACCCGGAGGAGATTCTACAACTAGGCAAGTATTTAAATACTCTTGCCTCTAAAGTTAATTATTTTATGACGCCGCGATATCCACCCGCAAAGAATTATGCCGTAAGTCCAGATGCGGAAACTCTTTCAAAGCTTTCAACAATAATAGAAGAAAATATCCCAAATTCTTTATTGTTGTGTTGCCCTGAGACGGAAGAATTTTTTGCAACAGATGATTTTGAAAATGAACTTTTAGGACTGCTTGCTCTTCATCCGGTAAATAAAAATGCAATAACAACATACGTAAAAACCAAAAACAAAATTGAAAAATTAAATGAATTATTATCAAATAATATTATTAAGCAAATCGAATTTAACGGGGAAATATATTTTTCAATGAATTAAAAATCGAAATTCGAGAATTTTGATATTTTTAGGAAAGTTATAATCGTGACAACGTAATTAGTATAAATTGTATAAAACAAATTTCAAAATAAGCGCGTAAAATTTAATTAGATGAATTAAAATGAAAGTATTCGGGCCAATACCATCCCGTCGTCTCGGCAGAAGCTTAGGAATAAACAATATTCCTCCAAAGGTGTGCAGTTATTCCTGTGTTTACTGCCAATTGGGAAATACTGATTATATGTCTTTAAAAAGAAGAGAGTTTTTTTCACCAGAAAATATTTATTATGAAGTTGCGGAAAAGATTGATCAATTAAAAAGCAAAGGTGAAAAAATTGATTACATTTCTTTTGTTCCAGATGGCGAACCTACCATAGATATTAATCTGGGTAAATCAATTGAGAGATTAAAAAAATTAGGAATTAAAATAGCAGTAATATCCAATGCATCTCTCATTTGGATTAAAGAAGTTCAAAATGATTTGTTGCAAGCAGATTGGGTTTCACTTAAAATTGATTCTGCTCTTGGAAATACCTGGAAGAAAATTAACAGACCGCATGGTATTTTAAGATTTAAAAAGATAATTCAGGGCATAGAAGAGTTTGCTTCTTCTTTTAAAGGCATATTGGCAACTGAAACAATGCTTGCTAAAGATGTAAATGATGACATTGAATCAATTAGAAAAACGGCTGAATTAATTAAACATATAAATCCGGAAAAAGCATATTTACTGGTTCCCATGAGACCACCAGCTGAAAAATGGGTAAAAATACCAGATGAACATGAACTAAATGCGGCTTACCATATTTTTAGAGCTATAAATATTGATA
>CAVVCO010000016.1:0-335623 GCA_963746735.1 uncultured Ignavibacteriales bacterium
TAAGAACAGCAAAATTTACAAAGCCGGCTTTACAAAAAGTTATATAATTATTGATAAGAATTTATTTTGAAAAATTAATTTTTAATAGAACTTAAAAGTTATTTCATGAAGTTTGTAATTAAATTTTGTTAGAATGCTTACACAAAATTTTCTAAATTAAAACTCTTACTAATATATATCTTCCACGTATCCAATAATTTTAAAATTACAGTTAATTAAAGATTTAATAACTTGAGAATATTTAAATTTTTAATTAACATTGAAAAAAATATATTCTCATCTTTTCCCTTTCTCTTCATTAAATTTTAATCTAGTACAAATGATTAAAAAATATATAGCATCATTAATACTAATCTGTTTTAACACCATCGCCACTGCGCAAATCCAAAACCTTCAGTTCGATCATTTGAGAGTCGAAAACGGCATTTCTCAATCAACTGTTCAGGCAATTATGCAAGATAAAGACGGTTTTTTATGGCTAGGTACGAAAGACGGATTAAATAGATTCGATGGATATAAATTTTATGTTTATAATTTTTTAAAGTCAGATTCTAATTCTATTTCAGATGGATTTATTCGCTCCATTTTTCAAGATTCATTCGGAAATATTTGGATTGGGACAAATAATGGCTTAAATAAATATTCTCTCGAAATATCTGGTGATAATAATTTAAAAGTAAAATTCATTCATTATTTTCATGATGACTCGGATAAAAACAGTATTAGTCATAATGAAGTTAGAACAATCTACCAAACAAAGAATGGCGATTTATGGATTGGTACTTTTAATGGATTAAATAAAGTTAGCTTTGCACAGTTAAGTGAAAATAATAATCATGATAATAAATTAAAATTTGTTTCTTTTCTTAATGACCTAAATAATAAAAATAGTTTAAGCCATAATAATATTTCTTCTTTAATTGAGGATCGGGAAGGGAATTTATGGATTGGCACTTTGGGTGGGGGCTTAAACAAGTTTGATGTTCAAACAAACATTTTTACACATTATTCACCGGATGAAAATAATAATAATAGCCTTCCCAGCCCCTATATAATGTCGCTATACTGTGATAAGAAAAATAATTTATGGATTGGAACTTACAATGGAGGTTTGGTTAAACTTGAAATAATAAATGAAAAAATTACAGTCTATCAACACTCTGATAAAGAAAATAGCATAAGTGACGACAGAATTTTCTCAATTCAAGAGGATAGTGAAGGAAATTTATGGTTAGCTGCTTTTGGAGGGGGGATAAATAAATTTGATATTAATAAAAATACATTTAAAAATTTTCAAAATAATTTGCATTATGAAAAAACGATAAGAAATGATTTTGTAAGATGTATTCTAATTGATGAATCAAACAATTTATGGGCAGGCACAAACGAGAGTTTAGAGAAAATAAATTTAAACCCGCCAAAATTTTTTCATTATAAAAATGATCCTTGGGATCAGAATTCATTACAGGATAATCATGCACTTTCAATTCTGGAAGATCATAATAAGAACATCTGGATAGGTACTAACAAAGGACTGGATAAGTTTGATGCTGATAGAAATGAATTTCATCATTATGAAATAAATCATAATAATCCTAAAAGCGACGGTGGTTTTGTACAAGCTATCTTCGAAGATTCAAATCAAGATATATGGATAGGAACTTTTGGGGGTGGAGTTTACAAATATGATAAAAACAAAAATGATTTTAAGCAGTATCTTACATAATTCCAATAATCCTAATAGTATAATTGATAATAGAATTGTTTCAATAAACGAAGATAATGAAGGAAATATTTTAATTGGTTCAAATATTGGAATTTGTAAGATAATAAACGCACAGAAAAATTTTCTAATTTTATATATAGTCATAAAGATTCTGCGATTCTTTGCCGGTGAAAGAATAAATGTAATTTGTAAAGACAGTAAAGATATTATTCTGGATAGGCTTAGTACGAATGGATTAGTAAGGATTGATAAAGACGCGTTCTTGTAAAAAATTTGTTAATAATGAAAATGATTCTACTACAATTAGCAAGGGTAATGTTAATTCTATTTTATGAAGATCGAAGATGAAAACTTGTGGATAGGCACTGATGATGGCTTGAATCTTTATGATAAAATAACGGAAAATTATAAAGTTTTCATAATTAATAATGACTCATCAGAATACGGGCATTGCAGCAATTTTAGAAGCAGAAGATGGAGCTATTTGGGTGAGCACGCAAAAAGGGTTGTCCAAATTTTATTATAATTCAGATACTAAAATTTCTTTTATAAATTATGATATTAGCGATGGAGTGCAAGGATATGATTTTAATGATAATGCAGCATTTAAAGGTAAAGATGGATTGCTTTATTTCGCAGGCATGAATGGCTTTAATGTTTTTAATCCTTCCAAAATAAAAAGTAAATAAAATATTTACCTAAAGTTGTTTTAACTTCATTTAAAAAATTTGATAAAGAAGTTTTATCAATTGATGCACTATTGAAGTTGAATAAATTGAACTTTCTTATTCCGACCGATTTTTTTCATTTGAGTTTGCAGCTCTTGAATTTACCAATCCAACAAAAAATAAATATGCTTATATGATGGAAGGCTTTGATAAAGACTGGAACTATATCGGGAATCGTCAATATGCAAGCTACACAAATCTTGATCCAGGTGAATATACATTTAAAGTTAAAGCATCAAACAACGACGGTATCTGGAATGAGGATGCAGCTTCATTAATTTTAATTATTACACCACCTTTTTATCAAACCTGGTGGGCTTATTCTTTTTATGGGATAGTTTTAATTTTTGGTTTTTATTCGGCTCGAAAATATGAATTGAATAAGAGAATAAAAATAGAAGAAGAAAACTTAAGAAAAGAAAGAGAGCAAGCCAGGTTAAATGAAATTCAATTACGTGCTGAAGCGGCTGAATACAAAGCAAAAATGATTGAAACTGAAAAAGAAGTTGAAAAGCAGCAGATAAGAAATAGAATTGCAACGGATTTGCATGATGAGATTGGCAGTAATTTAAGCAGCATCATGTTGTTAACATCTTTGATGGATAATAATTTAAAAGAAAATAAAACTGCTAACAATTATACCAGCAATATTTATAATGCTGCAAAAGTATCTGCAGAAGCAATTAGGGATATTGTATGGTTTATAAATCCTTCTTCGGATAATGTTGGAAGATTGTTATCGCGTATGAATGAAACTGCTAATGCTATGCTGAAAGGGCTAACATTTTCTGTTAACAGCTCAAAGATTGGTAACATTGATAAGCTCACTCCTGAAGTAAAAAGAAATTTATTCCTTGCGTATAAAGAAATTTTAAACAATATAATTAAGCATTCCAACGCAAATAATGTTGAAATAAAAATTTGGGAAGAAAGAAATATTTTAAATTTATTAGTTAAAGATAATGGAATTGGTTTCGATGAAAATGAAGTAAATTTGGGGAATGGTTTAAAAAACTTACGTTCACGTGTTAATAAAATTGGCGGCAGTATAGAAATAATTTCGCAGGATAATAACGGTACCTCTGTTTTTATTTCTGTTGAAATGACGTAAATACGTGATTGTAATTTTAATGTTTTTTATTTAAAATTTTTGAGACCGATACTTACATAAATTAAAATTGAAACATGCCCGAAAATAAAATCGAAATCATTTTAGTTGAAGACAACAAACTTTTCAGAGAAACACTTTACAGCTTCCTAAATAATTATAACAGGTTTAAATGCAGCCACGCATTTTCTTCTTGTGAAGAAGCAATTTCGGTGATTGATAATCTTAAATTGTACCCAGATATAATTTTACTTGATATTGGATTGCCTGGAATTAGCGGAATAGAAGGGATTAAGCCTCTAAAGGAAATGATACCGGATGTTAAAATTATTATGCTTACCATACAGGATGATGATGACAGCGTATTTAAAGCAATATGTAACGGAGCTTCCGGATATTTGCTTAAAGATTCCCCATCTTCAAAAATAATCGAATCTATCAATGAAGTATTAAACGGCGGTGCGCCAATGAATTCTTCAATTTCATTTAAGGTCTTGAACATGTTCAAGGAGTTTGTTCCTGAAAAAAAAGATTACAATTTGTCTGAAAGAGAAAATGGCATTTTAGTTTTATTAGCAGACGGCCTTTCAAAAAAACAAATCTCGGAAAAACTTTTCATTAGCTATCATACTGTTGATTCACACATCAGGAACATTTATGAAAAGCTTGAAGTGCACTCATCAAGCGGGGCTGTAGCAAAAGCCTTGAAAGAAAATCTCATCTAAATTCCGCAAAAATTAAGTCATACTAAAATTTATTCTCAAATATTTGAAGCAGCGAAATTAAGTGTTCCTGAATTTGTTGAATTGGTGAATTGTTGCAACGAAGAAAACCATGAACAATTTAATATCTAACATTTACTTTTTCATCCGATGACTCATCGATATAATAACTTTTAATATTTCTTGAATCAATCAGATTTGTATTAAGCGTTAAAATATTTTCGTAAAGCAAAATCACGTATTTACGTTATTGAAGTAGTGTATGGTAATTTATTAGAATTGCAAAAACAGATGAGGTAAAAAATGAAACATTCTAAATTTTCTTTTGCAATGCTCTTAATAATTTCGATATTAATTTATTTAACTACGGTAGCATGTAGTTGTGGAGGTTTACCTATTCCGTTCATTGGCAATAGTGATTGCGATGAATCTACCGGAAATTTAGGAAAGTCTATTGATGTCTCATTAAATGATATTGAGAAAAGCCGCGATGGAAGTTATATCGCAGTAAATGATAATGGCGAAATTTATGGTGCATTCTTCTCAGAGCATGGCCAGTTAAGTGTTTCATTACTTTATACAGTTCCGGGAAATCCTGCTTTATCTGATATTGAGTATATAAGCAGCAGCAGCATTAATATAATAGTAGGAGCTGCGGGAACAATTTTAAGGAATACTTCAGATAATTTAGAGTGGGTTAAAATAGAAAGCCCGGTAAGTGAAGATTTAAATAAAATTTATGTTCAATCGGCAGAAGCAATTTATATTGTTGGAAATGCATCGACAATCCTTAAATCAGGTGACTTAGGTTTAACATGGCAGCCATTGACATTGTTATTAAACCCTGAAATAAAAAACAATTTATTTGATGTAAACGGAATTCAAAATACTGTATTTGTATCAGGAGATAATTATAGCTTTTATAAATCTACGGATGGCGGAGAAACCTGGGGGTGGACAGGATTAGGTAAACGTTCATCAACCAAATCCGAATCCGGTTATAACAAAATATATTTTTATGACGATAGTCTAGGCTATGTTGGAGGGCCGTATGGTTTGGTTCTAAAAACTACTGACGGCGGAAATTACTGGTCCCCGCAGTATATAGAGAATTTTTCAGAAATTAATGATTTGTTTTTTATTTCTCCTGAAATGGGCGGAGTAGTTGGCACAAATGGTACTATTCGTTTTACTACCGACGGAGGAGAGAATTGGTTTGAAGATTCTTCAGCAACAAGTTATATAGGTGGAAGGGAAATTAAAAGGATAGTTCCATTCGGCAAAAATTACGGTACAGTACTTGGTGCCAATGGTTTAACTACTTTTATTGCACCGGACTCAACTTATTTGGATTCACTGGTTATAACTCCAACTGCTGTTGAGAAAGCTGATTTCACTGTTAAAGAATTTAAGCTTTATCAGAATTATCCAAATCCATTTAATCCAAGCACTAATATTCGATATTCTCTATCAAGCAAACGGTTTGTTTCGATTAAAATTTATGATATACTGGGCAATGAACTCGCCACACTTGTTAATGAAGAAAAACAGCCTGGAACTTATAATGTTGAATTTAATTCTGTAGATATGAATGGCAGCAGACAAAGTTTATCATCAGGTGTTTATTTCTATAAAATAACTGCCGGAAATTTTAGTGAAACTAAAAAATTAGTTTTGTTGAAATAATAGCTTTTATGATTTACTAGTTAGTGATTAATAAAAGATAAAGTGTTTTATTAAAAAGTAAAACAGCTCTGTTTGGCGGCAGCTTAAACCCGTTAAATTTAAAATGGAGGCATTAGAATGTTTGCTACAGAATCCTTGAAAGATGCATGTGTTCATTTAGATGCTACTATTTCTAAACGACTTAATAAAAACTTATTAATTGACAACTTCGAAAAAGTTCGTTTCCCGGTAGGTTTATTTTTTATCCGAGGCAATCGTGAAGGCCCAGGTAAGGAATTAGCTAAACAAGTTGTCGCAAGTTATGATTACTGGAATGATGATTCCGGGAAATATATAGACATGGTATTTCCTGGTTGGGGAAATGATAGTGGTTATATTGTATTTAACTCTAATGCATTTTTGAATTGTAAAAATGAAGTAGAAGCTATAAGTAAATGGAAATCAACTGGTGAAACAGAAGTACTCCTGCTCAATTATGATTTCAAGATTGTCCAATGGAATGGACCTCAAAACGTTGTTGGAACAGGTTATTTTTCTTTTGATGAAACAATAATCCTTCCAATAGAACGTATGGTAAAAGATGGACGAATAGGAAGTATTGACGGTTTTATGCAGGAGCTAATTAATAGTGCGAAGGAAAATTCAGTTAGATCAGAAGAAAGTGTTCTTTGGGCACTCCGAGATAAGGTTGCTATAAATAGGGGTCGTAAGGCTGTTTGGGAAGGAATAAAAAAACAATTTCTTAAGGAGTTTTCTAAGGTATACGATGAACTCCGTCCATTTGTTGTATGCGATTTGCGAAGAGTATGATATATTTTCTAAACTCCGCATAATTCACGTGAATCTGTGATAGTAAATATTATTTCCGTTAATCTAATTGTATTTTAATTAATCATTGGCTTTTACCAAAAGAAAGTTAGGCGCAGAATGGAAAAAAGAAGACTGCCATTTCTATTAGTGATTTTACTATTACCATTTTTTTTAGGTAATGTAAATTTAAAATGTTTAGCAATTCGTAGTGATTGTATTGTTAATGTGCGTTACTATGCTGCTTTATCAAGAGGCAATGGTACAATTCACTCACTTGAAAATGGAGTAATAGGCTTTACAGATTTGGAAAGTTCTGGTTGTACAACAATTGAAATTTATAGAACATCCGGATCACGAAATATTTACTATTTGACTTATGTCGAGAATGCAACTCTAGGGGTGGGTGAAGGGGGCATTATTGTCCGCTATTTCCAAAATTGGGGAGAAGTAAATAGTCCAACTACAAAGGATCTTTATAAACTTTTTTTCGTTTCAACAACGTTAATAGCTGTCGGTGCCGAAGGTACTATTATTAAATCAACAGATTCGGGGTTAAATTGGGAACTAGTTAATCCACCTTCGTCAACTTTAAATTTAACTGATGTTTATATTGATTCCTATCTCTCTTCATTCGTCCAGGTAGTTGGAGAAGATTTAAGTATGTTTCAAACATTTAACGGAGGAGTAACCTGGCAAAAAATTGATCTCATAAAACCTGGTGGATCGATTTCAAAGGTTAATGAGGTTTTACCAGCAATTAACAGGTTATATCATTTTGATGGATTAAACGCATATATAGTTGGAGATTCCGGAACATTTATAAAAACTACAGATAATTTTTCTACGAGTGAAAAAATTGAATATATTGATTTGCAAACCTCTGAAAATTTAAATGATATCTATTTTATTTCACCGGATTCAGGTGTTGTTATCGGGGACAATGGGACAGTTCGATTCACTACCGATGGGGGAAATGATTGGCTAGAAGATCCGGATTTAACTGCACAGCTTAAGGGTTTTAATCTTAAAAGAATTTCAGTTTATAATAATGAATTTGGAACCATTATTGCTGATAGTGGATTATCAATAACAGTCGCTAAGGACTCTAGTTATTTTACAGCTGTTAATGAAGAACCTAAAAATATTTCAAGTTATAGTTTATCTCAAAACTATCCAAACCCATTCAATCCTTCTTCAAAAATAAAATATTCAATTCCTTCTTCTCCCCTTCCCTTAGGAGGGGGCTGGGGGTTCGGCTTATAGATATATGATATTCTTGGAAGAGAAGTAACAACACTCGGTTAATGAAGAAAAAGCTGCCGGGCACTTACGAAGTTGAATTTAATGCATCGAGCTTACCTTCCGGAGTATATTTCTATCAATTAACTGCAGGTTCTTTTAGCTCGACTAAAAAGTTTGTTCTCTTAAAATAGAAAAGTTAAAAACTTCAGTATGAAATAAAATCTAATTTAATTTAATTGAATATTTAAACTCACAATATCTATTAATCCTAAAGAATTCAATTCTTCAAAATAATTGACAGCATACATTTGTATTTCTAAAAGTGATTTTACGCACTCAAGACCTATCTAATTCTTTAAGAATACAAAAGAATAAATAACCGGAATTATAAAAAGACCCACATCTTTTTGAATATCAATTTTATCTGTTATTTTTATCATATCTAATTATCAAATCTTAACTCGAGGTATAAATGAACAGATTTAAAAAGCTTTGGGCTTTAATATTATTTACATCTTTGTTTGCGCTTTCGTGCAGCACTGTTCCAATTACCGGGAGAAAACAACTGGATTTAATCCCGAATTCAGAAATGCTTTCAATGAGCTTCACACAATATGATCAATTTCTTCAGGAGAATAAAAAAAGTACTGATCAAGCTGCTACTGCAATGGTTCAGAGAGTAGGTAAAAATATTGAATCCGGCGTTGAAAAATATTTCGCTTCAAAAAATATGTCTGATCAATTGAATGGATATAAATGGGAATTTAATCTTGTAGATAGCAAAGAAGTTAATGCCTGGTGTATGCCCGGTGGAAAGGTTGTAGTTTACACAGGGATTTTACCAATTACAAAAGATGAAAATGGTCTGGCTGTAGTACTTGGGCATGAAATTGCACATGCAGTTGCAAAGCATGGTAATGAAAGAATGAGTCAGGGTTTAATTGCTCAGTTTGGCGGAATGGCGTTATCTGAAGCAATAAAAAACAAACCCGCGGCAACACAGCAGCTTTGGATGTCGGCATTTGGAATTGGAACTCAGGTTGGAGTGCTTCTTCCTTTTAGTAGGACACAGGAAAGTGAAGCGGACCATCTTGGATTAATTTTTATGGCAATTGCCGGATACAATCCTAATGGAGCCTTGGATTTCTGGCAAAGAATGTCAGCAATGGGAGGACAAACACCGCCAGAATTTTTAAGTGACCACCCGGCAAATGATACCAGGATAAATGATATTAAAAAAGAACTGCCTGAAGCAATGTCATATTATAAAAAATAAACTAATAATATTTGGTCGGTTTTTTAAGAGCCTGGGATATAAATCGCAGGCTTTTTTTTTATCAATATTTCTATTGTTAAAAATTATTTTGAATAAAAATTTAATAAAATCTTTTCAGCCAAAATTAAAATTCAAATTTGTTAAACTTGTTCTCAATTTCCGTAGGCTCATTGAAAATTAACAAATCTACTTTTTTAGGTTCTTGAATAAGAGTTTTTGCTATAATATATCCTGCGATTGACCATGTTTGTTTACTTCTCGCTTCTTTACCTACAAGTCGATTGTAAATCCCATCATAATATTCCGGAAAATCATCTTTGCTTAATCTTTTTTCCATCAGTTTAATCATTTTTGATAAATGTTCTTTATTACCCATTTTAATAGAGGCAGCAGTAAAGTACCAAATTAAAAAAGGCCAGCTTCCGCCATTGTGATATGACCAGGGTAAATTTTTCGGGTCGTGGCCGGTTTCCAGTTCCCAATCTTTTCCTATCAAAGCAGGATAACAAATCTTGATCGGCATTTCACCCATTAACTCTTTTTCTTTATTAAGTAATAATTTTAAGATTGCTTTAGATTGATTTTCTTCTGCCAAAGAATTAATAATCATCAATAAATTTCCAGCGGTAAAAAATCTAAAATCCATTCTTGAAGGGCCAAGGTTTCCAATAAAATAACCTTCATCATCTGCCAGCCAATTGTAAATCCAATATGGAATTGACTCCGGGAAAATATTAAACTGGTTCACAGCATTTTTTTTGTACTCTTCTATTTTGAACCTGTAAATTTTATTTAATTTTTCCATGTCTAACCAGAAATAATTTCTGATATGGTAAATTAAATGGCCAAGCTTTTTGTCAATCTTTTCAATATAGGTTTTGTTTTCTTTATTATTAATTAACAGTTCTTTTGCGCTCATCAAAGTAATATAATAGAGAGCTTGAACTTCCAATGGATAACCATAGACACCCATTCGTCTATCAATCATAAAAGATCCATCAGGGACAAAAAGAGTGGGGAAAACATCAAATCTGTTTATAATACAAAGGTCAATAATATTTTTTATTGTAGTCTGGATTTTATCACTGTGCGCATAATCAAATTCTTCGGTTTTCTTAATATAGGTTATAAGTATATACATCCACCAAAAAATCGAATCTACGGGAGTTACTCTTGCGATCGCAAATTCTCCATAATCTTCAACTAATTTTTCTTCAGAAGAAGTTCTTTTTACTTTAAAACTGGCAGGCATCATTCCTTTAGCCGGCAGAAAAGTATCAATTTTATTTTCTCGAATTTGCATATCCATTGTTATATCTAGAAAATTTCTAACAATTTCTGTTTTGTCATTTAGTAAAAAAGCAAAAGCTGAAACTGCAAAGTCTCTAATAAAAACTTGATTATAGTTTAATTGTTTTTGTGATTTATCTACAGCAGCCAAAGTTCCTATCGGTTTATTTTTATATTCAACAATTGAATTTTCCAAAAACCGCCAGGCTTGCTTTAATATATTGTTATTCATAATAAGGTAGTGATTATTTAAAAATAACTGTATCTGATTTTAATTTGATTGTATTTCAATGAAAATAGTTCCGTGATTCAAAAATTATATCAGCCATTTAACTTCATTAAGATTGTATTTAGTTATTATATGCTCTGCTAAATGTATAAATATATAAAGATAAAGGTGTTATAGGTATCACAGCAACTTAAAACAAAACTCAATTATCTTTGATATGAAGCGAGTAAATAATTAAAATATTTTTCCTTTAGAAATTTCAAAGGACTTTTTTCTATGAAGATATCAAAAATAGTTCTACTTCTTTCAATTCTATTTATTCCTGCTTGTTCAACTCTCATGCTGCAGCCTACCGATTTTTCATGGCCTGTTGAAGCAGTTATGAAAGTAGATAACAACGGCAGCGTACAAGAAAAAAGATATTCAATTTCTTTCAATGCCAAAGATCTTTTTCTTCAAGAAAGCGGAGATTCATTAGGATATAAAAACAAAGAGCTTAGAGTTATTAGAGATGTGAAAGGATATTACTTTATGACTGCTAATAATTTTAAGGATGTTTATGTTTTTAATCCTGCCGATGGTGCATTACAATTAAAAAACAAAATTGAAATTTCTGATTCATTAAAAATGGAAAACCCGGCGTTCAATCAGCGGCCTCCTTATATTGAGCTTGTTTATGGCTCCAGGCATGTTAATTTAACAGATGAAGGAATTGCAGAGGAGGAACAAAAATGAAAAAGCTAAATTTAATTTTATTCGTTTTCATTGCGTTGGTATTAAGCTCAAGTTCTTTGTTGTTAGCGCAATCTGATTACCAAATAGTACAAAGCTTTAAAAACAAAGTACAGCAAATTCAAGACTCAATAAAAAATGCCTCATCATCGGATGAACTGGATAAACTCGAATATCAAATTGGGCAGCTTAGGCTTAATAATTTAAAGAATCAGGATCTGCTGGATAAAGGACTCTACCCTGATGATTTTGAATCTTCGATTGAAAAGTTAAGAGCATCATTAAAACTGCGCAATGGTGACTTTTCTCAAATCAATGTTTTGCAATCAGAAGTAACCCAGCTTCAATCTCAAGTTGATTTATTGAATGCCCGGAATACTGAGCTAATTGCCCAGGTACAATCTTTAGAAGAACAAAGTAAAACAGATAAAAGTAAGTTGGCTAAGCTGCAAAAAAGTATTGCCGAACTAAAGGCATCAATGAGCAAAAGAGATGATCTAGTAATGGCTATGCTCGATAGTTTAATGCCGGCACCATATAGAGGAGCGCAGTCACTTTCAACAAAAGAAAAAAATAAAATTTATTCTGAAACACAGAAAAATGACATAATTGCTAATATTAAAAAGTCCATAAGTGATAATATAGCTTTCTTAAAAGTTACAACGCTTACCCCGAATGATATTGATGCAATTCAGGAACAGCAGGGCAAATTTGAAAATCTTTGGAAGGGAATTGGCCCTAAAATTATTGATGCATATTCCGCAAAAGGTAAAAGTGTAAATCATCTTAAGGAAATAGATTCTTCATTTACTAACTGGCATGATGCATTAATCCAGCAAACGTGGAATTCGGTTAGGGATAATTTTAATCAGCACCACATTATTTTAAGCAAGTTTTCAAGCGGCAGTGAATTTACCAATACTGTTACTTCTTATATAGATGATGAAAGGAAAAACATACAAGCAAAAGGTAAGGAAGCCGCAGAAAGCAGTTACAAAACATTTGCAGATAGTGCCTGGTTTGGTAATGTTAAGCAAACCTGGGTTCCTTTTCTAATTGACAATAAAATGTTTTCGGAAGCGCAAAAAGATACGATTGAAAATCACATAACGCAATGGAAAGCTGAAATAAGTCCCAATGAATTTAATTGGTTGTATCTTATAATAATTGTTTTGTTGGTTGTGATTGCTGTTATATTCTTTGTAAAACGAAAATCAAAAAATGATAATGACCAAACTAAAAATGTGAATATTGTGAACTGACAAAACTCATTGACCCTCTCCTAATTTAGGAGAGGGTGAGTGAATGGTTAATTTTTGGGATAATATACGGGATACTTATGTCTTCAAAGAAGTTTCTCTCAAAATATTCGAATCATACTTATGCACTAATGAGAATAGTAATTGGGATTCTATTTTTCAGCCACGGTGTACAAAAAGCGAGCGGATTATTAAGCGGTACAATGTCTTTTAGTAACACATTAATTGTATCAGCATGCGTTATAGAACTTGTTGCCGGTTTTTTGATTATAGTTGGTTTACAAACAAGATGGGCAGCATTTATCGCAAGCGGTGAAATGGCTGTGGCATATTTTAAAGCTCATGCATTTCATTCATTTTGGCCGATTACAAACGGTGGAGAGAAAGCTGTATTTTATTGTTTTGTATTTTTATTTATGGCCACTTACGGCGCGGGCGCCTGGAGCATTGATAAAAAATAGCAGCCAAAAAAGGGGATGGCACTTAAAGATTTTTTTATCTATTTATTTCTATCTTCCTTGCAATACGTTACATTTAGAACATTAAAAAATTAAAGAGAAGATAAAATGAGTGATGAAGAAAAGTCATACATTTCCGGAATTTATAATTACTGCGACCGCTGGTGTGAAAAATGTAAATTCACTTCCAATTGTTTTTTATTTACAACTGAGTCTCGAATAACAACTCATGAAATAATGAATAACGGAGAATTGCCTAAACCTGAAGATATATTTCCTTCAGAACATAATGCGGAAGAGGGAAATCAAGAAATATTTTTCGATGAAGAAGATGAAGAAGATTTTGATGAGATGGAATATGATGACGAAAGCACTAATGAAGAAATAGAAAACGACAGCTTGCAGCGGCGGATAGAACAAAACAATTCCCCGCTTGAAGAATTATCCGGCAATTACATGGAGAAAGCTCATCCATTACTAAAACTGCTAGATGATAGATATGGTTTTTTTGAAAATGCAAATAAAAATTTGGATGTTGATGAATTTAAAAATCTAAGTAGTGCTTTTGAAATATTTTCTTTCTATCACATGTTCATTCATGTGAAGTATAAGAGAGCAATGCATGCTAAATCTGATTTGTTAAAAGAAGAAGATGAGGAGTCGAAAGAGATGCATGATTATGATATGAACGGAACAGCAAAAATTGCGGCTATCTCAGTAAACAATTCAATAAATGCTTTGAATGAATTGTTTCATGCTTTACCGGAATTTGATCATGAAATTTCAGAATTGCTGGTGCTGCTGGGTAAAATAAAAAATGAATCGGATAAAGAATTCCCGGGTTGCATGAGTTTTAAAAGGCCAGGGCTGGATGACTGACCATATCACTAAAAGTATAATTAAACTTTAAAAGTTTTTCTTCAATTATAATATTTAACAACTTCAGAATCTTGTATAGTGGTCACTATCTAAGGTCACATCTTGAAAATTAATTTAGTTAAGTAGTTCCCAATATTCTGCTCACATAATCCGGCGGCAATGGATGTTACTTTGTTCCAATTTAAAGTTAAGTGGAGAATAATTAATAAGAATTCTAAATATTTTGAATAAGCCGGATTCCCCATCTGTAACCTCGATACTTAAATCATGAACTAATTCCTTCAAAAATAAATTCCATCTAATTAAAAAATGAAATTAATTAGAAAAATTAATACACAAATTCATAAACCGATATACTCCGTTCAAATAAAAATTATGCCTTCTGAAACAAAGTACTTAACAAATTTTAAATTCAATTTTATATTCGCTATGTAAGTTTTATAAATATCGGGGACCATAAATGAAAAAATTAGTTGTACTTTTTTTATTTGCTGCAACAACTTTTGTTTCAGCACAAACAAACCAAATTGCTTCCTTGTTTAATAAAGGAATGATCAGAGGAGTATTAGTAGACTCATTAGAAAACAGTCCGCTTCCTTCAGCCAATATAACCCTTCATTATCAAAACGATTCTTCATTTGCCGGAGGGATATCAAGCGGTCTGAAAGGAGAATTCATTTTAAAAGATATAACAGAAGGCAGTTATTATCTTAAAATCAGCTACATCGGATATGAGAACAAATATGTATCCAATATTAAAATAAATGAAAGTAACAACGATTATAATATGGGCGTTGTTAGACTTTCAAAAAGCACTTTACAGTTGAAAGAAACTCAGGTTTTAGGTGAACGCGCTAGCGAAGAACTCCATCTTGATAAGAAAGTAATTAATGTAGGCCAAAATTTAAATGCTTCCGGCGGAACCGCACTCGACGTTCTGCAAGACCAGCCATCAGTTAGAGTTGATCCAGACGGTACTGTTTACCTTCGCGGCAGCTCTGATTTTAAAGTTCTTATTAATGGTAAGCCCAGTGTTCTACAAGGTGCCGATGCTCTTAAACAGATAAGCGCGAATATAATTGACAACATTGAATTGATTACAAATCCTTCGGCTAAATATGATGCTGAAGGCTCAGCAGGCATTATCAATATAATTTTGAAAAAACAGAAGGAATATTCTCTAAGTGGAATAGCAAATTTAAATAGCGGAACAAAAGACAAATACAACGGTGATTTTTCAATCAATTATAATGTTAACGGCTTGAATTTTACCGGCGGAATAGATTACCGTGACAACGCATTCTTTAATGATCAGGGAGTTGACCGTACATCGTTTTCAATTGCTGGCGATAATTATAATTCAACTCAGCTTTTTATCCGCGATAAACGAAAGCAATATACCGCTAGAGCCGGGCTTGATTACATGATTGACAAAGAAAATTCACTTTCAGTTGCTTTAAGCAGAGGTGAAATGGATATCAGAACTTCAATTAATTCAAATGTTGATAATCGGAATTCTGCTGGTGGTATTTATTTAATGAATGAAAGTAGTAATGATCTCCCGGTAAAATATTTCAATTCAAATTTTAATTATTCGCATAAATTTAATCCGGAAATAAATGAACTGGTATTTGAAGCAACATATTCTAATGTTTCGCTTCCGAGTGTAAGAAATTCAAATGAATACTCAACAGATCCGACTTTCACTAATAAAAATGCCAATCCATCAAGAGTTATTTTCAGCAACGGTGCCGACAGAAATGAAGGAAGGTTGAAGCTTAATTTTTCACAAAAGATTGATGATAAAAGTAAACTTGAAATCGGCTCACAATCAAATTTTTCTTATAGAAATTTTAACATAGAAAATAAACTGTTCGACTGGACCGCCAATTCTTATATTATCGATTACAGTTTAACAAATAAATTCGACTTTAAGAATAATGTTTATGCAGGTTTTGTTTCTTATAACAATTCAATCATTGATGTGGATTATATGCTTGGTTTAAGAGCTGAATACACTGATAGACTGCTTGAGCAAAAAACAATGAACGGTAATTACAAATATGATAAAATGGATTATTTCCCTTCTGTAAATATTTCTAAGAAGATAGGCGATAACCAGCTTCAATTTAGTTACAGCAGAAGAATTAACAGGCCGAATGAAAACCTTCTTAATCCTTTCCCGTTTTATTCGGATTCTTATTTAACGAGCCAGGGTAATCCGCAGCTTCTTCCCGAATATATTAATTCGTTCGAGCTTAATTATCAGAGATTATTCGGTGAAATATTTTTCTCAGTTCAGACTTATTATAGGAGTTCAAACAATTCCATTATCCAAACATTTAAAGTAGATGATAACGGCAAAATGAATACATCATTTGAAAATTTCGGAACAAGAAATACTTACGGCTCGGAAATATCATCCAGCTTTAAGGCTGGCGAGATATTTAAGTTCGATCCGGGAGTTAATTTGTACGGTTCCGATTTAAGTGGAAATGTTATCGGTATGAATGTTAAAAAAAGTAACTTCAACTGGACCACAAGGCTTAACACTACCATTATGTTCGCAAAAGATTTTCGCATGCAGATCAGTGGAAATTATTTCGGAAAAATAGATGAACCCCAGATGCAGATTAAACCTTTCTTCATGCTTACTGCATCAATTAAAAAAGAATTCTTCGATAATAAATTTTCAGTTACACTACAGGGCAGTAATTTATTGAAGACATCAAACTTAGACATTAGCAGTGACGGTACAAATTTTAAAAGTTCTATTTTTGTTCATCAGGAAGTCCCGGTAATAAGTTTAATGTTCAGCTACAACTTTAATAATTTCAAAAAAGCTACCCAGACTAATGACAATATCGATGTGCAAACTGGTTTGTAACAATATAATATCAACAAAAAAGCCGCTTCATATAACTATGTAAGCGGTTTTTTTATTTTGTGAATGTGAAAATATTTTTAATAACCACGTTGGTTTCTCCATAAGAAAATAAATAAATATCATCGGTGAATTTCCGCCTTCACAAAATAAATCAATAATTTTCGGAAAACTGGCAATGTCTCGGTGGAAATAATTTATGCTTTCGTATTTGTAAACAATAACAGGTGTATAGACGTTTTTTCATTTAAGATTTTGTTATGATTTATTTTAAAACTTTTTCTTTAATAATAACAAATCTTAATTAAAGTTAATGCGTTTCCTTTAATTATAATAAACCTTAATTAAAGTCAGAGCTGTTTCTTTAATTATAAAATTTTATAATTAAAGATGCTTAATTATGGAGTTGAACTTTATGCATTCGGTTTCAGATCCATTCAATCATTAAACTTTCATTCAGCCATTCATTTCATTCAATCTTATAATCTTATAATTTTATATATTTCCGATAAAAATAATTACATTCTATGATGCCCAAATGGCTTAAAATATTAATTGGCGGTTTTGTTACTTTCATCGTCGTCTTTACTGTCGGTGGAGTAATTTTTTATCATGTGTTAAAAACCTCTTTGCCGGATTATAATGGCGAAACATCTTCTGCACACATAAAAAATAATATTACAATCTACCGCGACAGCATGGCAGTTCCGTATATTATTGCTCAAAGCGATGAAGACGCTGCATTTGCATTAGGATATGTTCATGCACAAGAAAGATTATTCACCATGGATCTTGCTCGAAGAGCCGGTGAGGGAAGATTAAGTGAAATATTCGGTAGTACAACAATTCCATTTGATAAAATGTTTTTAACTGTTGGAATAAAAAGAACCGTCGATGCAAATATGAAAAAGATGAGCGCTGATGAATTAAAAATTCTTCAAGCATATTCAAACGGAGTTAATTTTTATATAATGCAGGCGAAAGGGAAATACCCTGTTGAGTTTGATGCGTTGGGTTATAATCCGTATCCCTGGAAACCTGAACATACTTTAATTATCGCTAGAATGATGGCGTGGGAATTAAATGTCAGTTGGTGGAATGATGTTACGTTCAGTGATCTTGTGCAAAAGTTTGGTGAAGAAAAAGTTAAAGAAATATTGCCGAGCTATCCTGAAAACGGGCCGTTTATTATTCCACCTGAATTGAAAAAGTTTCCGCCGATAAGTAAATCATTTGTTGCGACAGACAAAGCTTTTAGAAAGTTTATGGGATTGAGAGGTACTCACATCGGTTCAAACAATTGGGTTGTAAATGGGAATATGTCGGTAAGCGGAAAACCTTTAATTGCCAATGATACTCATCTTGAATTCAGTGCGCCGGGAAAATGGTTTGCGGCTGGTGATAAAGAGTGAAGAGCCTGGGGGCTGGGATGCTGCCGGGTTTACTTTGCCGGGAATCCCGATGATTGTTATAGGTAAAAATAAAAATATAACCTGGACAGTTACAAATTTAATGACCGATGATGCAGACTTTTATATTGAAAAATTGGATTCAATGAAGAAAAAATATTTTTATAATGAAAAATGGTATGATCTTCAAGTAATTAAAGACACTATAAAAGTTAAAGATTCAACTGCAGTTCCAATTGAAATAAAATTAACTGATCATGGTCCAATAATTTCAGACATCCACCCTTATTCTATTCTGTATCCAGATAGAGAAAATAAAACGGCGCCTTTAAGCATGCGCTGGCTTGGCGATGACTACAGCGATGAGTTTTTAGCTTTCTATAAAATTAATAAAGCAAAGAATTGGGACGAGTTTAAATCTTCATTTAAGACTTATTCTGTGCCGGGACAAAATTTTGTTTATGCCGATAAAGATGGAAACATCGGCTATGTAATGGGAACAAGAATTCCTCTTCGCAACAGTGAAAGCGCGACTTTTGTCTGCGATGGTACTACAAGCAAATATGATTGGAAGGGAATTCTTAATGCTGAAGATTTACCGGATTTATTTAATCCTTCATCAAATTTTATAGCTTCAGCAAATAATAAAACAATAAAGAATTTTAAATATTACATTTCAAATTTGTGGGAACCGCCTTCAAGGTATGAAAGAATAGTTGAACTGCTGAGTCAAAAACAAAAACATTCTGTTAGAGATTATAAAAAATATCAGAATGATTTTATCTCGCCTTATGCAGAACAAATTACAAAATACATTTTAAACGCTTTTAAAAATGTAAAAGTAACGGATAAGAATTTAAATTTAGCTTTGAAACTTTTCGATGAATGGAATTATGAATTTAATGAATACAGCCAGGTGCCGGCGATATATGCGGTGTTCTTTAAGCATCTGTTAAAAAATATTTATTATGATGAAATGGGGGAAGAGCAGTTTAACGAATTTTTATTTATGGCGAATGTTCCGTACAGAAGTGTTACACAGGTATTAAGCGATTCAACCTGTTCTTGGTTTGATAATGTAAATACAAAAAATAAAATTGAAACCAGGGACGAAATTATTCGCAGAAGCCTTTCTGATGCATTATCAGAATTGGAAACTGAATTTGGAAGAGATTTAAAATATTGGCAGTGGGGAAAACTTCACCAGGTAACATTTAAGCATGCGTTCTCAGGCGTTTCATCTATACTTGATAATTTTATTAATATTGGCCCTTACAGTATTGGAGGTGACGGCACAACTATTTTCAATACCGAATATCCTTTTTATGACGCAATAAAAAAATATCCGCGGTTCAATCACGATGAATTTGAAAATACACTTGGCCCTTCTATGCGATATATATTTGATTATTCCAAACCGGATTTATTTTATATGATTCTCACAACAGGGCAAAGCGGAAATGTTATGAGTGATCATTACAAAGATATGACGGACATGTGGCTGCATGGAAAATATATTACTGTAAAAACTGATTTAAATTCGATTCAAAAGAATAAAAACAAGTATATTATAAAAGCTTCTCGTTAAATTGCTAAATGTTTAAATTGTCGAATTGTTAAACTGTTAAATGGTTATTTTGTAGTATTGCTTAAAACAATTAGTTAATAAGGCAATTTGACTATTAAGCAATTAAACAATTTATTAATTATTATATTAAATTTGTTGAACTTAAAATAAATAAGAAATGATTAGATGAAAGTAATAGAACATTTACAAAAGGCAAAAGAGCCATTCATTAGTTTTGAACTTATTCCGCCAAAACGCGGCGGTGATATTAAGGGATTGTTATCTGTTCTTGATGACATTATGAAATACCGCCCGCCTTTTATTGATATTACCAGTCACTCAGCCGAAGTTATTTACGATGAAACACCAAAAGGAATTCAGAAGAAAATAAAACGCAAACGTCCCGGCACATTAGGCATCTGTGCGCTAATTCAAAACAAATATAATATTGACGCTGTTCCTCATATTCTAACCAAAGGATTTACCCGGGAGGAAACAGAAGACTTTTTAATTGAATTAAGTTACCTCGGAATTGAAAATGTCCTTGCTATAAGAGGTGATGATAATGGATACGAAAAACCGGTTCCCGAAGGTAAAAGTGTAAATAAATATTCATCAGATTTGGTAAAGCAAATTGTAGATATGAATAAAGGGAAATATCTCGAAGAAAATTTGCTGGATGCTGAGCCTTCCAATTTTTGTATAGGAGTTAGCGGCTATCCTGAAAAACATTTTGAAGCGCCGAACTTAAAAACAGATATTCAATATGTTAAATCAAAAGTAGATGCCGGAGCCCACTACGTGGTAACGCAGATGTTTTATGATAACAAAGTCTATTATGATTTTGTTAATAAGTGTAAAGCAGAAGGAATTAATGTTCCTATAATTCCCGGGTTAAAAATACTAACATCAAAATCTCACCTGGTTAATTTGCCAAGAAATTTCTACATAAATTTACCCGACGAATTAGTCGATGAAGTCAGTTCTGCGAAACCGGAACATGTGCTGGATATCGGTGTTGAATGGGCTGCAAAACAGGTTGAAGACCTTTTAAATAAAAATGTTCCGAGTGTACATTTTTATATTATGCAGAATTCAAAACCTGTAATCAAACTGATGGAGAGGTTAAAAATATTTAAGAAGATTGCATAGTTATGGATGAAAATAAAATTCAAAGAGTAAAAAAAGTAAAGTGGGGAGTAGCCGGACTGGGAAGATTTTCTGAGTTTACTTTTATTCCCACTCTTCAGCTTTTAAGAAAAAGTTCTTTAAATGCTGTATTCAGTAAGAACAATAATAGAGCAAAAGAGATTGCAGATAAATTTGGGGTTAATTACCACTTTAATAATTATACTGAATTTTTAAAATCAGACATTAATGCTGTTTACATTGCAAGTGCAAATGCCGATCATTATCAGCAAGTTATTAAGGCAGCTGAAGCAAAGAAAAATATTTATTGTGAAAAACCTTTGGCAATTACTTCACAGCAAGCTAAAGAAATGGTTGAATGCTGCAAAGATAATAATGTTTTATTTGCAGTTAATTATGTACACCGCGCTCATCCTTTGGTAATAAAAGCAAAAGAAATATTAAAAAGCCAGATGCTTGGAAAGATTGTTTCAATCAATGTTAATTTTAATATTGATCTTCCACCGGGAAGTAGTTTCAGATATAAGAAAGAATTAAGCGGCGGTGGCGCACTTCGTGATATCGGCACTCACATGATTGATCTTCTTAGATTTTTTGGCGGTGAAATAATTACAATTAATGGAGTGATGGACAATATAATTTATAAAAGCGAGGTTGATGATTTTGCCTCAGCTATAGTTAAGTTTGAAAATAATTCTTACGGATATTTTAACGTTTCTTACAGTACCAAAAATGCTTTTAATAGAATTGAAATCATCGGTCATTCAGGCGCCCTAAGTATTGAAAAAGTGATTGCTGCAAAAAATGTTCATTCAAAATTAACTATTCTGCTTGAAGGAGAAGGTAAGAAAGCATTTAGAAAAAGAGCAAATAAAATGCTGCTCATGCTCCGTTCAGTTCAAAAATCTTTTCTTAATAATGAAGAGCCAATTGCTACCGGGGTTGACGGTCTAATTAACATGCAATTAATGGAAGAGCTTGAAAACAAATGTCTCTCAAAAGCGAATTAGTTGAAACCTGCCATAAAGTTTATGCAAAAGGATATGTCTCTGCTTATGATGGTAACATTTCTGCTTTTACTCCTGACAATACAATTTTAATTACTCGATCAGCTGTTCGTAAAGGAGATGTAACCGAGAATGATATTTTAGAAATTGATGCTTCCGGAAATATTATAAACGGCAGAGGTAAAATTTCTACCGAAAATAAAATTCATTTATATGCTTATTCAAAAAGACATGAAGTAAATGCAGTTGTTCATTGTCATCCCGTTTATGCTACAGCTTTTGCATCTTTGGGAGAAGGATTAACAAAACATGTTTTCCCGGAAGTAGTTTTAACTTTAGGTAAAGTTCCGCTTTGCAAGTATGCAACTCCTTCTACAGATGAGCTGCCTTTAAGTATGGAGCCTTATATTGATTATGCCTGGGCATTTTTATTTCAAAATCATGGTGCGGTAACATTGGGTAAAAATTTAAAAGATGCTTACAACAAAATGGAAAAATTAGAACATGCGGCGCAAACACTATTCGCAGCAAACCTGCTTGGCGGCGCAAAAGAATTGCCGGCTGAAAGAATAAAGGAATTATTAAGTCTCGCTAAAGATAATTACGGATTGAATATTGATGAGAGAAATATTTTTTAGTTGTATGAAAATAAAACTTCACACTTCGATAAAATCAGTGTGACAATGTCAGTCTGAGCTGAGTCGAAGACTGAAAGTTATGAATAAAGATAAAGAGTTAAGTTACCACAAACTCAACATGACAGTGAATTAATGAAACGGGAATTCAATAATTAAAGACATATAAATGAATAAAAACAAACTCAACGTAGCATTACTTCTCGGAGGCACATCACCGGAAAAAGAAGTTTCAAAATCTTCAAGCGCAGCAATTTATAAAGCATTGCAAAATTTAGGATACAATGTTAAGTTGATAAATCCTGCTTACGGCATTAATCAACCAAAAGATGAAAAAGATTTTTTTACTGAAAAAGAATTCACAGAAATTTCAAACAGAAATTATGTTGAGGCAATCAATTCAAAATTATTTGATGATATTGATATTGCTTTTATTGGGCTTCATGGCAAGTGGGGAGAAGATGGAACAATTCAATCACTGCTTGAGCTGCGTGGAATAAAGTATACCGGCTCAAAAGTTTTGGCAAGTTCCATTTCAATGGACAAAGCAATGTCAAAAATTTTGTTCCAGCATTATGGTGTCGCAACTCCCAAATGGATTGTAGTAAGTAAAAATAAAGTTGAAATAAATTCCATTAAAAAAAATATTGATGCTGAGCTAGGTTATCCTTGTGTAATTAAACCGAATGACCAGGGTTCAACGGTTGGATTAACTATTTGTAAAGATTCTTCTGAAGTTGAAGAAGCAATCAAATTAGCTTTAAAATTTTCTGATAAAGCATTAATTGAAGAATATATCCCCGGGAGAGAATTAACAATTGCAGTACTAGAAAATAAAGCGCTTCCGGTTTTGGAAATAAAACCTAAACATGGAATTTATGATTACGAATGCAAATACACTTCAGGAATGAGCGAATACGAAGTGCCGGCAAATATTCCTGAAGATGTTTTTAAGAAAATACAATCTCAAGCTTTGTTAGCATTTCAGTCGCTTGGGTGTGAAGTTTATTCGAGAATTGATTTCAGATTGAATCAAATTAATCAAGCATACTGTCTGGAAGTAAATTCACTTCCGGGCATGACATCTACCAGTCTCGTTCCTAAAATGGCAAAAGCTGTAGGAATTTCATTCGAAGAATTAATTGAAAAAATTATTCGCTTAAGCTTGTAATGTTTTCATTCAAAAATAAAAAAACAAAATTTTATATATGGTTAGCCATTGTTGTTATTGGGGCTGCCTATTTATTTTTTAATGAATTTGGAGCTTTAAAATTTATTCAACTTAAAAATGATGTTGATTCTCTTCAGCAAAAAATATCGGAAGCAGACAACAGGAATAAAGCACTTGAAGCCGAAATTGATTCACTTAAAAGAAAAGTGCCTGCAAAGATTGAAGAGGTAGCAAGAGAAAAATATGATATGATGAGAAAAGGCGAAAAGAAAATTGAAATGAATGAAGTTGAAAAATAAATATGGCAAAAGTAAACCTTCCTCAAATACCTTTAGCAGAAAGAGTTCGTCCAAAAGATTTAGCTGAGTTTCAAGGCCAGCTTGAGCTTTTAGGAGAAGGTAAGCCAATTCGTTTGATGATTGAGAATGATGTATTAAGCTCGTTCATTTTATGGGGACCTCCGGGCACTGGCAAAACCACAATTGCCAAAATTATTGCCAATAAAACTCAAGCCGAGTTTCATCAATTAAATGCAGTTTCTTCGGGAGTAAAGGATATTCGTTCTACCATCGAAATTGCATCTCAAAATAAATTGATGGGCAAGAAAACAATTTTGTTCATTGATGAAATTCATCGTTTCAATAAAGCACAGCAGGATGCGCTGCTTCATTCAGTTGAAGAAGGAATTATTGTTTTAATCGGAGCAACAACAGAGAATCCTTCTTTTGAAGTAATCCCGGCACTTCGCAGCAGAGCAAGAGTTTTTATACTTGAAGAATTATCTAAACAAAATCTTTTGGACATTTTAAATACAGCAATTAAGGAAGATGAATTTTTATCAGGGATTCAAATAGGAGAAGTCGATACTGATTTTTTAATCTATCTATCCGGCGGTGATGCAAGAACATTACTGAACATTTTTGAAGCAGCAATAACGCAAGAATATAATTCACAGCCGATTAAGATCACAAAATCTGTTTTGGAAAATGTTGTTCAGAAAAAAAATATTTTATACGACAAAGGCGGGGAAGAACATTACAATGTAATTTCTGCATTCATAAAAAGTGTTCGCGGCAGTGATCCTGATGCTGCATTGTATTGGATGGCAAGAATGCTTGAAGGCGGAGAAGATCCTTTGTTCATAGCAAGAAGATTGGTAGTGCTTGCATCTGAAGATATCGGCAATGCTTCTCCAAACGGACTTGTACTTGCTGAAGCAGCTTTTGAAGCAGTTCATAAAATCGGAATGCCTGAGGCAAGAATAATATTAGCTCAATGTACAACTTATTTGGCTTCATCACCAAAAAGTAATGCTTCATATCTTGGAATTGATGGAGCAATATCTGCAGTTAAGAATAATCCATTATTTCCAGTTCCGATTCATTTAAGAAATGCACCTACAAAATTGATGAAAGAAATTGGTTATGGAAAAGAATATAAATATCCACACGATTTTGAAAATCATTTTTTGGATGAAAGTTATCTCCCTGACGAAATTAAAAATAAACAATTTTATTATCCGACAGAAAATGGGCAGGAAAAGAAGCTAAAAGATTGGTTGAAATTTTTGTGGAAAGGGAGGAAGAAATATTAATAATTACGAGATTAAAAGATTACAAAATTTAAAGATTAGGTTGTAATTAGATATTGCTAGTGGAATCATTCATTCAGAAATTCAGTCATTCACCCATTCAATTAGAGCAACGCAAACATTTTCCCTGGCAGTTGCTTTACTAATCCTTTAAATTCAAGGGACAATAAATGAACGAGACAATCAGATGTTGATAAATTTGTAAGTGATGAAATTTTATCAATCTGAATCGGTTCGCGGTTTAAAGCAGCCATAATTTTTTCTTCGAATAAATTTAATTCAACTTGAGGCTTTGGGATATTCTTTCCAAGTATTGGTTTTAATTTCAATTCCAGCGAAACTAAAATTTCTTCAGCATTCGTGACTAACTGTGCTTCACCTTTTTGAATTAATAAATTAGTTCCTTCGGATTGCTTTACTCCTAAATTTCCAGGAATTGTAAATACTTCTCTATTTTGGTCTAACGCCAAAGCTGCTGTCTGCATAGCACCGCCGGATTTTCCAGTTTCAACAACCAAAGTTCCAAGACTTAATCCGGAAATAATTCTATTTCTTCTTGGAAAATTCTGTGCGTCCGGTTTTGTGCCCAAACTGAATTCAGAAATTATCACCCCGTTTTTTGTAATCTGATCAAACAGCTTTTTATTTTCGGGCGGATAGATTACGTCTAAACCCGAACCTATAACAGCAATTGTTCTGCTGCCATTCTTTAGTGCCGTGTTATGAGCAATTGAGTCAATTCCTCTAGCTAGCCCGCTTACTATTGTAATTCCTTGAGATGAAAGATCAGAAACGATTCTTTCCGCTTGAAGTTTTCCATAAGATGTAGGCATTCTAGTGCCGACTACTGCAATTGAATATTTATCTTCTTCTTTGAATTCTCCTAAAGTATAAATTAAAAGCGGCGGATCATAAATCTTTTTTAATAAAGGGGGAAATTCAGAATCCCAAACAGTAATTATATTTCCGCCTATTTTTTTAAGTTTAGATAATTCTTCTTCCGTATCAGAAAGTATTTCATCTTTTCTGGTATGAGCATTGTGAATCCTTTTTGCATCGTTAGCGCCGATTCTTTCAACTTCCAATAAAGATTGAAAATCTGCTGAAAGAATTTTTTCTGTGGTTCTAAATTTTGAAAGTAGGTTTCTAATTTTACCTGGGCCAATTCCGTCAATTGAAAGAAGAAGATTTAAGTTGGTGAGCTGTTCAAGATTTAATTTAGTCAAAGTAAAGAAAATTTTATTTGAAATTATTTAACTTCAATATTATCAACAACGGCAACTATTATTGTATGTACCGGTGCTTTTTTATGTCCCAATATTTGTTGGACTGCTGAACCTTCCTGCACTACTAAAACTGTATCGCCAATTCCCGCATTAACAGTATCAATTGCAATAATATCTTTAGCTTGAATGAATTTTCCATCAAGATCAATTTGATGAATGATTAGGAGCTTTTGTCCTTTTAGATAAGAATTTTTTTGAGTAGAAACTACGTTGCCTTTAACTTTTGCCAGAAGCAACTTTGTGTTCCTCTGAATTTATTTTTGCGTTTTTATCTTCGTAAAAAATAGAGCCCGGAAAAATTAACAAGTAAGCTATAATAAGAATAATAGGGGAAAATACTAAAGAGGCTGTGCTGTTCCATTCACCGATGCTCATAACATAAAATCCTAGGATTAAAACAACAAATCCTAAAATAAGCAGCAAATAATTTTTTTTAGTCCAATAAATTTTGAATGGAGAAGTAAAAACTTTTTTCGACTGCCTAACGTTTCTTTTCTTTACTGTTTTTGCCATATCATATTATCCTTAAAAAATAAAATAAAGCCCAGTGATGGGGGTACCACTGGGCTCGACTCGTTACCATCAAAGGGCAGGGGAGAACCCTTTGAAAGAGTCATTCGAAATATAAACTCATATCTCCTATTTGTCAAGAATTTATTTACTTACTTATCTGATAAACTATTTTTCTTATAGTATCAAACTGTAAATAAGGGTATTCTTCTCTAATCGTGTCAATTGCATCCCCGGCGCTGATCTTGCTGGCACGCAGGTTTTTGAATTTTTTACGAATTTGATAATCTCTAACTGACTTTTCATCAATCAACCCTTGTGAATTAAGCAAATCATAAATGTCATCGCTAATGAGGTCCGATAGAGGATTATCAATCTTAGCTTTAATATTCTTCATCGCTTCCTTCCTTTCATTTTGTTTATAAACGAGTAACCTAATTATGGGTATCAAATATTCCTATATACTATTTCCTCTAAAAAATGTTCCTTTAAAAAATAAAAAACCGACCAGAGATATTCCCTAAAATCGGCGTACCTTTGCTACTCTGGTTTAACTAAGATATAAAATTCTAACCTTGTAGCAAATCGTTTATAACAAACTTCCCTAATTGTTGTACTTAAAATTATATTTAAATATGAAAATGTCAAGGATATAAAGATTAAAAAATTTTAATAATTATAGTGAGAAAAATTGGAGGAAAGTGACAAATGGTAAATAACGTGTCAAAATGTGGAGAAAAAATAGTAGCAGAATATAAACAAAATATTTCTTATGTTATTTTGTAGAAATTAAATTTTTCTAAAAGCCATTTATTGAACTAAAATTTTTTTGGGGATTCTTATGAATAAATGAAATTACTTTCCTTAAATATAAGTAAGTGTTTCACGATTAATTCTAACAATTTAATTGTAATTGTAGTTGCTATAATAGTTAAAGAGGAAAGATCCTTAGGAAATATAAGTTATAATTTGGTAGCAGTAGATTACCATGGGAGGTTTGTTTCTATCTATTTAAAACAGAGGATTATTTAAAACCAATAAAAATGATTTTACAAAAACAGTTAAAAATATAGCAAAATAATTATTTATTTTTTACTAGTATTTTTTACGGGGATGATCAAAATCAATCTATAATGCTTATAAATATAAATCTTGGAGGAAAATTGAAAATATTCTCATTAATCATTATTGTCTTATTATTTATGTTAAGCAGTAATCTTTACTCACAACCAAATAATAACTTTAAAACTGATTTCACATACTTATCGCCGGTTCCAAATAGTCAGATGAATTCCCCCTTTACTAATATTGTTATTAGATCTAAAAATAATCTAAAAGATAAAATTATTAACTCAAATGATGTAGTTGTAACAGGGTCAAAAAGCGGTGTGCACACTGGCAAAGCCATTATATCAGATGATGATGGGACCTTTATTTTTAAGCCGTATTTGAAATTTGAGGACGGGGAAACAGTAAATGTAAATATAAATTCTGGAATGAATCAGATAACTGACAAACCAGTTTACACATTCAGTTTTAAATTTTCAATATCAAAAAAAAATATGAACACACGGAAAAGATCCGAGTATTATGTTAAAAAAGAAATTGAAAAAGTAATTAGAAATGAAAATTCTTATTATGACTATTCTTCCGAGAAAATGTTAAAAATTAATGGTGATAGCTTGGGATTACCACATGATTTCCCGCAACTATATATATCAGTTTTGTCAAACCCTAGCCCAGGCTTTACTTTTTTAAGCAATTTTAATGCTGCGGCGTTTAATCCAAGTGCCGGCACCCAAACCCATTTATATCTTATGATTCTTGATAATTCTGGTAAACCATTCTATTATAAAAAAATGACTAATTTTTGCTTAGATTTTAAAGTTCAACCAAATGGACAAATAACCTATTTTGATAGTAAAGTTGGCTATTTCTATGAACTTAATAATAATCTTGAAGTTGTTGATAGTTTCTATTGTGGAAATGGTTATTGGCCGGATTTTCATGACTTACAAATCTTACCGAATGGTCATGCTTTGATGATTGGTTATGACGATGAAAAAGTGGATATGAGTAAGATTGTTTCAGGTGGAGATACAAATGCAACAGTCTATGGAAAAGTTATTCAAGAATTGGATGAAAATAAAAATGTTATTTTCCAATGGAGGAGTTTTGATCACTATAAAATAACTGATGCTACTTACGATATAAATCTTTTGGATACTGCCATAGATTATGCTCATACAAATGCAATTGAACTTGATAATGATGGAAATATTCTGATTTCAAACAGGCATATGGATGAAATTACTAAAATAGATAGAGCCACCGGCGACATAATTTGGAGGCTGGGTGGAAAAAATAATGAATTCAATTTTATGAATGATAGTATAGGCTTTTCTCATCAGCATGATATTAGAAGAATATCAAATGGAGATATAACATTGTTTGATAATGGAAATCTTCATTGGTCACAAATGGCTACTCGTGTATTAGAATACAAATTAGATGAGATTAATAAGATAGCAGAATTAGTCTGGCAATTTAGAAATACTCCTGATGAGATTACAAATGCCATGGGCAATATACAAAGACTGGAGGATGGCAATAGCATTATAGGTTGGGGAAGTGGAAGACCTTCGGTAACTGAAATAACACCCAATGGATTAAAAGAATTTGAACTTTCACTTCCTGAAAATGAATTTAGCTACCGGGCATTTAGATTCGTGTTGGATTCTTCATATTACAAACTTTTTATTCCGTCATTAGAAGTTCCAGAAAATAATACTCTAATTCCGGATACCGCTATTACTTTACATTGGAGCAAAAATAAATTTGCTCAATCATTTCATTTGCAATTATCCAGTGATTCTTCATTTACGGATGTTCTAAAGATCGATTCTGTTTTAACTGATACATCTTTAACAATTGACTCTTTAGAAGACGGGGGAAAATACTATTGGCGCGTGCTTAGTTTTAATAATACAGATTCTGTCGGTGGATTTTCTGGGTATGCACAAGCACATAACTTTGCAACATTATTAAAAAGACCGTTAAACACATCAATTGTTGCTTCTAAAAACGGTAACTTGCTTAACTGGACAAATATTTCAGGTAATGCAGATAGTATTATTATAGAAAGAAAAGGCGGAAGTGATTCAGTAAATTATAAATTTATTGCTGAAATATCGAGCGATACAAGTAATTATATTGACACATACCCTGATACAGTTAATATAATAACTAACAAATACATATATAGAATAAAAGCAGCAAATAGATATTCAAAATCTGTTTACTCTTATTTCCCAGAAGTTATCTGGAATGTAACATCTGTTAATAGGGCAAAAAATAATTTGCCAACTGAATATGATTTAGTTCAGAATTACCCGAATCCATTCAATCCTAGTACAACCATCGAATACGCCATTCCAGAGAGAACAAATGTTACCATTAAAGTGTTCGATATCCTTGGAAGAGAAGTAGCAAAATTAGTAAATGAAGAAAAACCGGCAGGGAATTATAGAGCTAATTTTAATGGAAGTAATTTATCAAACGGAATTTATTTATATAGAATGGAAGCAGGAAAGTTTAATGAAACAAAGAAACTTATATTACTAAAATGATTAGAAAATTAGTTAAATACGTAATTTTAATTTTTATCTTTTCAATTCCAATGAGCGCTCAATGGACGGAAATTCAAAGTCCTTTTAATTCATCGATTTCTATAATTCATTTCTTTGATGAAAATAATGGAGTTGTTCTTACCGGAGATAATAATCTATATATAACAAAAACTGGAGGTAGTAATTGGACTAATTCCAATTTAAATATTCCAAGTTCAAATATCTTTTTTATTGATTCTTTAAATTGGTGGTCAATTAACGATGAGGGGCTTTATCAGACACAAAATGCGGGAACTTCATGGACTAAAAATAATCTGTCAAATTCATATCAATATTCATTTAATAGCAAAATTAATTTTATTAATAAAAATATTGGCCTAATTAGTACATTAAAAGATATATTGAGGACGTCTGATGGGGGCATAACCTGGACAACAGTATTTACTTCGGATAGTGCCCAAAATATTAATACTCTTTCATTTTGTGATAGCACAGTGGGTATTGCAGCGAATAGTCAATATATATTTGAATCAACTGATGCTGGTAAAAAATGGAATGCGATTAGACCTCCTACTAATTTTACAATTTTTACAGCGCAATGCTTAACCAAAAATAAACTAGCAGCTATAATGTGGAATCAACAACTATCTAAATATCAAATATTATATTCTTCGGATGAGGGTAACACTTGGGAAAGCAAATTTACAGTTAACCATCCGCCAAATGAATTGGTTTTTGTAAACGAAAATATAGGTTTTGTAGTCGGAAATTTAATTTACAAAACTACTGATTCAGGTAATAGTTGGTTTACACAAACTGATCCGAGTAATTCACATAATGATTTTAGAAATATAGATGTGTTGAATGAAAATTATGTTTGGATGTCAAATTATTGGAACCTTGTTAAAACTGAAAATGGCGGTGGAGAAAGATTTCATTTTTTCAATATTGATTATCCTAATACCGGGGATACTATAAATGCATTAACGGAAATAAAAATAAAATGGAGCAATTTTTCATCTCAACGGGATTTGAATATAAAGTTTTCGTCTGATAACGGACAAACCTGGATAAATCTTGCTTCCAAATTTAATTCTGAAAATAATTTCTATTGGACAGTTTCTAATACACCATCAAATAGGTGCAAATTATTAATTGAAAATAATGAAGATATATCCGAATCGGAAGAGACAGGAAATTTTACAATTGCACCTCCTCCTCCATTGATTTTAACAAATCCCGCAAGGAATAGCGGGTCATTATTTTACCAGCCGGCTATTATTGTAATATTTCATGGCTTGCTTTTAATGTAGATAAAATAAAAATAGAATTTTCTCCCGATTCAGGTGTAACATGGCAGCCGGTAGTAGAATCATATCCGGCTGATTCATTAAAATATATGTGGCGTTTACCATTTGTTAGTTCCAATGATTGCCTGATAAAAATAACGGATATAGACAATCCTTCTATCTATGCTTTGACTAATATTTACTTCATCATACACCTGCCCTCATTAATAATTATTTATCCAGATGAAAACTCCATTTTTAATACCGGTGATACTGAATTATTACAAATTCGAGGTGATTATGCAGGGGCGATGAAACTTGAATTGACCACTGATAATGGAAGAAACTGGTTATTTATTGATTCCTTGAATTCCTCTGATTGGGGTAGTAATTGGATTCATTCATATACATGGGTAGTACCTAATCTTTACTCTGACTCATGCAGGTTAAAATTGACCATTTATGAAACCGATAGTTTTATTGGAGTAAGTTCAATATTCAGAATAAATAATAATCCTAGTTTAAAAAATTAGTCGCAAGCGCCAATCCGGGCGATACTATTTATTTAACACAGCCAGATTATGTTGATTGTATTGAAATTGATAAACCAATAACGTTAATGGGTAAAGGAATTAACCAAACCAAAATTACCGGTGATACTCTCAAACCTGTAATAATAATAAAGTCAAATAATGTTAAAATTAAAAATCTTTCAATTATTGCTAAGACTAAAAGCGATGGTACTTTTGAAAATTGCTTAAATTATATACCTACAAATGGAATGGAAATAATAAATTCCAACAATATAATTTTAGATAGTTTACAAATACACGGTGGCGAAGATTTGAGTTCATCTGGATTTATTTCTGGTGGGATTGGTTTGTCTATTGAAAATTCCAATGACATCAATATAAGTAATACAACGATTATTGGGGCAGATACACAGAACGAATATGCTTATAGCTGTAGTGATAAAAAAGGAGGAGACGGTTTAAAGATTTTAGATTGTGATTCTTTGAGTTTATTTAATTGTGAAGTTACAGGCGGTAGAGGAGGAAATGGGTATGCACATGGTGCAGGTCCATATAGTGGTGGAGACGGAGGTAATTCTGTAAATTTAAATTCATCATTAAAAATTAGGATTATAAGCTCACATTTAACAGGAGGTATTGGTGGTGCAACAGCCCTCTTCACTACAACATATATAGATCAAGCAAAAGCTGGAGACGGTGCATATTGTAACAGTTCTAATGCAATTTTCTTAAACTCAATATTGAAAGGTGGAATTGCATTTCTTCGTCCGCCTCGTCCAGATCTACCTCTAAATACTCTTGGCGGAAATGGTATTACAGCAGTTAACAATTCAAATGTAATAATTGACGGAGGAAAATTAATTAGAGGTACATCATCTGAAGATGCAATGGGAAAATTATTTTATAATGATTCAACTTCAGAAATTACATTTAAGAATATTATAATTAATACAACAGTTACAAATTTTGAATGCAGCCTTGAAAAGGATAATATAAAACTGAATTGGAATGCAGTTATAGGATTAAATTTTATGCAGTTCAATATTGAAAAAAAAACAGATGGTGATAATTGGAATAGTATAGGGATAATTAAGGAAATAACGGAAAACAATTCATTTACTTTTGTAGATAGTAATTATAACTCGACATCTCAAATACTAAATTATAGAATTAAAGTAATAAATCTAGATTTAACTTTTAGTTTCTCGGAAGAAAAGGACATTATAATAAATACAACGGTTAAAAATTTTGCATGTCATTTTGAAACTAATAAAGTGACCTTAAGTTGGGATGCAGAAATAGGACTAAATTTTATGGAGTTCGAAGTTGAAAGAATGACAGATAATAGTGAATGGAATAGTCTGGGAATAATTAAAGAGATACATCAAAACAATTCATTCACATTTACAGACAGCAGCTATAACCCTACATCACAAATACTAAAATATAGGGTTAAAGTCATAAACCTAGATTCAACTTTTAGTTTCTCGGAAGAAAAGGAGATAAATCCCATACCGACAGAATATGAACTTGGACAGAACTACCCAAATCCATTCAATCCGAGTACAACCATCGAATACGCCATTCCAGAGAGAACAAATGTTAACATTAAAGTGTTCGATATACTTGGTAGGGAAGTAGCAATACTTGTTAATGAAGAAAAAAAAGCAGGGAATTACAAAATTGAATTTAATGCCAGCAATCTAACAAGTGGAGTATATTTTTATAGGATTCAGGCAGACAACTATATATCAACTAAAAAACTGGTACTTCTTAAATAAATGTAAGATAAAATCTCAAAACATATAAAATGATGATGTCAAGAATTAAAAATATGAGAAAGAAATACTTATTTACTTTATTAATCTTTTCCTTTATTGTAATTATATTTTTAAGTTTAATTTTCTCGGATAGATTTAATAATTTTGTCTTTTCTAATATAGTTAACCCTTATGATCCCCTTGTTTCTAATGTTTCCAAATCCAATAATCGCCAAACAAAACTTTCAGAATCCGATATCTTTCAAACAAAAATTCCTCAATCCCCTGATTCTATAGTTAATGATTCTCAAATAACAAATAAAGTTATTGATAATAATGAATACTGGAACGACCCGCGAGGTTTATTCCCTATTTTTGCTTACAATGTACCCGATTCAACTAAAGATCTTGCAGCATCTTTAAAAATCATTGAAAGAGGAGGTATTAATATTATAGTAAATGCTAATATGAGTTGGATGCCCGGTTCACTTAAATTAAAAAAGGCATTTCAAAAATTGGGGAATTCAAATTTAAAATTGTTGACAATCCTAGCAAATGAGTGTAGAGACGATTTTATTTTTGGAAACTCTAATGATGAAACAAACTCTCATATAAAAAAATACCTGAATGAATTTAATGATAATTTTATCTATGGATGGTACATTTGGGATGAACCTGGCAGAAACAAAAAATTTTGTTCCACATTAAATTTAACTCCAAATGATGATTATGCAGATATAAATACAATGGTTAAGCAAATTCGTTCTGATTCAACTTTCAGTAAAAAGCTAGATTATGTTAATTTATTCCCAGATTATTGGGATGGTACTCCAACCTTAGCTGACTATGAAAAATATATTGATGCGTTTGTTACTTCCCAAGATTTTAAACCAAGAGTTCTTTGTGTTGATTTTTATCCTTGGCTTAAACCAAAATTTGGCGGCTTCAGAAAAGACTACTATTCAAATCTAGAAGTCATAAGAAAAAAATCCATTCAATATAATATTCCATCTTGGATGATTGTACTTTCAAGCAAACATATGGAATACGAAAACATTTCTATAGAAGAAATTAGTTTACAAGTTTATTCTGCACTGGCATACGGTGCAAAAGGTATTGGTTATTATTTATATTCTAAATCTTGGGCTAAACAAGGATATACTTCTTGGATACTTGAAAATAATATAGATAATGATAATGTCCCAGATTCTTTGCATGGACCTCTTTATTTACCTGTTAAAAAACTGAATGAACAAATACAAGCCCTTGGGAAAACTCTTTTAAATCTTGAGTGTGTTGAAGTAATACAAACTTCTGATTATCCAAATAATCAAAAGGATATAAGTCAAACACTATTTAGAACAAATCAATCAAACAGTCTGGTGAAAGAGATTTTAAATAACAGAGAGCAAATTACTGATTCGACAATATTAATTGGAGTTTTTGATAATAAAATCGATACTACTACGAAAGGAAAATACTTGATGATAGTAAATAAAGATGTATATGTAAATTCAAATTGTGTAATTACTTTGAATGATAATTATAATATATTTAAGTTTGATAAAGATAATGGCAATAAATCTTTTATTACTAAAAGTAATAAAATAATTATAATAATCTCACCTGGTTCGGGCGAGTTATATTATATAGAATAAAAAATAGAAGGGGCTTTAATTATGAAAAATATAACAATAAATTATGTTTTCTTTTTATTGTTTATAATCCTGCCAATGTTAAGCTGCAGCGATAAAATTTCAGACCCTGTTACTGAATTTACAGTAAGAGGAAAAGTTCTTTACAAAAATTCTGCTCTTGTTAATGCCCATGTAAGTTTGGACAAGACTGCAAACTATTCAGCTAATACCGATACAGAAGGTAATTTTGAAATTTCTAATGTTCCTAAAGGAACCTATGAAATGAAGATTTCTAAAAACTTATCTGAAGGTAATTTTACAGAAATAAATCAAAATGTAGCTGTAACAGGTGATTTAAATTTATCTGAATTACAATTACCAAAAGCTGTATATCTCTATCAACCTTCAAACATTACTTCTTCATCGGTTGGGGTATTCTGGTCTCCTACAGATGCGATTGATTTTCGAGAGTATAAAATTTACAGGCATGATACTCCTGGTTTGGATGAAACTACAGGCACGCTCGTATATGTTGCAACTTCAATAAATGATACTTCTTTTGTTGATACAGAACTTTTTGAATCAACAACTTACTATTATAGAATATATGTGATGAATGATTTTGGAAGGTTAGGTGGGAGTAATATAGCTTCTTCAAAAACCCTTATAAAAAATTTAATTAAGAATGGAGATTTTGAATCTTATGATGATTTCAAAAGACCAACAGACTGGTTAAATGAAAATGATATCTGGTATGTTAGCGATCAAAATTTTCAAAACGGTAACTACGGTTTAAGAGGAGAGCGAAATGCATATTTAGTTGAATTAGGTCCCGGAGCTTCATTAAGGCAGTATATTTCATATACATCAATTGTGCCTGGTAAACAATACATTTTTTCTTTTTCTTATGATGTAGAAAATCTTGGAGGCAATTCCACTCTTCGTGTTGGTTTAGGTAGAAATGTTCAGGACCAATATAGTATTTGTTATGATGTTATAGATGCAACTGCTTCATCTGGCTGGCAGAATTATTCATTTACTTTTACTGCTCCAACGTTGAATGAAGATCTTGTTGTGAGTTGTTATGTCGAAACAAATGTGCCATACAATGGGGAACCTTGGATAATGTGGTTGGATAATTTTGAATTAAAAAGGACAGAGTAGAATGTGTAATGAAGTTTTATTAATTAAATTTATATAATTAAAAAAATGATATGAAAAAATCAGTTTTGCTTTATCTTCTTATTTTTATTCTTTCTCAAAAGTTATTTGCACAATCCGATTCCCTCTATGATCTTTTTCCATTAGCAAAAGGGACGCAATATTCGTACACTTATCAATTTTCTGATACAACTTATTGGGTAAGTATTCTTGAATCAATACAAAATGATTCTGGTTCAGTAACTTATTTAATTAAAGATTCCACTTTAAATGGAAATGAAATTGATTGGTTAGTTGAGCAAAAAAAAGAGTTAATGAGGCACTTGGTACTTTATAATTTTGATAATTCTAATATTGATTCAATATACAGGATTGAACAAATTGATGAATTTAATTTAACCGAATCATTATATGGTAATCATCAGATTACAGCTCATCCGCCATGGAATTCAGATACCTATGCAAGTGTTTATTCCCCTTTGTACTTACCTGTTGTAGATTCAATTTTTAGATATCAGAATAAATCCGCATCTTTAACTTTTTTTAATGATCTATTTAGTTATGATTCATTATGGTTTGATAATAGAGGATTATTTAGAAGAAATTCTTACAATAGTTTTAGTAGTAATCATAGAGATTATGACTATACAAAAATAAGTTTAGATAGTATTACCGTTGGGATTCGACATCAAAAACACACGTTCCCAGAAATGTTTTATCTCTCTCAGAACTATCCAAACCCATTCAATCCAATTACAACCATAGAGTATTCAATTCCGAAACAATCACTCGTTACCATTAAGGTATTTGATTTACTTGGAAGAGAAGTGGCAACTCTTGTTAATGAAGAAAAACCAGCAGGGAATTATATAGTTAATTTTAATGGAATTAATTTATCAACCGGTATATATTTTTATAGGCTTGAAGCAGATAGTTATATTGCGGTTAAAAAACTTTTACTCTTAAAATAGTATTCAGGAATTCGTATGGGAAAATTATTTTGTTTAATAATTACTTCTATTATTTTCCAATTAAATATATCCGCACAATCGGGTTGGGTACCACAGCAAAGTGGAACAACTGAAGCACTTACAGGAGTAAAATTTGTTACAAAAAACAGAGGAATAGTTATTAGCGATAAAAATTCCATCCTAAGGACCACCAATGGTGGTAAAAATTGGGAATTACTACCTGCAATATCAGAGAAAATATCAAATTTATCATTTCGCGATACAAATACTGTATTTATTATAACTACTAGTGGTACAATTATGCGATCAGATGATTTTGGTTTATCATGGGTAGAAAATTTCACTGGTAAAAATATGAATTTCATGAAAATTTCTTTTATAAGTGAAAGAGAAGGAATATTATTAGGTTATGATAATAACTTTCTAACGATATTGTTTACAAAAGATGGAGGTAACAGCTGGATCGAATCCTCCTTTGGACAGTATAATTTTTATCCTGCTGGTTTAGCATTTCTGGATTCTAATAACATTATGATTTTTGATTATTATGGTTCTATTCTGCATTCATTAGACTCAGGAAATATCTGGAAAGTTGAAAAAGTTGATTCAGTCGCAGGACCTTTTAGCTTAGCATCTTTATCATTTGCTAACGCCAAAGTTGGCATTGTGGTTTCGAACTTTACAATAACATCGCAAAAATTTTCTGCATTTTATAAAACTACTAATGGAGGACTAACCTGGATACAGGGTTATTCTCCTAATTATCCTGGTTTTGGTACAAGTATAGATTGTATTACAGCTGATAACTATTCAGTTATTTTCAATGGGGAGATATTAAAGACTACCAATGGGGGTAAAAATTGGCTTGTTCAAAATAGTATTGCTAGCGCCAGTCTCCCAATGTCTGCTTTATCCTTTATCGATACTGTGAACGGTTTTGCAGTAGGTAAAAACGGAACAATATTACATACAATAACAGGCGGTAATACCACCGATAGTCAATGGGAGGTTGTGAATAGTGTTACAGGAAGGTTCACAGGTGTATCTTTTGCAAACGATAGTATTGTATTTGCTGTTGGTGATCCTGATTTAATAATTAAATCAATTGATAGAGGCATTTCATGGCATAATATTGTTCCTGAAGAATATTATACCTATTATGTCCACTATTCAGACGTTGAGTTTACTACTGGCGGTTTTGGTGTTGTGTTGAGTAATGATGGGGCCAGTTATATTTTGATTACTACTGATTTTGGAAACAACTGGACTATATTAAGAAATGAAAATGGGGATTCTTTTAGTTTAAGTTTTTTAAATTCAAATTATTGTTCAATAGTTGGTGAATGGGGATTTCTCTGGCACACTTCAGATGGTTTTAAGAGTTGGGATACTCAAAACAGTGGAATAGAATATACATTACGTGATATTGATTTAGTATCAAAAAATGTTGGTTATGCTGTTGGAGATCAGGGGACCATAATAACCACAACAAATGGAGGTTCAAAGTGGCTTCATAAATATCATAGTAGTACAATTAATTTTAGGAGTGTAAGTTTCGTTGATGAAAATTATGGAACAATTGTCGGGGAAAACGGGATAATTCTTCATACAAGTAATGGAGGTAAGTATTGGACAACTCAATTAAGTGGTACATCATCAACTCTTACGGATGTTCTATTATCCAATTATAATGATGGCATTATTGTTGGCGGTTCAGGAACAATTCTTCGTACAACAAACGGAGGCAAAGATTGGATTAAGGAGAAAGTAAATACCGGGGCCGAAATTTTAAAAGTTGCTATAAAGGACTCAATAGTATTAGCTGTAGGAAGAGGGGTTATTATCCGTTATACAAAATGGCCGATGAAAATCGATACAACTTCAACAGATTCGACTTTTACAGATTCAACTTTTACAGATTCAACTTTTACAGATTCAACTTTAACAATTCCTACAGAATACAATTTAAAACAGAATTATCCCAATCCTTTCAATCCAAGTACAACAATAGAATTTTCAATTCCAAATAAATCTTTCGTGACGTTAAAAGTTTATGATGTACTTGGAAGAGAAGTAGCAACTTTAGTTAATGAAGAAAAACTGTCAGGGAATTATAAAGTTAATTTTAATGGAAGTGGTTTATCAAGCGGAATTTATTTTTATAGAATGAATGCGGGTGATGTTATAAATACTATGAAAATGATTTTAATCAAATGAATTATTGAAAACAAAAAGACAACTTATTGGAATATATGGTTTGTATCGAACATCATCTATATAGTAGATAAAATATAGTAATCATAAATACTTTCCACAGAATTAAAAACGAGAGAAATATTATTGGTTTTCAGTACTAATAAAGATAAGTTATGCGTTAATGAAAGTAATTTCCAAAATTATTATCTTTGTGTCATATTATCTTTTTATTTGAGTATTTAAGGTCTATGCATGGGTGATAACTATATAATAACAAATCGAAGAAAACTTATAGATATTATGTGAATAGATATAAGTTCAAATCGTATATTATTAAATGAAAAAATGTTTTACAAAATGGACTATGGATTAAGAGTATAAAATATGCTTCTACGTATTCTGCGATCATTTACAAAAATTTACCCGTTCTTGCATCCTCGTGGAAGTATTCTTAATAGATTGCCGGATGTACCAAATGATTTTGGAACCTTTAAAGCAAGAAATGGCATAAAGTATGCAGCTTTTCCTAGCGGGCAAGACTATATTGTTAAAAATCTTTTTTGGTTCGGCGAATTTGAACCTTGGGTTACATCAATAATTGCTCGCTTAATTGAGCCAGGAGAAATTGTATGCGATATTGGAGCCAATATAGGAGATAGTGCTTTACAAATTATTTCTTATTTGGGTTCATTTGGACATATTTATTGTTTCGAGCCAGTACCAATGTTACATGAATGCCTTAAAGAAAATTTGAAAGCTAATAATATTCCTAACATAACTTTAGTTCCTAAAGCGCTTTCCAATTTTTCTGGTAAATTAAATATGATAGTGTTAAAAAATCAGCCCGGGGGATCGAAAATTATAAATTATGATAGTGACAATAATTCAGAAGATGAAAATATTGAAGTGGAAGTTACAACTTTTGATGAATGGTTAGATCAAAAAAGTATTACAAACATAGCAGTGTGTAAAATTGATGTAGAATGTCATGAATTGGAAGTTATTGAAGGAATGAAAAATTCATTGAAAGAGGGCAAAGTAGGGAGCATTGTTTTCGAGCGATTTACACAACACATTGATTCTGATGTGGTAACTAATTTGTTGAGCGATTACAACTTTAAAATTTATAGAATTTACAAAAGTTTTCATAAAATACTTGTTTTAGAACAATTTAGCAATAAAAAATATTTCAGAGGCACATTCGACCATGTTGCAGTTTTAAAAGGTAGTATATATGAAAAACGCTTAGAAAATCTCATCCTAAAAAAGATGAGTTAGTAAAATATTAAATTTAAAAAATTATTGTAATTTATAGTGGTTATGTATATTCATTCTTGCTGACCAATTCAAATGATTTCATTTGAATTCCCAGGTAAAAACATTAAATTATTTTTATGAAATATATTTGTCATATTCGAATTTAAGTGTTACTAAAAATAATAGAAAAAATTTAAATTTCACTTTTTTAATATGAACATTAAATTTTAGTTAAAAAAGTTATGAAGGATAAAATAATTTATTTCATTCAAATTGAATATGACATTAATAATATAAGGATATTTTTTTATTATAAATAAACACATTAACTTTGAAAACAGTTTTAAATTTAAAGGACTTCATGGATAATAGAGTCTAAATCATGAAGTTTTTTTACCTCATAATAATACCTCAAAAATATTAAATTTACATTTTTGAAATAAAACACTTGAAGCTATATGGAAAAAACTGATAGAACATTTACACAAAACAAATTAGAAGATTTTCTGATTGTACTTGTTAAATATAAAAAAAGCATTACTGTTAATGTTGTGGTTATTACTGTGGCTGCAATAATTATAAGTTTGATCATGCATAACAGGTACACTGCTGTTGCCTCGTTCATCTCTCCAAAGAAACAAGGTGGACTGTTTGGTAATATATCGGGCTTTTCTAGCACAATCAAAGATTTATCAAAAACTCTAGGGGGTATAGGGGGTGTTTCCGATGAAACTTATAATTACTTAGTAATTTTGAATAGTAGAACAGCATCTGAAAGGATTATAAATAAGTTTAATCTACGTGAAGTATACGATATTGATAAAGATAAACCATATGAGGATGTTATAAATGAATTAGAAAACAATGTCGAATTTCACATGGAGGATGAAGGGAATATTACAATATCAGTCAAGGATAAAAGCCCACAAAGAGCAGCAGAAATGGCTAATTATTATATACTGATATTAAATGAAATAAGTACAAAATTAAGCGTGACAGAGGCCCGTAATAATAGAGAATTCATTGAAAAAAGGTTTTTTCAGCTGCAGACAGATATTGCCAATATCGAGGATAGTTTAGAAAATTTTAGTAGAAAATATAATGTATTGGAAATGAAAGAACAGATGAAAGCAGAAATAACAGCCGCTGCTGAATTAAAAGCTAAAACTGAAATAGCAAAAATTGAGAAAGATATACTTAAAAGTAACTACGGCGACGATAATCCCCTGGTTTACCAGGCAGAAATTAGGGTTAATGAATTAAATAAAAGATTAACTAGTATGAAATTTGGAGAAGATGATAATCTAAAGTCCTCCTTAAATTTATTTATTCCATTTGAAAAAGTGCCAGAAACTGGAATAGAATATGTAAAATTGATGAGAAACTATGAAATACAGACTAAGATATTGGAATTTATTTATCCAATGTATGAACAAGCAAAAATGGAAGAACAAAAAGTACACCTGTTGTATTGGTAGTAGATAAAGCTATTCCTCCCGAGAAAAAATCCTCTCCCAAACGAACATTAATAGTTGTAGTTGCTTTCTTATTATCTTTTTTCTTTTCAGTCGGATTTGTACTAATAAAAGAATCTTACTCTTCCTTACAAGCAGATGAGAACAGGTACAAAAAGATAAAAAATGGCATTATAGAACCTCTTAAAGCTGCATTAAGATTTAAAAAGAATAAAAATTAAAATAATATAGTAATGATCGCTGAGCTTTATAAAATTAAATATATTTTGCTAGTTGAGTTATCTTTACTCATTTTGTTTGCAATATATGGTTTTATCCCTTTTCTCGCATTAACATCTTTAATTTTATTAGTAATAACTCTTTTTCTAGCTTTTAATTTTCCAATTTTAGCGGTACATGTTTTAATTTTCTCCATATTAATGGATTCGCTTATCCCGATGAAAAATTACTCTGGAAGGCCATCAATTTTATTCGTAGAATTTTTTTTGGTGGTATTAAGTGGGTTAGCATTTATCAGATTTTTATTAAATGTTGAAGGAAGGTCTAAATTACCCCTCGTAATTTTGATTTGGATTCCTTTTTTGTTGTGGATATTGACAACAGGTTTATTGGTTGGGGAGGATAAATTTAGAGTTATAAGTTATTTTAAAAACTATTATGGAGGTTTTTTTGCTTTTAGTTTAACTTATTATGCTATTAAAAATAAATTTCATTTAAAATCACTCCTAATAGGTATTATCATTTGGGGTTTGCTTTTATCTTTATTTGAAATTAGAATATTATTTGATTTGGGAGGATTTGCAATAGGTATTGTTGGGTTATTCCTTAAGAAAAACCTTCTAACATTAGGCTGGGGGAGATCAAACTATTTGGCCGCATTTTTTGTGGTAATAATTCCTGTATCTATTGGATACCTTATGTATACAAAATCCAAAAGATTAAAAATTTTTATAACCGCAACAATTATAATAATGTCTTTTGCAATGATTTTAACACTGTCAAGGGGCGGTATACTGGCACTTATTATTGCTCTATTTATTCTATTTTCAAGGATCTTAAAAACCAGAACATTTGTACCGTTTCTTTTAGTGTTTTTATTGATTGCTATTATAGTTTTAGTTAATCCGCTTACATATGTATTAATTGACAGAATATCTTCAATCGAGACAAGTGGTTCTTATTTTTCTAGAATTAATTTATACAAAGAAGTTTGGCGAATATTTTTGCAATATCCTATAACTGGTGTGGGTCTAGGAAATTTAAGTTACCATGGCACTTTTATTTTACCCCCAGAAGCTTCACCTTCTGCACATAATATTTTTTTAGGTTCGTTGGGAGAAACAGGTATAGTTGGGACTATTTTTTATTTTACTTTTATTGGCACTTTGCTAGTGAATATTTATTCGCGTTTTAAAAACGAAAATGACTATGCATTAAAAATTTTTAAATGGTGCTTCATTGCTTCGATTTTAGGGGGATTAATACATTCTTTAGTAGAACCTACACTTGATGGGCTTCAGTTTTCTATTATATTTTACACTTTAGCTGCTGCTTACTTCAAATTGGACGTGTTAAAAACTTCGGGAACTTAATATAGAAAATAAATAAAATATTGAAATTTAAATTGGAAAAATCCGAAGATAGAAGTAAAAATTATAGTGGAAAAACTATTGCTAAAAATACTATTTATAATCTTTTAGGTTATGGCATTCCCCTCATTTTTGCATTAGTTATTATTCCTTTTCTGATTAAGGGATTAGGAACTGAAAAATTTGGAATACTTAGCTTAGCATGGGTGGTTATAGGTTATTTTAGTTTTTTTGATTTTGGAATAGGGCGTGCTTTAACTAAAATTGTTGCTGAAAAGATAGGAGCAAATAAGACCGATGAGATTTCTGGTTTATTTTGGACATCATTCTTTTTAATGTTAGTTATTAGTTTTTTAGGTACAATCATATTATTTTTTTTTACTCCATCTTTAGTTCACAATTTTATTAAAATTTCAAAACCGTTACAATCGGAAACACTAAAGACTTTTTACCTTTTGGCATTATCTATTCCGATAGTAACTACGACTACTGGGCTAAGGGGAGTATTAGAAGCATATCAAAGATTCGGGATAATAAATATTATTAGAACTTTACTTGGATTGTCCATGTTTTTTGTACCGCTTATCTGTTTAATTTTTACAAATAGTCTGTTTTGGATAGTTTTATCCTTGATAATTATTAGGATTTTAGTATGGTTGCTTTATTTTTTACAGTGTTTAAAATTAAATTTTAACTTAAAGAGCAAAGTATATTTTGAATCAAAATTAATTAAACCAATTTTAAAATTAAGCTCCTGGATGACGGTCTCAAACATAATCGGTCCACTAATAATATATTTAGATAGATTTTTAATCGGAGCTTTGGTTTCAGCTACTGCAATAGCCTATTATGCAACGCCATATGAGGCTGTTACCAAATTATTACTTGTCCCAGGGGCATTGATTGGTGTTTTATTTCCTGCTTTTTCTGCAAGTTATTTAAATAATCCTGAGCACACTAAAAAATTATCAATAAGAGCAGTTAAATATATTTTTATTTTTTTGTTCCCAATTGTTCTTACAATTATAACCTTTGCCAATGAGGGAATGGGACTATGGTTAGGAAAAAAATTCGCTGAAAATAGTTCTCTTATTTTGCAACTATTAGCAGCAGGCGTTCTTTTTAATGGCATGGCATATATACCATTTGCTTTTTTACAAGGTATTGGAAGACCAGATATAACAGCAAAAATAAATTTAATAGAATTACCTTTTTATTTTATTGCAATGTGGTTTGCTATTAAACATTTTGGAATTAATGGCGCAGCATTGGTTTGGTTGTTAAGGATGTTTTTAGATGCCCTAATATTATTTTTCTTTGCCCAAAAACAAATTTCAGTTAAGATTGAATTTAAATTTAAATTGAGTAATTTCTTTATTTTCACTCTAATGATTATTTCAATCATACCTGTTTTAATGAGTGGAATTAGTTATAAAATTATTTCTATACTAATAATTATTTTAGCCTTCATAATTATATCTTGGAAATATCTTTTGTTAGATGAAGAGAGGATGTTTTTAATTTCCCGTATGAAAATATATAAGTCATAAATAAATTTGTTTAAAATTTACAATCAACAGATTGATTTGTTATGGGTCAAGATAACTTAGCGAAAAAAAAAGTGGACTTATCTATTATAATTATAAATTATAATTTGACTTTGGAAATTGAAAACTGTCTTAACAGTCTTCTTGACAAATTTGATTCAAAATATGAATTAAATTATGAAATAATAATTGTAGACAATAATTCTACAGAAAATAATTTATCTGAACTAGAAAATAAGTTCAATGATACTAATATTCATTTTTACTATTTGAAAGAAAATTTAGGGTTTGGAATGGGTTGTAATTTTGGCAATTCAAAAGCATCAGGGAAATACATCTGTTTTTTAAATCCTGATACTATCATTGTAGAGCAAATTTTTAGCCCAATTATTAAACTATTCGAAAATGATAAATCAATAGGAATTGTTGGTCCTCAACAACAAATTAGACCACCATTTTTTGATTTTTCTGCAGGTTTTTATCCTAATATTATATATGAGTTTTTCAATTTGTTCGGTGTTGGAGTATTTTTAGAAGGATTGATCCTAACTGTTTTAAAAAAAATTAAAGCTAAGGAAAAGATTAATGTAGATTGGATACTAGGAGCTGCATTATTTATTAGGTCAGATTTATTTAATCAAATTAATGGATTTGATAAAGATTATTTCATGTTTTTTGAGGAAGTAGATCTATGTAAAAGAGTTTCAAAAAAGGGATTTAAAATTATTTATTTTCCAAAATTAAAAATTCACCACATTGGCAGTGTGTCTGGGAAAAAAGATTATAAATTGTACACGATAAGGACTTATTCAAGTAAAAATCTTTACATATCAAAGCATTATCGATTTTTAAATAAATATTTAATGAAATTTTTCCTGGTTGCTCAATTATTTTCACAAATTGTAATTTGGACTTTTTTGTTTCCTAAAAATAATATTAAATCAAGACAAAAATTGTCTGCCTTTTTATATCTACTAAAACACAGAATGAATTATGAACATTGGAATTGACGCTAGACTTCTGGAAAGAAGAATAACTGGTATTGGCAGAGCATTAACTATGCTATTAACGGAGGTAGAAAAATTTGATAAAATAAATAAATATTTTCTTTTCACTTACGAAAATTTAGAATTTAATAAGTGGAGTTTCTTTAAAAATATTCCAACTATAAAGTCTATTGGTCCTCAAAAATTATTCGCTCCATTGTGGATCAACCTTATATTGCCACACTATATCAAAAAAAATGATATTCACCTTTTTTTTTCCGTAAATCAAATGATCCCTTTACGTAAGATAAAAAACGTAAAATACGTTTTTATGCTTCATGATGTTATTTATAAAGTGAATAGATCTTTTCATCCATTTATATATAGGAAATACTTACAATTTTTCACTTACTTTTCAATAAAAAAAAGCGATTTGATAATAACTGTTTCCGAGTATTCCAAACAAGATATCTTAAAATATTATAAAGTTGAAGAAAGTAAAATAAAGGTGATCTATCTAGCTGCAGATAAAACGTTTTGTAAATTAGACATTTCGCAAAATGAGAAAATTGAATTTAAGAAATCTTTAGGATTGCCTAAGAATATTGTGTTCTATCTTGGAATGATTGAAAATAGAAAAAATATTAAATGTATTCTTAATATTGCAGCTGAATTAAGTAATAAAAAAGAAATAAAATTTTTACTGGTTGGAAAAATCGGTTATGGTGGTAAAAAGTTATTGAAAGAAATTGTAAAGAGAGAAAATATTATTTATTTAAACCATGTTGACGACCTTCTTCTAAAAAAAATATTTGCTGTCTCATCTCTTTTCCTTTTTCCTTCATATTATGAAGGATTCGGATTTCCTCCTTTAGAAGCAATGCAAAGTGGTTTACCTGTAGTGGCTTCCAAAAATTCTTCATTATTAGAAATTATAGGATCCGGTGGGCTATTACATGAAGCCGACGATTATAAATCTTTTTCTAAAGATATAATTAATTTATTGCAAAATGAAGATAAATATTCTGAAATGAGAGAAATGGGATATATCCAGTCTAAGAAGTTTAATATTGAAAATACGGTTAGACAATTTGTTTATGCATTTAATTCATTTCAATGAATGCTTATTTAGAATTTTATGATCCAGCTGCTCATATTTTATAAGATAGAAGAATAAATATCTTAAATTAGATGATTAAAACTTAAAATATTAATTTTCAGAAGTTTTTGATTGGTACTAGAGATAAATGTTTCAATTCTAGTTATAAGTTGGAGGATGAAAGAACTTCTCAATTAATGCCTTCAAACCATTAATTTGTTTGCTAAAGAATTACTTTAGGTATTATTGTAGTTGAAATAAATTTCACAAAAGTGGTTCTTATAAAAAAAATTAAGGTATTGTTTCAGCGAGAAATTAGGGGTTGAAAGTAGCAAATGGGAAATATATTGTAATATTAGATGCTGATGTAGAGTTAGCCGAAAACTCAGTCTTCAAAATTTTTTATTTATGGATGTAAAATAAATTCTTCTAATGAACGCTTTATTTAAGATACTTTTTACTGTTTTTACAATAATTTTAATTTACTCATATTTTATTTACCCTTTGGTTATAAAATTTTTATCAATATTCTTTAAAGAAAAATATTTTGATAATGAATTTTATCCCTCAATTTCAATTCTTATCTCAGCTTATAATGAAGAAAAGGTTATTGAAAAAAGAGTTAAAAATATTGAAAATCTAAATTATGATTTTAATAGGATTGAAGTCTTAGTTGGTTCTGATAGTTCAACAGATGGAACAAATGAAATATTAATATCCTTAAAAAATAAATATCCATGGCTTTCGATTTATTTGTATCCTACAAGACGTGGTAAAGTTTCTGTATTAAATGATTTAGTAGAAGAAGCTAAAAATGATATAATTGTTTTTTCAGATGCAAACTCTATATTTGAAAATAATTCTGTTAAATTATTAGTGAATCATTTTACAGATGAGAAGATAGGCGGAGTATGTGGAAGACTTATTTTATTGAATAATGAAGAAACTGGAAATTTTGTTAAACAAGAAAAAAATTATTGGGATTATGAAACTTTCATAAAAAAATCGGAAGGCAGATGTGGAATTCTGATCGGTTCAAACGGGGCAATATATGCAATTAGGAAAAGACTATTTAAAAATCTACCAACTTTAAAAGCAATCACAGATGATTTATACATAACACTCTTAGTATTGAAAGAGAAATACAAATTTGCTTATGAAAGTAGTGCAATTGCTTATGAAGAAACCGGGAAAAACGTAGTTGATGAATTTAGAAGAAAAACTAGATTTTCAGCTACTAATTTTCAAACATTAATTTATTTCAAAAATCTTCTTTTTTCAAAAAATATTCTACTTTCTTTTGCCTTTTGGTCTCATAAAATTTTACGATGGTTCACTCCTATAATTCTGATATTGATATTTATATTTAATATATTTCTTTTTAATTATTCAAATTATTATGAGATACTTTTTTATGTTCAATTAATATTTTATATCCTTTGTATTTGCGGTTATTTATTTTATAAGCTTGAGTTCAATTTAAAAATTTTTAACCTCCCTTTTTATTTTGCTATGACAAACGTAGCAATTCTAATTGGATTATTTAAATTTATTTTTAATAAACACGAAGCTTTTTGGCAATCCACTCCTAGATAACATGAACAAATCCTCCGAAAAAATATTAATCATTTCCGTTGATTTCCTAACCATCAACCTTGCATTGATTGTTTTTTTCTATTTACGAATCCAAACCGGTTGGTTCCAAATTATTATCAACCCCGGAATTATATCCGGCAATGGCTGCAACTTATTTCTTTTGGTTGCTTATTTTTACTTTCGTTGGAATGTATCGAACCTGGTTTGCTGCTTCTCGCTTTGATGAAATATCTACTCTATTCAAAGCAACTTTTGTAGGAATTTTTATTTTGTTCTTTATCATTTTTATTTCTGATTATATCGAGGGTGTTGCATCTTCGAATAGAATTTTAATTTTTTTGTATTGGGCTTTGCTCCTTTTATTTGTAGGAACGGGAAGAATATTCATTCGCAGCTTTCAAAGAAAACTCCTTATAAATGGTATCGGCAGAAAAAATGCTTTAATTGTCGGATTCAATCCAAAAGCATTTGATGTCTTTAACCAAATTAAACGGTACAAAGCATTAGGCTTAGATGTTAAGGGTTTTATAACCGCTGACGAACAAAATTTAAATAAAAATTATGAGAACATTCCTGTTATTGGTACAATTCATAAAATTGATGAACTTCAATTACAGTATGATCCAAGAGAAATCATTATTGCTTTGGAAAAAGGAAATGAAGATGTTGTCATGGAACTGGTAGCGAAATGCGATACGAAAAAATCCGGGCTAAAAATTGTCCCGGATCTATATGAAATTTTAAGCGGACAAGCCCGCACTTCTCAAATTTATGGATTCCCATTAATTGATATTGTTCCAGAACTAATGCCTGAATGGGAAAAAAAATTAAAGAGGATTTTAGATTTAGTTGTTTCAACTTTGATTTTATTGGTTTCTTTGCCGGTTTGTATGTTAGCCGCAATTGCTATTAAGCTTGAGGACAAAGGCCCAATATTTTTTACGCAGGAACGCTGCGGCATGAATGGCGAGTTATTTAAGATTGTTAAATTTCGTTCAATGAGAGTAGATGCTGAAAAATTAACAGGCCCGGTTTGGTCACAGAAAGATGATCCTCGAATTACAAAAGCTGGTGCTTTTATTCGTAAAGTACGAATTGATGAAATACCGCAAATGTACAATGTATTTAAAGGTGAAATGAGCATTGTTGGCCCACGCCCGGAAAGACCATTTTTTGTAGAAAAATTATCTGAAGAAATTCCTTATTATAAAAGAAGATTAAAAGTTCGGCCTGGTATTACTGGTTGGGCGCAAATAAAACATAAATACGATGAAACAATAGATGATGTAAAAATTAAGCTTCGCTATGACCTTTTCTATATTGAAAACATGTCAATAAGAATGGACTTCAAAATAATATTCAGAACTGTTTTTGTAGTATTATTTGGGAAAGGCCATTACGAATAAATTACTTGATTTCTCAAAGATTAATCCTATTTTTAATTTTTCAATTTTTATAAATTATTGCTACTTAAGGTTTAATGGATAAAAAATCTTTAATTATAATCCCAACGTTTAATGAATTAGAGAATGTAAAGAAATTAATTCCGGATATATTAAGCCGTTATGACAATGTTGATATATTAATTGTTGATGATAATTCTTTAGACGGCACAGCCGATTTTGTAATTGAATTTGGAAATTCAAATGACAATGTGAAAATCTTGAAACGTCAAAAAAAATTAGGATTGGGAACTGCTTATGTTGCTGGTTTTAAATACGCTCTGCAGCATAATTATGATTTGATTTTTCAAATGGATGCTGACTATTCTCATGATCCAAAAGAAATTCAAAATTTTTTAAGGACGATTGAATCATATGATCTTGTGTTAGGAAGCAGATATTTAACTGGAGTTAATGTTGTGAATTGGCCAATGAGAAGATTACTTCTAAGCTATTTTGCTAATTTGTACACTCAAATAATAACAGGCCTTCCGGTTAAAGATACGACAGGCGGTTATAAATGTTTTAGAAGAGAAGTACTTGAAAAAATTAATTTTGATAAAATTAAATCGAACGGATATGCATTTCAAATTGAAATGACATTCAAAGCCTGGAAAAAAGGTTTTAGAATAGGAGAAATCCCGATCATATTTATTGATAGAACTTCCGGTACTTCAAAAATGTCGAAGAAAATTGTACGTGAAGCAGTTACAATGGTTTGGAAATTAAGAGTTAGAAGCATTTTGGGGCTGCTTTAGTTAAGTTAAAAGTGAAATGTCAAAAGTCAAAATAAATATATTTGAAATTGGCTTTTGAAATTTGAATTTTAAAATAAGTTAAACTAATCAAATTGAACCTCTCCATAATCATAGTTAACTACAACGTAAAAGAATTTTTACAAAATCTTATCCATTCTATCTACAAAGCTGCTCAAAACATTTCTTATGAAATTATTATCGTTGATAATGCTTCTGATGACGGCAGTGTAGATTTTATTAAAGAAAAGTTTCCTGATGTTAAATTAATTGCGAATCAAAAAAATTTAGGATTTAGTAAAGCTAATAATATTGGCTTATCTCAATCGAAAGGCGAGTATCTTCTTTTATTAAATCCGGATACAATTGTAAGGGAAGATACATTTGAAAAAATGATTTCGTTTTTCAAGGAAAACCCTGATGCCGGACTTGCTGGCTGTAAAATTTTAAACCCGGATGGAACTTTTCAACTAGCATGCAGAAGAAGCTTTCCAGGGCCATGGACATCATTTTGCAAGGTAACCGGGTTAAGTAATTTATTTCCCAACAGCAGATTATTTGCTCGTTACAATCTTACTTATCTAGATGAAAATAAAACATATGAAGTTGATGCAATATCAGGTTCATTCATGATGTTTCCAAGAAAAATTTATGAAGAAATTGGCGGGCTTGATGAGCAATTCTTTATGTATGGGGAGGATCTTGATTTTTGTTACCGGGTGCAAAAACATAATAAAAAAGTTTACTATTATGATGAGACTCAAATAATTCACTATAAAGGAGAGAGCACAAAAAGAAGCAGTTTGGATGAAACAAAAATATTTTACAATGCAATGCATCTTTTTGTGAAAAAACATTTATCAAGTTCATTTTTAGTTGAAATAATTCTTAGGATTGCAATTGGATTACGTGAATCGATTGCTTTTGTGGGAAGAAGGAAATTAATTCTTCTATCAATAGTAATTGATTTTTTAATGTTTGATTTTTCAATTTATCTGGCAGAAAATTTTTACAAGCAGTATACGACATGGTTAGGATTTAATGAAAACCACTTGCTATTTATTTTTATATTTCCCGCGTTCCTTCATATAATAATTTCAAGTATTATGAAAGTTTACCGCAGAGATTCTCTTTCTGTGCTTAGAACTTTTGGTGCATTAATAATAAGCTTCTTTCTAATTTCTTCAGCAACTTTTTTCTTTAAGCAATTTGCTTACAGCCGTGCAGTTGTAATTATTACTTTCATCTTAGCTTTTGTCATTTTAGCATTATGGCGAATTGTTTTAAAGTTATTTTTTAAAATAGGTGTCGATAAATATTCAACTGTAAATAAAAGAGCTTTAATTGTTGGAGTAAATAAACCGGCAGTTCAAATTGCAACAAAGCTTAAAGCTAAAGCACAAGATTTTCATAATGTAATTGGTTTAATTGGATTTTCTCACAAAGAAGTCGGGAATAAGATTGAAGACATTGAAATTGTCGGCAGCATTGAAAGTATAAAAAAAATAATTACAGAAAAGAAAATAAATGAAGTGATTTTTTCTTCAGAAGAACTGACATACAATGAAATGATGAAGATCGTTTCATCTTGTCAGGACGAAAATGTTGAATTTAAACTAATTGGGAACAATCTTGATTTTCTGGTTGGAAAATCATCTGTATCAATTCTTGAAGATATTCCTCTTTTTGAAATTAATTATAACATTTCAAACCCGGTTCTTCGTTTCATCAAATCAATATTTGATTATTCGTTAGCTTTTATTGTTTTGTTTTTGATCTATCCTTTCATATATTTATTCGTTAAAGTAACCAACAAGAATACTGATTTCAGGAAATTGATTCTAAATGTACCCAAAATTTTTACTGGAAGAATGAGTTTTATAGGCCCTAAGAATGTAACAAAAAACGGAAATCTTTTTCTTGGCAAGCAGGGTTTAACAGGCTTTTGGTATCTTGAAAATTCAAATGAAGATGAAACAGAAAAGTTAGATATATATTATGCTAAAAATCAGAACATCTGGCTGGACTTGGAAATATTGGGAAAAACACTAAATAAAATGTGGAGCACACGATCATAAATGGCAAATACTATATTAGATTTTGAAAAACCAATCGTCGAGCTTGAAGCAAAGCTTGAAGAGATGAAAAAATATTCAGGAAGTTTAGACATAGAAAAAGAAATAATTAAAATAGAAGATAAAGTTAGACAGCTTAAGGAAGATCTTTATAAAGATCTCACCAGGTGGCAGCGTGTTCAACTTGCAAGGCATGCTGATAGGCCATACACACTCGATTATATTTATAATATGACTGATAATTTTATTGAGCTTCATGGTGATAGATTATTCAAAGATGATAAAGCTATTGTCGGCGGTTTTGCTTTAATTGATGAATACAAAGTAATGATTAGTTGGACATCAAAAAGGGCGAGACACAAAATCAAATCTTTACAGAAATTTTGGAATGCCTAATCCTGAAGGTTACCGTAAAGCTTTAAGATTAATGAAGCTGGCGGAAAAATTTAATAAGCCGGTTATTACAATGATTGACACCCCCGGTGCTTATCCTGGACTTGAAGCGGAAGAGCGTGGACAAGCAGAAGCAATTGCAAGAAATTTATTTGAAATGAGCAAGCTAAAGGTTCCAATCATTGTTGTAATTATTGGTGAAGGTGCCAGCGGCGGTGCATTAGGAATTGGGGTTGGAGATAGAATTTTAATGCTGGAAAATTGCTGGTACTCTGTTATAAGTCCTGAATCATGTTCAAGTATTTTATGGAGAAGCTGGGATTATAAAGAACAAGCAGCAGAAGCATTAAAACTTACCGCGCCTGATCTTCTTGAACAAAAATTAATTGATAGAATAGTTCCCGAACCAATGGGCGGTGCTCATAAAGATCACAAAAAAGCTGCATCAAATTTAAAAGAAGTTTTAAAAGAAGAAATTGAAAAGCTGATTAAAATTAAACCAGAAAAATTAGTTGAAAGCAGATTAGAAAAATTCGGCAGCATGGGCGAATTTAACGAATAATATCTTTTATTAAGTAAAGTTATTTTCATTAAAATTTAGAGGGGTCATGATGGGAAAAATTTTATTAATCGCTTTTGTTATTTTATTATCTTCAAATTCATTTCCTCAATATAAAAATTATCAAGAAAATATAAACAGTTGCTATTCTTATCAACGCTCAGATTTTACGGCAATATCTGATTCAGTAAATGAGATTAATGAAAAATCTCCATTCCTTGCTTTTATTTTATCTTACATTTTCCCGGGAGTAGGTCAATTTTATAACGGTGAAATTGTAAAAGGCCTATTGTTTATGGGCGGTATTACAACTGGAGTTGGTATTGCAGTTTTAGGAGTGGGAGATTCTGAACACGAATCTACAGTTAATAAACCTCTGGTTTATACAGGTTTTGCAATAGCTGCAATTGTTGAGATATGGCAGCTTATAGATGCACCGGTTTCTGCTTCGAGAATTAATCGTGAGCGTAGAATGAAGATTGGGAATTACTCGATTGAATTAAATCCTTCATTTGCAAACAAATCTTTAAATACTTCAATAAAGATTTATTTCTGATAATCAAATTGAACAAAATTACTATTTGAAGTATTAATTATTCTTGTCACTTTTTAATAAATTGTGCCAACAATTTTATTATTTATTATGCTTGAACATAAAACTGAAGTCCGTGTTCGCTATGCAGACACAGATCAAATGAAATATGCTTACAATGGAAAATATTTTGAATATTTTGAAGTAGGTAGAACTGAAATGATGCGCGATCTAAATCTTACTTATAAAAGGATTGAAGAGAGCGGTTATTTTATGCCGGTAATCGAAACTCAAATAAAATTTTTAAACCCGGCTTTTTATGATGAGCAGTTAATTATAGAAACTCGTGTTGCAAAACTACCCTTGGTGAAAGTCCATATTGATCACACAATTATAAGTAAGAATAGAAATGTAATTATTGCCGAAGGGTACGTTGAATTAGCATTTCTCGATGCAAATTCAGGCAAACCCACCCGAGCTCCAAAAATATTCATTGATGCAATAAGAAAGTTTTATGACGAATGAATAAATCTATAGAAAAAATTATTAAAGCAGCTTTGAAAGAAGATATAGCTTCAGGTGATATTACAACAACAGCTACCATAAAAAAAAATCTTAAAGCAACAGGATATTTTTTAGTTAAGCAAGACGGAATTATTGCCGGGTTAGATATTGTTGAAAGAGCTTTTAAAATTTATGATCCTTCATTAAAATTTAAAAAACATTTTGAAGACGGTAATAAAATTAAAGCCGGAACTATAGTTGCCGAAGTCCTTGGGCAGCAGCATCAATTTTAACCGTGGAAAGAACCGCATTAAATTTTTTTCAGAGAATGAGCGGTATTGCAACTTATACAAATCAATTCGCAGAAAAGATTAAACATACAAAAGCAAAAATTATTGATACTAGAAAAACAGCCCCTGGATTAAGAGAAATTGATAAACTTGCAGTCAAATTATGCGGATGTGAAAACCACCGAATAGGTTTATTCGATATGTACCTGATTAAAGATAACCATATTGAAGTTGCTGGTTCGATTAGGAAAGCTATTGAAGCTTGTAAAAAGAATAATCTAAAAAATAAATCAAAATTTAAAATAGAGGTCGAAACAAAAAATTTAGAAGAAGTAAAAGAAGCTTTAAGATGTAATCCGGATATAATCATGCTTGATAATTTTAATTTGAGAAACATGAGGAAAGCAGTAAAAATAATTGATGGTATATGTAAAGTTGAAGCATCGGGAATGGTAAATCTGGAAACAGTTAAAGCTATTGCAGAAACGGGTGTAGATTATATCTCAGTTGGGGCGTTAACTCATAGCGTTAAAGCACTCGATATTTCTTTAGAAATAAGAATTAAATGAATATAAAAATAATTTTGAATTTTGACTTTTGCTTTTTGAATTTTAACAATGCTTGATAAACTAAAACAACTTTCCAAAGACACAGCTGTTTATGGTATCAGTACGATGCTGGGAAGGTTTTTAAATTTTGTACTTGTTCCGTTATACACAAATATTTTTCTTCCTGCAGATTATGGAATAGTTCAAATAATTTTTGCTTACCTGGGAATTTTAAATATTGTTTATATCTACGGAATGGATTCAGCATATTTAAAGTTTGCATCTTTTCTGGATATAGGCGATGAGAAAGATAATTTTTCAACTCCATACATTTCAGTTTTTTTAGTTTCAGTAGTCTTCAGTTCGTTAATAATACTATCAAAAAATTCAATTTTATCACCATTAAGCATTCCACCTAAATTTGATTACTTGATATACATTGGCGCTGTTATACTTATGCTTGACGCTTTGGCCGTAATTCCATTTTTAAAACTAAGACTTGAAAGAAAAGCAAAAAAGTTTGCGTTGTTTAAAACCATTAATATTGTAGTTAATATTTTATTTAACATAATACTTATTTTTATTTTTCATTGGGGAATTGAAGCAGTTTTCGTTAGCAATTTAATTGCTTCTTTGGTTGCACTTTTATTATTACTGCCGACAATCATTTCAAGCTTTAAATTTGAATTCCATTATGTGCTCTTTAAAAGGTTAATAAAATTCGGGCTGCCTTATCTTCCCGCCGGATTTGCAGTAATGCTTGTTCAAGTTGTTGATGTTCCTATAATGGAAAAGCTAACTGATTTCAAAACAGTTGGTATTTACAAAGCAAATTACAAGCTTGGAATTTTCATGATGCTTTTTGTAAATATGTTTCAGTATGCATGGCAGCCTTTCTTTCTTCAAAATGCCAGAGAAGAAAATGCACGGGAAATGTTTTCAAAAGTATTAACATATTTTACCATTATCGGAAGTTTCATTTTAGTAGTTCTTTCATTATTCATTGCCGATTTAGCGAAAATAAATATATTTGGTTTTTCATTAATAGGGGTTAAATACTGGAGCGGCTTAAGCATCGTTCCGGTTGTGCTTTTAGCATATTTATTTAATGGCTTGTATGTTATTTTTTCTGCCGGAATTTATATTGAAGAAAAAAGTTTATATGTTCCGATAATATCCGGTTTAGGTGCTTTTGTTAATATTGTTGCTAACTTTTTATTAATTCCTGTAATGGGAATTATGGGAGCTGCAATTGCAACTCTTGCAGCATACTTCGTTATGGCCATTGGTTATTATTTTGTTACTCAAAAATTTTATAAGATAAATTATGAAGTAGGAAAAATTATTAAGATATTTTCGTTTCTGCTTGTTGTAGGAGTAATTTATTATGCACTGTATTATTCGGGACAAATGTTAATGATTTATAAATTCATTCTTTTAGCCGCATTTACTTTATTAATTTATCTTTTTGCCTTTGATAAAAAAGAAATTGCTTTCATAAAAAATAAATTAGCAGAAAAAAGAAATAAAAATTAAAACCAAAAAATTATGTTTGAAAAGATTCCTATAAAAATTAAAAGATTAAGTGAAAAATTTAAAGATATTCCATTGCCTTCATATTCAACAGAAGGAAGTTCCGGAATGGATATCCGGGCGGCAGTTGAAAAACCTTTCTCAATTATTGCAGGCAGCATCGAATTAGTTTCTACAAATTTATCAGTAGAAATTCCAAAGGGATTTGAAATTCAAGTTAGGCCAAGAAGCGGCCTTGCCATAAAGCATGGAATAGGAATATTGAATTCTCCAGGCACAATTGACTCAGATTACCGTGGTGAAGTTAAAATTATTTTAATGAATTTCAGCAAGGAAGATTTTGTTATTAATAGAGGAGATAGAATTGCGCAGCTTGTAGTTTCAAAAGTTTATCATGCTGATATAAACGAAACTGAAGACCTGCAAAACAGCAAAAGGGGAGAGGGCGGATTTGGACATACGGGGAAAAGTTGATACTTATTGAATTTTAATCAAATTATCATTTTAAAATTGGTAAGATTATGAAAAAAACAAAAATCAATATTAACATTGATGAATTTTATTTATAACTTTTTCTTCAGATAAAAACTTACTTCTCAAAAATCATTATCTAACTCTTTGATATTATTTAAAAAGAAAAATTGATGTCCGATTTCATTCATTTACATAATCATACTCACTATAGTTTGCAGGATGGGGCATGTACAGTTGAGAGTTTGGTTAATGCCGCGAAGAAAAATAATATGAAGGCAGTTGCACTTACAGATCACGGAGTAATGTATGGTGCTGCCGAATTTTATAAGAAAGCGACTAAAGAGGGAATCAAACCAATTATTGGAATGGAAGCTTATGTTGTTTCCGAAGGAAGCCGATCCGATAAAGGAAAACCAGACGATTTAAAAAGTAAAAAAAGAGCTAAGCATTATAATCACCTCATTCTTCTGGCAAAAAACAAACAGGGTTATAAAAATCTTTCAAAACTTTCTACACTTGGACATACCGAAGGATTCTATTACAAACCGAGAATTGATCTTGAACTTTTAAGAAAATATAGAGACGGATTAATTTGTTCGTCTGCTTGTGCAGGTGGAGTTGTTTCAACTCATCTTGTAAATGGAAATTATGATAAAGCACGCGAAGTTGCTAAAATTTACAAAGATATTTTTGAGGAAGATTTCTATCTTGAAATTCAAGATCACAATATGGAAGTCGATAAGCCTATTCTTGATGGAATGCCTAAACTTTCCAAAGAATTGGGTATAAAATTATTGGCAACAAATGATTGTCATTACATTGAACGGGATCATGCACTTGCTCATAATATTCTTCTTTTATTGTCGGATAAAAATGGTGCTGATTACAGGGAATTAAGATACGGCACTGACCAGGTTTATTTTAAATCATCTGAAGAGATGGTAAAGCTTTTTAAAAAATATAAAGGTTCGATTGAAAATACTTTAGAAATAGAATCAAAGATTGATTTGAAATTAGAGTTTGAAGGGTATCATTTCCCCACATTTAAAATCCCACAAGATTCTAAAGCAAAAACTCTTGATGATTATTTTGAATTACTTGCACGCGAAGGGCTTTATAAAAAATTCAAAAAAGTTACTCCTGAAATGGAGGAGCGATTTAATTTTGAAATTGATACAATTAAAAAAATGGGATTCTCAGGCTACTTTTTAATTGTTCAGGATTTTATTAATTCGGCTAAGAAAATGAACATTCCTGTTGGGCCGGGAAGAGGCAGTGCTGCCGGTAGTTTAGTCGCATTCACACTTGGTATTACAAATATCAATCCTCTTGATTACAATCTTCTATTTGAAAGATTTTTAAATCCTGCTCGTAAATCAATGCCTGATATTGATGTTGATTTTGCGGATGATAAAAGAGGCGAGGTGATCGATTACGTAAGAGAAAAGTATGGTAATTCAAGTGTAAGCCAAATTATTACTTTTAACAGGCTTTCATCTAAAGCTGTATTGAGAGATGTTGCCCGCGTACTTAAAATTCCAATTCCAGTCGTGAATAAAATTACAAAGTTTATTCCTTCAAAGTTTGGAAAAGTGTTTTCTATTGACCAAGCATTAAAAGAAGTACCTGAATTAAAATGGGTTAAGGATTCTCAGGAAGAAGATATTCAAAATCTCATTAAGTATGCTAAAGTTTTGGAAGGGATGAATAGAAATGCATCCAAGCATGCAGCCGGAGTTGTAATTACTCCCGGTGATGTAAGCGATTATGTGCCTCTTGCAAATGCCGTTTCGCAAACAGATATAGTTACTCAATTCAATATGAAGGAAATTGAGAATGCCGGATTATTGAAAATGGATTTTCTAGGACTACGAACTCTAACTATTATTAGAGACGCTTTAACATTAATCAAAAAGAATCACAATGTAGATCTCGATATCGATAATATCCCGCTTGACGATGAACAAACTTTTCAGCTTTTTTCAAAGGGACAAACCACCGGCGTATTTCAGTTTGAATCTTCCCCGATGCGTGAGTATTTAAAAAAGCTAAAGCCAACAAGCGTAAGTGATCTTTCGGCAATGAATGCTCTCTACCGTCCTGGCCCGATGGATTTTATAGATGAGTTCATTGATAGAAAATTTGGAAACAAAGAAATCACATATCTTCATCAAACATTGGAGCCTATCCTAAAAGAAACATATGGCATTATTGTTTACCAGGAACAGGTAATACAAATTGCAAATAAAGTCGGCGGTATGAGCTTAGCAGAGGCCGATATCCTTCGCCGTGCTATGGGTAAAAAAGATCTCGCAGCAATGAAAGAGCAGAAGATAAAGTTTGTTGACGGAGCAGGTAAAAATGGAATCAGTAAAAAAATTGCGGAAGAAATATTTGAGGCTATCGATAAATTTGCCAACTACGGTTTTAACAAAAGCCATTCGGTTGCATACAGTTATGTCGCTTATCAAACAGCATATTTAAAAGCACATTACACGCCTGAATTTTTAGCAGCAAACCTAACCAATGAATTTGGAAACGCCAATAAAGTAACAAATTTTTTGGAAGACTGCCGTAAATTAAAAATTGAAGTGATGCCGCCGGACGTAAATAATCCCTCTGTTTATTTTGATGTTGAAGAAGGTAAAATTCGATTCGGAATGTCGGCAATAAAAAATGTTGGAATTTCTGCAGTTGAGGAAATTATAAAAAGGAGAAATGAGCTTGGAAGGAATTTCACAAGTATTTTTGATTTCTGTACCAACGTTGATACCCGGGTTGTTAATAAAAGAGGGCTGGAAGGATTAGTGCTTGCCGGTGCTTTTGATTCAATACATAATACCAGAGCAAGTTTATTTGCAACCATTGAAGATGCGTTGGAATTCGGTCATAAAGTTCAGAACTCAAAATTAGTTGCCGAGAATAGTCTTTTTGGTGGAGTTGAAGAAGAAGTCTTAATAACTGAACCAGCATTAAACATTATTAATCCCTGGCCTCAAAAAGAAAGGCTTGCTAAAGAAAGAGAAGTAATAGGGTTTTATGTTTCCGATCATCCTTTACGGAAGTATGAGGTTGATTACAAATCTTTTGCAACTATTCATCTTGGTGAAACTGAACAGCTGGAAGAGATGGATAAAGTTAGAGCGATAGGAGTTATCACTGCCCTTCGCACAAAGATTGATAAATCTAACAGGACTATGGCATTTTTTACATTAGATGATTTTTCAGGGTCATGTGAATGTTTAATGTTTTCAAAAACTTATGAAAAATATTCAACTATGGTTAAAGAAGAAGAATGCGTAGTAATGATTGGAACTCCTGAAAGTAGCGGTGACGCAATCAAATTACATATTGAAGAAGTAATTCCGCTTGATCAATCGCGAAGCCGTTTTGCACAAAGTGTTAAAATTATTTTTGATAAAGAGAAAAATAATGAAAAAGACATTTTAACTTTAAAAAGTATTTTTGAAAAGTATAAAGGTGATTACCCGGTTTATATTCATCTTACTAACAATGGTTCTAAAGCAAAATTATTTTATTTAGAAGATTATAAAGTAAATTTATCTGATAACTTTATACAGGAAGTTATAAATTTATTAGGTGAAGATTCACTGTTATTTAATAAGAAGTAATTACTTTAATAACAGTTATTCATACTCTAAATGTTGTATAACTCTTAGCTATTTTGTATAATTTGAACCTTAATTTTATTACGTTTGAAAAATTAGAGTAGATTTATGGCTGACAATGCTAATAATAAATTTTGGGCAGTAATTCTTGGTGCATCTTCTGGTTTTGGTGAAGCTGCTTCAAAAAAATTAGCAGAAGACGGATATAACATAATAGGAGTTCACCTGGATAGGCAGGCAACAATGCCTAACGTTGAGAACATTATCAATTACATTAAATCTAAAAATGTTCAAGTGAAATTTTTCAATGCTAATGCTGCTGATGAAGCTAAGCGTATTGAAATTATAAATGAAATTAATAAATTTGCAAATGGCGAGGCAATTGTAAAAGTATTAATGCATTCTCTTGCTTTTGGAACTCTTAAACCTTTTATTCCCAAGGATGATGAACAATCGCTAACTAAAGCTCAGATGGAAATGACATTAGATGTTATGGCGCATTCGTTAGTTTATTGGACACAGGATTTAGTTCTGAATAATCTGTTAGCAAGAAAAGCAAGAATTTTTGCAATGACAAGTTCGGGAAGTCATGCAGCGATTCCATATTATGGTGCAGTGTCTGCGGCTAAATCAACTTTAGAATCACATATCCGACAGCTTTCTGTTGAACTTGGACCTATGGAAGTTTCTGTCAACTCGATAATGGCCGGAGTAACTGATACACCAGCTTTAAGAAAAATTCCCGGAAATGTTTCAATGATTGAAGTGGCAAAAAGAAAAAACCCGAGAAACAGATTAACTACTCCTGAAGATGTTGCAAAAGTAATTTCTGTACTTTGCAGAGAGGGGGGCGAATGGATTTCAGGGGGAATTATTCACGCAGACGGCGGGGAAGATGTAGTGAATTATGTGGGACAAAACGGCGAACAAATATTATAATCATTAACTAGTAAAATATTAAGGATAAGAAATGAAACCTATTACAATAACTGATGATAATTTTGAACAAGAAGTAACAAAATCTGATAAGCCAGTATTAATCGATTTTTGGGCAGCATGGTGCGGGCCATGTAGAATGATTGCTCCAATTGTAGAAGAATTAGCTCAAGAGTATGATGGAAAAATAAAAATCGGAAAGCTTGATGTAGATGAAAATCAGCAGACAGCTATTAAATTTGGTGTTAGAAGTATTCCCACAATATTAATATTTAAAAATGGTGCTCTCAAAGACACAATCATTGGCGCAGTACCAAAAGCACAAATTGTTCAAAGGCTAAGCTCTTCGATGTAATTAAAAATATATAGTCGATATCTTTTTTATAACTTTCAACATTAAGGGGTTTAACCTTTATGAAAAAAATAATCATTACTGATGCAGTAGACAGGAAAAGTGCCGCTATTTTGGAATCAGCCGGCTTTGAAGTTAATTATACACCCGGCTTGTCAAAAGACGAACTAAAAAAAATTGTTAAAGATTATAATGGTCTGATTGTAAGAAGCGAAACCAAAGTTACCTCGGATGTTATTGAATTGATGGATAACATGGAAGTAATAGGGCGTGCCGGAACAGGCGTTGATAATATTGATGTTGAAGCCGCCACACGTAAAGGTATCATTGTAATGAATACTCCAGGCGGAAATACGATTTCCACAGCCGAGCATTCAATGGCTTTGATTCTCTCCATGTGCCGTAATATCCCTCAAGCCAATCAATCATTACGTGCTGGCAAATGGGATAAAAAATCTTATAAAGGAACTGAACTTCATAGTAAGACAATTGGAATAATTGGTCTAGGTAAAATTGGTAGAGAAGTTGCGATTAGATGTAAAGCTTTTGGAATGAAAGTAATTGGATACGATCCGGTATTGTCTGAAGATATTGCTTCAAAATTAGGTGTAACATTAGTTGACCTGGACTCTCTTTTCAATCAGTCAGATATTATTACGGTTCATGTCCCTCTAACAGACGAAACCAAATTTTTAATTTCAGATGAAACACTAAAAAAATGTAAAGATGGAGTTAAAATAATTAATTGCGCCCGTGGAGGAATCATAGATGAGGATGCTTTGGTTCGTGCACTAGATTCAGGTAAAGTTTCTTCTGCTGCTTTAGATGTTTACGTAAAGGAACCACCTGATTTAACTAGCAAGTTAATTCAGCATCCAAAATTAGTTTCAACTCCTCATTTAGGAGCTTCTACAGAAGAAGCACAAGAAAAAGTTGCAGTTCAAATTGCCGAACAAATGGTTGACCTTTTTAATGAGACTTCAGTTAAAGGTGCGATAAATGCTTCCGCTATTGAAGCAATGGGAAATAAAGAGTTGGCTCCATTTGTAAAGCTTGGTGAAAATTTAGGAGCTATCCATGCTCAATTAATTAAAGGGCAGTTAAAACAGATTAAATATTAATTATAGCGGAGAGTTACTTCATTCATCAACTACTTTACTTTCAACTTCAGTTCTTAAAGGATTTTTGTCAAAGAAGAAGAGTGAAGTAGTGAATTTAATTAATGCTCCATTTCTTGCTCAAGAAATGGGGATAGTAATTAATGAAACAAAATCAGGTGCAAATTCAAATTATACAAATTTATTAACTGTAGAATTTGTTACTGAAAAAGAGCAGAGATCATTGGGTGGGACGGTTTTTGGAAATAGTGAAATACGATTAGTCTATATAGATGATTTCCACTTAGAATTAAAGCCTGAAGGACATATGCTGTTCTATTCAAATATTGATAAACCTGGAATGTTGGCGAATGTTGGAAAAATTTTAGCTGATGCAAACATTAACATTGCAGGACTTTCATTGGGCAGAATTGATCTCGGTAAAGAAGCTCTTACCGTAATAAATGTTGATAGTGAAATTAATAAAGATGTTGCAAATAAAATTTCATCTATCAACGGTGTAAAAAAAGTATATGCGGTAAAAATTTAGTATAAGCGGTTAAATCGCTTGACATATTTAATGAATTGTAGTAATTTGTAAGCAAGCGGGTTGATAAAACAAAGTAATTATAATTTATTACTTAAGGTATTTATCTATTAAATAAACATACTAAAATTTTTAATATAATTTTTCTCGCTTTGGTGGAGGGACAAAAATTATTAGGGGTATCCTATTTAACTGTCCTCATATCTAGCAAAAGGAACATACACACTAAATAACTATATTCAACACTATAAGGAGTAATATAATGATAAAACGAATTACCGTTTTGTTAATAGTTCTTTCCTTCTTCGCGTCTTTGGGATTTGCACAATCCAAAAAGATGGTTAAACACAAACTTCGTACTTTATCTAATACCAAGCAGGTTGAAAATTCTAACTTGGATTTTTATACTGATTATCAGAATAGAAAGATCAGTTTATCAAAAACCCAGGCTGGAGCTCAAGATGTTGCATTTGCATCTTATGACTGGATTTTTAATAACTATCCGCCACCACTATTACAAATGTATGATTTTACAGGTGATGGAGTAAAAGATCCTATCCTAGTTGGAACTGATAACTCTACAACACGACATGCGGTAGTTGGTTATATTGATGATTTAGGTGCAAATTCTTATCCGCTTTATGGACTTGACACCAGTGGTACAATTCTTAGAACCGGATCAGAAAGCCATTTAATTGTAGACGAAGCAAATGGTAAAGTATATGTTGCAACCTACGATTTCTTGCAAGGTCCTTTATATAATTACTTATGGGAAATTGACCCTAATACAGATATTACCGCAGCTACTAAAATTACCGCTGATGGACTAGCAGGTGGTTGGCCAAGATTTGCATTATTAAATAATGGTGAGTTTTGGGAAACTGATGATGCCCCAGGTGACTGGAGAATTATGAAATCTACAGATGGTGGTGTTACATTTGACTCTGTTGGTTATGTTGGCGAAGGTGATGCAAATGCTTGGACTTATAGCTATTCAAGCGATCCAATCCTTGCAACTAATGGAACAAAAATGTCTTTCTTTACAGCTATAGAAAAAAATGGTTCAATTGCCGGTAAAAATGGTGATACTGTCACTGATGAAGATAGTGCAAGTGGAATCTATCATTGGTATTCAACAGATATGGGCGCAAACTGGCAAGGTGAAATGATATTACTTGATGGTAAAGTAGGCCAAGTATCGAACCGGCCTGATTATGAACCTCAAATGTCTGGTTTCGATATTGGAGATTATATTGTTGATGGAAGCGGAGTATCACATTTTGTTCATTCCGGTGTTAATACTGTTGCACAATATTCAAATGGCGATACAATTTATACGTATCCGCTTTATTACTGGAATGATAATCAAAAAACTTGGCTTTCATTGTCTGATACAGCCACAGAATACAATGACCCTGAACCTTCAAGTGCTACTTACACTCATCCTGGTAATATGTTGGGAAATGGTAATCCTGCCGTTGCAGCATCTGATGATGGAAAAGTGGTTGTTGTTGTTTGGGTTATCCCTGAATATTCTGGCGATTGGGGACATAGTTCAATAAATACATATCCTGGAGATGGCGGAGCAAACAGCACCGAAGTATACTATACAGATCTTGTGTATTCATATTCACAAGATGGTGGTATGACCTGGTCAGCACCGGCTTATTTAGAAAATGGAAAAGATGTACCTGAAGAATGGCCTATTTTAGCTCCAAAAGTTGAAATGGATGGCGATCAAGCAACAATAAATTATGCATACTATTTCGATCCAGTTCCTGGTTCAAATATAGTTGGCAGTAACAATGACCTTTCTCCAGATGCAGTTTGGAGATTTAACAGCAAAACATTTACAGTAGTAGTTGGTGTTAATGATAAGGCCCCGAATAAAATTAACAACTTTACTCTTGAACAAAATTATCCTAATCCATTCAACCCAAGCACTATAATAAAGTATTCAATTTCTGAGAAGAGCAATGTTTCTCTTAAAGTATTTGACATGCTTGGGAGAGAAGTTGCTACATTAGTAAATGAAGTAAAAAATGCTAATTCTTATGAAGTTAAATTTGATGCTTCTAATTTAGCGTCTGGTTTATACATATATAAATTACAAGCTGATAATTTCAGCATGTCTAAAAAAATGATGTTATTGAAATAATTGGAATAATCTTTTTACGCGGGCGGATCTTCCTATTAAAGGGATATCCGCCCTTTTTTTGAGTAACATTTGAATTTTATGCTTCATTATTTGTTTGTTAATTGATTATTAATTACAAATGTTTTAACCCTCAAAAATCAAACTTAAACATGGTGGAGAAGATGAAAAAAATTTTTACTAATGCTTTATTCTCCTTTATAATGTGCATATCAACTATTTCATTATATGCACAATCAGGTGTCGGGAAATTAAGCGGAAAGGTTATAGACGCTGCCACTCGAGAACCATTGATAGGAGCCAATGTCGTTGTAGTAAATTCGGATCTTGGTGCAGCGACAAGTGTTGACGGAGATTATTTTATTCTTAATATAACTCCAGGAACTTATAATGTTAAAGTCAGTTACGTTGGCTATGCACCCCGGACTGTTCAGGATGTTAGAATTGTTGCCGGAATTACTTATGAATTAAATGTTGAACTTACTACAGACTTTACTCTTCCAGAAATTGTTGTTGAAGATAAAAAGTTTTTTGAAGAGAAAGCTACAAACACCGTAAAAGTTGTTGATGCAAATCAAATCTCAAAATTACCTGTAGAAGGAGTTACAAATATTGTTTCACTTCAGGCTGGGGTTGTAGTTGCTGAAGGAAGCGGAGGAATGGATGGAAATGCTACAATAAATGTAAGAGGCGGCAGAGGCGGTGAAGTATTATATATAATTGACGGTGTCCCGCAAAATAATGTTCTAACAAATTCCAGCGCAGCACAAGTAAGTAATGATGCAATTGAACAAATTTCTTTTCAAGTCGGCGGATATGAAGCTAAATACGGACAAGCTCAATCGGGAATAGTTAATGTAACAACTAAAAGCGGTTCTCCTAACTATTCATTATTTGCTGATGCCATTACTTCTTCACTTACTGATGACTATGGTTTTAATCAATACACTTTGAATTTTAGCGGCCCAATTATTCCTGGAAATGCAAAAAATACAATTTTTATTTCTGCAGAAAGAGGCTGGTTTTTAGATGCAAATCCGCCAGCCATAACTTTGGAATTCCCGTCTATAAATAAATCATATAACCATCTTTCTAATAATGATGCTGGTATATGGAGGCTTTCAGCCCGAACAAATCATAACCTTGGGAATTTTAGATTGACTCTTGGAACTAATATAAATCTAAGAAAAGGCAGAAGCTTCATAATGTCTTATGCAAAAAGTAATTCTGAATTTAATCCTGCATTTAATCAAAATAATTATTCATTTAATTCCAAGATTTCTCAGACAGTAAGCAATAGTACTTTTTGGAATTTGAATGTTGGTGTTAGAAGATATCATTCTGAACAATATGATCCGCATTTTGGTGATAATTTATATTTATATGGTGACAGCATTGCCCTTGCACAACTTGGTGCTACAATTGCTTATAATGGTCAAAGAGTTCAATTGGATGAGAACCAGGTTTTTTACGGATATGGCCGCGTTAATAATTTATACTCCAAAAATGAAAATGATGTTTTGAACGCAGATTTTGATTTAACTTCACAAATTGACAATCATCTTTTTGAAATAGGTGGAGGAGCTAACTACAATATAGTTAGATACTATGCTGTGGGACCGGTTCTCTTAGCAGCAGAAGATCCATCATATTCAGAAACTAAAAAGTTTGAAGATCTGCAGCCGACATTATATGGATATGATATAACCGGACGAACTAAAACCGGACTTAATGATAAATATGCACCTAAAAATCCATTGTTTGCTTATGGTTATATACAAGATAGATATGAACTTGAGGATTTAGTTTTAAATCTCGGATTGCGAATGGATTACTTTGATTCGCAAGCAGATATTTTGAAAAACCCAAGCTTGCCTTTTGCTGGTGGTACTGATCCAACTAATTTTGACCCAGGAGATTTTACCAGGAAAAAACCTGAAATTCAATTCTCACCAAGAATCGGACTTGGTTTTCCTGTAACACAGACAACTGTATTTCATGCGCAATATGGAAGGTTCATACAAATACCAGCACTAACTGATTTATATACAAGTCAATCAGTTCTGGATCAATTCATTTCTTTTGATCCGCAATATGTTCAAACAGGTACAATTTCTTCAGAAGAAACAATACAGTATGAAATTGGGTTCCGGCAAATATTAAGCAATATTGCTGCACTTAATATTACAGCCTTTTATAAAAATATTAAAGGATTAGTAAATCAGCAATTAAACTACTTCCAAAGAAGTGTTGGCGGTGAAGTACTAACTTATATATCACCTGAAAATTCTGATTTCGGAACGACAAAAGGTTTAGCATTATCACTTGATGTAACAAGACTAAGTTTCTTTAGCCTATCGCTTCAATATACATATTCAATTGCTGAAGGTACGGGCTCTTCTACAAGTTCAAGTTTTACAGCTGTATTCAGAAATCAAGATAACAAAGCTCCAAAAGTTATAGCGCCTTTGGATTTTGATCAAAGACATACCGGTGTAGTTAATCTTGATTTTTATGTGCCCAAAGGTGAACTGGGACTTTTTGAAATGACAAGTGCAAATATTTTGGTGTCTTTCAACAGCGGCAGACCTTATACGCCATTAGATTATTATGATATTCTTTCCGGTAGTGATGGTGGGCCAAGTACAGTAGGTTATGTTAATTCACGTTACATGCCAGGTTCGTTCAGAGTTGATTTAAAAGTTGAAAAATCCTTTGCATTAGGCAGTTTATTAATTTCTCCCTACTTATGGATACAAAATTTATTTGATGCTGATAATGTTGTTAATGTTTGGAGATCGACTGGAGATCCTTATACGACCGGGTTCTTAAATACAGATTTAGGTAAAGATGCTGTTGCAAATGGCGGACAGGGATATGTTCAAGATTATACTTCGCTTGAAAGAAACCCTGGAAATTTTGGTATTCCAAGATTAATTCGTTTAGGATTAAAAGTCGATTTCAGAAATATTGGACTATAAACTTTTATGTGTTTTTTATATTAAATGGGAATTGAAAAAAATGACAACTAGAAAAAATAATTATCACTTTCATATTGTTTTAGGAATATTGATAATTGCATATTTATCTTTTGGATTTAAAGAAAATAATAAAAAAGGTACTAGTAATACTGAAGAAACTCATTCTCTGAAAAAAACTTTGGTTTCTGGTAAGAATGGAGATTCTTATAGATTCTATATCAATAACATTAATTTACCTCTAAATGATAAAGGGAAAATTGCTGCTGTTAATATTCCACCAGTAGGTTCAGGCGGTAAGTTTGGTGGAAAAGATTTTCTGTTTTCTTCAGGTTTCTATCTAAGCGGTTATACAAATGGGAAACTTTGGGCATTTGGTAATGCTTCTTCTTCTTTAATTGAAAATACAGTTTCTGGCCCTGCTGAAGATCCAAATGATCCAAGAGCCCAATTATACGTTTTAAATAAAGAAGATCAACCCTTCGGTGCTAGCTGGCAGGAATGGAAGGATGCTGTTGCGTTAGGTGCTGATTTTTATGATGGTGACGGTGATGGACAATATAATCCCGTTGATAGAAATGGAAATGGGATTTGGGATCCTGATGAAGACCGGCCGGATATAGTAGGTGACGAAACAGTATGGTGTATCTATAACGATGGTCAGCCTGGAGCTCAAAGAACCAACTTTCCTGGAATTGAACCCCAAGGCGTGGATATAAAACAAACAATATTTGGTTTCGCATCTAAAGGCGCACTTGGCAATATAATCTTTTTGAGATATAGAATTAAAAACACGGGTCTTAAAGCTGATACTCTAAATGACGTTTATTTTGGAGTTTGGTCTGATCCAGATATAGGAGGAACTGCTGGTTACAAAGATGATTTAGTTGGTGTAGATGTTCCTAAAAATGCCGGCTATGTTTATAACGATGGACCAGATGCAGGATATGGGGTAAATCCACCTTGCTTTATGACCGACTTTTTTTCCGGGCCAATTGCTTATATAGCAGATTCAACGTACACTGATAATAATGGCAACGGAGCTTATGATGAAGGTGTTGATACTCCAATAGATACTGCATATAGTTTACGGGGGCAGATTATGGGAGTAAAAGCTTTTCCGGGTGCAACAAACTTAGGCATTTCATCTTTCATTCATTATCAGCAATCGGATCCAACTCTTGGAGATCCAAGTACAGAAGTAGAAGCTAGAAATTATATGCTTGGTTTGGATAAGCTGGGCAATCCTGTTGATCCCTGCGATTGGCCTTTGAGTAAAGTTTTTGGCGGAGTTGATTGCAGTACCATAAATAATAAATTTTGGTACTCAGGTGACCCTGTAACAAAAGTTGGATGGATTAATACTAAACCTACTGATCAAAGAATGATGCAAAATACTGGCCCATTTAAATTGATTAAAGATCAAGAATTGGAAATTGTAGTTGCTTATATAGTGGGACAGGGGTCCAGTGCATTATCATCAATAACAGAAGCAAGAAAAATTGATGATGGAGCCCAATTTATTTTTGATAATAATTTTGCCGCACCATCACCGCCTCCTGCTGTTACTCCAACAGTTGAAACGGGTGAAGATTTTATAGATTTATCATGGGATACACCAAAGCAAGTTGATTATAAAAATACTACTGCAGCCTGGGATTTAAGATTTGAAGGGTACATTGTTTATGCATATAAAACAAATGCAACAGTACCAACAGTAAATGGCCAGCAGAATTCAGAGATTATCGCCACTTATGATTTAAATAATTTTATTCAAGATGTGTATAAAGAAGATGGTCAAACCGGCGGTATTGAACTGCTTTATCCAAAAAGTACAAATCAATTGGATTCATTAACTTATTCAGACCCATCAACTGGAAGAATAAGATTAAGAATTACACAAGACCCATTTACTGGCGGAAATCTTGTAAAAGGGAAACCATATTATTTTGCTATTACATCTTATGCTTTAAATTATGAAGGACTAAGACTAAAAAGTGATCCGACTAAACCTATTGGTACATCTGGTGATTATTATTTATCAAAAGATGCTCTAACTGCCGAAAGTGAAAACATTGCAAAAATAACAAAAGTTATTATGGGTGCGGATTTATATTCTCCGCCACAGGACTTTGTTGATGCTGAAAAATCGAGCGGCGGAAGCAGTGGTAAATTACAGTATGATGTTGTAGATAAGACCGCTTTAACAGGTGATAAATATGCAGTCACATTTACAGTCGATAGTTCAACATCAAATTATTCAGCTTTCTGGAATTTGAAAAATTTAACTACCGGCCAGATGCTTTTAGATTCTGCAAATTATTTTCTCTATGGTAAGAGTGAAACTTCATATCAACCTACCGACGGGTTTATTGTAAAGCTTATGCCTGAAACTCCTGCATTAGGAAATTTAACTTATGAATTAAGTAATAATTGGATTGATACAACAATAACCCAATATAATTATTTGAATACTGATGTTGCTGGTGCAACAAGAATATTGGGAATAGGTGGAAATCTATCAAACTTAAATGGTAATTATGTTAAAGCAGATAGGTTAAGAAGAATTGAATTAAGATTTGGTGAATCGGGTAAAGCATATCGTTATTTAAATGGTTTTATCGGCAACAATAATGCTACTCAGCAGAGATTCTTTAAATATGCAGAAGCAGTAACTGCTGCAGATACGATCGGCAAGGGTGTTGTGGGAGAATGGGATGCTGCTGCCGGTCATGCAAAAGGGTACGTTGATGTTCCATTCACTGCATGGTTAAAAGATTTTGCTACTGGAGAAGAAAAACAGCTGTCAGTCGGCTTCATTGAAAAAAGAGCTGACTTAGGTGGAAATCCAGATGGGAAATGGGATCCAGGAACAAATCTAGCTTTTTCAGGTGAATACATTTTTATTTTTGACACCACTTATGATGCTAATGGCGGTCAAAGAATGTTAAAAGGTGGTACATATATCAATTCCGCAACCGACTGGGCAGATTTAAATGGAGCTGGCGTAAGCAAGGGAGCCTTTTACAAAATCCCAGCAGATGCCCCTATATCTGCTACAGAAAGAAAGTTAGCTGAGTCCCCATTTTTTAATACTCTTTATGCTGTGGGAATTCAAAGAAAAAATAAATCAGATTTTTACTCAGCCGGTGATAAAATTGTAATTGATGTTTCAAATTATCCCTACTCACCACTAGACATTTATACTTTTGAAACAAAGAAAAATGGAGATTTAACTACTGAAGAGGAAAAAACTATTTTCGATAAAGTTAATGTTTTTCCAAATCCGTTATATGGTTTTAACGCAGCTACTAGCTATACTAATAGTTCGCCGGATGAACCCTTTGTTACATTTTCAAATTTACCTGAAGAAATCATAATAAAAATTTATACTCTTTCAGGATCACTAGTTAGAACTTTAACAACTAGTGATAAAAGTACGGCTGGTTCTCCGTTTTTACAGTGGAATCTTCAAAACGAATCAGGATTAAGAGTAGCTTCTGGTCTTTATATAGCTATAGTTTCATCCCCAAAATTTGGAGATAAAATTTTGAAATTTTCATTGATACTTCCTCAAAAACAAATACAGAAGTTTTAATGATGAAAAACAGGCAGGGATTTTCAATTCCTGCCTAATATTTAGTTTCTAAATTTTTAGGAGTTTTATAAAAATGAAAAAAATATTACTAATTGTTTTAATAACATTAACAACTACTCCTCTTTGGGCAGGCGACCCTGCTAGAAAAGGAACTACAGGTGCAGAAGAGCTTTTAATTCCCGTGGGTGCTAGAGGCATTGCTACCGGCGGGGCAATGCTTGCTACTCTAACCGGATTGGAATCAATTTACTATAACCCGGCGGGCCTGGATTTAAGTGATCAAACAGAAGCAATGTTTAGTTACATGAATTATATTGCTGATATAAATGTTTCTTACTTCGCTGCTTCTGCAAATTTAGGTGATTTGGGTTCTGTTGCATTAAGTTTTAAGACATTTGATTTTGGGAACATTCCAATTACAACAGAAGACTTTCCCGATGGTACTGGCTCTACTTATTCACCAGCATTTTTAACGGTTGGGTTTACATATTCTAAAATTATTACCGACCGTGTTTCTGTTGGAACGAATATTAAATTAATTACTGAATCTATTCAAGATACTAAGGCTTCAGGTGTTGCAATTGATTTTGGAGTTCAATACAGATTTAATTCTAAGTTTTATTTAGGGGCTTCTTTAAAAAATATTGGCTCGAATATGGTCTATTCAGGATCCGAATTACAATCCAACACATCAATTCCAGGTACAGATCCAGGTACATCTGGAGGTGTTTATGAAGCAGTTTCGGAAGAATTTCAAATCCCAAGTTACTTTGAATTGAGCTTAGGTTACAATCATGATTTTAATGAACAGAATGATATTGTATTGGGCGGAACATTCACGGCAAACAATTCACTTGAAGATAAAATGAATTTCGGATTAGAGTATGGTTTTATGAAAACTTTATATTTAAGAGGCGGTTATAATATGTTAATTGGTGCATCTTCTAATCAATCAATATTCGGTTTTACAGCAGGCGCCGGGGTTAATTATGAGATCGGCAACGGGGTTGGAGTAGCTTTTGATTACGCTTTCAGAGATGTTAAAGATTTTCCAACTGCAAACCATATTTTTACCGTAAAATTGTCATTGCAATAAACAAAATAGTATTATAAGTTAAGGCGTCTAAATGACGCCTTTTTTTTATTGATTAAATTTAAAATGCTAAATGAAAACTAAAATTACTTCTTTCTTGTTTCTTTCCTTCTTTCTGTTTATCTCAAACATTAACCTTTTTGCACAGCAGAACAATTTTATTTTTGACTATGATTATGCAGAATTTGGTTATGATTCTACGTCGGATTATGTTGAATTTTATTATTCATTTAATCAAAATTCACTGACAAAAACTGAACAAGATTCAGGTACGTTCGTAGAAGGAGTTCTCCATATAACGTTGGAAAATACTTCTACTCATAAGAAAGTATTAGATAACGATTGGAACATTTCTTACAAAGTTGAAAACGACACTACCAGCGGTGATAGAAGCTTAATTGGTGTTGTCGGGTTTGTAATACCTGCCGGTGAATATAAATCACTTGTTAGCGGTCGTGATGCTGTTGATACTTCAAAGATAAGGGTTTATAATGAATCTGTATCTATTAAGCCATTGATCAAAAATAGTTTCGCTGTAAGTGATATTGAAGTTTCTTCTAAAATTATTCAAGATAGCCCCAATGAACATTCAGTCTTTTATAAAAATACATTTGAGGTAATTCCTATTCCAGCTTGTTTATTTGGACAGGATCAGCCAGTTGTTTTTTATTATTGTGAACTTTACCAGTTAAAGAACGGGGATTTAAATACACCATTAAAGTTAACTTTAAATGTATTTAACAGTAAAGGCAAGAATGTTTTTAATAGAAGTAAAGAAATAAACAGGAAGAATAATACTAGAGTCGAAGTGGGTACTGTTTTGGTTAATAAATTTCCTACTGATGCCTACACCATGTTTGTATCATTATTTGATACTTCAACTAATATCGGCATAAATTCTTCCAAAAGATTTTATGTTTATAATCCTGATATTGTCTCAACAGATACAGTAACTGGCTCACATCAGGATGTTTTAGGCAGCGAATTTGCTGTAATGTCCGAAGAGGAAATTGACAATATGTTTGCACAATCAAAATACATTGCCTTATCACAAGAAGTAGATCAATACAAGAAGATATCTGAGTTGGAAGGCAAACGAAAATTTATGTATGAGTTCTGGAAAAAACGTGACCCTGATACCTCTACTCCTGGAAATGAATATTACAACAAATATTTTCAGCGGGTTAGGGAAAGTAATCAAAAGTACAGTACAATTTCACGAAAAGGGTGGAAAAGTGATAGAGGAAGAGTATATATTTTATATGGTGAGCCAAGTGAAATTGAACGATATCCTAACCAAACCGATAGCAAACCATACGAGATTTGGCATTATAATGATATTGAAGGCGGTGTAATTTTTGTATTTGCTGACTTGACTGGTTTTTCAGATTATACTTTGCTTCATTCAACAAAACGCGGAGAGCTTAGAGATGATAACTGGCAGAATAGAATAGCATCTTTCTGATAAAATTTAAATTATTGAAATTTTAAAGGGATGGTTATCAGCCATCCCTTTTTTTATTTAATATGAAAATTATATTTATTTATAATTAAATTTGAAGTGCTTATTGAACGTATAATGTTAATTGCAAAATAAAATTGAATACATATTATTTTTAGGGCTAAGCAGGTTTTTACGATTATTTAATCTAAAGACGGCTAGAAGGTTTGCTTTTATAATAGGCAGTATTTTTTATTATTTCATTCCTATCAGAAAAGAAGTCGTTTTAGATAATTTACGTCATGCATTTCCGGATTTTGATGAAAAGAAAGTTCACAACATTGCTTTCGGTGCATATAAAAATTTTTGTATCTCCTTAATTGAAATTTTATATCTCCCAAAGCTGACTCGCGATGAAATTGAACAAAGTGTTATTTGTGAAAACCCCGAATTGTTAACTTCAAAATTCAACGAGAAGAAAGGCGTTATACTACTCTCTGCACATTTTGGTAACTGGGAGTATATTGCTTTATCAGTCAGCGCACAACTTCATCTGCCTTTTACTGTAATTGTAAAACCTCAAAGAAATCCTTTTGTTAATGATTGGATGAATAAAAATAGAATTAAGTTTGAAAATAAAATTGTTTCTCTGGGGATTTCAATTCGCAATGTTTATCAAGAATTAAAGAATAAAAATATAGTTGCAATGGTAGCTGATCAACGCGGGCCGGCAGAGGGAACTAAAATTGTGTTTTTTGGAAGGAGAACTTCTGTATTTACAGGGCCTGCAATTTTATCTTTAAAAACCGGAGCTCCTTTGATTATGGGAATACCTATAAGGCAAAATGATTATTCATACAAAACAAAATTAATTGAAATTGATTCTAATAATTTACCTGAAGATTATGAGGGCAAAGTTTTAGAGCTAAGTAAAAGGCACATGAATTATTTGGAAAGTGTAATTAAACAATATCCGGAACAATGGTTTTGGATGCATAAGCGTTGGAAACATTAATTTTAATGGAAAAGATTTTAGTAATTCAAACTGCATTTATCGGTGACGCAATTTTAACTTTGCCGATGATTCAAAAACTAAAAGTTAAATTTCCTCAAAGCGAAATTCATGTAATTGCAATTCCATCAACTGAAGAAATATTTTCTGCTTCCCCATTTATTGATGAAGTTATTGTTCTTGATAAAAAGGGGAAACATAAATCTTTGTTATCGTTATTTAATTTTTCCAGGAAAATTAAAAAAAATAATTATACAAAAATTTATTCTCCTCACCGTTCTTTTAGAACTTCATTGCTTGTAGTGTTATCAAATGTAAAAGAAACTTACGGATTTACTAACAGCAGTTTGAGGCATGTATATAAAAATTTAGTGGATTATAAAATTGATAATCATGAAGTACAAAGGAATCTCGATCTGATCGGGTTTGAATATAGAGATGATGTTTGGAGAATTTTTCCCCAAATCGAAGTTCCTGAAAAAATTAAGAAAGATGTGAGCAATTACTTTGGAGAATTAAATAATAATTATCAATTTGCGGCAATAGCGCCTGGAAGTGTTTGGAAAACCAAAAAATACCCAATCGAATATTATGAGGAGATAATTAAATTTTTAATTAATAATTCATTCTATGTTTTATTAATTGGTGGGGCTTCGGACGAATTTTTATGCAGCCAGTTGGAAAGTAAATTTAAAAATAATGTTAAATCAACTGCCGGGAAATTTTCTTTGATTGGTTCAATCGAATTGTTGAAAAGAGTAAAGATATTAATATCGAATGACAGCGCTCCAACACACTTTGGAATGTGTGCAAATATTCCCACGTTAACTTTATATTGTTCAACTGTTTCCGGCTTTGGTTTTTCACCTTACAATTATAAAAGTAATTTTTTAAGTTTCGATGATTTAAGTTGTAAGCCATGCGGTATTCACGGGTATCAAGAATGCCCAATAAAAACTTTTGAATGCGGCTATAAATTATTGCCGGAGGTTGTTAACCGGAAAATATTGGAAATGATAAATGATTAATATTAAAAAAGCAGAGATGATAAATATTGATGAGAACATACATGCAGCAGTTGCTCATGCAAAAAAAATATTTTTGGAAGGGAAGGTCTTTATTTATCCCACTGATACAATCTACGGTTTCGGGGCAAATCCATTTAACGAAGAATCAATTAACAGAATAAATGAAATTAAAAGAAGAGAAATTGGGAAAATGTTTATACTTCTGATCTCTGATATCCCGACTCTTCAAAAGTATGTTGATATAAGGGAAGAGAAACATTTTGATTTTTTTAATTCACTGTGGCCAAACCCTATTTCCTTAGTTCTAAAACTAAATAGTGAAACGGCTGAGATTTTTAATTCTAAAACCGCAGCTTTTAGAATACCGAACAATAGATTTTGCTTAAAACTGTTGAAAGAAATTAAAATGCCATTAATTTCTACAAGTGTTAACCGAAGTCAGCATAAGCCTGTAAATGAAATTGATTTTATTGAAAGTGAATTTGATGAAGAAGTTGACGCAATATATTATACATCAAAAAAATCTTTTTTTACTGCTTCAACCTTAATTGATTTAAGTGGAAAGACCCCAAAACTAATTAGGGAGGGGAAAATAAAATTTGAAGATATCATTGAAAAATATAAATGAAAAAATTAAAATGATTGACATTAAAAAAAAGCTTAAGCACATTAAAAGTTTTTCAATAATGATTATCCCGGACCATGCCGGCAGCGGGACGCAATCTCATCACGTGTACTTTAATAAAATTGCCTTTTATGCTACTATATACACGTTGGTTGTAGCAATAGCCGGGTTTGTTTTCTTCTCATATACACCAATTAAAGGTCTGATTTTTCCCTCCCAAACCAGCCTTAGCAGTTCTGATATGAAAATAGTTAATGAGTTAAATAAGAAAATGATTTTTCTTACTAAGGAATTGGAAGATCTTAAGTCTACAAATGAAAAACTGAGGTACGCAATTACTCTTGGAGATTCTACATTACTTGATTCAATTAAATTAGATAAGAAAAAGTCAGAAGTTTCAAGCAAGCTCAAAATAGAAGGTTCGTTGCTTGCAGTTATAAGAAATTTTTTTCCGGGCAGCAAAGATAATGACCTAAAAAGTTATTATTTTTATAATCCTGTGAATGCCTTTGTAAGCAGAGATTTTAAGCCTGAAAATGGGCATATGGGTGTTGATTATGTTCTTAAGACAGGAACTCCCGTTTATGCTTCTGCAAGCGGTTATATTGCTTTTTCAGATTATACTGCTTCTTCAGGAAATATGATTATAATAATTCATCCTGATGATTACATTACGGTTTACAAACATTGTTCTTTGCTTCTTAAAAAAGAAAGAGAAAAAGTTCTGCAAGGTGAGTTAATTGCTTTAAGTGGAAACACCGGTGAAATTACTACAGGGCCTCACCTCCATTTTGAAGTTTGGAAAAACGGTCAGCCTATAGATCCTAAAGAAATTTTAATTAACTATTAGCCTAACAAAAAAGGAGTAATAATTGAAAGTGAAAAACAACGAAGTGGGTCGAGACGAAGTAACAATAATAGGTAATGGGGTCGTTGTTGAAGGCAAAATGACCTCTAACGGAAATGTTCGAATTGATGGTGTCATCAACGGCGATGTACATGCTCAAGGTAATTTAACTGTTGGTGAAAATGGTGAAATAAATGGCGAAATAAATTCCGAAAATGTAACCATTGGCGGGAAAGTAATCGGCAGAGTAAATGCTAAAGAAAAAGTACTCCTTGAACCAAAATGCGTTTTAAAAGGCGATATCATAACTAAAATTCTTGTTGTTGAAGCCGGCGCTAAGTTTGACGGAAATAGTAAAATGGGCACAGGCTTAAGTAACCCGGTTTCTCCATCTTTACCGCCGCCGCCCCTTAATAAAAATTAATGGATGAAAATAAAAAGAAGAGTGAAGACTCTAATTCTTTTCTGAATCCGGAAATAATTAAGTATCTTGGCTTGGGAACCCAATTGGCAGCCACAGTTGCGGTTATGGTTTTTTTTGGGTATTGGCTGGACTCAAAGTTTAATTCCAAGCCTATTCTTACTATTGTTTTTTCCATTTTAGGGGTTGTAGTTGGGATGTATCAATTTATTAAAACAGTTATAAAATCTGATAAATGAAGCCTCCCATTACTTTAGTTATTGTTGGTTTGATATTTCCAGTTGTCCTTTTTTGTATCCTATTTCTAATTTATTCTTCCGGGAAAATTCAAAGTACAACTTTCAGTTCATTTGCTATTGCCGGGGGACTTACAACATTTAATTTTGTTTTGGGACTTCTCGCCATTAAAATTGGGATTTCACGATCCGATAAAATATTTATATTAAGTATTTTAGGGGGAATGCTCATTCGGATGATCTTATTACTTGGAGTAGTTTTTATTTCCTTAAAATTCTTGGAAATAAATCACAACAGCTTTATATTTACGGTCTTATTTTTTTATATTTATTACCTAATTATTGAAATAATTTATCTAAATTTTAAGAGAAAATAGCCTTTTTTATGCTTCTGGGATTAGAGATTGACACACTTAAAACCGTAGCTGATTCAGTTAAAACTTCATCAGGTGAAGGTAGCGGTTGGATACTGCACCATGTTATGGACAGCAGGATAATAGATTTTTCTCCGTTTGGAGAAATTCATTTACCCCAGTTGCCTTTAATATTCGGAATTGATATTTCCCCAACTAAGTTTGTTGTATTCATGTGGCTGGTTGCTGTTATTTTAATTTTTTTATTGATGTTTGTGTCAAAGAAATATAAGACTTCTCTTATTCCTAAAGGTATCACAAATTTTTTTGAAATTATAATTGTATTTGTAAGAGATGAAATTGTTGCTCCAACAATTGGTAAAGGCTATGAAAAGTTTCTTCCTTATTTACTTACAGTTTTCTTTTTTATTCTGTTTAGTAATATGTTTGGTTTAATTCCATATTCTGTAACTGTAACAAGTAACATAGCCGTTACAGCAGCTTTGGCAGGGATTACATTTTTTGTTACTCAATTTGGCGGAATAAGAAGTTACGGTTTCTTCGGATATTTTAAAAGACTAGTCCCGCATGGAATGCCAAAACCAATTTTACCTTTGATGATTGTAGTTGAGGTACTTGGATTATTTACAAAGCCTTTCGCATTATGTATTCGTCTTTTTGCAAACATGATTGCAGGTCACGTTGTAATTTTATCATTACTCGGTTTAATATTTATATTGCATACAGCATTAGTTGCTCCTGTTTCAGTAGCATTTGCAATATTCATATACTTGCTTGAAATATTAGTAGCTTTAATTCAAGCATATATATTTACAATGCTCTCTTCCTTATTTATAGGAATGGCAGTTCACATAGAACATTAATTTTCAAAAACAATAACTAAAAATAAAAATTAGGAGATAAAAATGGATTTAGCTTGGTTAGGTGCCGGAATCGGTGCAGGTATTGCAGTAATTGGTGCCGGACTCGGTATTGGTAAACTTGCAGGCATGGCCTTAGAAGCAATGGGCAGACAACCTGAAGCTGCTGGCCCAATCAGAACAGCAATGATTATAGCTGCTGCGTTGATTGAAGGTATTGCATTCTTCGCATTAATTATTTGTATTCTTTTAGCAATTAAATCCTAAAATTTTTAATAAACAGGAATTAGAATAATGCTATTCAATTTAAGTTTAGCGGTTATTGCATTAGCTCCCGAGGGCGGTGGAACTTTAATAGATGTTAATCCAGGATTAATTTTTTGGACGGTAATAACATTCGTGGTATTGATGATTATCCTTACCAAGGTTGCCTGGAAGCCCATTATTGCTGCCTTGAATCAAAGAGAAACTGCTATAACCGAAGCTTTGGAAAAAGCTGAGAATGCTAAAGAAGAAGCCAGGAAAGTTCTTGATGAAAATCAGGCAAACTTAGTTCATGCTGAAGAAGAAGCTAAAAAGATCGTGGATCAGAGTAGAGAATTTGCAGAGAAATTAAAAGAGCAAATGATAATTGAAAGCAAACAGCAGGCTAAAAAAATAATTGAAGATGCAGCGGCAGAGATAGAAAGACAAAAAGAATCAGCGTTTGATGAATTAAAAAGTCAGGTTGTTCAAATTGCAATTCAGGCAACTGAAAAGATATTGCGCGAAAAAATGGATGCTGAGAGCCAGAAGAAAATTGTTAATGAATATATTTCAGAGATTACAAAAAATTAATCATGGCAGAATATAAGGTTTCAAAAAGATATGCCAATTCTTTGCTTCAAACTTCAATTGACGCAAAAAATTTGGAAGAAGCATCGAAGGATATTGAACTTATAGTTAATACTCTGAAGCAATATCATAAGCTGCAATTAATGTTGGAGAACCCTGTTGTTAAGCCGGCTTTGAAGCTTTCTATTCTTAATGAAATTTTTCAGAATAAAATTGGCAGTCAAACTACCAAGTTTATAAAATTTATCGTCGACAAAGATCGTGAAGACCTGCTTTTTAGTATCTTTCAAAAGTTTTTGGAATTGAAAGATGAATATTTAGGAATTGTTAATGTTGATGTGAAAACTCCGTTTGGATTTAATTCTGAGCAAGAAGAGCAGTTGAGAAAGAATTTAGAATCAAAGCTAAACAAGAAAATTATTTTTAAGTTCAGTATTGATTCGTCCATGATTGGCGGTTTTATTGCCAGGGTTGGAGATACAGTTTTTGATGCTTCGGTTAAGCATCAACTTGAAATTTTAAAGAAGCAATTTTTAGAAGGCAGTGCTTCATTAAATTAATTTGAGAAATCAAAAAGGAATTTGAAAATGGCAGAAGTTAAACCAGATGAAATATCCGCGATACTTAGGAAGCAGTTATCAGGTTTTGAAAGTGAAGTAGATATTTATGATGTTGGTACAGTTTTACAGATTGGCGATGGTATTGCGCGAGTTTATGGTTTGTCTAAAGTTATGGCAAGCGAATTAGTCGAATTTCCAAATGATGTTTTCGGAATGGTCCTTAACTTAGATGAAGATAGTGTAGGCTGTGTTCTTTTTGGTGAGTCTTCACTGGTGAAAGAAGGTGATACAGTAAAGAGAACAAAACGTGTTGCTTCAATGCCTATTGGTGAGGAAATGCTTGGTAGAGTAATAACTCCACTTGGTGTGCCGATAGATGGCAAAGGTGCTATAAATGCTACAGAGTTTAGGCCTATAGAAAGAAAAGCTCTTGGTGTTATTCAAAGGCAGTCTGTTAAAGAACCACTGCAAACTGGAATTGTTGCTGTCGATTCAATGATTCCAATTGGACGCGGACAAAGAGAATTAATTATTGGTGATAGGCAAACCGGTAAAACTGCCGTAGCAATTGATACGATCATAAATCAAAAATATACTCATTCTGAGGAAGCAAAAAAAATAGGCGTGAAACCTGTTTATTGTATTTATGTTGCTATCGGCCAAAAGAGTTCGACAGTTGCTCAAGTAGTTGCTAAATTGCAAGAACAAGGTGCAATGGAATATACAACAGTAATATCCGCATCAGCTTCTGATCCGGCGCCATTGCAATTTATTTCTCCTTATTCAGGAGCTACTTTAGGTGAATTTTATCGGGATAATGGAAAACATGCATTAGTTATTTATGATGACCTTTCCAAACAAGCTGCGGCATACCGCGAACTTTCATTATTATTAAAAAGGCCTCCAGGACGTGAAGCTTATCCTGGTGATGTTTTTTATCTTCACTCAAGATTATTAGAAAGAGCTTCTAAATTAAGTGATGAACTTGGCGGTGGAAGCTTAACTGCACTACCAATTATTGAAACCCAACAGGGTGACGTTTCAGCTTATATTCCGACAAACGTTATTTCTATTACTGACGGCCAGATTTATCTTGAATCAAATTTATTTAATGCCGGTGTAAGGCCAGCTATTAACGTTGGTATTTCCGTTTCTCGTGTAGGCGGCAGCGCACAAATTAAAGCAATGAAAAAAATGGCTGGAACCCTCAAACTTGATTTGGCTCAATATAGAGAGTTGGAAGCTTTTGCTAAGTTCGGTTCTGACCTTGATAAATCTACCCAAAGAACTTTGGCTAAGGGTGCAAGGCTTGTTGAGTTACTGAAACAAGGTCAATATCAACCGGTTTCCGTAGAAAAACAAGTTATCAGCTTGTATCTAGGGACTAATGGTTATCTTGATGATATAGCTATTTATGATGTTAAAAGATTCGAGAAAGAAGCACTTGAATTTTTTGAAGTCAAGTATAATGATATATTTGAAACTATTAAAAAAGAAAAAGATTTGAGTCCTGAAACTGTAGAAAAAATTAAAAAAGCCGGCTCGGAATTTTTGAATGTATTTAAGAAAAGTACTAAAGAGAGTTAGAAATAATTCATGGCAACTTTACGCGATTTAAAAATAAGAATAAAAGGCGTTAAGAATACGCAGCAAATAACAAAGGCAATGAAAATGGTTGCCGCTGCAAAGCTGCGCAGGGCACAGGAAAACATTGTAAATGCACGCCCTTACGCTAAAAATATTTCTGTTTTACTTTCGCACCTCGTGCCTGAAGATGATTTAAATGAAAATCCAATGGTTACACAACGCAGCGAAATAAATAACATTGCAATTGTTGTTGTAACAGCTGATAGAGGCTTATGCGGCGCATTTAATATGAATATTGTTAAAGAATCTTTAAGATATGTTAATGAAGATCTAAATAACAAATCAGTAAATGTAAGTTATTTCTGTGTCGGTAAAAAAGGTTATGATTATTTCAGCAAACGTGATTATAACGTAACTCATAAAAAAATTGGATTCTTTTCTTCACTTGTTTATGAAGATGCTTTATCTATAACAAATGAGCTGATAAAAAATTATCTTGATGGAGCTTTTGATAAAGTAATTGTTATCTACAATGAATTTAAATCAATCATACAACAGAAAATAGTTGTTGAACAAATTCTACCTGTACCCTTGAAACATGAAACAAATAAAAAAGAAAATGTACCGCCGAATTATATTTATGAACCTGATCAGAAATCGATATTTGAATATTTGCTGCCAAAATATTTGAAGGCGCAGGTGTGGAGAATTTTACTTGAATCTAATGCCTCTGAACAGGGAGCTAAGATGACAGCAATGGATAATGCTACTACAAACGCAAAAGAATTAATTAGAACTTTACAGCTTACTTATAATAAGGAAAGGCAAGCTGCAATTACGAAAGAAATTTTAGAAATTGTTTCCGGTGCAAATGCGCTTCAGGCCAGCTAATTTTAATTATAAAATTGTTAGATTAGATGTTGAAATAAAATGTTAGAAGAATTATCTCTTAAGCTTGATACTGCTCTAAAAAAAGTTCGCGGACAGGGCAAGCTTACTGAAAAAAATATTTCCGATACTTTAAGAGAAATTCGCCGTGTTCTTTTAGATGCTGATGTAAATTATAAAGTAGCTAAAGATTTTATTGATAAAGTTTCACAAAAGGCTTTAGGGCAGGAAGTAGTTGCTTCCATAACTCCAGGACAGCTTATCACTAAAATCATTCATGATGAGCTTACTGAATTGCTTGGCGGCGCTCAAAGTGAACTGAAATTTAGTGGAACCGGAAGTACAATTATTTTAGTGGTAGGTTTACAAGGTTCCGGTAAAACTACATTTTCAGGAAAGCTTGCAAGGAAGCTTAAAGAGAGCGGTCAAAAAGTTTTACTTGTTGCAGCAGATATTTATAGGCCTGCGGCTATTGATCAATTAAAAACTCTGGGTGCTCAAATATCGGTTCCGGTATTTTCTATTGAAGAAAAAGATGCAAGAAAAACTGTTTCCGAAGCTTTAAAGTTTGCCAAAGAAAAAAATCTAAACACTATCATCATTGATACTGCAGGCCGTCTTCATGTTGATGAAGAAATGATGACAGAAGTTGCAGATATTAAAAATTTAGTTAAGCCGACTGAAACTTTATTCGTAGTTGATTCCATGACTGGGCAGGATGCAGTTAATTCTGCAAAAGCATTTAATGAAAAAGTTGTTTATGATGGAATTGTTCTTACAAAATTAGACGGTGATGCCAGAGGTGGTGCGGCACTTTCAATCCGCTCTGTTGTTGGTAAGCCGATTAAATTTATAAGTAACGGAGAAAAGCTAGATGCATTAGAAAGTTTTTATCCGGAGCGTTTAGCATCAAGAATTTTAGGTAAAGGCGACATAGTATCGCTGGTTGAAAAGGCCCAAGAGAATTATGATGAGCTTGAAACTGCACGGTTAGAAGAAAAATTAAAGAAAAATAAATTTGATTTTGAAGATTTTCTTAAGCAAATTAAAGCAATTAAGAAAATGGGTTCTCTGACTTCCTTGCTTGGAATGATTCCCGGGCTTGGTTCTCAGTTAAAAAATACAAAAATTGATGATAATGCACTTGTTAAAGTTGAAGCAATTATCAATTCGATGACCCGAAAAGAGCGTGAACAGCCTAAAATTTTGAACGGAAGCAGAAGAAAAAGAATTGCTAGAGGCAGTGGAACTTCTATTCAAGATGTTAATCGCTTAGTAAAACAGTTTGATGACATGAAAAGAATGATGAGTAAATTTTCAAAAAGAGGTTTCAATAATTCATTAAATAATATTAAATTCAATTGAAAAAAAGAGATATAATCTGGAGGTTAAAATAATTTGTCTGTTAAGCTAAGACTGAGAAGAATGGGAAAAAAGAAACAGCCTATATACAAGGTTGTTGCTGCTGATTCCAGATCTCCTCGAGACGGAAAATTTTTAGAATCGATTGGTTTATATAATCCATTGACCGATCCTTCTATAATTGAAATAAAAGAAGAAAGAGCCTTATATTGGTTAAGCGTTGGTGCGCAGCCAACTGATACAGTAAAGAGTCTTTTATCAAAAAAAGGTATACTATTAAAAAGAGAATTAATTCGTAAGGGATTATCTGAAGATAAGGTTGAAGCAGAGTTAGAAAGCTGGAAAATACAAAAAGAAGCAAAAACTAAGGGAGCGAGCTCGACAAAAAAAGCCAAGTCCGCAACTAAAACCGAAGCTACAACTGAGAGCGAAAAAGAAGTTTCTACTGGAAAAGCCATAAATGAAGAAGAAAAAAGTATCGACGAAGGTACAGCAGAAGTAAAGGGCGCTGCTTCTGAAGAGACAGCCACTGATAAAGAATAAATAGTATCATTCTCCAGAATTTCTTTTCAATGGATGTCTTCTGTACATTTATTACTTAAAGCTCCCGAGCTTAAAAATATAGGAGGCTTCTTTCTATGAAAGAATTCATTGAATTTATTGCGAAGCACTTGGTAGACAGTCCGGAAGGTGTCGTGATTGACGAAAAAACACCGGAAGAAAACAAGGTTGTACTTTCTTTAAAAGTGCAGGCAGATGATGTCGGCAAAGTAATCGGGAAACAGGGCAAAACTGCCCAAGCGATGAGAACTTTGTTAACTGCAATTGCTGCTAAGGAAGGTAAAAGAGCTATTTTAGAAATTCTGGATTAATTACCTGTTCTATTTGTGAACGAGTATTTTCTTATTGCTAAAATCATTTCAACTGTTGGAAAAGATGGTTTTGTTAAAATTTTATCTTTTTCTGATTTTCCAGAACGGTTCTTTGATTTAAAAAAAGTTTATTTAGATTTTTTTGGAGAAAAAAAAGAATTCCTAGTTGATGCCGTAAAACATCAAAATAATTTTTTCTCCATAAAATTTAAAAACTTTGATAGTGAAAGTGATGTGCACGTTCTTTTAGGAAAAGAGATATTTGTTGATGAAGCAAATACGGTTAAACTTCCTGAAAATTATTTTTTCATTCACGATTTAATCGGAAGTACTGTATTTCGGAATGAAATAGAAATCGGTAAAATTAAAGATGTTCTTTCTTATCCTGCAAATGATGTTTATTTGATTGAAGATAATAAAGGTTCGGAATTATTAATTCCTGCTTTATCTGAATTAATTGAAAGTTTTGATCCCAAAGAAAAAATTTTGACCTTAAAACCGGGTGAAGAGTTATACGATGATGAGGATTGATATTATTTCTGCTGTTCCTGATCTTCTCAAAAGTCCTCTTGAGTACAGTATTTTAAAAAGAGCTAAAGATAAAAAGAAAGCAGAAATTTATCTACATAATCTTAGGGATTTTGCCTTTGATAAGCATAAGCAGATTGATGATAAACCTTTCGGCGGTGGTTCTGGAATGGTTTTAAAGCCAGAACCTTTTTTTGAATGTATAGAAAGCCTGTTAGAAAAGAGAAATTATCAGCATATAATTTTCACTTCACCTAAAGGAAAAATCTTTAATCAGCAGTACGCTAACAAACTTTCGTTAGCTGAAAATATTTTGATTATAGCCGGGCATTATAAAGAAATTGATGACCGTGTTAGAGAAAAATTTGCAACTGATGAAATATCAATTGGAAATTTTGTTCTTACCGGCGGCGAGCTTCCGGCATTAATTATTACCGATGCAGTTGTTCGACTTATCCCCGGTGTTCTTAACGATAGTGAATCTGCTCTTAACGATTCTTTTCAGGATGGAGAAATTATTGAAGCTCCTCATTATACAAGGCCTGCAGAATACAGAGGTATGAAAGTTCCTGAAGTTTTACTATCTGGAAATGAAAAGAAAATTAAAGAATGGAAAAAAGAGCAGTCAAAAATACTAACTCATAAATGGAAAAATTATAACAATTAGCGGAGAATATAATGGTTAACTTAAATAACATATTACCTGATCAGATGAGAGCTGATCTGCCTAAATTTAATCCCGGCGATCATATTCGCGTACACGTAAGGGTGATTGAAGGAGATAAAGAAAGAGTTCAGCCTTTTGAGGGAGACGTAATAAGCATAAGAGGTGCTGGTGCACAAAGAACTTTTACCGTTAGGAAAATTTCCAGCGGTGTTGGCGTTGAAAGAATTTTTCCTTTGAACTCACCTAAAATTGCAAAGATTGAATTAATGAGGCAAGGAAGTGTAAGACGAGCTAAGCTTTATTACTTAAGAAATCTGTCAGGTAAAGCTGCCAGGATTAAATCAAAAGATTAATACTTTAAGATACTATTTTTATAGGGTGCTTTAATAGCACCCTTTTTTATTTTATGCCTGAGATTAAATTTTTTAATGGAAGGAATATTAGTTATGAAGTACCAATATTTATTTTTGTCAATACTTATTTCTCTAATAGCCATCGACATTCTTCCTCAGAGTAATAAAAACAATAATTGTTCGTCATCAGAGGCAAAGCAATTTGATTTTTGGATAGGCCACTGGAAAGCAGAATGGCAAAACAAAGATGGGAGCAAATCTGAAGGGTCAAATACTATTAAAAAAATTTTGGGAGGTTGTGTTGTTGAAGAAAATTTTAATGGCAGCCCGGGAATTTCTTTAGAAGGGAAGAGTTTTTCAGTATATAACTCTCGCAGTAAAATGTGGCAGCAAACCTGGGTTGATAACCAGGGCGGCTATTTAGATTTTACAGGAAATTTTAAAGACGGTAAAATGATTTTATCAAGAGAGGCGATGATAAAAGATGGAAAAGAGATTCAGCAAAGAATGGTTTATTATAATATAGAAAAAAATAAATTCGACTGGGACTGGGAAATTTCTAATGACAATGGTAAAACATGGGAGTTGAAATGGCAAATCCATTATATGAGAAATGAATAATATGCTATTCAAGAAATAATTTCTCCGATTTTGTATTCAATGAATTAGACGTTTTTCATTTTAAGCCTATCTTTTATAGTTTAAACAAATTCAAAAAATAAAATTAAGATGATATATTTTCCAAATAATATTTTTTCTAAACCAATAGTTTTAAACTTAAGAGGGGGGTTAAAGGAAGAAGTCAAATTTTCTCCATCTTCATTACTTTCCAAAGAAATAGTTAATAATAATGAAAATGTTGGATTAATTCCCACCACGGATTTAATCAATCATAAAGAATTATTTGTCTCGAAGAAATTTGGAATTTCATTCGAAGGCTCACTTAGCAACAGCTATATTTATTTTAAGCAGAAAGAAAAAATAGTTAATGAATTAAACCTGTTTGGTGATGCATCTTCTATTGAAGCAATTATCGGGAAAATTTTATTCAAAGAATTGTACAATTCTGAAGTGAGGATAAAATTAATTGCCGATAATCTTAGAGATGCAAATAAAAATTTGATAGTAATCGGGGATAAAAATTTTGATAATGATTTATATAAAAACGGTATTAGTCTTGCTGAAGAAATTGTTGATTTACTTTCTCTGCCATTTGTAAATTACATTTTAGTTTCAGGTTCTGAAGAAAGTTTGAGAAAAGTGGAGACAGAATTAGTCTCGAGTTCTCAAAATATTTATGATACTTTTGAAAAAATGGATTCATTAAATATCTTTACCAAAGAAACTAAAGACTATATCTTATCAAATCTTTCTTCAATGACGGTTCTTTTAGAAGAACAGGATGTGGAAGGAATTCAAAGTATTCTCCAGCTTCCTTATTATCACGGTGTGATTGAGGATATGATTGAGATTAAGTTTTTAAAGTAAAACTTAGTGGGACTTTGTGACCTAAGTGTCTTTGTGGTAAAGAGTTTTTACCACAAGACACAAAGGACATCAATTTATTAAAGTTCAACCAGCGAGACATTAATTATTTCATCTTCCTTTTCTGGCATTTCTTTTAATATTTTATCTGAAGGTTTTGAATCTAATTTAATTGTACAGCAAGCGGTTTTTTCATCATCAAAAATTACGTTCTCCATTTCCTGGGCATTTATTCTTTCAAGGCTAAGAAGATTTAGTACTCTAGCAAGTACTCCAGGCTTATCATAATGCCTAACTACAATTTGAAATTTAGCCGCAGTTTGTTTACACCTGTTAACCCAATTTCTAACAACTCCAAGATTTATATAATCCGCAACAATATTTACAGTTTCCTGGGCAACTGCATTTTGAGCCTGCTCTGTTGAAGCCCCTATATGATGAGTAACATAAACATTAGGAGTGTTTGATAATTCATTCTTAAAATCTCCTTCTTTTCCCTCAGGTTCACCGCTAAACACATCAAGACCTAAAAATAATTTTCCTTCTTTAGCAGCTGTTATTAATGCTTCTTCATCTACAACTCCTGCACGGGCCGTATTAATAAAGTATGCACCTTTTTTTAACTTGGAAATTAATTCTTTAGTAATAATTTTTTTTGTGTCTGCATTTTGTGCAAGATGGACGGAGACAATATCAGCTTTAGAAAATAATTCATCTAAAGTGGTCGCTCTTTCTATTCCAAGACTTTCAGCTTTTTCATCCGTTAATGAACGGGACCAGGCAATCACGTTTAATCCAAATGCTTGTGCGCGATAAATTAACTCAGTCCCAATTTGTCCAACACCAACAACCCCGATTGTTTTTCCAAATAATCCGTCTGCTTTTGAGTAAACTGCTTTATTCCATTTCCCGTTTTTAAAATCAATTACGTTATCAGGAATTTTTCTATCAATTGCGCAAATCAATCCCATGGCTAATTCTGCAACGGCAATACTGTTTTTGCCGGGACAATTTGCTACGAATATTCCCTTATCATTTGCAGCTTTTAAATCGATATTGTTTACTCCTGCACCGGCACGAATTATTAAACTAAGTTTATTGGAATTTTTAATACAGGTTTGATTAACAACTGTTGAACGGACAATTAATATATCTGCATCTTTTGCAGCTTCGGGAAGGTCATTCTCTCCCAGCTTTGGTGAGTTTGTTACTTCCAGGTTAAGTTTCTTAAATTCTTCAATGTACTGATCAGGAAATTTATCGGCTACTAATACTTTCATACGAACCCCTATCTATTTTTATTGATTGAAATATATTTTTTATTTTATAATTAAATCAAGATACAAATTAACTTTTGGTTAATATGTAATTAAAATTATTTCTTCATCATCGGAATTTTTATGTCAAACAATTCTGCATTTTCAATTGCTCTTTCATATCCGGCATCTGCATGACGCATAATTCCGGTTCCAGGATCATAAGTTAATACTCGTTCAAGTCTTTTTTCTGCTTCTTTGGTTCCGTCTGCAACTATCACCATACCGGCGTGAATGGATTTACCGATTCCAACTCCGCCGCCATGATGAACAGAAACCCAGCTTGCGCCGCCGATAGCATTCAGCAAAACATTTAATATCGGCCAATCAGCAATTGCATCACTGCCGTCTTTCATTCCTTCTGTTTCACGATTTGGGGATGCAACCGATCCACAGTCAAGATGATCTCTTCCGATAACAATTGGTGCAGAGACTTTTCCTTCGGCAACTAAGCTGTTAAATATTTTTCCCATCTTTGCTCTTTCACCATAACCAAGCCAGCAGATGCGTGCCGGTAATCCCTGGAAGTGAACTTTTTTTTGAGCTAAATCAATCCAGTTGCAAAGTGCTTTGTTTTCAGGGAAGGTTTCTTTAATTGCTTTGTCGGTTTCATATATATCATTTGGATCGCCAGAGAGAGCAGCCCATCTAAATGGACCTTTACCATCACAGAAAAGCGGCCTTATAAATTCTGGTACAAAGCCGGGAATGTCAAATGCATTTTCAACACCGTTTTCTTTTGCTTCACCACGAATGTTATTTCCATAATCAAAAGTAATCGCACCTCTTTTTTGCATCTCCAGCATTGCTTGAACATGCTTTACAATAGTTGCTTTGGATTTTTTAATGTACTCTTTAGGAGAAACTTTTCTAAGTTGAAAAGCTTCTTCCAGACTCATTCCCATCGGGACATATCCGTTTAAAGTATCATGAGCAGAAGTTTGATCGGTAAGAACATCCGGAATAATATTTTTTTGAAGCATTGTTGGTAAAACTTCTCCGGCATTTCCAACTAATCCAACAGAAATAGCTTCGCCTTTTTCTTTAGCTTTTAAAACTATGGTTAAAGCTTCATCAAGATCAAAAGAAATTTTATCTATATATCCAGTCTTTAATCTTTTTTGGATTCGTGACTCGTCAACGTCAATTCCCAAAAATGCTGCTCCATTCATTGTCGCAGCAAGCGGTTGAGCACCGCCCATTCCGCCAAGGCCTGCTGTTAATAAAAACTTTCCTTTTAATGTTCCATCTGATTTATCATTTCTCTTTGAAAAATATTTTCTAGCACATTCGGCAAAAGTTTCATAAGTGCCTTGAAGAATTCCCTGAGTGCCGATATAGATCCAGCTTCCGGCAGTCATTTGACCATACATTGTTAAGCCAAGACCTTCGAGTCTTCTAAATTCATCCCAGGTTGCCCAATCGGGAACAAGCATTGCATTTGAAATAATTACTCTTGGTGCATTTAAATGCGTTCTAAAAATTCCAACTGGTTTTCCGGACTGAACTAAAAGTGTCTCATCATCTTCCAGATTTTTCAAAGAATTAATTATTGCATGATATGCTTCCCAATTTCTAGCAGCTTTGCCGCTGCCTCCATATATAATTAAATCTTCAGGCCGTTCGGCTACATCGGGATCAAGATTGTTCATGAGCATTCGCATTGCTGCTTCTTGAATCCATCCTTTGCAAGATAATGTTGAACCTCTTGGAGCTCTAATTTCGGTTTTTTCTTTTTCAGAAATCATAGCTACCCCTTAAAATATTTTTCAATAATATTTTCATATTGTTTTAACATTGATTTATATAGCCATCTTTTGATGAACCAGCTTTTTTTCATTTCCTTTCCAATGAAATCAACGTTTCTTTCTAACTGAAATTTTAATCTGGTTCTTTCATCCCTAGTGAACTTAACGGTTTCTTCATTTCCGTTAAGCTTTGCTAAAATTGAGTTGAAAGCTTTTTCTTCGGCGAAAAATTTATTGTCGCCTTGAACTTGTTTTAAAGTTTGTTTACAAAAAGTAGATAAAAGTTTTTTTTCGTTTTTTTCAAAATCGAAATTATAGTTTGTGAATAATTTTTTCATCTGGTTCCGAGAAGTTTTTAAATGATAATAATTGATCTTTTATTTTTTGATAACCCGGTTTAATAATATCATAAATATATTTTAATCTTTCTTTATAATTAATAAAAGCCGACTTCATAGAGTTAATGGTTATTTTTTCCAGGTCATCGAGAGTTAAATTGAAATATTCTATTGCTGTTAAGAATTCTTTTGTCATTGTAGTATCGCTCATAAGCCTGTCATCTGTATTAAGAGTTACCCTAAATTTTTCTTTAAAGAAAATTCCAAACGGATGATTTTCAATTTTATCAACCGCACCTGTATGTATGTTGCTAAGCAGACATATTTCAAGTGGAATTCTTTTATCAAGAACATATTGAGCTAAATCTCCAAAGCCTGCTACGTTTCCATGATGATCTAAAATAAAATCTTCTACAAGATGAGTTGCATGCCCGATTCTATGTGCGCCGCACCATTGAATTGCCTGCCAGATTGATTCTTTTCCAAATGCTTCACCGGCATGAATAGTAATGTTAAAATTAGCGCGTTGTATAAATTGAAATGCTTCTATATGCCTTTTAGGTGGATAGCCGCCTTCTTCGCCAGCTAAGTCAAATCCAATAACTCCCTGCTTGCGGAAATTGACTGCAAGCTCGGCAATGTCAAGAGTATTTTTCATGTTGCGCATGCCGCAGAGTATCAAGCCGTAGCCAACTCCAAAATCTTTTTTCCCTTTTTCTAATCCTTCAAGCACGGCTCCAACAATATCTTCATAGTACAATCCTTTGCTGGTATGGAAAACCGGGGCAAATCTTGTTTCAACATAACACACGCCGTCATTTTTCATATCTTCCATCATTTCGTAAGCAACACGTTCGAGAGATTCTCTTGTCTGCATTACGGCGCAAGTATGTTCGAAACCTTGTAAGTACTCAACTAAATTTCCTTTATTTGCTCCGCGATGAAACCATTGACCAAGCTCCTCCGGATCTTTTGTGGGAAGCTTCTTGTATTTTAATTCTTCTGCCAATTCTATTACAGTCTGCGGCCTTAAACCGCCATCAAGATGATCATGAAGAAGGACTTTGGGAAGTGAATTTACAATTTGTTTTGAGTTCAAAATATCCTCTCTTTTGACTTCAAAAATATTCTTTAAAACATGGAAAATCAATTTAAATTATATTTGTGTTTAGAAAACCCATTTTAACTTAAAAATCTTAAAAACAATTTATAGGAGCTAAATATGTTTATAGGATTAAGAACGGTAATTTACAATGTAGAAGATATTGAAACAGCAAAAAAATGGTATTCAAAAATTCTTGGTTTCAATCCATATTTTGACCAGCCGTTTTATGTGGGATTTAATGTAGGAGGATACGAGTTAGGTTTGGACCCGAACGGCGATGAAATAAAAAAAGGGAATAACTCTGTAGCTTATTGGGGAGTTGATGATGCAGAAAGGGCTTTATTAAATCTATTAAACCTTGGAGCAATAAAGAACACTGACGTTCAAGATGTTGGTGAGGGAATAAAAGTGGCAACAGTTTTAGATCCTTTTGGGAATACATTGGGAATAATTGAAAACCCTCATTTTAAATTAGAATAGTTAGAAAAAACGAAAATAATAAAGAATTAAATTAATTTTACCTTTTGACATTTTTCGCTTGTGATTCGTAAAATCTCAATGTGAATTAGGATGCATAAATATATATAATTCTTGACTATACATGGTTAAAACAGTAATTTTAAACCTACAAAATTATAAAATCAATTTGATATCAAATGGAGTAATGATGCAAAATTCAAAAATACTAATCGCTATTTTATTACTAATTGGGCTTGCAATAACTGGTTTTGAATGTTCATCTACCGAACTAACCAGTGCAAAACTTTATATTCAACAAAAGCAATACGATAAAGCTGTGGAAGCGCTTAAAAGAGAAGTAGCCAAAAATCCTAAAAGCGATGAAGGTTATTACCTTTTAGGATATATATACGGAGAACAAAGTGATTTTGCCAACATGATTGATTCCTATGATAAATCTGTTGCAATCAGCAATAAATTTTCTGAGGATATTAAAAAGTCAGAAAATTTTTACTGGGCAAATCAGTTTAATAAAGGAGTAAAACTTTATCAAGATGGTACTAAAACAACCGATAAGGATAGCAGCAAAATTATATTGGATAAATCGGTTATTGCTTTTAAGAATGCCATTATGCTGGAACCGGATTCTGCAAATTCATATAAAAATCTTTCATTTGTTTATATAAGTAAAGGTGAGAATGATTCAGCAATAGCCCCATTACAAAAAGTGATTGATTTGGAAAAATCTGCTGATGCATATAAATATTTAGGTGAAATTCTATATGAAAAAGGTACGCAAATAATGGCGACTGATAGTGTAGGAGCAATAAATAATTTTAATAAAGCAATTACTGTATTGGAAGAAGGAAGAAAATTATATCCAACTGATTCCGATATACTTAGAACGTTAGCAAACTCTTATATAAGTGCAAATAAGATTGATGTTGCTAAGGAAATATTTAAGCAGGGAATCATAGCTGAACCGAATAATCAATATTATAAATATAACTATGGCGTTTTATTACTTCAAGCTGGTGATTATCCCGATGCTGAAGAACAATTTAAAAAAGCATTGGCTATCGATCCAAATTATGATAATGCAATTTATAATCTTGCTGTTACTTATGTAAAATGGGGAACACAAATTAATAAAGAAGCTGAAGATAAAGGTGAAATGACTAACCAAGTTTATAAAGATAAATATAAAGAAGCTTTGCCTTATCTTGAAAAAGTTGTTGAAAAGAAATCAGACGATCCGCAATTATTTGAATTATTAGGCCGAGTTTATACGGTTCTTAATATGACTGATAAAGCTAAAGCAGCATTTAACAAAGCAGATACATTAAGAGGAAAATAATTTTTAAGAAAGTTAATAATGGCTCAAGATAATCAATTACAAGGTCAGCAGATAAATATAGAGCTTGGTGAAAAAGAAGCCGAAGGAATATATTCTAATCTCGCGATTATAACTCATTCACCTGCAGAATTCATTATTGATTTTACTCGAATTGTGCCGGGTGTTCCTAAAGCAAAAGTTCATGCAAGAATTATTACTACACCGCAGCATGCTAAAATGTTGTTAAAAGCGTTGAAAGAAAATATCGACAAATACGAAGCAAGATTCGGCGAGATAAAAACAGATACTTCTCCGAATCAACATTTTGGATTTGTACCAACGAAAAAAGATGAAAAAGTAAATTAAGTTTACATTTATTTTTTCCAAATTTTAATAGGCAAGTTTACAGCTTGCCTATTTTTTTTTACCCGCACATTACAACTTCTAAATTCTACTAAAAATTTTTCGATTATAAATAAAACCTGCTTGGTTAAAAACTTTCAACTATAAAAGATTTCAGGGATGCCCTGATATGCGTATATAGAAAACTTTTATAGATTGAAAAAATATTTCTAATAATTCGTAAGATATAAATATTAAGAAGGTCGTTATGAAAAAGCCTATTCTACTAATTGCTTTTTTTTATTTTTTTGCGTTCACACTTTATGCTCAGGATATTCAAAACACTATATCATTTCAAATTGGATTGCAATGTGAAGGTACCGGAACTGCTTTTCTTCCAACCGTAACATTTAAAGAAGGCGAAACATACGAGATAGGAGATTGGTCAATTCCTTCAAACTCTACCTTTCCTCAATCATTATGGAATTCGATAAAAGGAACTCAATTTAAAATTGAGGACGGAGCATTGGATAAAGATGTAACTATAATGTTCGTTATTTCCGGCATTGATTGCAGCTCAGGTTTATATATGAAAGGAAAGTACGGAGAAAAATTTTTTTTCAATGTTAATTTGATAATCCTTATAAACGGGCAGGAACAGCCAACGCCGTACTATTTCAAAAATTTAAAAAAATGTATTCTTCGAATCCCGAATTCAATTGATTTAAGAGACTTTATAAGTAATACAGGAATTTCACAAAACTCACCGGTAAATTTCTATTATAGAAAAGATAATAACTTTTCTAATGATGACATTGTAACTATTAAGCCAACAGACTCAACAGGAACTGAGAATTCTTACTATGAAGTAAGCTTAAGGCATTTTTCCAATGTAGTTGGAATGGAAGAATCTTCCGTAACAAGCGTAGAAAATTCCGAAGGCAAAACTCCGGCGAACTTTAAATTAGAGCAAAACTTCCCAAATCCGTTTAATCCTTCTACAAAAATAAATTATTCGCTTGCTAATAGTTCTTTTGTAGAAATTAATGTTTATAACATTCTTGGCATAAAAGTAGAAAATATTGTAAGGGAATTTCAAAATGCTGGTTCTCATTCAATTTCATTCAATGCTGCTGGAATTCCTTCAGGATTTTACGTATACGAATTAAAAGCTGGTAATTATCAAGCGACTAAGAAAATGATTTACCTTAAATAATTTTTGTAAATAATATGAAAAACATTATCAAAATATTTTTTTCAGTTTTAATACTAGTTGGATTTTTCGCAATTCAGAATTTTATAGGATGCGTTGATTTGCCCAATGAAGTAATCATGCCTCAATGGGATGTTGATTTAAATGTCCCAATATTAAAGAAATCATATTTACTTGAAGACATCGTAAAATCAGATAAAGATCCTAATATTTCCATCGATCCGATAGACAGTTTGTATGTTATACACTCTGATAATTATTTATCTTCAACCGGGGTTTCAGAATTTATGCAGCTGGTTAATGAATCTTCAAGCAAAGATAATATTCTCCCCGTTGTTGAAAACGACAGCTTACAAATATATATTCCATTCCCTGATAGTATCCAAATAGATCATGCAAAATTTAAATCCGGCTCAATTTCTTTTAACCTTGTAAACCATTCGTTAAGCAGCGACATGAACATAAACATAAGGATACCCGCTATAATTAAACCGGATGGAACACAACTAAGTTTGAATTTTATTGTCCATGCAAATAGCACGTTAAGCTCAATTTATTATTTACAAAATCATACTTATCAGGAACCGGCGAATCAAGTTTCTTTATTTAAAGGACAGATTTGGTTAATTGCAAAAGCGACTTCATTAGATAACTTTGCCTATTCTTCTTTTGATGTAATCACAAAAGAAATGAAATTTACTAATGCTAATGGTTACATACCAACGAAGATAATTAAAGTCGATCAAGAAGAATATGCTGTAGATCTTGGTTCTGATTTAGTAAAATATAAAGATAAATTATATTTGAAAGATGCTGTACTGTATGTGAACGCTGCATACAATTCTAATACATCAAATCCATTCGATCTTGAAATTAGGAATTTGAATATAGTTGGTAAAAGAAAAACTGGAGAGCAGGAACAATTACTTTTCTATGAAAATATCAATAGCCCACTATCACAATCTTTCAGATTTAATAACGGTGTACTGCAAAAAGCATTCGATGAAACCAATAGCAATATCACCGACTTTATTTCATTTATGCCTGACTCAATAATTATAAATGCGGATTATGTTTTAAATCCTGATGACGATAAAACATATAGAACCCTAAATGATATGGATTCAGTTGCATTTGAAACTAACTTTAGTGCTAAAAGCTCTTTAATATTAAGGCAAACTACAATAACAGATACTCTTGATGTTGACATTAGTGATGATAACAGGAAAGAAATAGATAAAGCTCAGTCAGCGAGCCTTACTATAGTAGCAGATAATCATATACCAATGACAGCGTTTTTTAAAATTACTTTAGCAGATGAAAATTATAATCCTTTATTCACTTTAAAAGGAAATAATGGGGTAGATTCACTTCAATTTACAGGAGCAGCAGTCGATCAATCGTCTGGTGAAGTAACTGCAGCTACCAGTACAAGCCAATCAATTAATTTGAATGCCGAAGAAATCCAACAGCTTGCAAATGCAAAATATGCTTTTATCTCGGCTAGTATCAGGACAAAAGATGCAATGGACAGCAATCAAAATCCTCCTTTTGTTACTGTTCGTCCTTCGGATTGGATTAATTTGAAATCCTTTGGGAATATAAAATATAGGTTAAACAGCGATAACAATAACTAATTTTTAAAAATGAAAAAGATATTTACTTCAATAATTTTTTTAAGTTTTTCTTTAACTGTATTTGCACAATACGGTTCCTCTGGAACGGTTGAAGCAAGAAGTATGGGAATGGCAAAAACTTACAATGCAATTTCACAAGGTATTCTGGCAATCGGTATTAACCCGGCAAATTTAATGCTGAATGAAGACAACATAGAATTTTCAACGGTTCTGCCTTTGCCTAGTTTATCTGTAAAGACCGGGACAGATTTTCTTTCTATCAATGATTTTAATTATTACTTCGGCGGTGAAAATGGAAAAGCTAGGCTGCTTACAGAAATCGATAAACAAAATTTTAATAATCTTTTTGAAAACGGCGGAATGATATTCGGTAATGCTTCAACAAATATTTTTAGTTTTAAATTACAACCCTCTGCAGCAATAGGTGCCTTTGCTTTTTCGATATCTGATTTTGCAGGAGGAAAAGTAAATATACCTCAGGCGCTTGCAGATTTTGCTTTAACTGGAAATCCAATTGATAAAGTGTATAATCTTGATGATGCTAATGTTAAATTTTGGTGGATTAGAAATTATTCTCTTTCCTATGCAAGGAATATTAATTTTATTAAACAATCATTATTTGAAAACTTAACTGCAGGATTTTCGATTAAGTTAGTTCACGGTTATTCTTATGTTGGCACTGAAAGAGTAAATACATCGCTTCAAACAAATTCTAATGCAGAAATAAGCGGCAGCAGTGACATGTTAGCCTACACTGCCTTTTCCAAACAGCTTGGTGTAAAGTATGATTTTGATTCTACAGAATCTCATTCAAATTTTTCACCTTTCCCTGAACCAGCAGGATCAGGAATTGGTTTCGACCTCGGAGTTAATTTAAGACTCAATAAAAATTTTAGTTTTTCAATTGCTGTAACCGATATTGGAAAAATTAATTGGAATAAAAATTCAGCGGAATTTTCTTCATTGGGCAGCATTTATGTAGATTCTTTTTCCGATCAAAATCAAATTGATTCACTTCAAGATAAAATAAAAGGTTCAGGGAAATATATTGATGCTTTTTCAACTCCTCTACCCACTACATTTAGATTCGGAAGTGCTCTTCTACTTGATGATCAAAATGATTTTATTCCCGGCTCCTTGCTTTTAGCATTTGACTTTAACCAGGGGTTTAATGAATTACCCGGCAATACATTGAGGTCTAGATTTTCTTTAGGAACAGAATGGAAACCAGGGAGCTGGATTCCTTACATTCGCACCGGACTTTCGGTTGGCGGTATAGATGGTTTTAACTGGGCTTTCGGTTTAGGCGCAGATGCGGGAATTGTTGAATTTAATTTCGCTACTTCAGATATGCAAGCAGTAGTTGCCCCTAACTCTGCGAAATACATTTCAGTTGCATTTGGCTCACGCTGGAAATTTTAAGTAAACTCAGCCAGTACACAAAGAATAGTTTATTTGAACTATTGTGCCAGATAATCCCGCTAATTAACTTTCTTCATAAAAAATCTAAGGTTATTTATGAATTATAAATTACTTACAATTCTATCGGTATCGCTGTTTTTTTTCTCTTGTTGTAGTTCTTCCGATGTTTCAAATAATAAAAAATTTCAAATTGACTACTATACATCCGGCGGAATTGCAGGCAGAAGCAGTGGCTTCACAATTTTTTCGGATGGTAAAGTTCATTTTTGGAATGGTGTTACTGTTACAAATAGGGCAGTAACCGATAGCATTAATTTAGATGAAAATGCGCTTAATAAAATCTACCAATTGCTTCAAGATTCAACGATACTTTCTTACAATTATCAAGATAAAGGCAATTTAACTTCGGTTTTGAAAATCAAATCAAACGATGAAACAAATAACATTTCTTACAATGGAACGGTTCCGCCTGAAAAGTTTCCTGAACAACTTAAAAACTTGATCTACGAATTAAATAAAGTAACAAATAAATAGTAAAAAAGGTGAGCTTATGAAACAACTTTATAGTTTTGTGGCTTTGTTATGTCTTATTAATATTTCTGTATTTGCACAACTAAAAGTTGCTGCAATAAATAATAATAAAACTTCTTCTGCAAGCATGCAGCAATTGAATGCTTTAAATCAATTACAGCAAACTTCATCAAATGTTCAAGCAGCATGGAACGAATATAATGCTACTCCAACTTATATAACGGGCAAGCTGACTACTGATAATTATCTTCAGAATTCAACTTCACCTGAAGCTGCGGCTAAAAAATTTATAATTGATAATAAAGTTTTATTCAATTTAAGCTCTCCAAGTAATGAGTTAGCTTTGACGAAATCTGAAGTTGATAATATTGGTATGACTCATGTCAAACTTCAGCAATACTATAATAGTCTTAAAATTCTTGGCTCACAGCTAATTGTGCATTTTGACAAAAGTGGTGCTATTAATTCTATAAATGGCAGATATATTCCAACCCCTAAAATAGAAACCGTTGCTCAGATAAGTAAATCAAAATCTGAATCACTTGCTTCTCAAGTATGTAGTGGAACTCAAGCCTTAACTTCTGATCTTATAATTTATATTAAAGATAATCAGCCTGTATTGGCTTATGAAGTTCAATTGCCGACGAAAATGGCTCCAAAACAAAAAGTAATGGTTGATGCGGCTAATGGAAATATTTTATATAAAGATACAGGGATAAGGTATGATGGTCCCGATACAGGCACTGGTATTGGCTCAAACGGAACCAGCAGATCTTTGAATATTTATCTTTCTCAAGGAGATTATTATTTAATAGATGCAACTAAGCCTATGTTTGCGGCACCAATTGATAGCCTCGCTGGAGTTATAGTCACTTATGATGCAAAAAATTATACCGACCAAAATGATCCTTATCATTCAGCAGCTATTGTAGCTGATCCAAACAAAGATAAGAACTTTAACGATAATGAATCATTAAAAGCTGCAGTGGATGCTCATTATTTTACTGCAAAAGTGTATGATTACTATCATTCAACATTTGGAAGGAATAGCTGGAATGATCTCGGTGGTTCGTTGACAAATGTAGTTCATTATCTAACAAATTTTAATAACGCTTTTTGGAACGGCTCATTCATGACTTATGGAGACGGTGACGGAGTTCAATTTTCTAATTTAGCCGGGGCATTTGATGTTACTGCGCATGAAATTACACACGGCATTACTGAGTCAACTGCCGGTTTAGAATACCATGGCCAAAGCGGCGCATTGAATGAATCATATTCAGATGTAATGGCTGCTATGGCTGATAATGCAAACTGGACAATTGGAGAAGATGTATATACTCCTTCTATAAATGGAGATGCTCTTCGGGATTTATCCGATCCTCATCAAGGCGGCTCTTCATTAAATGATGCCGGCTGGCAGCCAGCATCGATGAGCGAATTTTTATATATGCCTTATACAGATGACCAGGACAATGGCGGTGTGCATATAAACAGCGGTATACCAAATAAGGCTGCTTACTTAGTTGCAAATCAAATCGGACGGCAAAAGACTGAACAAATTTACTATAGAACTTTAGTACATTATTTAACACCCAAGTCTCAATTTATTGATGCCAGGAATTTATCGTTGCAAGCTGCTGCAGATCTTTATGGAAATGGCGGCACAGAATATAATGCTGTTGCATCTGCATTTGATGGTGTTGGTATAACTTCAAATCTTCCAAGAACAAATGAACTTGCTTATGATGATGGCGCTCCTGATATGAGCATTTTTGAAACCGATGCGAATTGGGGAATATTAAACAGGTTAACTGCTCCATCGAATAGTTCACTTGCAAATATTGAGTTCTATTACGGCGGGGATAATTCATCTGGAAGCGGAAGCTTTAAAATAAAAATATATGATGATGGCGGGAATAAGCCAGGCAATTTATTATTAAACAGTAATCCAATTACTCCGCAGTCAGGAGCGAAAGATTTTTGGTTTCCAATATCGACAGGTTCTTTAAATTTAAATGTTAGCGGTGATTTTTATGTTGGTATCTATTATGACGGTACAAATCAACCATTGATTGGGGCGGATACTACAGCAATTAATGGAAGAGCATGGGAGTGGGACGATACAAATCAAAACTGGATAAATCTAAATTCAAGTTCATATTTTCCAGTTACACTTTTAATGAGAGCTACCGTTAATACTCTTACAGCTGTTCATGAAATTGACAATAAGATTCCTGAAGATTTTATTTTATCTCAAAATTATCCTAATCCATTTAATCCTTCAACCACAATTAAATATGCTCTTCCAAAAGAATCGAATGTCAGCTTAAAAGTTTTTGATATACTTGGTAAAGAAGTAGCTTCATTAGTTGATGAAACACAGCATGCCGGGACATATAACGTTGAATGGAAAGGAATAAATAATCGAGGTGAAAATTTAACAAGCGGAATTTATTTGTATAAGCTTTCAGTTAATGGAAAAAGCTTTACAAGGAAAATGTTATTTGTGAAATAGGCAGCTTCTCCAAACCTCCGCGAAGGGTAGGCTTTAAGCGCCAAAGAGTTTTATAATTATACAAGAATCAAATTTTGTAGGGGTGTTCAATTGAACACCCCTAAATGGTTTAAATCATCAATTAAAAGATTTTTACTCTAATAAAATTATTGTTTCATTCTCGGCAGGTTAATTAATGCAGCAGCTAAAAAAATAAAATTAGCAATCCATGCTGTTAGAAATGGATTTAATGCTCCATTCTTTCCAAATGCCTGACTAATCTTCATTGATACTAAATAAATAAAAGTTAAAAGGATGCTTATACCTACTTGAACTGCAACCCCGCCTTTTCGCCGATTTGCTGAAATGGGGAGTCCGAACAAAACCACAATTAGGCTTGCCATTGGAAATGAATATCGTGAATAGTATTCAATCATAGCACTAGTTGGATCGTTACCGGCTTGTACTTTGGAATTAATTAATTTTTTTAATTCAGTTAAATTCATTTCTTCTGGTTTTTGTTGTTTACTAATCAAATCTTTATTTGTAAAATTTAAATTGTTCAAAGTCATTGTTTTAAAATATTCGGCTGATTCATTTCTATCAGTAAATATTCTTTTAACACCGTTGTGAGCAACCCAAACATTGTTGAGAGTATCGTATACCATATTAGCCGCATCTATCCGAGTAACCATCTTAGTTAAGTCGTTGCTTTCAAAATCCTGAATGCTTACTCTATTAGCTTGATTTCTTGAATCATCAAAAAAAGAAATACTGACAATTCTATTTTTAGAGTCCTGGAAAAAAAGATTACTGCCAGCAAAAGAAAATCCGCGGTTCAAATAAGTTCTTTCAATATTTATCTTTGTTTTATTTGCCATTGGCACTAGATACCCGATAAAGTAAATTGAAAAAATACTTATAAGAAAAGATGCAGCTAAAAAGGGAAGCATGAATCTATACATGCTCATGCCGCTTGCTTTGAGTGCAGTAAGTTCACTTAAACTTGAAGCTTTGCCGGCAATAAACAACGCAGAAAATAATACTGAGATAGGTGTTACAAGTTTTATTATTTCTGGCGAGAATACAAAATAATAATGAAGTATGATATCGATGCCTGCCTTCTGATCAATAAAATCATCAAGGTTTTCCATCATATCAATTACAACAAAGATTATTGTAAACGCAATTATTCCAAAGAATACTGTTTGAAGAAATTGTTTTACGAAATATTTATCTAAAATTTTCAATTGTTATTTTCTTCTTCACTTTTTTGTATATCTCTAAACTGTTTGGGAAGAAATCTCCTAAACCATGAAAAATTCAATGTAACATTTTCTCTAACTGTCTTATACATTAAAATTATTCCAGCAGAACCGAGCAAAATATTTGCAGACCACATTCCCATGAAAGGCGTTATAAAATTTCGTTCTGCCAGTTTTTCTCCGCCGATTAAAAATGCCCAATATATCACAAAGAAAAATAGGCTTATACTTGCAGCCATTCCAAATCCACCCTTTTTAGTCATTACTCCCAATGGTGCCCCAATCAAAACAAAAATAATACATGCTCCAGGCAATGCATATTTTTTATATATCTCCACCTGGTATTTATTTATCTCTCCTTGAGTATATTCAAGTCGTTTCTGATTTGATGTAATAATATTCCTTGCAGTTTTCGCTTTTTCAATTACTCTTGCATAAACCATTGCTGTGTTAATTGGCTTTATTACTGAAGGCGTGTTATAGGTTGTTGCGATTGCTGAATCAGCATATAGATATTTATTTGCTTCTTTATGGTATGAATCTAATTGAGAATTTTTTAATATAGAAAGACTGTCAACTATTCTCTGCATTGCCTGGGTGCTTAATTCTCTTTCACCTCTTGAACCGCCAGGGGTAGACTGTTGTAACGAAAACTGGTCTGCATTCATTGCAATCCTATGCTTCGTGAAGACTAATTTCCTATAAAGATTTGTATTAGCAACATTTGATTCATGAATTTCTCCATTTTGCAAATCCATAATTAATTTTGTTCTGTCATTTGAAAAAAATATTTTTCCTTTTTCAGCAGTAACAACATTAATTGTGTTAGGGTTTGTGTAATCATAAATTGTTATCCCAGTTAGTTCATTTGTTTTCTGATTTATTCCACGAACAAGAATAGCATAATTTGAAACTTCCTGCGAAAAAACCCCTGGTTCCAAAGATAGTGTGGGTTTCTGCTGGGAAATATCCTGCATCAATATTTTTGCTTTGTGATTTGCATCAGGGAGAACATCATTGTCAAATAAAAAAAGTAAATAACAAACAACGATGCCTGCGGCTATCGGCGCAATCATCATCCGGTATAAACTTACGCCTGAAGATTTTAAAATTGTAATTTCATTATTCTGAGAAAGATTGCCGAAAGCCATTAAAGTCGCCACCAAAGTTGCCATTGGTACAACAAGTACAACCATCCATGACAAATTCAAAACAATTAGTTTTATAATTATCCACGTATCCAATCCTTTTCCTACCAGCCTGTCCGCAAATTTCATCATGAACTGTAAAATAAAAATGCATATCAACGTGAAAAGAGAGAATACAAAAGGAGCAAAATGGTTTCGAAGTATATATTTATATAAAATCATTATTATAATATATGAAAGCAAAAAAAGTTTAACAAGAAAACTTAAAAACCTGATGATTCATTAGAATATTTGCTATATTTTAAACTAAAAAAAATTAAGAGTTATGAAAAATATACTGCCTTTTCTGCTTTTGCTTTTAATTATTTTTGGCTGCGAATCACCTACTGAAAAAAAGGAAACTTCATTAAAAGAAGATAGTAATTACCCGCGATGGATGCAGTCTGACTCAATACATTCAGATCAAACTTCCGGCATAACTTTTATCAAAGAAACAGCGCAAAATAAAAAGATATTTTTAATAGCCGACGACATTGGAAAAATTTATCATTTTACAATTGAAAACGATACAGTATTTAATTTTGAGCCGGTTAATTTTTCGCCTCAAGTTGTAGCTTATCTTGATACTTTCCCAAAAGCTGATTTTGAAGAAATAGTATATGATAAATATACAGGAAATGTTTATCTTTCTATTGAAGGCAATGCGCCCGATCCCAAAAAATTTGTAGGAATTTATAAATTGAATTTTGAAAACGACAATGTGCTTTCAAATAATTTAATGTCAATGGAGAAATTAAAAATTACACCCGCTGATTTATTTACAAAATATGTAGCTGCAAATATTGGATACGAAGGATTAGCAGTAGATGAAAATCATTTTTATCTTGGGCTCGAAGGATTTTCAGAACAAAATGTTTTTGCCGACAGCACGCTTCTCTTTATTGTTGATAAAAATAATCTTGGGATTAAAAAAACTATTAGTACAAAAAATCTAGGTATTGGTACTATTTGTGGATTATATTCGGACAAAAACAATTCAATTTATGGCATTGATAGGAATAATAAAAAATTATTTCACATAGAAATTGATAATACATTAAATGTAATTAATAGTTATACCAAAAGTCTGAAATCAAATATTCCCGGATATCCGCAATATGATTATGTCGCTTCTCTTGAATCAATAACAATTGACAATGAAAATAATGTTTATTTAACTGATGATCCATGGAAAACTTTCTTTGTCCCTTCACAAGATATTTTAAATCATTTGGATGAGAAAACAATAAAAAATTTCAAGGAATTTATTCCTGTTATTTACAAATATTCATTTCAAAATTAAGGAGCAGTTTTTATGAATGAAGTTATTAAATTCATTAAAGAAAATAAAAATGTTTATATCGAAGAGCTGAAAGAGCTCTTACGAATACCCAGTATTAGCACCTTGGCTGAGAATCAAAATGATATTAAGAATGCTGCTAACTTTGTTGCAGGAAAACTTAAACAAGCCGGGATGAACAGAGTTGAAGTATTTAAAACAGAAGGTCATCCCATTGTTTATGGTGAATGGCTTGGTGCACCGGGTAAGCCGACAGTTCTTATCTACGGCCATTACGATGTGCAGCCTGTTGACCCAATTGAATTATGGGAAACTCCGCCGTTTGAACCAACAATTAGAGAAGGTAAAATTTATGCCCGCGGAGCTACAGACGATAAAGGGCAGATGTACATGCACGTTAAAAGTGTTGAAGCATTTTTTAAAGCAACCGGCAGTCTCCCTATCAATGTAAAATTTGTGATTGAAGGCGAAGAAGAAATCGGTAGTGAAAACTTGGAAATATTTATTAAATCAAATACTGAACTTTTAAAATGTGATGCTGTTTTGATTTCAGATACTGCATTGTATGAGAATGGAGTTCCAACATTAACATACGGACTTCGCGGATTGAGTTATATGGAAGTTGAAGTAACTGGCCCGAATCGTGATTTACATTCAGGTTCGTTTGGCGGCGCAGTAGCAAATCCAATTAATATTCTAGCTTCAATTATTTCAAAACTTCAAGATAAAAATGGTAAAATAACTATACCGGAATTTTATGACGATGTAAAAAAACTCTCTAAAAAAGAAAGAGCAATTTATGAATCACTAAAATTTTCTGAAAAGAAATTTGCCAAAGAATTAGGAGTAGCAAAATTAAAAGGAGAAAAAGGATATACAACTCTGGAAAGAATTTGGGCACGTCCCACGCTAGATTGTAATGGAATAATAGGAGGCTTCACAGGTAAAGGCGCTAAAACTGTTTTACCTTCAAAAGCTACTGCAAAGATAAGTATGAGACTAGTTCCTTATCAGGATCCTAAAAAAATCGCTGTTCAATTTGAAAAATATATTAAAGAGCTAGCCCCTAAAAGTGTTAAAGTAAAAGTTCTGAACTTGCATGGCGCTGTTCCTGTTTTAATTCCTATGGACAGCGATGCTGTAAAGGCTGCTTCAAAAGCCATGGAAACAGCCTTCAAAAAGAAAACTGTTTTTATCAGAGAAGGAGGCTCAGTACCTATCGTTGCAACTTTTGCAAAGCGATTAAAAGCTCCGGCAGTAATGATGGGCTTAGGATTAAATTCCGAAAATCTTCATTCTCCAAATGAGCATTTTGATTTAAATAATTTTGAACTTGGTATATTGAGCTCAGCTTATTTTATGAAGGAGTTCAGTTTATAAAACATTTTAATATGAAAAAATCTTCTATATTAAAATTATTATTAATAGCAGCTATAATATTAACATTTATGAGCGGCTGCAGAAAAAGCCAGGATGAAAAGTTAAGATCAATAGGTGCAAATAGAGAAGCTGTTGAAAATTCTCCGGAAAAAGATTTGGAAATTCAGAAATACAATCTTAAAGTGAAAAAAGAACAGATGAAAGTAAGATTTGCTTGTGATACTATTTCTGCGATAGAATATGTTTTAGATAATTTCCCTAAGGGGACATATCTATTAAATTTTGACAAGTCTTTCACTTATAATATTCCTAAACCTGCAGTAATTTATTTTGATAATGATAGGAGCTATATCTTCGGTGTTATTGCAGAATCACGCCCCGGGGAAAGATTGATTGAACCAAAGAACATTATCGGCTATGATGAAAGCTATATTGATTTAGACAGCACAAAATTGGGAACTGCCTTTTTTTATTTAGTACTTTTTCATTGTGACAACGGTAAATTAAATACGGTGTGGAAAGCATTAATTCCTTCACATGGAGGATTTAATAATTTTTCACTGCAGCATTGGAAATATAATGGTACGCCATATATAAAAGTAAATTTTCATTATGCTCAGGGTGTTGGCCACATAGATTACAATTATTTTCTAGTTGATGGATTAACATCTCCTCCTCATTTAATGATGACATATAAAGGAATTAATTTTCAAAGGACAATTACGAATACAAATAATGATAAATTTCCGGATTATTACGAATACATTTATTATGACTCAGGAACTGAAATTAAAGCAGTAGATTCAGTTGCTTTTACCTGGAATGTAAAAGACAGCATTTATGTGAGCTCGAGGAATAGGAAACAAACAAGGCGTTATTAATAGCTGTATAAAGTTGATTGTATTTTCAGTCATTCTTTTTAAATTTAAGTTTTCAATATATATTAATATTTCATAAACGGATTAAAGCAGATATAACAACAGCGAAATTATATTTAGGAGTGTAAATGACCGAAGCCGAAGTAAAATTATTTCCTCTCATTGATTTGTATGAATCCTTAGGGTATAAACCGGAAATTATAAATGGTAAAAAAGTTATAAACCACTTTGCACCTCTTGAAGAAGAGATAAATTCAATATATGAAGGTGTTGCGATTAAAGATGTTTCAAACCGCGGAATGATTGAGTTAAGAGGAAAAGACGTTTTGGATTTTATAAACAGGATTTCTTCAAATCAAACAAAAGATTTAGCTAAAGAAAATATTGTTAATACAATTTTTACTACCGAGAAAGGAAGAATCATTGATTATACAACTCTACTGAATTTTGATGATTTCCAAATTATAATGTGCAGTACTGCAAATCAGCCCAAAGTTGTAATGTGGATTAATAAATACGTCATTTCGGATGATGTTAAAATTACAAATATAAATGGCAAGTATACTTTGTTTGAAGTTTTAGGCCCGCAGGCCGATTCGTTTTTAACTTTAATTGCCGGTAGTGTTGTAAATGAAATTCAACCAAATTCTTTTAAAATAATTAATGCAGACGGAACAATTTTTTTCCTTGTTAAAATTCTGGATGAAAGGGGAAATAAAAAATTCTTAATAATTGCAGATCCAGTTCATGCCACAGAATTTGTTAAATTCATGGTTGAGAATAAAGGCCCGTTTAATTTTAATTTGATAGGTGAGAAAGCTTATGAAACTTACCGTATAGAACAAGGGATTCCTGGAGCACCAAATGAGTTAAATGATAATTATAATCCTCATGAAACTAAACAATTAAATGCTGTCAGTTTTACTAAAGGCTGTTATATCGGTCAGGAAGTAATTGCAAGGCTGGACACTTATGAAAAAGTTCAAAAGTATTTGATGGGTGTTGAGTTTGAAGAAGAGCCTGAGGAAAACAACGTCTATAATTTATTTGATGAAAGCAATATCGAAGCTGGTATAATTACTTCAATAGTAAAATCAGTAAGGTTTAATAAATATATTGGATTGGCTTACATCAATAAAGCATTTGCTAATGAAGGAACAAAACTAATAGCCAAAAATGAATCTGGTAAAACGATTAATATAACAGTAAAAGATTTGCCTTTTAAAAAATGAAAATCTACACAAAGACCGGTGATAAAGGTGATACTGGATTATTTGGGGGAGAAAGAGTTTCAAAAAATTCACCTCGAATAAAAGCCTATGGAACAATTGATGAGTTAAACTCGTTTATAGGCTTAACAATTACAGAAATTAAAAGTGAAGAAGTAAAATTACTTTTAAATAAAATTCAGAACCAATTATTTACAGTTGGTTCTGATTTAGCTACACCGGATACTGAAAAAAATAATAAATTAAATATTACAAGAACTCCGGCATCTTTTTATTTAGAATTAGAAAAAGAAATTGATAAATATGAAGCTGAACTTGAACCATTGAAAAACTTTATTCTTCCCGGCGGTTCAAAATCAGCGGCTTTATTACATGTTTGCAGAACGGTTGCCAGGCGTGCCGAGAGAGAAGCTGTGGCATTAGATAGTACAGTGAATATTGGCGGCAACATCATTATATTTCTAAACAGAATTTCAGATTTGTTTTTCGTTCTTTCTCGTTATGAAAATTATGTTTCAAAAATTCCAGACACCATTTGGAAAAGTCAAAATTAAGAATCAAAAATTATAATTTCTATTTAATCATTTTTTTGACTTTTGAAATTTGACCTTTGACTTTTCTCTGGGGGTGAATTTGGCTTCGACGGGGTTGAAGAGACATTGAACTGCGCACCGTGTTCCCCGAAAACACGTTAAACGTTGGGAACAAAACAATAACTGGCGAATATAATTACGCCTTAGCTGCTTAAGTAAACTCTTAACGGCTCGTTCACTTTATGTTCTCGTACCGGTATAAAGATGAACGACGTTTAGGTACGATAGTCGAATCAGTTGTCTGTGCTGATGAGATGAAATTTAAGCAGGCACGCTTAAAGTGATTTTTGTTTGTTTTAAATCTTTAAGTTAAAAATAAAAGCAAACTATGTGTGTAGACGTTCTTTGGATCTTAACTTCGGACGCGAGTTCGACTCTCGCCACCTCCACAAAATCCCTTTTAATACAATAAGTTATAGGGGTTACTTACAAAATTCTTACAAATTTGAAACTAAAATTCTAAAAAATTTCTCTATTCATACTTTTATCATTGTAGAATCATTACATAGCTTTCCAAATTTTTTATTTACAGCAAGTGACTATATTATTATAAAGTCAGACAACATTATTTGCAGTGATTTTTTTATTTTTATTTCTTATCTCTTTTTAAGTTTTGATATTAAATCATGAACGATTTTATTAAGACATCAAATATTTTGTCATTCTAGCCCGCATAAATATTTTAATATGAAATATTAATCTTCTTTTATAATCATTTCCCCCGTCTCATTAAACTTTATGCTCTGACTTAGCGTAAAATTACTTGCTCATCTATTAAATTGAAAGAAATAATCATTATCTAATCTTTTCATTGGGACTAATTGTAATTTTTTGAAATGAATACTTTTTATTGCGAGGTATGGTCATGGATGGTTAGACAATTGATCAAGAGAAACTTACTCCTCTTCAATCTAATTTTATAAAATCTCTCCGTGAAAGAGAAAGATAAAAAGATTTATTACTTAATGTTAGCAATGAAATTGCAAATTAAAAATGTCTAGATAGCATTTCTTCTCAATGGGGGATTTAGCTTTAACCTGTTGGGAATTACTTTTCTATTAAAGGTACTAATCGCTATGCCATGCACAGTGGAAATCTCGTTAGACGTTTGTACTCCTTTGTCCTTCAAATAAAACGTCTCAGGGATTTGACCTTCAGATATCAAAGTGACTTTCTCTATTAATGAGAGGGCCGCTCTTTATTTAATCGTATAATATTTTGATTCCATCCATGAAGCAAGTAATCTGTTTATCTTTTTTTCTTTAGTTCTTCAAGCCCATTTTATTAATCATTCTTTCGTTAACAAAATTAACTGTATGTAAATTTATTAATCTTGAGATAATAATTGTTCTACTGGTGTCACTATGTTGGGATGTAAATTGTAATTCTCAAGTGTATTAATTAATCCTGTCCGATCAACAAAGATCTTTTTAGATTGAAGATCTTTCAATACATGATGGGCTCCTTTAAGTAAATATTTTGAATTGCTATTCTCAAGTAGAGCTTTCAATAATGGTTCAATCGATTCTTTTCCAATATTGATTAGTCCTTCAGCTGCAATCCAGCGAACATCAATATCTCCATTTTCTAACGCATTAATAAGGATAGGTATCGATTTGGAATCATTAATTTGGCTTAAAGTTTTTATTGCCTCCCACCTTACTTGCTCTTTTGGTTCATTTAATAAGCCACTTAAATATTTTATTGCGGGTTTCCCTATTTTCACAAGGTCTAATCTTGCTTTTCTTCTCTGTATTACGTCTTGAATATAAAATTTACTAATTAGTTCTTCTATCGCGTTTTTCATTAATCATTCCTTTCCTTAATTGTAAAAACTAAATTACTTTGGTAGTAAATCTCTAATATGTGAGTTATTTTCAGAAACATTAAGTAATCCGTGAAGTTCCGGTATCAAATTCACATGAACCGATACTCAACAATGCAAAAAAAATAGAAAAACTTAGCAGTGTCTTTAGCTTATTTAAATATTTACTTTGTGATTCTTTTACTGATTCTTAATCATGTATTTTGCTAATCTATTGTTTAATATTTTCAACCGACTTTTCAGAACGAATTTTTGCATCATTAGGATTTTTACCTGTATTTTCGAGCACATGCCTTTGTCTTAGCAAATCCCAATATTGATCAAGTTCAACCTTCATCCCATCTAGTTCTTTAATTTCCTTATCTGATAATTTTTTTTTCTTATAAAACTTCCTTTCCACTTCAGATAATTTTAATATATGATTAAAAACACTTTTATTAGTCATAATAAATTCTCCTTTCATAATTAACCTTATAACAACCTCTCTGCCATATAATAAAAAGTGAAAAAATGATACCCAATATTATTTTATAGTTTTAAACCAAAATTAAATTGTGCGACATTTCGCAGATAATCTACTAGAGAAACGATATATCGATTTCTTTCAAAAATAGGTTTTAAGAACATTTAATAATTAGGATAAATGTTATGGTATATAAATTGTCATCGAAAGTTCACCTATAAAGATTATACAAGAATAGATTAGGCAAGAAGTTATAAGATGTATTGCAACAGATGAACTAGCGACATAAAAGTTTTTACAAAAAAATATTAGGGCTAAGAAATTTATTTATTTGGAGCTAATAATTTAATTAACTAATTACGATTAGAATCATGGAAACTATAATCAAAGAAATTCAAGAACCGGAAATTCTCCATGAAGTGCTCGAAGGATTATCAATGCCTCAAAAATATCTCCCAAGTAAATTATTCTATGACAAGAAAGGCTCTGAGTTGTTTAATGAAATTTGTAAATTAAAAGAATATTACCTGTCAAGGACAGAAACGCAAATTATGGTGGATAATATCGATGAGATCAGTACACTTCTGGGAGAAGAAACTCTATTAGTAGAACTAGGAAGCGGAAGCAGTGTTAAAGTACGTTTATTACTAGATAATATTGTAGGGCTTGCTGGTTATGTTCCTGTCGATATTTCAGAAGAACATTTAATGCATTCGTCCAGGTTATTAAAAAAAGATTATCCCGATATTGATATTTATCCGCTTCCGGTCGATTACTCAGAAACTTTTTTCCTTCCTCACATTAGAAAACATTATGAAAATGTTATTATTTATTATCCCGGTTCTACGATTGGAAATTTTACACCACTAGAAGCAAAAAATTTCTTAGGAAGAATTGTAAATATCTGCGGGAAGAATGGAGGTCTCCTACTAGGAATCGATCTTAAGAAAAATAAAAACATTCTCGAACCAGCTTATAATGATAGCAAAGGAGTGACTGCAGAATTCAATTTAAATATTCTCGAAAGGATAAATAAAGAATTAGGATCTAATTTTGACATAAGCAAATACAGGCATAACGCATTTTATAATGAAGATGAAGGAAGAGTTGAAATGCATTTAGAAAGTATCGAGGATCAAACTGTGAGGCTTAACAGCTCTATAATAAACTTTGAAAAAGGCGAGAATATAATAACCGAATATTCATATAAGTACACTTTGGATGAATTTAAGGAACTCGTTTCTGATTTTTTTGAAGTCAGAAAAATATGGATGGACAAAGATAAACTTTTTAGTATTCAGTATCTGCAGGTAAAGTGTTAGAGTTCAAAGTAATTGATTGATAATTATATAAAAATGAAATTATCATGTGAGCTTTGATCGCATTGGTTCATTTAGTGCAAATTTGATTCAACGGATAAATGATAAATTGATAGAATTTTATAACTCTCCCCAATTGTTAAATGCAGAGATGGAGGTTATTAATGAAAATGCTGGTTAAAAGGAGGTAATATGTCTAATGAGAAAACTGCCATCATCACTGGAGCTTCCGGAGGTATTGGCAGGGGTCTGGTTGCGGCTTTCCTAAAACAAGGTTTCAGGGTAGTCGCAACCTCACGGAAAATAAGTCAATCATTTACTGCTTCACCTAACCTTATTCTCATTGATGGAGATATTTCTAAACAGGAGACAGCAGCAAGAGCAGTTGAAGCGGCAGTTAAAAACTTCGGGACTATTGATGTTTTAGTTGCTGCTGCCGGGATATACTACTCCAAACCTTTTATAGATTATATTCTCGAGGATTTCAATGCTCTAGTCTCTGTTAACCTGCTAGGATTCATTTATATAGCACAGCTAACTGTAAAGCAAATGTTAAAGCAGAAATCAGGAAGTATTGTGAGTATATCTGCATCGCTTGCCGATAGCCCGATTGCAGGTGTAAACGCCTCGGTTTCAATGATTACCAAGGGAGGACTGAATTCGGTGATCCAAAGTCTAGCCATCGAATATGCAAAGGAAGGTATCAGATTCAATGCTGTTGCTCCAGGTGTAGTTGATACGAATCTGCAAAAGGATTTATCGTATGACTTTCTTAAGACTCGGCAGCCGATGGGTAGAATTTCATCTGTCGATGACATTGTCAATGCTGTGCTCTATTTGGCGCAAGCAGGTCAGGTAACAGGAGAAATACTTCATGTGGACGGAGGTGCACATACAGGCAAATGGTGAAGTAGACTGAAAAATATTTGGGACATGGTTGGTTAAGATAGAGGTGAAGCTGACTCTAAAAAGATCAATTGGCTTAAGAAGATATAAGATTGGTAAAATTATTTTAACATTTGCAATAAACACTAAAATCAAAAGGAGTTAAATATGAACACAGTACAAATTGAACATAAAAGCTATGAAATGCCGCCTCACGAAGGGATCTCTATCGCGCATTTTTTAACCGTTGCCGACATAGACAGATCAGCTCATTTCTATAAATCAGTCTTTGACGGCCAAATTCTGAGTAGAGGAGACAATGATGGCGCCCCTGCGTATATTCAGATCGCAAATACCTGGTTAATTGTTAACGTTGGCGGCGGACCTACAGCCGACAAGCCGACAGTAACGCTTAGCATCCCTGACCCGAACAAGATCAATAGTTTTATGAATATCCGCGTTGCGGATATTCAGGCATGCTATGAATTATGGAAAAGCCGAGGAGCTGAGTTCATCACTGAGCCGATTCCCAAGTACGGAGAGATACGCTGCTATATTCGCGACCCTGATGGTTATATTATTGAGGTTGGACAGAGCACAGATCTCAAATACGGTTGACGCTCTCCCAGATGGCGAGATGATTCCATAGAGGTTTATAATTATTTGACTTATACATGGCGCTACTTAAGAAATATATCGCTAGGCTTTTTAAAAAGTAATTACCACTTAAATAAGGTTTTGCCTCTATTGTTCAGATCATTTTATATGTCAGGTAACAACATTAAGCATTGAAAAATAAATTAACTACATGCTAAAAAAATATAGTTGATACTGGTGTCACGCTTGCACTTTTTATTTTCGGAAAAATTAATATCCTTATTTTCCAAAACTTATTGCTTATAATTTTCCACTGTCTTAGCGGATCTTAACTTTAGCATCATCAGGATTTTTCCCGGCGTCTTTAAGTGCATGCCTTTGCCTTAATAAATCCCAGCATTGGTCAAGTTCTACTTTCATTTCATCCAGTTCTTTGATTTCTTTATCGGATAAATCTTCTTTAGAATAAAGCCTTCTGCTCCTTTTCGGACAATTCTTTGATATGATTAAATACACTTTTGTCGTTCATAATAAGTTTTCCTTTTGAATTAGTTAATTATTACTATAACAATCCTTCTGTCATTAAACTCCGGGTAAAATTTTAATCACAATCCAATTTTATAATTTTTAGACTTATCTAGATTGAGCGAAATATCGAACTTAATTTTTTAAGGAAGCGATATATCTATTCTATCTCATAAAAAGTATAAGGATTTTTATAAAAAAAATTAAAGATAATGGTATATAATTTGGCTTTGTAATCTAAAATATAAAGATTTAAACTGAATTGAAGTGATTAGTAATACTTCTATTATTACCGCTTTGAGATAGATCACTACAATTCAATATTAAATCACTAACTTTAAATATCCTCTCTGCTTTAGTTTAAATTTTAAGATCAAATTATCTTTTGTTTATAATGAGAAAGAAACATACCGGGCCCGGTTCCGGCGGGAACTATCTCTGACCTTGTGTTTGTGACTGAAAGAAATACACCTGTAAAAGAAATAAATAAGATATTCCAAGAAGAAGCTAATTCAGAAAGATAATAAGCCGGTATGAAAACGAGTTGGGTTATTCAAATTAGTTGGTTAGAAAATGTGTTAGAATGGTTAAATCAATTGAACATCATGTAACTTTTTAATGAAATAATTATGCTAAATAGAATTGTCTTTATAAATAATTAAATAATATATGGAGTAATAAAATGAACGAATCGACATTCAAAAATTCTGACGGGCTTAGTATTTTTACACGTTCCTGGTATTCAAAAGAATCCCCCCGGGGTGTGGTTGTAATTGTTCCCGGTTTCAATTCTCATAGCGGATATTATATTTGGGTTGCTGAGCAATTGGTTTCCAGTGGTTTGGCAGTATATGCTCTTGACATTAGAGGCCGCGGTAAATCTGATGGTGAACGTTACTTTGTTAAAAGTTTTGAAGACTACGTAAAAGATGTAGCAGAATTTATTGATATTATAAAATCCTATGAACCTGGTCTGCCTATTTATTTACTTGGACACAGTGCAGGCGGCGTAGTTTCTTGCCTTTACACACTTAAACATCAAAAGGAACTTGCCGGATTGATTTGCGAAAGTTTTGCTTTTCAGGTTCCGGCTCCAGATTTCGCTTTAGCTGTTTTCAAGGGATTAGAGCATATTGCTCCTCATGCTCATGTTCTCAGACTAAAAAATGAAAACTTTTCAAGGGACCCAAAAGCAGTGGACAATATGAACAATGATCCTTTGATTGAACACGAAACTCAACCAACACAAACATTAGCAGAAATGGTTCGTGCCGATGAAAAACTTAAAAAAGAATTTCCAAACATTACTTTGCCTGTACTAATTCTACATGGAACTGCCGACAAAGCAGCAAAATCAAGTGGGAGCGAGTTTTTCTATAAAAATACAGGTTCATCCGATAAAACTTTAAAGCTTTATGAAGGCGGTTATCATGACCTCCTAAATGATATTGAAAAAGAAGTTGTTATGTCTGATTTATTAGAATGGATTAACGACAGGATACCAACAAAATCGAAAGCTTAAAATTTTTTTGAAACAAAATTACAGTTATAATAACAAGTTACAGGCTAACATAAATAAAATAAAAATATGGAAGCAAGAATAGGTATTGGACAAGAAAATATCAGCGCTGCAACGCATATAATTTCTAAAATATGTCAGCTGGTGAATTTCTTTTGTACACAAAATCATTAAATGCACATTGGAATGCTGAGAGGTAAGGCTTTCATGAAAAAAGTCAGTACAAACATTAGTTAATAGAGCATACTCATTTTTACATATTATTGCTTTATTAAAAAAAGAAAGGTCTGCAATGAAAGAATGTTCTCATATAAAACTAATAAACAATGTTGAACCGCATACAGAAGGCTGTGAGGAATGTCTACAGTCGGGCGATGATTGGGTACATCTAAGAATTTGTAAAATATGCGGTCATGTAGGCTGTTGTGATAATTCTAAAAACAAACATGCAACAAAACATTTTCATTCAACAGGCCATGCGATCATTCAATCTTTCGAACCCGGAGAAGAATGGGGGTATTGTTATATCGATGATATTTTTTTTGAATCATTATAAAATTTTATTGCAAAATGGAAACAACAATTTTCAAAGAAAAATTAATCTTACCTTCGCTGCCGCTATATGAATGAAAGGAAACAAAAAACACTCTTCATTTATTTCTTCAAATTATAGGAAAGATTCGCCTTTCATTTTATCTCCAAGTTTATAATTGGTGGCATACATCTCTTTATATTTCATCACAAGGACTGAAAACCGGAACTGTTCCTTATAAATATGGAATCTTTGAAATAGAATTGGATCTTATTAATCACCGGCTGATTATTCATACTGTTAATAACACAAAATCATTTTCACTATATGATGGACTAACTGTATCTGAATTTTATAATAAAGTAATTTTAAATCTTTTAGATCTTGGAATTGAAGTCAATATCGATACGGCACCTTACCGTTGTTTTAGTACTGTTTATTTCGAAAAAGATATGGCACATAAATCTTATAATAAAGAATATATTGAAAGGTTTTTCGAAATATTAAGATTTGTTGATGGAGTATTTGAAGAATTCCGCAGCAGGTTTAATACGAAGATTACCCAGGTTCATTTATTTTGGGATAATTTCGATTTAGCTTTAAGAAAATTTTCAAGTAATCCTACGCCTATTAACAATGCTATGAAAAAAGAGAAAGGAGAAGCATATTCTCATCAAGTAATAAGTTTTGGTTTTTGGGCTGGAGATGATGACATCCAGGAACCGGCTTTTTATTCCTATACTTATCCTGAACCTAAAAATATAATGGAAGAATCTCTTATGCCGGATACTGCATTTTGGAGATCTTTACATGGTAGAGCAATCGCTTTAATGATGTATGAAGAAGTCAGAAGTTCTGATTTCCCAAAAGAATTAATACTAAATTTCTTGGAAAGTACTTATCAAGTTGAAGCTAGAAAAGCAGGCTGGATAATTGGGAAAAATAGGCATCAGTCTATTTTATAGAGCACTTAAAAAAATATTTTTGTCCATTCATTTGTTAAATTGGAGAAATTATGGCTGATCAAAAAACATCTTTAATTGCAGAAGTTGATTTAGAAGTTGCCAATGAGATAGAAATTTATCTTGCTTCTTTAGACTACAAAGTTTATCCAATTATCTCCAAAGGTGAAGAAATAATGGAGGCGGCATTATCAATCCATCCATCTCTTATTATAACTGATATAAATCTTGATGGTCAATTGGATGGCATTGAAGCTATTGCTCGATTGGAAGAAGTTTTGAATATATCTTATATATTTATTACAACTTACGATGATTATAGCAGATTAATTACTTCTTATTATTTAAACCCTTTAGGATTAATTAGGAAACCAATTGATCATAACAACCTGGTTAAAAGTTTTTCAAAAAGGGAAATTGAATCGCTTTGACAAAAGAATAATAAATACCAATGTGATATAAAACAGTATATTTAATTATTTAGGAAGAAGATGGATAAATTGGTAAAACCTAAAAAAGGTATAGAGTTGGTAACAGATGCTGATCATGTTGCTCTTCAACGTCTGGTTACTGAAGCAGCATGGCGAGTTGATTTTGGAAAATCCGACACACTGCACGAACTTTTTATCGAAACCGGTGAGCTGATCATAGGTGACAATATATATAAAGGCCGGGAAGCTATTATGAATTGGGGAATTAAGATTGAACAACAACAGACGTATAAGAGTATACGTCACGTTGCTGGGAATATGAGATTTGTGAATTTAAGTCATGATACTGCAGAAGGTTTAACTATTCTTACTGTTTTTATGGATGATAAGAAAAGTAGTTCAATACCGTGGGTCGTCGGCGAAGATCATGATCGTTTTGTTCGTACTGAAAAAGGTTGGCGGTTTGTCAGTCGACGCTGGGTGCAGCTATTCATTCGGCCGAATTCATAATCTTTTTAAAAGATGTCAAATCATTATTTGCCCTTAAGGTAGGCAATTTCATTTAATATTAATTGCTTATTTAAGAAGAGATTTTGATATGGACCGATGCTCGGTTAGGAGTAGATAACTAATTTGGCCCAATAAAAAAAGCTGCGAAGTATGTTTACTGATACATGATGAGTAGGAACATCTTTGAATTTATTTTGAATCTTAATTAATTCAATTTCTAATTTTACAAATTATGTTCTTTATTGAAGAATTTGTGAAATATTTTGTTCTCTTTAATAAAGTTTTTATAGAAAAAAACTTTAACAACATCATTAAAAATAAACCATGCTAATGCGTATCCGGTTACTATCAAACCCCATTTCCATCCAATTGCAGGAACAAATATTCCATATACACCAACGAGCAATCCTAAAACAGCTGTTGATAAAGAAGCAAGCAAAAGTGGTTTTGATGGATACGGTTTTTTGAAAAACCAGTCACTGGTTCTTGTATTAAAAACGGTAGCATGTCCAGCAATTATTAGTTTAGTAAATATTGCTGCTTGAATTAATGGTTGCGGTAAATTTGAATAAGTTTCTAGCAAGAAGAAAATTAAGAATGAAGAAATTACGCCGGCAATTCCTAATAGAGTTGAAAGCCCAAATAATTCCCTATTATTCCATTTAACCGGGAATGGATCAATTTTAGTATTATCATAAGCAATGGTTATTATTGGAATATCATTTAACAAAGCAAGAATAATAATCATAATTGCAGTTACAGGATAAAAATTGAAAATTAAAATTGCCAGAGTCATAAATAAAATTACTCTTAAAGTTTCAGCAATTCTATATATTGCATAACTGTTCATTCTTTCAAAGATAACACGAGCTTCTTTAATAGCATCAATAATTACAGAAATACCTGGTGCAAGTAAAACTAAATCTGCTGCAGCTCTGGCAGCATCAGTCGCACAGGCAACTGCAATCCCGGCATCTGCTTTTTTAAGTGCTGGCGCATCATTTACTCCGTCACCTGTCATCCCGACAATATGATCTCCATTTTGAAGTTGTTCTACTATAGTATATTTATCTTCCGGAAAAACCTGTGCAAAGCCTCCTGCTTCTTCAATTATTCTGAGCATTTCTGATTCATGCTTTTTACCTTTACTCTCTTCAACCTTTTCAAGATGTAAAGTTGATTCAAGTTCTTTACTGACTTCTTGAGCAAACTCTTTTACTTTATCCGAAGGAAGATTAGGATTTAATTTCTGCTGAATAGTTTTTGCAAGAACTTCTGTCATTTTAATAAATTGTGCATTGCCGCCATTTTTTAATTCATCAATTTCAAGAATATTTGAATTTAGCCCAAGCTGCTCAGAAATTTGTTTAGCAATTGCTACATTATCCCCGGTTACCATTTTAACATTTAATCCAAGTTCTTTAGCTTCAGATATTGTTTCTTTTGCATCATCACGTGGTGGATCGTAAAGTGGAATTATTCCAACAAATTTAAATTCTTGATCTTCCCCTTTTTTAATTGCTGTTCCAAGTGTTCTATATCCTTTAGCTGCAAATTCATTAACTGTTTTTGAAACCGCATCTCCATCAATACTTTTTGAAGATAATTTAATTATAACTTGAGGAGCGCCTTTTGTTATAATTAATTTTTCCTCAGCATTACGAACTAATGCTTCAGTCCTTTTATTTACCGGATCAAACGGAGTAAATTTTTCTACTTTATAATTTTTTAGTTCATCATATAAATTATTTTTTTTAAGGTAATCAAAAACCGGAATTTCAATCGGATCACTATTTTCTTCCTTTAGACGAAAGAGCAGCATAAATCATTAAATCTTTAACACTAAAATTTGAATATGTAACCGGTTCTGCTACAGTCATTTGATTTTTAGTAAGTGTACCGGTTTTATCAGAACATAAAATATCTATCCCGGCAAGCTCTTCAATGGATGCAAGTCTGCTTACAATAGCTTGTTTTTTAGAAAGCACAATTGCACCGACCGCCATTGTAACAGTCAAGACAGCTGGTAAAGCAACCGGAATTGCAGCAACAGTAAGAACCAAAGCAAATCTTAATATGTCAATCATATTTTCATGTCTGTATAGTGCAGTTAGAATAATTAATACAACCATGAAAATTGTTATGAATATTAAATAGTTACCTACTTTTATAACCATCTTTTGGAAATGGCTTTTCTGTTCTTTTTCTGCTTTTGCAACAAGTGAAACTGTTTTGCCAAAGAAGGTATTTAATCCGGTTAACGTAACAACTGAAATCATCTCTCCTTGCTTAGCAACAGAATTTGCATATGCTGTATCATTCGCATGTTTAGTTACCGGCAATGATTCACCTGTTAATGCCGCTTGATCAATTTGAATATAATCTCCTTCAATCAGCTTAACATCTGCCGGAAGAATCTCACCTATCTTTATTTTAATTATATCTCCAGGGACAAGCTCTTTGGCATCAATTGATTTGAATACTCCATCGCGTAAAACTGTAGCCTTCTTTGCCAGCTTTTGTTTGAGCACACTCAAAGCACTTAAAGCTTTACTCTCCTGCCACAAATCGATAACAGCATTTACCAAAAGCAAAGTAGTTATAATTCCGAAGTCTTCCCATTTTTGAACTGAAGCAGAAAGTATTGCTGCAATTTCAATCATCCATGGAATTGGTCCCCAGAATCTCCTTAAAACTCTATGTAAAAAAGTTTCTTCTTTTTCCGGGATTTCATTCAACCCATATTTTTTAATTCTTTCTTTTGCTTCGGAATCTGTCAATCCTTTTTCTTTGTTGGTATTTAATTCTTTTAAAACTTCATCTATAGTTTTAGATTGATAGGGATTTTGATTCGGATTATCAGCATACATTTTAATTCTCCATAACTAAATCTTACTTGTCATATATAATCATATATAAATTTCGTAATAATAGTTCTAAAATGGACTGTCGTTCAACTCGAACATTCAGTAAAAATGAGTTTTATTTCAAGCTTCTTACTTTCAGGTGCCAAGTAAAACTTTAATCATCTATATATTTTTTGTAAAACTGATTTTGGTGCATTCTCGATCGAAGTAACCTCCAGCGGTATGCTCTTTCTAGCTGTATATCTGCGTCTAAACCATTTTCTGTAATCTGTATTCAAATTTGTTTGTAAGAACATTGAAACAAGGCTAATTGAAGCCATAATTGTTGCAATCCCAATAATTAAAATCACTTGCATATTGACCTCTCGTTTCCTTTGATTATTTGAATTATTAACTAACTTTGTTGCTATTTAACATTTGGAACAAGTTCGAACATTTTAATTAGAGTCCGGAAGATTTAACCAAATTCTATTTCAACTTCTCACAATTAACCAATCTCGTTTAATTAGTTCTAAGAAGTAATAATCTTTATGAACAAATTTTAATCAAATTACTTTTCATAGACTTGCTAATAAATTAATAGTTCAAACATTTAAAGAGATTCTATAAAATAAAATGCCAAATACTAAATAATGTTTTATCCTATTTTTCAAGTATTAATCACAAAGGTAAAGCGATATTTCGCAAAAAGACGATCACTTATTCGAAATAAAATAGTTGAAGATAGATGATCGGTCTTTGTCCAAACGGTAAGTAATTGAGCCTGTCGATATCATAACTAAACTATTTACTAGGTATATAAAATGTCTAGTTCATTTAAAGGATGTATGCATTGAATAAAAAACATATGAATTTGGAACGGTTAGTTCGGTACTCAACTAAAACTGAATTATACCAAAATAATGGTTTTATAATACTCTGAATTTACTATGACTCTTTCCGGTTTTATATATTCGTAGGGATCATACTCAATTAAATTTATTCGATAAACATCTTTTTACACACAGTTCTCTTTGATTGGTAACTGATGTAAAATATTTTTAAGTTGCGAATTGAGTATACCGAGTAATATTGGTGTCACCAAAGATCTTCTAATCTTATTAACAGTTAAATTATTTAAAAACAAATTAAATTAATCATTGGAACACAATTGTTAAGATTGGCCACATCATAGCGCTTTAATTAACGAATTGTTACGTTGAATATTTGTTTGGGGACCTGAATAAGAAATATGGTAGAATATTTTTAAAGAATTTTTTTGGAAGGAAACTGAATAATGACTAATCCTAATATCAATTCTATTTATATCATCTCTTATCTAAATATGAGGCGTATGATTGGCATCCTAGGAATTGGATTGCCACTAATTGTTGTAATGGGTGGCTTAATTCAGAACAGAGGCTTTTTAGGTGATTCCATTAGCAGCTATTATTATACAAATATGCACGATTTCTTTGTAGGACTTATTTGTTCTATGGGACTTTTTCTGATATCATATAGAGGTTACCAACGAATTGATCATAACACTGGAACTATCAGTGGGATATTAGCACTTGGAACCGTATTTTTTCCAACTGCAAATGGTAAAAGTGAAATTATCAAAGTAGGCGTATTCCAAATAAATGATAATATTTCACGCTATATTCACCTATCATTTGCGTCATTATTCTTGATATCTTTGGCCTTCATGTCAATATTTATTTTTACCAGGAGTGGGAGTGAACCATTAACAAAGGAGAAGAAGAAAAGAAATTTAGTATACATGATCTGCGGTTATATAATATTGTTCTCAATATTATGTATGACTGTTTTTGAGATAGCATTACAAAATACTTTTATTGCAACTCTCAGACCGATATTGATTCTTGAATCATTGTCCTTACTGTCCTTTGGAATTTCCTGGCTTATAAAAGGTGAGACATTTTTTAGAGACAAAAAATTGAATTAGCAACTTAGATTATTGGGAAAAAGTTTTATTTCCCAATTCAATCTTGCTGCAATAAAATTGTTTATAGCTCTATGCTAGTATTTTATTTTGTTAGTCGACCTGATATCATGAATTTTAAACTTCTTCTCATCTATTTCAGAATCTACTTACATTCTTCCAATATTCCGCACATAAATAATGTTTTAATTAAAAATAAAATGAAAAATTCACCCAAGGTGATTTAATCAAAGATTTCATTTTTATTCTTAGAGCTTCTAATTTTTGATATATATTGAAAAGAAGTTGCAACATTATTTAATGAAACAAAAGCACCAGATAATAAGAAGTTGACTTTAACGCCAGCTGCCCGCAAGTGGAGTTTACTTCTATAGAATTCAGTCAGTAAATATTGTACAAACAAGTACGATGTGATTGATAAAGTAAAAATGAATTTATAGTATACTAATTTTATAAAAATCAATAGACTAAATTTGATTTGCTTTCGTAACTCGAGGTGTAAGAATATTATAAACAATTTTAGTAAATAGTTATTAATTAAGGGAATAGTAGGAGTCGCCACCTTACAAATTTATTGTTTACTAATTTATTTCATTATTCGAATCCATCTAATTTGCTTTTTAAGCACTTAATAAACTCTGAATGTGAACCGCCCTCTTTTAAATGAACACTGCATTTTCTAACAGCATGTTCCACTAAAAAAATATCCATGAATGGGAATTCAGACTTTATTGCTTTAACAATAAAGTCTGAGTCAAAGATGTTATTATCTATTTGTTTAGTTGAATCGGTATTGAACAAATCATTAAGATTATTCCAACCCATTTTTATCTCCTTTATTAGGTTTTAAGAAGTATATTTCTATGCTAAGTAATAATCAGGGTAAAAGAATCAGTATAAGTACCATTAATTTTTTTAGGCGGGTGTATACGGGATTAAATAGAATTAAATACTTTTTAGCTCAATTTTTTTACTATTATTAACATTATAAAAAGAAAAATAAACAGCCAATAAAAGTTCAAAAATTGAAGTTAAATAGAAGTATAAGTATCCGGTTTTAACAACCGTGATATAAAATAAAAATTTGATAATTAATGAAAGTTCAAAAAGGATAAAGAATATATAGAATAGGTTTAATTTCGAACTACTAAATGTTATTACAATAAAATCTTTTAGTAGTTTATAGAAAATAATTATATGGTAAGTTATCAGCACTATATTATTAACCATGAAACTGCTCTTGAAAAAAACTAAGACAGCCAAACTTATTATATCTAGTGCAACAGCGAAAAGTAGATTTGTAAAATTCTTTTTATCAACTATTATCACATATGCTAAAAGAAAATTAAGAAATGCATATGGATAATCTGCATTTAACTTAAAAAAATAATAGATAATATTTGCAATTGGATCCGCTAATGCCATGATTAAGAAATAATGGAAATATTTGGTGGAGTATTGCCTAAAAGGTGGGAATAGCCAGAAAAAAATATCTGTATAAATTATTGCGTGTAATATGTTATTATTCATCAGGGGAACAATTTGGGGGACATCCAGAGGATAAATCCAAAGTAAAATTTCCATTAGAAATGGTTAAATCACTATCTCTTTGCTCTATTTTTGTAATACTGTTTTCGCCTTTATTTAATAATTCTTCTACGATGTTCAAACTAAATAATTGGACTACTTGATCTGCCTTTAATTCAGTTCCCTCAGAGTATAAATTTTTTCTATTATCCCCTAAAATATACAATTTACCCTCAAAAATTGAAAACATTAAATATTTACTTGTTTGCTGGCAATAATATCTTAGTTGTTCTGTCTTAATTTCTTTTGAAATTCTGACAGGCCCATAAAGCGAGTCAGCTTCACTTTTAGTAAAAATCTTTCCAGCAGCATAAGTTGAATTGATTAATGCATAGCTAAAAATAAATAAATATAAAGTTGAAATATAAATTGAATGAACTTTCATTTTTAATCCTTTCATTTTAGGAAGAAAACTAAGGAAAGAGTCATTCAAAAAAATCGGTATAAATACCTAGTTTAGAAGATTAATGAGAAGTTCTTTTAGACCTAGAATATTCCATCGCATATCTAATTAATTCAGGTAGGGATCTTAAATTTAGTTTGCTTATTAGATTTGATCTATGAGCGTCAATAGTTCTTTTACTTAAACGAAGTTTATCAGCCATTTCATAACTGGTTAATCCTTCACTTAACATTAGCAAAATAGTCTGCTCTCTTTTAGTAATGTTCATTGTGATATCAATGTCGGTTTTTCTTCTGCTTTGAAATTTCCTAATTAATTCCACAATTTCTACGTCATTTAAACTATAAGCAGTTCGTCCATGATAAACATTATTTAAAGCAGTGAAAAGTTCAGTTCTATTAATATTTTTATTTACAAGCCCCAGACCTCCCGCATTATAGCAAGCATATATGTATTCTTCGTTTTCGTACATAGAGAGAAATAAAATTTTAGCAGATGCATTTATTTTAATTATTTCTTTAGCGGCTTGAATACCTGAAATTTTAGGCATTGATATATCAACCAGCATAATATCCGGGTTCAAATTTTTGAATAATTCAATAAGCTCTTCGCCATTTTCAGCTTCTGCTATTACATCAAATTCTTCAGAGCTTCGTATAATTTCAATAACACCGCTCCTAAATAACTTATGATCATCAGCCAGGATTATTGAAATTTTTTGTTCTTTCATTACGCTCATGTTCTTTTGGGAATTGAATATAAAGAATGGTACCATTATTTAAAGAGGAATCAATTTTAGTTTTCCCTCCTAAATTTTCTACTCTCTCTTTAAGGTTAAATAATCCATAACCTATGTTGCCGTTTGTTTTATCTTTTGTAGATTTTAAATTGAAGCCGATACCATCATCAGATACTATTATTTTAATATTGGAAGTTGTTTCAACCAACTGAATGTTAAAATTTTTTGCATGTGAATGCTTAACAATATTATTTATTGCTTCCTGAATTATTCTGTATATATATAGTTCTAGTTTAGGAGTTAACCGTTCCTTTAAGCCGGTTATATCCATAGTACTTTCAATTCCACTTTCTAGAGAAACTGATTTACATAAATAATTCAATGCTGGCTCTAGTCCCACTTCCTCCAATATTTTTGGTTTCAAGTTGTAGATCACTCTCTTCAAGTCTTTAATTGTGCCATCAAACAATTCTTCAATAATTTGAACTTCACCATTTATTGATTCATCTTTTTTTAAGTCAAGGAATTTTTGCATTTTTAATTTCACAAATAACATATTTTGACCTATACCGTCATGCAATTCCCTGGCTATTCTGTTACGTTCTTCTTCCAGCTTATTATTAAGGTGTATCGAAAGCTTTTTAAGACGATTTGAAGTCACTTTTAATTTGTCTTCAAATATTTTTCTTTTACTAATGTTATGGAAATATATTTGAGCTATTCCCAAATTTGAATTGCCCCTTATTGAAATTAGATAATATCTTCCTTTAAAATATGTTTCTTGTGATACAAGCTCATTATTCTCAATCCATAAAGATAAATTCTTTTTTAGTTCCGGTAATAATTGTAATAGATTTTCATTATCTAATTCAGAAAAATCAATTTGCTGTGCCGCTGCTTTGTTAAGATAAATTAATTCACCCTTATTATTAATTCTTATAACAGGATCTGGATCAAGGTCGGCAAAAAGTGCTAGTAGGCGAACTTGCTTCAGCTCAAGCTCTTGCTTTTCCAATAAATGCTTTTTATTCAAAGGGTATATAATATATTTAATGAATATTATAACTACAGCAAATATTACTACTGTAAATGCTACTGAATAAAAAACCGGATTATTTGGGTTTAAAAGAAGATCTTTGAATAAAGATATATCATTACCGTTATTATACACTAAGCAAAGTTAACTTGTTTTTTTATTTCGTTTATAAATGATGAGATAAAATCTTTTTTCTTACGTGGTGCTGAAACAGTATTATTTGTAGAATCCAAACTTTTATACAACACATTTTCATTTGTCTCAGGAAATTCATTTATCAATTTTTTAATAAAAAAATATTTATCCTGGTATTCGCTGATATCAATATAATCGGATAATAATATATCATCCAATATATCTTTTAATTTATCATAATCCATATCTCCTCCTTCTTCTGCCCAAATTTATAATAAAATAATTTTAAAAAAATCAGTATAACTACCTAATTTTTAAAATGTGGATAACTTATGGTAATTATACTGATTTTTTTAATTGTACATTTTTCTATAATTGAACTAGAAATTTAATATATGTTATTATTAAAGCATTTAGGTTGATATTAACCCGGTTAGTAAAACATTTAAGAAAATAATTAAATAACAGTCACAGTTTGATCACAATTTAAAACCAATATTAAATTAAACGAAAGGAAGTTTTTGCACAGGATAAAATAAAAGTTTTATATAAATAATTCATGTTGAATTATATTTCCTTATAAAGCCTTTCATCATATGGTGTTGGAGGGCGTGGACGATCTGCAAATTCAATTGCATGTATTAGCCAGGGGGTAGCTAGGCAGGGTTTGAATGAAATATCTGCACGCCCTATTCACTGTGTATTTTTGGTTTACTGGCCTTTATTTTTAGCAATTCGTCATATGTCCATTTAACCGTTGCATAAACAGCGACGGTTTTTTTATTTTATATTATCTAATTCTAATAAAATATATTAATAATGGAAATTACAAAAACATTATATGTCACCAACCAAAAAGATTGGAGGAACTGGTTAAAAGAGAATTATAAAACTGAAAGGGAAATTTGGCTAATCTATTATAAAAAAGACTCAGGGAAACCAAGAATTCCTTATAATGACGCAGTAGAAGAAGCGTTATGTTTTGGATGGATTGACAGTACCACAAAAAGGATTGATGAGAAAAAATTTGCTCAAAAATTTTCTAGAAGAAATCCTAAAAGCAGTTACTCACAGCCAAATAAAGAAAGATTACGAAAACTTGTTAAACAGAAGAAAGTGACTAAAGAAGTTTTGAATTCAATAGGAGATATCCTTGATAAAGAATTTGTAATTCCAAAGGATATCTTAGAAGAATTAAAAGCAAACAAAAAAGCCTGGGAGTATTTTCAAAAATTTCCTGAAGCTTATCAAAGAATTAGAATTGGATTTGTTGATGGCTCTAGAAACAGGCCTGATTTCTTTCGTAAAAGATTAAATTATTTCCTGAAGATGACAGAGAAAAATAAAAAATTTGGCTTTGGAATAGACCAATTTATGGGATGAATAACTTTTATAAATTCTTTTCGCTATCGCAATCTTTGCTAAACAATTTTTTTTATTAAAGAATTAATAATTTTTATATATATTTAACACCTAACTTCAAATCGAAAAATTAATTTTAAATTATTATTTTGAAAAACTTATTACGAATAGCTTTAATCCTTTCCATCATTACTGTTGGCTATAATATAGTTGAAGGAATAGTTTCTGTAGCATTTGGTTATTCAGATGAAACTTTAGCTTTATTTGGATTTGGAGTTGACAGTTTTGTTGAAGTTGTTTCAGGATTAGGAATTCTTCATATGGTTTTAAGAATGAAGAACTCTAATGTAATTGAAAGAGACAAATTTGAAAAAACTGCTTTACGAATAACTGGAGTGAGTTTTTATATTTTAACTGCGGGACTAATATTTGGCTCAATTTTGAGTATCATTTACAATGTAAAACCGGAAACTACACTTGCTGGAATTATTGTTTCCTTAATTTCAATTGTAACAATGTACTACTTAATGAATGCGAAATTAAAGGTCGGAAAAGCTCTCAACTCAGATGCAATTATTTCGGACGCCAATTGCACAAAAACTTGTTTTTATCTCTCTTTTATTCTTTTAGGTGCAAGCGGACTTTATGAAATATTTAAAATCAGTTACTTTGATATTTTAGGTTCACTTGGAATTGCATACTATGCATTTAAAGAAGGGAAGGAAGCATTCGAGAAAATTAAATCGGGCAATTTGGCTTGTTCATGTGAAAACCATGTGGAAAAAGCAAGTTAATTTTATACTCATTTAATTCTGATCAATTCTATAAATTTAATATCGATTTGTTTCATTCTTCATACACACAAAGCTCATCTACGAATTTATTTTTTCATTTTTACAAACATTAAATGCTTACAGATTAGTGATTTATGAAGATTTGTATACATTATGATTCGATTTGTCTTTGACGTTTGTTAAAATCTGAAATCCTTCATAAACTCATATTTATTAAAAAATTTTTATTGAAATCAATCTTGCATTAACCTAAATTAGTGCCTCAATGAAAAAAATTTATTTTACTAAAATGAGTGGCGCGGGTAACGATTTCATCGTAATCGATAGAAATCGTAATATCGAGTTTGAGCTTAATCCCGCAGAAATTAAGAGTTTATGCCATCGTAGAAATGGTATTGGAGCGGATGGACTAATATACTATTTATGATTCTGATAAATATGATTTTGTAATGGAATATTATAATGCCGATGGTTCAACTGGAAGTCTTTGCGGAAATGGAGCTCGGTGTGCAATTAAATTTGCTAATGACACTAATCGATTAAATTTCGGTAAAGCTAAATTTATTTCTAATGGAGAAAATTATCTTGGAGATGTAATTTCGGAAGAGCTCATCCGATTTTGCTTAAATCCGCCGAAACAATTGAAGGTTAATTTCAAAATTAAAGCAGGCGGACAATTAATTAATTCATCTTTTATTAATACAGGTTCACCGCATGTAGTAATTAAGATTGATGATGTATTGCAAGATGTAAAAAATATTTCATCTGTCTACAGAAATATAGATGAGTTTCCTGTTTTTAATTTGGGACGAGAAATAAGATATCATAATGATTTTTCTCCTTCAGGCACTAATGTAAATTTTATTCAAATTAGTGATGGTAAAATTAATATTAGAACTTATGAAAGAGGAGTGGAGGATGAAACTCTTGCTTGCGGCACCGGTTCGGTAGCAGCCGCATATTTGAGTTATTTAAATTATAATTTAAAGCCGCCTATCAAACTATTAACAAGAGGCGGTGATGAGTTGGTAGTTAATTTTAAATTAGTTGAAAATGAAGTTAGCGGGATGTCATTAACAGGTCCCGCGAAGTCAATTTATAATGGAGAATTTTTTCTTAACAAGTTTCTATAAATAATGGAGAACAAATGGCTAAAGTAATATTTTCAATACAATATGAAATAAATAACGATAAAAGAAGCGAATATATTTCCACGGCAAGAGAATTAAAAACTCTTTTAAAAGCAGAGGGCCTGGAAAATTATTCTATTTATGAAGTTAAAGGTAAAAAAAATCATTTCCAGGAAGTTTACTTATTTACCTCTGAAGAAGCTTATGAAAATTTTGATGATAATCAGAATGAACGAATCAATATACTTATAAATAAGATTAGTGAAATGACAATAGATAATTCTTCAAGATATTCAACACTTATTGAGGCCGTTGAATAAGGTATAAGATTTTAGTTCATTGAATTATTGTTAAACATTAAAGAATAATTAGTAGAACCTAATGAACAAAACGCTTCATCGTATTTATATAATATTATTTTTTGTGGTTGGTATTGGTGTTACACTACTACTTGCTGTTAACGGGTATCAATATTACCGTGCGCCTCTTGAAGAAAGAGTATTTCTTGCCCAGCATACGGCTCTAAAACCAAGTGGATTGTGGGGACATGGATTTGGCATCATTGGCTCCTTGATGATGATCGTAGGCGTTGCAATTTACATGATTAGGAAAAGAACAAAATTTATGAATTTCGGCTTTCTGAAACATTGGCTGGAATTTCATATTTTTTTATGTACTGTCGGGCCAATCCTTGTTCTTTATCATACAGCTTTTAAATTTGGCGGAATTGTTGCCGTTAGCTTTTGGAGTATGGTTGCAGTTGTTTTAAGCGGTGTGGTTGGAAGATTTCTATACGTGCAAATACCGCATACAATTCAAGGTAAGGTTTTAAGCATAAAAGAACTTGATACTATGAGCGAAGATTTAACCAATAAATTGAGGCTGGATTATAAAGTAGGTGATAATGTTATTTCAAAACTTAATGAGTTGCAATCATTTCAAAAATATAAAAACATCACATTGACTCAAAGCATAGTAGCTGTCTTTAAAGATTCGTTTGCAATCAGATCTGTTTTGAAAGTTTTGAAAAATAATATGAAGTTATTGGGATATTCAAAATCACAAATGAAAGAGATAATTAAAATTTCAAAAGCAAAATTAATTTTAACTAGAAGAATTGGATTGTTAAGAGTGACACAAAAGCTTTTCAAATATTGGCACATTGTACATCTTCCATTTGCAATTACAATGTTTATTATTATGTTAGTTCACATTGTTGTTACTATTACATTTGGATATAAATGGATATTCTAGGAGCCAATAATAAATGAAAATTAAACCAGCATATATATATTCAGCTATTGCTATTGCCGCAATTATTTTTTTAGTAATTGTTTCACAAGAAAATGATACATCAACAGATATTATTAAAACAAATACTTCTGCAACAAGCGGTCAAATGCCGAAGGATGATATACACAAAAGTATGCAAGCCCCAGGATCTGAAGCTCCCAATAAAGAAAATGTAAGCAGTGCCTACAAACATCAAATTGAAATGCTTGACAAAGAAATAAAAGAGAATCCGAATGATACTTTAAAATTGAGGCAATATGCAGATCTTTTAACTGCTGGCCATAAGGGTAAAGATGCTATCCAATATTATGAAAGAATTCTTAAAATTGATCCTACTAGAAGAGATATTTATTTTGATTTAACATTTGTATACTACGGTGAGCAAAATTTTGATAAAGCAGAAGAGTTAACAAAAAAAGTTCTTAGCTTAAATTCAAAAGATTACCAGGCTTTATATAATTTAGGGGCCATTTCTATTGCTAAGGGAGACAAACAAAAAGGGAAGAATATTTGGGAGAATCTCATCAAAGAATTTCCAAATTCTGAAGCAGCCAGCCAGGCAAAATCCTCGTTAGAAAAACTGTAATATATTTCTACACACTAAGTAATAAAACGAATTATTTTCGTTCAGATATACTTTTTTTACCTATAATTGGGTAATGAATTTTAATAATTTTTGAAAAAAATGACTTTTGCGTTGGCTTTATTATTGCTACTTAGCAACAATTAATAATTAAAGACCAATTTAAATTCATCGTATTTCATGGAAATATATTTAGAAAATATTATTGCATATGTTGTTGTATTGAGTATTGCTCTATCAATTCTCTTTTTCTACCTTCGCAATAAACGCACTAATTATAAAACCGTATCACAAAAAATTGAAAAAGCAATTGAACTTGGTTTTTACGAGCCGGTTACTTTGCATCCAGAAATCGATCCTGAAAAATGCATTGGCAGCGGTGCATGTGTTGCCGCCTGCCCTGAACACGATATTCTTGGAATTGTGCATGGACATGCAAAAACTATAAATGCTTCAAGGTGTGTTGGACACGGGGCTTGTTTTCATGCTTGTCCTATGGAAGCAATTACGCTTGTAATCGGTACAGCAAAAAGAGGCGTTGATTTGCCGCATATTAGTCCAGAGTTTGAAACTAATGTCCCTGGATTATTTATTGCAGGTGAATTAGGCGGAATGGGATTAATTAAAAATGCAGTTGAACAGGGAAAGCAAGCCGTAGAATTCATTATTAAAAAAGTACAAAAATCTAGATCAGCAAAATATGATTTAATAATAGTTGGTGCAGGGCCGGCAGGTATTTCAGCAACATTAACTGCGGCTCAAAACAATCTTAAGTTTTTAACAATTGAACAGGAAAGTCTTGGCGGAACGGTATATAATTTTCCTCGCGCAAAAATAGTTATGACCTCGCCAATGGAATTGCCGCTTCATGGAAAAGTGAAACTTGCAGAAACATCCAAATCAGAACTTCTTGAACTATGGACAGAAGTTCTCGGCAAAAATAAAATCGCAATCAATGAACAGGAAAAAGTTGAATCAATTGAAAAAGTAGATAACCACTTTGTTGTTAAAACCAATAAAGATACTTATACGTCTGACTCGGTTTTATTATCAATTGGCAGACGGGGTTCTCCACGAAAATTAAATGTTCCAGGTGAAGAAAAAGAAAAAGTATACTATAAGTTATTGGAACCGGAACTAGTTCATAATCTAAAAATACTTGTAGTCGGCGGCGGAGATTCTGCAATTGAATCGGCGCTTTTACTTGCAGATGAAAACAATGAAGTAACAATTTCTTATCGTAGCAATTCATTTTCAAGGCTTAAACCCAAGAATTTAGAAAGAATAACAAGCGCAAACCAGTCGAAAAAAATAAAAATCGTTTATAATTCGGGTGTTAAAGAAATAACTGATACTAAAGTAATTCTAACTAAAAATGATTCTGATACTGAAGTAGAAATAAAAAATGATCTGGTATACATTTTTGCCGGTGGAGAATTGCCTACTCAATTCTTAGAAAAAATTGGAATTCAAATCACTAAAAAGTTCGGTGAAGTAGTTTTAAAACATTAACCAAGTGTTTTTATTCATAGAAATCATCCAGGGAAGGTTAGTTGAGCAAATATTTCTGTCTTAAATCTATCTTGTTGTTTTTGCTTTTGCAATCAACTACTCTTTTAGCACAAATTTCACCTGGAGATTTAACCTCTGCACATGCAAAACTTGAAGGAATGAGCAATTGTACAAAATGCCATGTGCTTGGAGAAAAAGTTGAAAATACCAAATGTTTAGATTGTCATACAGAAATTAAAACGCTAATTAATTTAAACAGAGGTTTTCATTCTACTGAAGAAGTTCAAAAAAAAGAATGCCGTAGCTGCCACAGCGAACATAACGGAAGAAATTTTAGAATTGTAAACTTTCAACCCAAAGGATTTGATCATTCAAAAGCAAAATTCGAATTAAAAGGAAAACATGCAACTCTTAAATGTGAAGAATGCCATCAAGAGAAATTTATTAAATATGATACTGATAAAAAAAGGAAAGGGACTTATTTAGGATTAGAAACAACTTGCATTTCATGTCATGAAGATGTGCATCAAAAAACATTAGGTGATAACTGTCAATCTTGCCATGGAAATGATTCTTTTAAGCCGGCAGTAAATTTTAACCATGACAGTGCAAAATATAAATTGACAGGTGAACATATACAGGTGGAATGTAATAAGTGTCACGTAAAAGAAAAAAAGAATGGAAAAGATTTTCAAAAATTTACTGGTATTAATTTTACAAGCTGTGAATCGTGTCATGAAGATATTCATAAAGGTAAATTCGGGAAGGATTGTCAAAGCTGTCATAACACATCTTCATTTAAGAGCATTAACAATGGATCATTTAATCATGACAAAACAAATTTCCCTTTAGTTGGTAAACACAGAATAGTTAATTGCAAGGATTGTCATAAACGCGGAATTAAATATAAGCTTAAGTATAAAAAATGCACTGATTGTCACGAAGATTATCACAAAGGCGAATTTAAAGTGAAAAACGTATTGAGAGATTGTAAAGAGTGTCATAATGAATATGGATTCCAGCCATCTCTTTTTACTATTGAAAAACATAACCAATTAAAATTCACATTAAGCGGTGGTCATCTTGCTACCCCTTGTGAATCTTGTCATCATAAAAACAAAGATTGGCATTTTAAAAATATCGGTGAGAAATGTATTGATTGTCATAAAAATGTTCATGGAAGTGAAATAACAAAAGAATTTATGCCTGATAACGATTGCACTAAATGCCATAAAACTGATGGCTGGAGAAATATCAGTTTTGATCACGATAAAACAAAATTCAAGCTGCTTGGAAAGCACAAGAATGTCAATTGCGATGACTGTCATAGAAACAAAAATGAAATAGTTGAGCAAAGCTATGCATACAAATTTGTTTCTTTAAAATCTGACTGCGAAGGATGTCATAAAGATATTCATTTTGGTCAATTTATTATTGACGGAAAAACTGATTGTGCAAAATGTCATTCTTTTAATGACTGGAAGCCTGAAAAATTTGATCATGATAAGACAAGATTTTCTTTGGCTGGTGCTCATCAAAAGTTAAAGTGCGCTGCTTGTCATAAGCAGGTAACGGAGAATGGAAATACATTTATCAAATTTAAATTAGAAGATTTCAAATGCGCTTTTTGTCATTCATCTTAATATTCTTATCAATCGGTGTATTGGTAAAAGGGCAATCACCTCACGGAAGTGATTTTGATTTGGATTGTTCAAACTGCCATCAGGAGGAAACGTGGAAGGTAAATATTCTTAAAGTTAAGTTTGATCATAGTCAAACAGGATTCAAACTGGTTGGCCAGCATAAAACGGTTAATTGCAAGTCCTGCCATGAGAGTCTTGTTTTTAAAGATGCTGCAAAGAATACAACTTGTTTTTCGTGTCATAAAGATGTTCATCAAAACAGCGTTGGTTTTGATTGCGCAAAATGCCATTCTCCTGAAACCTGGTCGGTAAAAAATATAAATGAATTGCATCAAATGAGCCGCTTCCCTTTGTTAGGGATGCATATGAACGCAGATTGTATTTCATGCCATAAACAATTTTCATCTTTGAATTTCACTCCATCCGGAATTGCATGCTATGATTGTCATGCTAAAGAATTTAAAAGCACAGTTAATCCAAATCACGTAGCTTCAGGGTTTTCTACTGATTGTCAAGATTGCCATAGTATAACAGCAAGTAATTGGGCCGCTGGAACTTTCGCACACGATTTTTTCCCGTTAGTTGGCGGACATAAAATTTCAAATTGTTTTGCATGTCATGCTCAAGGTAGTGACTTTAAAGGATTATCGACTGATTGTTATTCTTGCCATAAAAAAGATTTTGAAGCAACTACAAACCCAAACCATGTAAAAGAAAAATTCTCTACTGATTGTAAATCATGTCATAATATTACATCTTTTATTCCATCAACATTCAACCACAATAACACAAATTTCCCATTAACCGGGAAACATGTTAGTGTTTCTTGTGGTGATTGTCATACTTCAGGTTATACAGCTATTTCAACTGATTGTTATTCATGTCATAAAAAAGATTATGATGCGACCACAGATCCAAATCATTTAACAGGTAAGTTCCCAACTGATTGTACACAATGTCATACAACTTCCGGATGGGCGTCATCAAACTTTGATCATAGTAAAACTAATTTCCCGCTAACAGGTGCTCATCAAACTGTTGATTGCGCAAGCTGTCATCAAAACGGATATGCAGGAACATCAACTGAATGTGCAAGCTGTCATCAAACAAATTATAACAATACAACGAATCCGAATCATAAATCGTTATCATTGTCAACAGATTGTAAAACATGCCATACAACCCAGTCTGGATGGAAACCGGCAACATTTCCGGTACATAATCAATTCTATGAATTGCTTGGTGCTCATGCTTCAATCGCCACTGATTGTGCAAGCTGCCATAACGGAAATTATACAACCACACCAAATCAATGCGTTGGATGCCATCAAGCGAATTACGATAATACAACTGATCCTCCACATAAATCAAGCGGATTCTCAACAGATTGTGTAAGCTGTCATAGCCAAACAGCATGGAAGCCGGCAACATTTGACCATGATAATCAGTATTTCCCGATATACAGTGGTGCACACAATGGCAAATGGAATAACTGCAGTGACTGTCATACAAACCAGAGTAATTATGCAATCTTCTCATGTATAACTTGTCATGAACACAATAAGTCCACAACAGACGGACAGCATAACGGAATAAGCGGGTATGTATATGAAAGCGGTGCATGTTTCAGCTGTCATCCAAAAGGCAGTTCAGATGGTGCATTTAACCATGCGACATCTAACTTCCCGTTAACCGGGGCACATCAAAGTGTAGATTGCGCAAGCTGTCATCAAAATGGATATGCAGGAACTTCGATGGATTGTGTAAGTTGTCATCAGGCGAATTATAATAACACAACTAATCCGAATCATAAAACATTATCGATATCCACAGATTGTAAATCATGCCATACGACGGATGCAGGCTGGAAACCGGCAAAGTTTCCTCAGCATTCAACAGTATTCGAATTAACCGGAGCTCATGCAACGATAGCCAATGATTGTGCAAGCTGTCATAATGGAAATTACTCAACTACGCCAAATCAATGTGTAGGCTGTCATCAAACAAATTATAACAATACAACAAATCCGAATCATAAAACATTATCATTATCGACGGATTGTAAAACATGCCATACCACCCAGCCTGGATGGAAACCGGCAACATTCCCGGTACATAATCAATTCTATGAATTGCTTGGTGCTCATGCTTCAATCGCCAATGATTGTGCAAGCTGCCATAACGGAAATTATACAACCACACCAAATCAATGCGTTGGATGCCATCAAGCGAATTACGATAATACAACAGATCCTCCACATAAATCAAGCGGATTCTCAACAGATTGTGTAAGCTGTCATAGCCAAACAGCATGGAAGCCGGCAACATTTGACCATGATAATCAGTATTTCCCGATATACAGTGGTGCACACAATGGCAAATGGAATAACTGCAGTGACTGTCATACAAACCAGAGTAATTATGCAATCTTCTCATGTATAACTTGTCATGAACACAATAAGTCCACAACAGACGGACAGCATAACGGAATAAGCGGGTATGTATATGAAAGCGGTGCATGTTTCAGCTGTCATCCAAAAGGCAGTTCAGATGGTGCATTTAACCATGCGACATCTAATTTTCCGTTAACCGGGGCACATCAAAGTGTAGATTGCGCAAGCTGTCATCAAAATGGATATGCAGGAACTTCTATGGATTGTGTAAGTTGTCATCAGGCGAATTATAATAACACAACTAATCCGAATCATAAAACATTATCGATATCCACAGATTGTAAATCATGCCATACGACGGATGCAGGCTGGAAACCGGCAAAGTTTCCTCAGCATTCAACAGTATTCGAATTAACCGGAGCTCATGCAACGATAGCCAATGATTGTGCAAGCTGCCATAATGGAAATTACTCAACTACGCCAAATCAATGTGTAGGCTGTCATCAAACAAATTATAACAATACAACTAATCCGAATCATAAAACATTATCATTATCGACGGATTGTAAAACATGCCATACAACCCAGTCTGGATGGAAACCGGCAACATTCCCGGTACACAATAATTTCTATCAGTTGCTTGGAGCTCATGCAACTATAGCCAATGATTGTGCAAGCTGCCATAACGGAAATTATACAACCACACCAAATCAATGTGTGGGCTGCCATCAAAAAGATTATGATAATACAACAAATCCTGCACATAAGACGGGCGGGTTCTCGACGGATTGTGTAAGCTGCCATAGCCAAACTGCATGGAAGCCATCAACATTTGATCATGATAATCAATACTTCCCAATTTACAGCGGCAGCCATAGAGGTAAATGGAATACATGCAATGATTGTCATTCAAACCAAAGTGATTATAAAATATTCACATGCATAACTTGTCATGAACATAGTCAATCAACTATGGATAGCAAACATAAGGGGGTAAATGGTTATTCATACGAAAGCAGTGCATGCTTAAGTTGTCATCCTAACGGAAGGTCAGATGGAGCGATTGACCATTCTACAACAGGATTCCCATTAACCGGCGTTCACCAAAATGTTGATTGTTCACAGTGCCATCAGAATGGATATGCTGGTACTCCAACGGCTTGCGTGAGCTGTCATCAATCGAAGTATAACAGTACAACGAATCCTAATCATAAAACATTATCGCTTTCCACAGATTGTAAAACATGCCATACAACAGATGCAGGCTGGAAGCCGGCAAAATATCCGCAGCATTCAACTATATTCGCATTAACAGGTGGACACGCTGCAATTGCCAATGATTGCGAAAGCTGCCATAAAGGAAATTATAAAACAACGCCAAATCAATGCGTAAGCTGTCATCAGACTAATTATAATAATACGACAAATCCGAATCATAAAACATTATCATTATCCACGGATTGTAAAACGTGCCATACAACTCAGAGTGGATGGAAACCCGCAACATTTCCGGTACATAATACTTTCTATCAGCTCATTGGTGCTCATGCAACGATAGCCAATGATTGTGCAAGCTGCCATAATGGAAATTACTCGACTACACCGAATCAATGTGTAGGCTGTCATCAAAAAGATTTTGATAATACGACAAACCCTGCACATAAAACAGGCGGATTTTCAACAGATTGCGTAAGCTGTCACAGTCAAACTGCATGGAAGCCATCAACATTTGATCATGATAATCAGTACTTCCCGATATACAGCGGCAGCCACAATAGTAAATGGAATACATGCGGTGATTGTCATTCAAGCCAAAGTGATTATAAAATATTCACGTGCATAACTTGCCATGATCACGCTAAGACAACAACTGACAGTCAACACAAAAGCGTAAATGGTTATGCATATGAGAGCAATGCATGCTTTAGTTGTCATCCAAAAGGCCAGTCAGATGGTGCATTTAACCATGCAACATCTAACTTCCCATTAACAGGAGCGCATCAAACAGTGGATTGTGCGCAGTGTCATCAGAATGGTTTTGCCGGAACACCAACGACTTGTGTAAGTTGTCATCAAACAAATTATAACAGTACAACGAATCCGAATCATAAAACATTGTCGTTATCCACCGATTGTAAATCTTGTCATACTACAGATGCAGGATGGAAACCGGCGAAATACCCACAGCATTCAACAGTGTTTGCTTTAACGGGTGGACACGCTGCAATTGCAAATGATTGTGCAAAATGTCATAATGGTAATTATACGACAACACCGAATCAATGTGTGGGATGCCATCAAACAGACTTTAATAATACAACAAATCCAAATCATAAATCGATTTCGATTTCAACTGATTGTAAATCTTGTCATACAACAGATGCAGGCTGGAAACCGGCGAAATATCCACAGCATTCAACTATATTCGCATTAACAGGCGGACACGCTACAATTGCAAATGATTGTGCAAAATGTCATAATGGTAATTATACCACAACACCAAATAAGTGCGTTAGTTGTCATCAGCAGGCATATAATGATTCAAAAAATCCAAGCCATACAGCAATTGGAATGTCAACTGATTGTGTGAAATGTCATAATTCTACTGCATGGATTCCTTCAACCTTCAGCCATGCTACTACCGGATTTGATCTAACAGGAAAACATTCTACTGTGCAATGTTCTTCATGTCATAAAGGAACAACCAGCGGATTAGATGGCAAATGCATAACCTGTCATCAAAGTGATTTTAATACTGCCCCAAAACATGTATCTCAAAATTATCCTACTACGTGCGAAATGTGTCATAATACAACTGCATGGGATCAATCAACATTTGATCATGCAAAAACAAATTTCCCGTTAACCGGCGCTCACATAAATACAGATTGTTCTTCCTGTCATTCAAGTGGATTTACAGGAACATCAACACAGTGTTATGCATGTCATAAAACAAATTTTGATAATACAACCAATCCAAATCATAAAACTCTGGCATTGTCAACTGATTGTAAAACATGTCATACAACTCAAGCAGGATGGAAACCCGCTTCGTTTCCGAATCATGACAGTTTCTTCCAATTATTAGGTGCGCACGCAAATATTAAAAATAATTGTGCAACCTGTCATAATGGAAATTATACAACAACACCAAATCAATGTGTTGGATGCCATCAAACTGATTACAACAATACCACAAATCCGGCTCATAAGACTAGCGGATTTTCAACTGATTGCCAAAGTTGTCATAGCCAATCTGCATGGCAGCCTTCAACATTTGATCATGATAATCAATACTTCCCGATATACAGCGGCAGCCATAGAGGAAGGTGGAATTTATGCAGCGATTGTCATACAAGTCAAAGCGATTTCACTGTCTTCTCATGCATTACTTGTCATGAGCATAATCAAACTAGTATGGACAGTAAACATAGAGGAAGAAACGGATATGTTTATGAGAGTTCAGCCTGCTATAACTGTCATCCAAGAGGCAGAAGTGATATGCCGCTTAGGCAAATGCGTCAGTTGAAAATTAATTAAGTTATTATTTATGAAAATAAAAACAAACATATTTTTAAGACTATTTTTATTTTCGTTTTTGATACATGGCAGTGCTTTGTTTTCACAGCAATTTCATAATGTTGAAAAGACTGGGAAAATAACTTATGTATCTTCTCAAAATGTTTATGTACAATTTGAAAATACTGACGGTATCAAAGTGGGTGATACTTTATTCGTAAAGAAAAACAATTTGATCCCGTCAATCATAGTTAAATTTATTTCATCAACTTCATGTGCCGGGGAATTAATAAAGAATACCAATCTTAAAGTTGGTGATAAATTAATTGCAATTGCAAAAATTAAGGATGAAGAAGTTACTTTATCATCGGATACTTCATCTAAAAAAATAAATAATACTTCTATTGTTGAAGAAAGTGCTGCTAGCTCACCAAGGAAAAAATTTCGGGCACAAAGCTCTAACTTTGATGGAAGGTTTTCTATTCAATCATATTCAGATTTAAGCAATAATAATTTTTTAACTGACTACCAGAGGTGGCGCTACACTTTATCACTTAATGCACAAAAAATTTCCGGATCTAATTTTTCATTTTATAATTATATGAGCTTCAGTTACAGGGCAGATCAATGGAATTCAATATCATCAAACCTGGGACAAAATTTAAGAGTTTATGATTTGTCATTTAAATATGATTTTAATAAAACAACCGATGTTTGGGTGGGAAGGCATTTGAATAACAAAATTTCCAGCATTTCTTCTATTGACGGAATTCAACTGGAAAAATCATTTGATAAATATTTCTCAGGAGTTGTAATTGGCTCGGCTCCTAACTTTACTGATCTTGGTTATAACATAAAACTATTTGAGTTTGGTGGATTTTTTGGAAGAACAGATTCATTGAAGAACGGTTACATGGAAAACTCAATTGCAATTTTTCAGCAGACAAACGATTTTAAAATCGATAGACGGTTTTTGTATTTTCAGCACAGCAATAATATAATTAAAAATTTAAGTCTGTTTCTATCTTCTGAATTTGATTTGTATAAAAAAAGTAAAGGCAAAGCTACTAATGATTTGAGCTTGACCGGATTATTTTTCTCTGCAAGATATTCACCGCATAGAATTGTATCCTTTTCTGCAAGCTATGATGCGCGAAGAAATGTTATCTATTATGAAACATACAAAACTTTCATCGATAGCTTGATAGATAATGAAACAAGACAGGGGTTACGTTTTAATACTAATATTAGACCTATAAATTATTTGTTTGTCGGGTTGAATGCAGGCTATAGGTTTCAAAAAGGAGATATAAGAACTTCAAACAATTACAGCGGATATTTAACTTATTCACGAATTCCGATAGTGGAATTATCTTCGACGATTGCATACAGTACGTTACAGACAAATTATACAAAAGGTTCAAACTGGGGAATAAACTTTTCAAAATATAATATTCTAAATAATATTGATTTGACGGTGGGGTATAGAAAAAATATTTATGAATTCCAGGGTGGAATTGAACCATTAAAACAAGATGTTTTTTCTATTGACACATATTTGCGAATAATCGGAAAGTTAACTTTATCTGCTTCATACGAAGGCACATTTGAAAATCAAAGAACAAGCAGCAGAGTTCTGATGGGGATTTCCAGCAGGTTCTAAACTATCCTATTAACAGGCAATAAAATAACACATCTGAATAATTATAATATCACTTTTGATAACTTCCATAACTCTTTCAAATTTACTTATTTAGTAAAAATTTTCGTTGACTTTATTAAATTAAAATTTTAGGTTTAGCAGCAAAGCTAATCTGTAGTTTAGCTAATTTAAAACATAATTGGAGGATTTATGATGAAGAGAATTTTTACCATTCTATTACTGCTTTCCCTGTTTATTCCTGTTAGTTTTGCTCAAGGAGTTGACCGATCGGGCGGATATGCAAGAATACTTAGTTTGGGTAATAATCCTTATGTAGTTGATCCTGAAGGAATAAAAATAAATCCTGCCTGGGCATCAGAATACTCTGATTTTATTTGGGGAGATATAGGATCAAATGCCGGAGCTGCTTTTGGGAACTCAAGTGCCGGACAATTTTTCGGCGGCAATTTTGATTTAGGCAGAGGATTGACTTTAGGCGGCATGTTAACCAGAAATGATTTTAATAGCATTTCAATTGGAAGATTAGATCCTCTAAGTATTGCGGGTTTAGGTGTTGTTAATAATCTTAATAATCGGATACCAGGGGCAGCCGCTATTAACTTAAATAATAATCTTGAATTATTAGCAGCATATAAAATTGGTAAAATGAGTTTAGGATTTGGTTTTGCTTTTGCGTCAACAACAAATCAAACAAGTCCTCCACAGGGAAATTCTACAACTTCATCTGCATCACAAATAGGAATAAATCCAGGTATTTTAGTAGAATTAACTAATAGAATTTTATTAGATGTTGGGGCAAGTTTTATTTTCCCCAGTGCTTCATATGAACCAGCAACAGGAAACACTGCAAAAGTATCTGAGACTATTATAGGAATAAACGGAAGGGCATTCTTAAAGTTTTCAAATAAAGTTAGATTTGTACCAACATTAGGCTTTATTACTCAATCGGGTTCAGCTGATAATGGAACTACCTCAATTGATTTACCATCCAATACAGTAATTGGGCTCGGCATTGGTATAGAATATACTGCAGGAGATTTTTTACTTGTTGGCGGCCCTGGTTTATCATCAATTAGCACAAAAACTTCCGCCGGAGCAAACGGTACTCCACCTGAGCTAAAAACCTCATACTTTATTTTTCCTGTTTGGAATATTGGTGCAGAATGGCATGCTACAGGCTGGTTAATTGGAAGAATGGGTTACACTGCTTCAACTGGCAGTCAAACTACTCAAAATGGATTTACATCAAATGCAATTACTGAAGTAACACAAACTTTTTATGCACCAGGTTTAGTTACACTAGGTGTAGGATTAAGGTTTGGAGATTTTGCATTAGATGCAACTGTAAATGCAGATGTTCTTCGTCAAGGTTTAAATAATATTGGCGGTGGCGGAGCTACATTTGCTTATCTATCAACAAGTTATGGCTTTTAAAATTAATAAAAATTAGATAATAAAAGCGCTCTTAAATTAGGGCGCTTTTTTTATTTTTATGCCGTGACTTTAATACTTTTCATATAAACATTTTCTTTCTATCTTTCGGAAACAGAATAACAATAAACAGTCTATTTATGATTGAATATGTTGGTGCTATACACATGCATTCAATTTACTCTGATGGTTCAGGTAAAGTTGAAGAGATTGCAAGAGATGCAAATGAGGTAGGATTAGATTTCATTCTTCTTACAGATCATAATACTTTACGTGCTTTAAATGAAGGATATGAACGCTGGTTCGGTAATACATTGCTGTTGGTTGGCTGCGAAATAAATGATAAAGAAAATAAAAATCATTACCTCGCATTTAATATCAATGAAACTTTTTCAACAAGAATGTCGGCTAAAGAGTATGTGAAAAAAATTAAAGATGCTGGTGGTATTGGTTTTTTGGCCCATCCGCATGAAAAGCGCGGGCACATGGAAGAGCATCCGCCTTATCCATGGACAGAATGGGACACTGAAGATTTTACTGGTATTGAAATTTGGAATCATATGTCAGAGTGGATGGAAAATTTAACAGAGCAAAATAAATATCAATCATTTTTACATCCATTAAAAACAATCGAAGCGCCGCCCGAAGAAACTTTAAAGGTCTGGGATGAATTAAATCTGAAAAGAAAAGTTTCCGGTATTGGCGGAGTAGATGCACATGCACATAAATATAATATACTTGGATTTCTTGAAGTAGAAGTATTTCCATATAAAGTTTTGTTTAAATCTATTAGAACCCATATTCTGGTAGAAGAAGAATTGCAGAAGGGAAAAAGTCAAAAATCATTAAACCATAATAAAAATATAATTTATAATTCACTTGCAAATGCAAGATGCTTTATTGCAAATGATTATCACAGCAACTCAATGGGTTTTTCTTTTACTGCAGTTGCGGGAACAAAAGAATATTTTTCAGGTGATGAAATTAAAACTAAAGGCGAAGTGACATTTAAAATTTCACTTCCGATTAAGAGTGGGGAAATTAGAATTATTCATAATGGAAAAAATATAAAAACAATTGAAACACAGTCTACTTCTTATAAAACAAAGGAAAAAGGTGTTTATAGAGTAGAAGTTTATTTGAATAAAAAAGCATGGATTTTTTCCAATCATATTAAAGTTGTATAAATTTCAAAGTATTTAAGTGGAATTTTTCATTAAAAAGCGCCCGTAGTTCAACTGGATAGAACGTTGGATTCCGGTTCCAAAGGCTGAGGGTTCAAGTCCTTCCGGGCGCACTAAAAACTAAGTCAGAAATCAAAGTTCATAAATTATAATTGGCATAAAAGACTAAAATTTTATATTAATTTAACATAATAAATCAAGCTTTAGAATTTTTTTGACTTCTGACCTTTAATTTTTAACCTTTAAAAGTGGTTTACAGTGTTGGTGGATTTTTTATATATTTACTGTCCGATTTTAATATAATTTATAGGGAAAGTAATGTTAACAAAAAAGAAAAAGCTGTCTAAAAAACAAATCAAAGAAGATAAGCTTGTACTAACATATTATAAAGTAATTAGCTATTTCCAGGAAAACAAAAATAGAATAGTTATATATGGTGTAGCACTAATTGCATTGGTCGTAATTGTGTTTGTTTATCTGCAAGGAAGAAGTGAAAATAATATGAAAGCCGGGGAACAACTTGCAAATGTTATGGATTTATATGATAAGGGATCTTATCTTGAAGCAATTCAGGGAAGGCCCGGAACAAACGTTGAAGGATTGAAAAAAATTGTAGACGAATACGGAAGCACTGAAAACGGGGAAACAGCAAAAATATATCTTGCAAATTCCTACTTCATGTTGGATAAGCTTGATGATGCTTTCAAATATTACAAAGATTATGACGGCAGTATTAGTATCTTCACAGCAGCCTCATTAGCCGGCCAGGCAGGTTATTATGCATATAAAAATGACTTTGGAAAAGCAGCAGATCTTTACATGCAGGCGTCAAAAGTATCAAGCGATGATGTATCAAATCCTGATTACATGCTTAAGGCAGGAATAAATTATATTAAAGCCGGTAAGAAAGATGAAGCTAAAGAGATATTTGAAAAAATAAAAAAAGATTATACTTCTTCCACTGCATTTAGAGAAGTTGATAGATATTTGGCTCAAGTAGATTAAAAATTTTCAATTAACGAAAGGGGTTTTATGAAAATTGTCTTACTATCAGTTTCATTTTTCATATTGTTCGCTGTTGCTTCTTTCTCACAAGTAACAGAGTTAACTAATATAGACGTTACGCAATTCTTAAGTATTCCTGATTCAGTTAGGCCCTATGATGATGATGGAGTTGTTGCTAAAGGTGATAAAGGAATGAGAAACGTTTGGGTAACTAATGATCTAGATAAAGATGGTAAGCCCGAAGTTTTAATCACTGATTATTCCAATGGAGGCAGAGTACATGCATTGGAATTAAATGGTGATAAACTTGAAATCGTTTGGTCTTCACCCAGCTTTATTAAAATTGCAAAAGATAAATATGCAACAAGATGGGTTAGGTCTGGAAACTTAGACGGAGATGATAAAGGAGAAATTATTTTCCCTAACTACAATTCAAATATGTTGTATGTGTATGAATGGGATGGAACTGACAATGGATATACTTTTGCTTTGTCATTATCCGCAGATGCTTTTGCATCTCAAGGACTTGGAAATTTTCAGATGAACAGGGAATCTGCTTTAGTTTCTGATATTGATGGGGACGGCAATGATGAATTAATATTTCAAAATGCTGATAAAAATGTATACATACTTTCTATTACAGGTGATGTTCCAGGTTTTGGAAGCTGGCAGCTAGAAGGCGGAGATCCAAGCTTAGTGCCTTCTAATGGAGCTGATTTCGCTGCAGGTTCATATTACCATTCTGTACTGGCTGATATAAACGGTGATGGTAAAAAAGAATTAATTAACCATCATTTTGATAAAATGGGTTTTTGGTCAATCGGAGTTAATGGGCCGGATTCTTATACTTATCCAGATTTAAATAATGCAGAAGGAAGTAAAGCGTATGCTCACATGCAGACAGATGACGGTGTTGCATTTATGGGAATTCAAAGATTAGATGTTGATGGCGATGGGAAAGATGAAATAGGTGGAATTATCTATAGCGGGGCAAATACGTATAGTGCATTTATACTACACTTTAATAACGCCGATAGTACCAATTATATTTGGGACAGCACTAAGATAGCTATTATTGCAACAAGAGCGGAACTAAATGCTATTTCAGGCCATTCGGATGGAGAGTTTTGGGGAATAGGTTCCTATGATTTAAACCAAAATGGAAGAGATGAATTAATTTTAGGCGGAACCGTAGGACAAAATTTAATATCAATAGAATACAATGGCAGCGGTGATATAACCGATCCAAATAATTATACCAAAACTTTACTTTATTCTAATGGCAAAGAATTTCAGTGGAGCGGTATTACCATTAATGATTCATTAGGTGTTATTGATACAGTTTTATCAGGTGTTACTTCAGTTCCATTTGTTGCTAGAATATTTGCCGGATCAGATATAAATAATAATGGTAAGCCTGAAATTTTAGCAGCTTATCAAAATGTATTTGATTCTACAACAGTTACTTATCAATCGTGGGATACTGGCTCGTCTAAATTCATCAAAGATTCAACAGCAAAATTAAATATAGCCGACCAGATTAATTTTAGAATGTTTGAATATGATAAGTCAGTCGGAATTAGTGTTAAGGATTTAAAAGTTATTTTTCCCGAAGATTACAAACTTGAGCAAAATTATCCTAATCCATTTAACCCAAGCACAAATATTCGATTTACACTACCGGTCAATAAAAAAATTACTTTAAAGATTTATGACATTTTAGGCAATGAAGTTAAAACTATTATTGACAATCAAGAATATCGAAGCGGTACTTACGAGGCTGTTTGGGATGGTACAAATGAAGCCGGTCAAAAAATTGCAAGCGGACAATATATCTGCAATTTGAAATATGGTAATTTTAGTAAATCAATTAAGATGACTTTATTGAAATAAAATTTATTAATAAATATTGATATTCATTAAAATAGATTATTATTCAATTTTAATATAAAACTTGAAAAATTATTATATAAAATAATTATTCAAATAAATAAGAGTTTTAATTGGAATACTTTTTATTTATATTAAAATCATAAATGGATATAAGAAGAGTACTAATTTTTTTACATCCAGATTGAATGTAAAAAATACTTAACTAAATTTTTGAAATATTAGAAAAACATTTTTAAGTATAGTATTAAATCTTAAAAATACAGCGGCTAACAAAATAAATTTTACACATCTTAATAAATAATATCGGGAGATTTACAAATTTCATTAAGGCATATTCACATATTAATAAGCCTTATGTAATTAAAAAATAAGATTTTCATTTGGGGAATTAAATTAATAATTATAAAAAAATTATAGGAGAAGTAATGAGAAAATTATTATACGTTTCAGCTTTCTTATTTTTACTAAGCAGTATGGGTTTTTCCCAATATAAAATTTCTACAGACTTACAATTATCCGCCTTCTGATTCTATCTTGACTGGATTAAAAAGTATACGTGGTATGTATTATGCCGATGATCCATTCGGTGATGGTCATTCAGCAATATTATTAACTAATTATAATAAAAACGGTTTTGTTCATTTATTTGTTACTGTAGGTAATGATTCCATAGCATTAGTTTGGACATCTCCATATATATCCTCCGGTGGTGGAAGTTCCACACCTAGATATGCATTATTTGGTGATCTCGACAATGATGGACTTGTAGAAATTATTTATCAAAGCAATAAAAATGGGATCTATATTTTTGAATGGGATGGTGTTGCAGGCTCTTATAATTTTGGGACAGAACCGGCACAAGTAATTTCCTCAACTACATTAGCTGATGTAGCAGGTAATTGCGAATATATGGAAGTAAATGATATTGACGGTGATGGCGCAAACGAATTATTGGTTGCATACAATGGTTCTACAAATGAAGCTGATATAACTTATATTATAAGTGCTTCAGGTGAATGGAATACTGGCGACCCTGGATTTTCAGGGTTTACTGTTGAAAAAGAATTTGTAAGAACTGATTTAGGAGCTTGGGGAATTTCTGGAGGAACCCCTTATTCAGCAATTACTGCGCAGCTAGATGGCACCGGAAATAAAGAAATATTATTACATAACTGGAATCATAAAAACATAGTTCCTGTAAGAGTTCCTTCGGCAGATACTTATGAAATCTCTGATACCTCACATGGGAAACAAAATATTATGCTGGGCGGTGCTGATGATGATGTTGCCTTGTTGGCAGGGATTGCTTACGATATAGATGGAGATGGTAGAGAAGAAGTTTATTTACCTACTTACAATAGTCCTATCAATCATAAAGGCTGGTTACATATGATTCATTATGAACCTGGTCAGAGTACTTCCGAAATTGATACTTCAAATGTAACTTTGTTAGATATGGGCAGCGTTTTGCCGACCGCAGCTTTTGGTGCAGGTTATGGTGATTTAGATGGTAACGATGAAACCTAATTTATTTATGTCTCAGGACCTTATCCATATAATTTGGTATCTGCAGAATTTCAGGGTGGTGATAAAACTGATCCAAATAATTGGGTTTACAGTTTAGTCTATCCTGGTGAAGATGATATTTATACCGCAATTGATGTTAAAGATTCATCAGGAACAATTGACACAGTTTATCATGTCCAATCGGCATTTGTCTCAAAATTTTGGTCAAGAAATACAGACTTTGATAAAGATGGAAAAGAGGATATACTTCTTACCTTATCAAGCTTTGAATGATAGTGTTGATGTTGTTAATTTAAATTATAATGCAGGAACTAGCGCTTTCGATACTACTAGCCACACTAAATATGAAAACCCTAAAAGATGGGGTATTTAGAATTTTGGAAAGTACTGGAACAGTCTGGTATTTCTGTAAAGGATCTACACAATTATTACACCTGACAAGTACACGTTAGATCAAAATTATCCAAACCCGTTTAATCCAACAACTAATATTCGTTTTTCCATGCCTTTAAACAATCAAATTACAATTAAGATTTATGATATTCTTGGTAATGAAGTTAAAACTTTATTAAATAATAAGGATATGCAAAAAGGTGCTCATGAAGTTGTATGGGATGGAACAAATAATTACAACCAAAAGGTTGCAAGCGGACAATATATTTGTACTCTTAAATACGGCAACTTTGCTAAGTCTATTAAAATGACTCTGCTTAAATAATACAAATTTTTTTCAGGTAACTTATATGAAGGCAATCATATTGATTGCCTTCATTTATTTTAAATACTTTTATTGTAGTTATTTCTTTTCTTGACATATCATTTTCAGATTAGTAATTTCAGGTTGTCCTAATGAAACTTTTAATAAAAGGGAAATTAAATTAAAAGCCATTCCTTAAATATCACCGAATAGTAAAGAGGTATCAATGATAAAACATTTACTAATTATCTGCCTTCCTTTATTACTAATCATGCAGTTAAATGCTGGAACAACGGGGAAAATCTCAGGTACAGTGACCGATACTGAAACGCGTGAATCTTTAATTGGTGTAAATGTAATTTTAATGGGAACCAATTTAGGTGCTGCAACTAATGATGATGGATTTTACGTTATTAACAATATTCCACCTGGCACATATACAATACAGTTTTCCGCAATTGGTTATCAGAAAAAACAAGTTAAAAATGTAAAAATTGCAGTTGACTTTACAACCGAGCTCAATACCTCAATCTCTTCTACTTCAATTGAAATTGAAACAGTTACTATTGAAGCAGAAGCTCCTTTAGTTAGAAAAGATTTGACTTCTTCACATACAATAGTTGATAACACTCAAATTGAAGCACTGCCTGTTGAAAGTGTTGATCAGATATTAGCTCTGCAGGCTGGAATTACCAAAGATGCGGGAGGTGCACTTCATATTAGAGGCGGAAGAACTAATGAAATTGAATATAACGTTAACGGTGTTTCAGCAATTAATCCTTTTGATTTCGGCAGAACAGTGAAAATATCTACTAATGCAATTCAAGAACTTTCTGTTGTAAGCGGTACTTTTAATGCAGAATATGGTAATGCATTAAGCGGTGTTATCAATACAGTTACTAAAGAAGGTGATAAACAATATAAAGGAAGCCTTTCATATTACTCCGGTGATTATATAAGTTCTCACAAAGATATTTTTAATAATATTAATGATATTAACCCTGTAAACAACCAAGTAGCAGAAGGAACACTCAGCGGCCCTATACCTTTTCTTGATAATGCCGTTACGTTTTTTGTTTCCGGAAGATATAATAATAATAAAGGGTATCTATATGGCATTAGAGAACATACAATTTATGATTCAGTATACAGAAGTATAACCAATCCAAATGACATCAGAATTTCTCAAACAGGTGACAACTCAGTTGTTTCTATGAATCCTTCTGAGGATTATAACATTACCGGCAAACTTACTTTCAGGCCGTTTTCTACATTAAAAATTAATTATAATATTATTTATTCTAATTCAAATTGGCAGTCATACAGTCATGATTACAAATATAACCCGGATGCCAATTATCACAGGTATGAATGGGGTTTAATAAATTCCTTGGAAATTAGACATGCTTTAAGCAATAGAACCTTTTATACATTGCTTGGCTCCTACAATAGTTATGATTATAAAAGATACTTGTTCCCTTTATTAGATCAGAGCGGAAATTCTGTCAGCTTTCATCCTGGGATGAGTTTAGCTAATCTGCATGCTGATACAAGATATCAGCCTGATTATAAAAGTAACACAGTAACGCCATATACTTTTGTAGCGGGCGGGACTTTAAATGATCAATATTATCAACGCTCCAATTCTTATGAATTGAAATTTGATATAACCAGCCAGATAGGGGAACAGCATGAAGTTAAATTTGGAGTTAAAGGTAAGAACGATATAATGGATTTAGAAAGTTTTACAATTCAACGCGATTCTACAACATATTTGACACCTACAATACTTGGGATCGAATCAAGTGTTCATGATACATATACAAAGAAACCTATACAGTTCTCTGCATACGTCCAGGATAAAATGGAATTTACAAGAATGATAATTAATGCCGGCTTAAGATTCGATTATTTTAATGCACATTCGGTATTTGCCCCGGATATTAACTCACCGCGCAGCAACTTAATTGATGCAAAGGCTAAAACAACTTTAAGCCCGAGATTAGGAATTTCATTTCCTATAACAGATAAAGGCATTATACATTTTTCGTATGGGCATTTCTATCAACTGCCTCCTTATTCGTACTTATACGCAAATCCGTTATTTAAAAGTTTTGGCGGTACACCAACCTACGGAAATGCCAATCTTAATCCTGAAAAAACAGTAACTTATGAAATGGGGTTACAGCAGCAGCTTTCCGAATCCATTGCATTTAATGTAACTGGATTTTATAAAGATGTTAGAGATTTACTTGCTCTGCAAAGAATTAGAATCAGCACAAGTGTTACGTATGATAAATACGTAAATAAAGATTATGGAAATATTAAGGGCATTACTTTTTCACTAACAAAAAGAAAATTGCCGTCTGATATATTAGGGGCCTCCATCGATTACACTTTTCAAGTTGCTGAAGGTAATGAAACCGGAGCAGAAGCGTTCTTTTTAGATTATTCTTCAGGAAGGCAAAGTGAGAAAATTCCGGTTCCTCTAAGCTGGGACCAAACACATACATTAAATGGAGTAGTTACGTTCGGAAGGCAGGATGATTGGTTTGTAACTCTTGTTGGAACAATTAATACCGGATTACCTTATACCCCTGAGTTATTTGAAAGTCAAATTTTATTGGATCCAAATAGCGAACGCAGGCCAATGCAGACCAATGTTGATCTTTTAGTTGAAAAATCATTTAGCGTTTCAACAGCAGTGGTAACAGTGTTTGCAAAAGTATTCAATCTTTTTGATACTCTTAACGAACGCTCTGTTTATTCAAATACGGGAAGAGCTACATATACGCTTGAAGAATCAAAAGGCGGCGCACAAGAGACAAATAGGCTTTCTGAAACTATCCCAGGCGTCCATTCAGCTACAGAGTATTTTATTCGTCCGCAATACTATTCAGCTCCCCGTGAGTTGAGATTCGGTATAACCTTAGATATTTAAATTGATTTTGGAGTCATCAAATGTTGCAGAAAAAATTATCTTCTTTATTAATCATATAGTGTACTGCTCCTATTAGTGACCGGTACTTCATTTGCACAAGAATCAGTAAAGCAAAAAGAACATCAAGCAGTTATAGATTACTTTAATAAAATTTATCCTACTTATCCGGTTAATAAAAGCAATGCTAACCCTGGTATTGATAAATATAAGGCTAGGAATTTATGGAAAACATCAGTTGAAGAAAGGTCGGATTGGAAAAATTATATAATGAATGGAAATAATGTTAGTGTCCAAGTTTGGAATTATGGTATGATAGGAGGAGGTTTGCCTGGGGACGCATTAAGAGATATTCTTGGAATGGTTTGGCATGACTCTCCATACATCTTTGCTTTTTCTCCAATAGTGGGTGCTTCAATTCCTAATGCTCTTGACCCATCAAAGAAATTTCATATTGTTACCGATGGATTATACGATTTTAGTTATACTGGTTTGAGAGACGAAAATACTTCAACGGATCATCAATATTGGTGGCAGCCTTTACCGGGATTCGCTGATCCTAATCAAGAATTTATTGCCTCCAACCCGGCATTTGATTCAGATAAAGATGGAAAACCTGATAGCTGGCCGAGAGATTGGTATAACTCAACCTTGGGTGAATATGTATGGCCAGGATATTTAGTACAAGGTCAAAACAATTCTGATTTAGAGTTGTTATGGGGTATGGATGATAGAGAAAATAATGAGTTCAGTAAACAAAACCAGGCAGCACAATATTATCCTTTCGTTTCTGATTCATCTCGTTCAGGTTTAGGAATTCAAGTACTTGGAAGAGCTTATCAATGGAGTAACTCTCTTGCTGCCAATTCGGTTTTCTTTCAATATACTTTGACTAATGTTAGTGACAAAGATCTCGATTCAGTATTTTTTGGAATTTATGGTGATCCGGATGTTGGAGGCAAAGATAATAAAGATGATAACGGTTTATTTATACCTCCATACGATTATGATGGAAATCATCCTGTAGATAATATTCCGGTTTATGCAAGAAGTATGGTTTATTTCTTTGACCCTGATATGACTGGCGATCTTGGAAAACCTCTCGGTTATCTTGGTTGTAAATTCTTGGAGAGCCCCGGGAATCCTGATGATGGAATAGATAATGATGGTGACGGCATGGTCGATGAAAGTCAATTTGATGGTATCGATAATGATAATGATTGGAATCCTGAAACAGATGATGTTGGTGTTGATGGAATTCCTAATACTGGGGATCAAGGTGAAGGTGACGGTGTCCCAACTTCAGGCCGACTGCTTGCTGATGGCTCAATTGATCCTTTAGCTCCTGGGGAACCAAATTTTGAATACACAGATCTTGATGAAGCCGACCAAATAGGATTAACCAGTTTCAATAGTTCTACCTGGAATACCGATTTAAAAGTCTCTAACGATGAAGATATTTGGAATCGATGTGTTCCACAAAATTTTGGAGATATTACTCAAAATGCTGACATAGTTTTCATTTTTGGTTCTGGATACATTTCATTAAAAAAGGGAGAAAGCAAAAGAATTTCAATGGCATTTCTTTTTGGTGAAAATCTTAATGATCTTCTTGTAACTGCTGAAACTGTTCAAGACATTTATAATAAGAATTACAATTTCTTTAAACCCCCAACTCTTCCAAAAGTTACTGCTGTTCCTGGAGATAGAAAAGTTACACTCTATTGGGATAATTCAGCGGAACAAAGTGTTGATCCTATAACCGGAAAAGATTTTGAAGGCTATACTATTTACCGCAGCACTCGTCCCGATTTTGCTGACGATCAGGTTGTAACGGATGGCCATGCTTCCAGCTTTTTGTATGAACCATTAAGAGACGTAAGTGGTTTTGAGGCGAAGTGGGATCTTGTAAATGAATGGAAAGGTTATCATCCGGTTCCTTACCTGGGAAGAGGAGTTCACTACTATTTGGGAGATAATACAGGGTTGGTGCATTCCTTTGTTGATTCTAATAATGTAATTAACGGACAAACATATTATTATGCCGTTGCTGCTTACGATCATGGAGATTCACTTGGGATTCCACCAACAGAGACAACAAAGAAAATTACTGTTGATAATATAACTTCTACAATAACGCTTGATGATAATACTGCAATGGTAATTCCCGGACCGAGAGTTTCAGGATATGAAGAGCCTAATGTTTCTAATTTGGATTTTCAGCAGCTTAGCGGAACAGGAAACGGGAAAATTACATTTCATATATTTAATGATTTAGATGTTAAAGATGAAAAATATACTATATTATTTAGTGATTCTTTAAATGATAATGGCACTATGAAAGTCGGCAAAAATTTTTCTATCGCCGGGGAAAATCCAATTACTGAATCATTTTATCTATTTGATAATAAATTTACTAGTCTTTCTAAACAGTATATTATCAACGACGGAAGTATTAAAGTAACTGATAATAACGGGGTAGTTTACCTAAAAGATACCGACTATATTATAGATTATGCAAATGGAAAAATCAGAAGGGCTGATAACAGTACAATTCCAAATAACAAACAATACAACATTACTTATCATTACTACGCTGTATTTCAGAGTCAAGCTTTGAAGGGTGAAGATTCAAATCCGGTATTTGATGGAATTAAAATAAAAGTAGTTGACTATCCAGCTTTAGTTGTGGACACCAGTAAGACGAAATGGGTGGAAGGAAATTCTAATTATAATATTAATGTAAGAAAAGGTTCGGTTGGCTCCGGAACATTATATCCGGCAGATTATGAAATTACATTTTCTTCAAATTATATTGATTCAACATATCTTTTAATTTCTGGTAAATTGTTTAGAATTCCTTCTAAATTTTCAGTTAAAACAACTAATAATTCTGTACAAAATGTTGAAACAATTCTTGTTGAAAATAGCGCAACTAAGGACAGTTTATTGTCCTCAGGAGAAGAAATAGTATTTTTTAAACCGAACGCTGCTCCAATCCCGCAAAATCTGACTTGGGGTGTTGTCCTATCTGATACAACAGCAGATACTACCGGCATTGCTCCATCTGATGGAGACGTTTTAAGGATTTCTACTAATAGGCCGTTTACAAAAGAAGATTCTTTCTCTTTTATAACTGAAGCAGGAAAGGTGGACCAGCAAAAAGGTGAAATGCTCCTCAGTGATATTTATGTTGTCCCTAACCCTTATGTAGGAACCAGTGTACTTGAACCGGATAATAAACTACCAAATCAAAATAGAGGTGAAAGAAGAATCTATTTTGAAAATTTACCAATGAAATGTACAATACGAATTTTTACTTTAAGTGGTGAGCTGGTTACAACACTTGTACATGAATCAGGCATGGACAATGGAAGAGAGTATTGGAATCTTTTAAATAGAGATGGATTTAGTGTAGCGTATGGAGTTTATCTTGCACATATCGAAGCCCCTGGCATTGGCAATAAACTTGTAAAATTTGCTCTGATTAAATAACTATAGAAAAGCTGGAGAAAATTTTATGAAATCTTTTTACAAATATTCTTTTATAATAATTATCATTGCATCTGCTGCAGTTGTTTTGCACCCGCAGACTTTAAAAACCGGTACAACAGCAGCTCAAGTTCTTAAATTCAATGTAGGGCCCAGAGCAATGGGGATGGGCGGTGCATTTACAGCTCTTTCGGATGACATTACAGCAATGTATTGGAATCCTAGCGGAACAGCGAATATTAATACTAACGAAGCATTTTTTAATCATTCCACTTTATATGCAGATGTTGGATACGACTATGCTGCTTTAGCAAGTAATCTTTCAGATTTTGGTACAGTCGGGGCATTTGTTTCTGTACTTTCAATGAATGAAATGAAAGTTAGAACTGAAGAACAACCGCAAGGGACAGGGGAATATTTTGATGCCGGTGGTTTAGTAATTGGACTAAATTATTCACGTTTTTTAACAGATGATTTTTCAATTGGTTTTAATGTTAAATATATAAATGAATATATTTGGCACATGAGCGCCGCAGGTTTTGGCATTGATGTGGGAACCATGTATAAAATCCATGTTCTAAATGAATTAAGAATAGCTGCAAGCATTTCAAATTTTGGATCTAAAATGGAACTTTCTGGTAGAGATGTTACTAAGATAATGAATTCCGGAGCCGGCGGTGGAAATTTAGTAAATACAAACCTGGAACTTGAAAAATTTGATTTACCATTACTTTTCAGATTTGGTTTATCAAGTGATATAGTCAGAGATAAGGATAATAGAATTACGGTTGCGGTAGATGCTGTTCATCCAAATGACCATACAGAATTTATAAATTCAGGCCTAGAATATGCATGGAATGAAATGATTTATATACGCGGAGGCTATAACTCACTTTTTGAGAAAGATTCTGAGAAAGGTTTAACGCTTGGCGTTGGTTTGCATTATAGAATAATAGATTTAGTAAAAGTAAAGATTGATTATGCTTATCAGGATTTTGGAAGACTAAACAACGTCCAATATATTTCATTAGGAATTAATTTTTAACTTAATATAGGTGTAAAGTAATTTTACGTTTTCTTATACTTTATTTTAATTAAGTAAAAAATGATTTTGTAAGAAAACATAAACTTTTTGATAAAAATGAGTCAATTTTTTTAAAAAACTAGCCGATTTATATCAATTTTCATTAATTTCATTTCTTGACTTTCAAAGCGCATATATCTATTTTTTCCGTCTATTTATTAACAAACATTCCTAAGGATTTATGGCCGATACTTCAGATTTCAGAAATGGTCTAATTATAAAATATAAAAATGACCTGTACACAATAACAGAATTTCAGCATGTAAAGCCGGGCAAAGGCGGAGCTTTCGTTAGAACCACACTTAAAAATCTTAAGACAGGAAAGGTACTGGATAATACTTTCCGTTCTGGTGAAGGAATTGAAATTGTACGGGTTGAACGAAAAAAATATCAATATTTATATAGAGATAGCGATTTTTTAGTTTGCATGGACAATGATAATTACGAACAAATAAATGTTCCCGTTGAGTATTTTGGAGATGGAGTTAAATATTTAAAAGAGAGTGAGGAAGTAGAAATTTTATTCAACGGCAGTGAAATAATAAATGTTGAAATTCCAATCTTCATTAATTTAAAAGTCGTTGAAACAGAACCTGGATTTAGAGGAGATACTGCAACCGGTGCTAATAAACCTGCAAAGCTTGAAACCGGCGCAAGTATTAACGTTCCTTTATTTGTAAATGAAAATGATATTTTAAGAGTAGATACTAGAACAGGGGCGTACGTAGAGAGAGTAAAATCTTAAATATAAGGTGATAAAATGGATTTAAATCTTATTAAAAAGCTTGTCAAAATTGTTGATTCCACTGAGATCACCGATCTTGAAATTGAAGAAGAAGGCCTCCGGATAAAAATAGCAAAAAAAATTAGAAACGCTCAGATAGTAAGCAGTCCCCAATTAATTGCATCATCTTTTCCGCAATCAAATTCAAATGCTTCAGAAAATTCAGGCGAAAAGGTAATTGAAGAAGAGAGCGAAAAAGAAAATCTTCACGAAATTCTATCCCCAATAGTTGGAACATTTTATAGAGCGCCTGCGCCAGATGCTGATCCCTATATTCAAATAGGCGATACAATTTCTTCAGGGTCTGTACTTTGCATTGTTGAAGCTATGAAATTAATGAATGAAATTGAAAGCGATGTCAGCGGTAAAGTTGTTAAAATCCTTGTTGAAAATGGAAAGCCTGTCGAGTACAATCAGCCTCTTTTTTTAATTGAATTGAGTTAGTTGCTTCTAAAAAAATTGAGAGAAAATTGTTTAACAAAATTTTAATTGCCAATAGAGGCGAAATTGCTCTTAGGATTATAAGAACCTGTAAAGAGCTTGGAATTAGGACTGTCGCTATTTATTCTGAAGCCGATAGGGATTCACTTCATGTTACATTCGCTGATGAAGCTGTTTGCATTGGGCCCGCCCCAAGTAAAGAAAGTTATTTAAAGATTCCTTTAATCATTTCAGCAGCACAAATCACCGGTGCGGATGCTATTCACCCTGGTTATGGCTTTCTTGCAGAAAATGCAAACTTCTCTGAAATCTGTTCCGAGCACAACATTAAATTTATTGGGCCTACGCCGGATATGATAAATGCAATGGGCAATAAATCTTTTGCAAAAGAAACAATGAAAAAAAATGGGGTGCCAGTTATTCCGGGAAGTGATGGGATCATAAAAGATAAAGATGAAGGAATAAAAGTCTCAAAAGAAATTGGGTTCCCTGTGATTATTAAAGCATCTGCCGGCGGCGGTGGAAAAGGAATGAGAATTGTTTGGGAAGAAAAAGATTTTGAAAAAGCTTTTCAAACTGCTGGCAACGAAGCTGAATCAGCATTCGGTAACCCTGATGTTTATATAGAAAAATATTTTGAAAATCCGCGGCATATTGAAATTCAGGTTTTAGGCGATACTTTTGGAAATGCTTATCATTACGGTGAACGTGATTGCTCAGTGCAGAGAAGGCATCAAAAATTAATTGAAGAATCTCCATCACCGGCGATCACTGAAGAAATAAGAAATAAAATGGGAGAGACTGCTATACTTGGAGCTAAAGCTGTAAATTATGAAGGTGCCGGGACAATTGAATTCTTGTTCGATAAGCATAAAAAATTTTATTTCATGGAAATGAATACGCGTATTCAAGTTGAACATCCAGTAACTGAATTTGTTTACAATGTAGATCTTATCCGTCAGCAAATTTTAGTTGCTGCCGGTGAAAATATTGAAACTCTGCCTGGGAAACCACGAGGGCATAGTATTGAATTTAGAATTAACGCAGAGGATCCGCAGAATAATTTCCGTCCTTCGCCTGGTAAAATTGAATCTCTGCATTTCCCTGGCGGGTTTGGTGTACGTGTTGATTCGCATATTTATCAATCATACACAATTCCTCCGTATTATGATTCACTTTTAGCAAAACTGATTGTATGGGGAACTGATAGGCAGCATGCCATAGCAAGAGGCAGAAGAGCTTTAGAGGAATTTACTATTGAGGGTGTTAAAACAACAATTCCTTTCCATCTTAAGGTACTTGAAGATTCAAGATTCTTAAGCGGGAATTTTGATACGGGATTTTTAGAGCACTTCAATTTTGAAGATTGAAGTTTATAAAGTAATTTTGAAAATAAAATTAACTGAGGTAATAAATGAGATTTCCTGATAATATAAAATATACTAAAGACCATGAATGGATATCTGTTGAAGGCAAAATCGGTACAATTGGAATTACCGAATATGCTCAAGGTGAATTAGGTGATGTTGTTTTTGTCGATATAGATCCTAATTTAAAAGAAATTAAAAAAGGTGATTCATTCGGAACAATCGAAGCGGTAAAAACTGTAAGTGATCTTTACGCACCATGCACTGGTAAAATTGTTGAACTAAATAAAAGCCTTGCCGACAGCCCTGAGCTTGTAAACAGCGATCCATACGGGCTTGGCTGGATGGTTAAGGTTGAAATTGATGACTTATCTGATTTGAATGAACTATTAGACAATAATGCTTATAAAGAATTGGTTGGACAGTAAGAATAATTTTTTTACACCAATTCAAATATTGGTTTTCAAAACATGATTAATAATTTTAAAACAAAATCTTTTTTAAGGTTTTGTTTTTGTTTTAAAGAGTTTTAATAAATGAACAGACAAACAATTTTAATCATAGACTTCGGTTCGCAATTTACGCAGCTTATTACGCGCAGAATTAGAGAAGCAAAAGTTTATTCTGAAATCTACCCGCACACTATTTCACTTGATAAAATAAAAGAGATTAATCCAGTTGGAATAATACTTTCCGGTGGGCCTATGAGCGTTTATGATAAAGATGCACCTGTACTGGAAAAAGAAATATTGAATCTTAAAATTCCGGTTTTAGCCATTTGTTACGGGTTACAGTGGCTCTGCAAAAATCTTGATGGAAAAGTTGAACCGGCAAAAGACAGGGAATACGGTAAAGCCACACTTAAAGTTTTAAATAGTTCCAAGTTACTTAAAAAAGTAAAAAAAGAATCAACTGTCTGGATGAGTCATGGTGACTTGGTAACAAAAATTCCTACCGGTTTTAAAGTTAGTTGGCGATTCAGATCATTCGCCTTTCTGTGCAATTGAAAATGATAAAGAAAATTTGTTCGGAGTTCAGTTTCATCCTGAAGTTTTTCATACCGAAGAGGGCTCAAAAATAATTCATAATTTTTTGTTTGATATCTGCAATTGCAAAGGCGATTGGACTCCCCAAAATTTTATTGAAGAAAGCATTTCTAAAATTCAAACCATAGCAGACGACAACAAAGTTATTTGTGCTCTCAGCGGTGGAGTTGATTCCACAGTTGCCGCAGTACTTGTGGAAAAAGCAGTTGGAAAAAATTTAATTTGCATTCATATTGATACTGGACTCATGCGGAAAAATGAAAGCAAATTAATTGAGGAAATGTTCAAAGATAAATTTAATCTGCAATTCATTTATGTTGATGCTTCAGAAACATTCTTAAATAAGTTAAAGGGCATTGTCGACCCCGAACATAAAAGAAAGATTATTGGCAATACATTCATAGAAGTTTTTGAAAATGAAGCAAAAAAATTTGAAGATGCAAAATTTTTAGTACAGGGAACTCTTTATCCCGATGTTATCGAATCAGTTTCAGTAAATGGAGCTTCTGCCACAATTAAAACCCATCATAATGTTGGCGGTCTGCCTGAAAAAATGAATTTTAAATTGATCGAACCTTTTAGAGAATTATTTAAAGATGAAGTGAGAAATGTGGGCAGAGAATTAAACATACCGGAAAGTTTTATTGAACGTCATCCTTTTCCAGGTCCTGGATTGGCAGTAAGAATTCTTGGAGACATTTCAAAAAAGAAACTTGACATATTAAGAGAAGCTGACGATATTTTTATTCATGAGATTAAAGCAGCGAATCTTTATAATAAAATCTGGCAGGCTTTTGCAGTGCTGCTGCCGGTAAATTCTGTAGGAGTTATGGGTGATTTTAGAACTTATGAAAATGTGCTTGCTCTTCGTGCAGTAACTTCTGTTGACGGAATGACTGCGGACTGGTTTCATTTTGATCATGATTTTTTAGCTAATGTTTCGAATAAAATTATTAATAAAGTTCGAGGAGTGAACAGGGTTGTTTATGATATCAGCTCAAAACCTCCTTCAACTATTGAATGGGAATAAATTTTGGAAGCCGTTTTTCAACTTCAGCATAGACTTAAAACAGCAAGAGAATTTGAAGCTCAAGGAAAACTGCTTCATGCTGTGCAAATTTATCATTTGATAATTCAGGACCATCCGGATTTAGTAGAAGCTTATTTTGATTTAGCTGATTTGTATGAATCATTGGGCAACATTACTCCTGGAATTGAGCTTCTTGAATCTTTGATAGAGCAAAATCAGGATGATAAAGATGTTAGATTATTTCTGGGGCAGTATTTGATGAGGAACTCAAAGTGGAATGAAGCGATTGAAGTTCTAAGTTTTATTATGCCTGAAGAAGAGCCAATGGTTTCATTTTTTCTTGGGTACTCTCATTTTATGCTGGAGGAATATGAAATTGCCAGGCTTAATTTTTTTAATTTTATTCCAAAGCAAAAACACTCTGAATTGCTTTATGAAGCAAATTTGTACCTTGCGAAAATTGAAGTCAAACTCAAAAATTTTGAACGTGCTTTGAACTATGCAAAGAAAACGGAAGAACTTTATTCAAATTTCTGGGAATTAAATTTTATTTATGCCGAATGTTATTATAATTTGGGAATGTACGCTCATGCAGTAAATCCAATTGAAAAAGCAATCAAGCTTAATCCGAAAGAAAATATTCTTTCTCAGCTCGCAGGCAAGATTTATATGAAACATGGAGATTATCTTAAAGCTGAAAAACACTTTTTAGAATTTATTGAATCGATAGAGAATGTTTCATCGGATGATTATACAAAGCTTGGTGAGGCCTGTTTGAAAGCCTCAAAAGCAAAAGATGCGATTAATTATTTTGATGTAGCTATTAAGCTTGACCCGGCAAATAAATTTGCGATTGAGGGGAAAAAAAGTGCATCCAAATTGCTGAATAAAAATATGGTTTAAAATGGTTAAAAAATTTCTATTACTAACACTTTTATTAGCAACAATTTCATATCCACAAAATCAATCCAGCGAAAATATAGATTTGAAGTTTAAGCAGGCAATTAATCTTTATGATGCTCTTCAATACCAGCAGGCACTGAATATTTTAAATTCAATTCTTGAACAGCCAATTAATTCTAAAACTACAATTTCTTATTTGTTCAAAGGCAAGGCATTATTAAAACTTTCAAGATTCAAAGAAGCCGCAAATGATTTTTCTGAATTAATAAAGCAATTCCCGGGCAGCAGTTATATAAATGAAGCCCGGCTTGGCTTAACAAAATGCCTGTATGAAGAAAAAAAATATTATGAAGCATTTGATCAATGTTTAAAAATAATTTTAAACCAACCCGACACGTTTTATTACAATTATTCTAAAAATGTGGCTGAAAGATTACGCCAAAATTATCTTAGTGCATTTCAGTTAAGCAAGTTTGAAGATTCATTAAACGTAAATGATAAAGAAGCAAAATCTTTTTTACTTTTGAATTTAGGGAAAGCATATTTAAAAGAGGGGAATATTGCAGAGGCAAGAAAATCATTTGGCAAGCTGATTAGAAATTATCCAGCCTCAAAAGAAAGCTATGAAGCAGTTGAAATGAATCAAAAAATAATTCAATATCGTTCAAGCAATATTCCATCAAATATAATTGGTGTGATGCTTCCGCTCGAAGGAGAGAAAGTGAGTTCTTCCACAGCAAGTTCTGCAAATGAAATTTTAGAAGGAATAAAGTTTGCTATTTCAGAATTTAATAAAGGAAGAGCTGATAGTATCGGTTTAATGATACTTAATACGGAAATGGACGAAAATAAAATTCTGCAAATAAAAAATAATATTGAATTTATTCCACAGGTAAAAGCTATCATAGGGCCTTTATTCAGTAATGAAGTTCGCAAAACATTAAAAATATTTAAGAATACAAATATCCCTATCATTTCTCCGACTGCGACAGATACAGGGTTAACTGACTTAAGTGATAATTTTTTCCAGGCAAATCCTCCACTTAACTTACGCGGTAAGTTGATGGCACAATATGTTTTCCTTAAGGAAAATAGAACAAGTATGGCATTATTAAGTGCAGTTGACGGTTATTCTCCGTTGTTGAGTAAATCTTTTGAAGGGGAGTATAAGCATCTTGGCGGCTATATTGAAATAAGCGGAACTTATAAAAGCAATAGTTTTGATGTATCGGAACCTATTAAAATAATTGGTGATACATTAAATATTTTCGATGGAATGTATATCCCCTTATCCGATAAAATAGATGCTACTGCAATTCTTTCTGAGATTGCTGTGGATAGTATTAATACATATATATACGGTAACCAGGATTGGTTCTTTGCAAAAGGTTATGAAACTACTCCTGACCTAAGCAACAAAGTCACCTTTACTTCAGATTATTATTTTGATTATAACAGTTTTTTATTTCAGGATTTCAGTAAAAGATTTTATAGTCAGTATAAAAAAGATATTAATAGAAATATTTGCTACGGATATGATACTGCCGAATATTTGCTGTCCCTTCTTGGAAGCACCAAAATGTCGAGAGAAGAAATTATGAATAAAATGGAATCGGGGTTTACTTCAATAGGTTATCATAATAATATTTCTTTTAATAGAGATAGAGTGAATTGTTATTTAAATATTTTAAAATACGATAATGGTATTGTTCGATTTAATTACTAAATTTAAAGCAGAAAATTAAATCTTATTTGAGGTAATCATTTCATCTGTAAAAGATCTTCCGCTAGATGATCGCCCCCGAGAAAAACTTACATTAAGAGGGGCACAAAATTTAACCGATGCAGAACTGATAGCGATTCTACTTAGAACAGGGAAAAAAGGTAAATCTGTTATTTCAATGGCCCAGGAATTGATTAAACAATATACTAATCTCGCAATACTCGCTTCAAAAAATTTATCTGACCTTGTAAAAACAGATGGAATTGGAAATGATAAAGCTGCTACGCTATTAGCTGCTTTTGAGATAAGCCGTAGAATTCAATCACAGGAAAAATGGTTTTCGAATAAAAAAATTACTTCGCCGCAAGAAATTGCCGATATTTTTATTCCATTGTTAAGAGATGAATTAAAAGAAAAATTTATTGTTGTATGTTTAAACTCAGCAAATAAAATTATTAAGTATGAGGTTATCTCTGTCGGTAATTTAAATTCAAGCGTTGTTCACCCTAGAGAAATATTTAAAGCGGCAATAGAACAATTGTCGGCAAGCATAATACTTATTCATAATCATCCCAGCGGAAATCCTGAACCGAGTAATGAAGATATAGCAATTACAAAAAAAATAGTTGAAGCAGGAAAAATATTAGACATCCCGGTTTTTGATCATTTAATTATAGCAGGAAATTTATTTACTAGTTTTGTAGAAAAAAGGCTTATTTAAAGGATGTAATTTAGCGCAAACTTAATATGAACTTTGTTGTAGCTGCTTGAACTTATTATCTAATTTTGTTATATAAGGGCATTAAATTAGTACCTATATTTATAAAGTATTATAAAAAAGAAGATTACAGGTTTATTTCATTGATAACTAAAGACAATAGCACTATATTTAACAACCTAAATTAACTAATATAAGTGGAGGTTCCCATATGAAAATAGCAAAAGCACTAAGAAATACTCTGGCAATCACAACAGTTGCAGCAGCAGTTGCATTTATGAGTGGTTGCGGTGGAGTAAATGACGAAATGATGCAGCAAATGAACGACCTAAAAGCAAAAGTAAGTTCATTGCAGGATCAGGCTAATTCCTTAAAAGACCAGAGAGCAGCACTAGAAAAGGAAATGGCAGAGAAAAACGCTAAGCTTCAGCAATGCAACAAGGACAAAGAAGAAGCAAGGGCTAATTTAGATAAATTACCCCAATAACTTTATATCTAATTATTGAATTAAATTTTTTTAAAATGAATTTGGAGGAAAATCTCTATGAAAATAACAAAATATTTAATTAGTATTTTGGCGCTCATGCTTCTTTTTTCTGTTGCTATAATTGCACAAGAAGAAGAAAAAGATATGACCACTGATGAGTGGAATGCAGAAATGTCTCGCTTGCATGAACAAGACAGTACCCTATCTGAACAAGTTACTTCTATGCAAGCTGATATTGATAAAATGAAATCAACACAAATTCAAAGCTATGACGATTGTATGAACGAACTTTATGCAATGGTTGGCGCTACCAAATCTGATGTTGATAATTTCAGACAAGCAGTTGCTGAACTAAGCGGAAAGATTGACAGAAAAGAAGGCCCAAAAGCTGACAGACAAAAAGATCTTAATGCTTTGAAGACAAATAAAATTAGTGCATTGCCGGAATTTTTTGATAAGGTTCAAAATCAAATGCAAGGTGCTTTGGACGCTTGGGTTGAAGCTCCAACCGAACAAATGTACACTGTTATAAAAGGCGATTATCTTTGGAAGATAGCTAAGAAAAAAGATTATTATGGAAATGGTTTTGCTTGGCCGAATATCTATAAAGCAAATAAAGATAAGATTAAAGACCCTAATTTAATTTATCCAAAGCAAGTATTTACTATTCCTAACTTAACAGAACAAGAAAAAGCTAAATACGAAAAATTAAGAACAAATTATAAACCGGCTCCTGTTCAATAATTGTTCTTAGTTTGCTCTAATGTTCGCTTTAATTTTTATGGGCCCTCATCATTTTAATGTGGTGGGGGTTTCTTTATTTAAAAAAGGATAAGAATGACAGCAATTGAGAAAAGAGTTACTCTTGACAATGTAGATATGCTGAGCTTATTGGGAAGCAATGATTTTAATTTAAAATTAATTGAAGATAGATTTAATGCTTCGATTACAGTTAGAGGCGATAATGTAATAATGAAAGGCGTTCCCGAAGAGGTAGATACTATTGATAAAGTTTTTAAAGAGATGGTTTATGTTTTAAATACAAACGGCTCTTTAAAATCTTCCGACGTTGAAACTATTTTGGATCTATCAATTCAAGGGAAAGAAATTGTTAGTGAAAAAGAAATTGATTCGATTATTCTTTATACAAAAAATGATTCTATAAGAGCAAAAACTTCAGGGCAGCAGCAGTATATTGAAACTGCATTGAAAAATGATATCTGTTTTGCAATCGGCCCGGCCGGTACAGGCAAGACTTATCTAGCAGTTGCACTGGCGGTATCTGCATTAAATAAAGGAATAGTTAACCGCATTGTATTAGCACGTCCTGCTGTAGAAGCCGGTGAAAGTCTTGGTTTTTTACCCGGTGATTTTAGAGAAAAAATTGATCCATACCTTCGCCCTTTATATGATGCTTTAGACGATATGATGCCCTCAGAAAAATTAAAGGGTTATATTGAAAAAAGAGTGATTGAAATTGTACCGCTCGCATACATGCGCGGACGAACTTTAAACAATGCTTATGTTATTTTAGATGAAGCCCAAAACGCAACCGATACTCAAATGAAAATGTTTTTAACAAGGCTTGGTGCAAATTCAAAAGCGATAATTACAGGCGACATAACTCAAATTGATCTGCCTTCTAAAAGTGTAAGCGGATTAGTGCAGGCAAAAGAAATCTTAAAAGATATTACCGGCGTTGGATTTGTTTATTTTGATAAATCAGATGTAGTTCGGCATAGATTGGTAAAAGATATTATTGATGCCTATGAAAAATTTAGAAGCAATGAGGAGATGTAATGGGTTGAATAAGTAATTCTTATGATTATTCTTTAGTCCAGTAATTGTGTTCATATCTCGAATTTAGTTTTTTTATTACTAAAGTAACTTAAACCTTATACGCAAAACGCCTTCGTTAAATCCGGTCGATATAATTTTAAACTCGCTTATTTCAGATGTATTCTTTACATGAATACCGCTGCATGGACAAGCATCATAATCACCTATCTTAATTATTCTTATTTCGTCCCCGGCATCTTCTGGTAATCTTTCCAGGTAATAATATTTCCCGGCTTCTGTTCTTGGCAGAAATTCTTCCTTAACTGTATGATTCTTTTGTATTTCAGAATTTACTTTATTTTCAATTTCCTCAACCTCTTTCGTGGAAAGATCTCTGTCAAAGTGATAATCACATTTGGATTTCTTTTTCTCGATATGATTGCTGAATGATCTTCCTCTATTAAACATTCTCACCATAGTTTGATTAAGAATATGTTCAGCGGAATGCATACAAGGATCGTAATCTTTTGACATAATTTAAATTTGTTTTATAATAATTTTTGTATTACCAACTATTATTGTGGATTCTTTCTGGTTTGAATCTTTCTTCTGTTGTTACTTCTTCACCCGGATAACCAATAGATAAAAGTGATATTGGAACTATATTTTCCGGTAATTTAAAGAGATTAGTTAAACCTTTCATATATTCTTCAACAGGATAAGCACTAATCCATACAGCGCCCAACCCGAAATCGTGTATGGCTAATAATGCATTTTGTGTAGCAGCGGCACAATTAAGGGCAATAAGTTCAATATTTTGTTCTAAGGTTTTATCTCCGCATATAATTATTGCCAGAGTTGTTTCTTTTAACATTTCAGCATGTGGGATTGCTTTTAAAATTTCATCAAGTAGTTCTCTTTTATCAATAACTATATATTGCCATGGTTGGTTGTTGAATGCAGATGGGGCATACATGGCTGCTTTCAATATTTTATTAATTTGATCTTCGGGAATTTTTTTATTTGTATATTTCCTAATGCTTCTCCTGGTAAGAATTGCTTTGAATGTTTCCATTGATATTCCCTAATTTTTCCAAAAATACACTAAATAAACTTAAGAAATTTCTGCAATAAATTAATGTTCACTTGCCAATTTAACTGCCTGAGAATTATCTCAGACCTGATATAGCATTTAGAAAAATAAAAAACAAAATAATTCTCTGGAGTTGGATTTGAATATTTTGAAAAATCAGATGTTGCGCGCTATAGACATATGAAAGATATAATTGATGCTTACGAAAAATTTAGAAGCAATGTGGAAATGTAAAAATTAAGATATTTTAATATCCTTTTTATGTTGGTACCGAGAAGTAATATAATGTCACCCTTTCAGGGTTTCATTTTTTTTGTGACATCTTTTTTATAATAATTTCATCCCCTCGGGATTTTCAATCATCTTAATTTTGTACTAAAGTCCGAAGGACTGGAATTATTGTAACAAGCTGCTAATATATAAATAATAACTCCGAAGGAGTGACATTTTTTTTTAGTTGTTCAAAACCTTCTTGCTTTCATTCCAGTACTTATCCATCTCTTCCAGATTTGATTCGTTGATCTTTCTGCCAGTTTCCAGTACTCGCTTTTGAACATAATTAAATCTATCAATAAACTTTTTATTTGTTTTACGTAATGCATATTCGGGATTTACATTTAAGAATCTTGCATAATTAACAAGTGCAAAAAACACATCTCCAATTTCACTTTCCAGTCCTTCACTAAATTCATTTTTGTTTTTTGAATTTTGAATTTTGACTTCCTCTTGATGCATCTCTTCAATTTCTTCAATAACTTTCTTCCAGACGTCCTCTTTCTTTTCCCAATCAAAACCTACCTTGGCTGCTTTCTCCTGCAGTCTGTGCGCACGTTGAAGAGAAGGCAAATTTACCGGGACGCCATCCAACACAGAGTCTCTGCCTTCTTGCATCTTAATTTCTTCCCAGTTCTTTTTTACTTCGTGTGAGTCGGCAACTTTTACATCTCCGAAAACATGCGGATGCCTTCGAATTAATTTTTCTTTTATTGATTCAATCACTTCTTCCAATTTGAATTCATTTTTTTCTTCAGCCATAATTGAATGAAATACAACATGAAGTAAAACATCACCTAATTCTTTTTTTAATTCTTCATAATCTTTATTATCAATTGCTTCCACAACTTCGTATGCTTCTTCAATGGTGGCGGATTTTATTGAATCGTTTGTTTGTTCTCTATCCCATGGGCATTCAACTCTTAGCCTTTTTACAATATCAACTAACTCTTTAAAATTATCTTCAATCATTTTTTAAAACCTTTATTTGTAAATTGTGAAAATGAAATTTTCATCGTTTGAAAAACAAAAATACAAAAATGAAACTTGTTAAAAAAGGAGAATAAAATGATAGAAGAAAAAATAAAAGAGCTTGGATTTGAATTGCCCGAAACTGCAAAACCTGTTGCAGCTTATATTCCTGCGTTGATTTCCGGTGATTTGGTTTTTACTGCAGGACAAATTCCTTTCGTTAAAGGCGAGTTACAATATAAAGGAAAAGTCGGTGCTGAATTATCATTGGAAGACGGGCAAAGAGCCGCAGAGATTTGTGCATTAAATTGTCTTGCCGCAATAAAAGGAGTAATTGGTGACTTAAATAAAATAGAAAGAATTGTGAAGCTAACTGTGTTTGTAAATAACATTGATGGTTACGGTGATCAGCCGAAAGTTGCGAACGGGGCTTCTGAATTAATCGGACAAATTTTTGGTGAAATTGGAAAGCATGCCAGAAGCGCAGTTGGAGTGAATGGACTTCCTTTAAACGCCCCGGTAGAAATTGAAATGATTGTTAAAGTGAAAGTTTGAGTTGTAAATAATTAGGTCATTGCGAGCGAGTCATTGAGCGAAGCAATCTCAACATCGGTATAATTAAAAAATGTGAGATTGCTTCATCCCGATAAATCGCGATTCGCAATGACAATAAAAGCATTATGAAACACTCTCATTAAACAAGTCGGCATACTAATGTTTTTGCTTATTCTTTACTCACATACTTATAAACCGCAGAAAAATCCAAATCACTAAATCCTTTTTTTACAGCTTCGGTATAAACATCACTGGCGGATTTTGTAATAGGTAAATCAATATTAAATTCGTCCGCCGTTTTTTGATCAAGCTGTAAATCTTTAAGCATCCATCGGAGAGGGAAGTCCGGTGCATAATTATTTGTTTCCAGCTTATTTCGTTTGTATGACATGAATGGAGGAACAGAAATTCCACCGATCATTATTTCAAATAGTTTTTCTTTCTGCAATCCCTAATTTTTGTCCCAGCTTAATAGCTTCGGAAAAAGCTGCCATGTTAACTCCGAGCATTAAGTTAAAAACCATTTTGATTGATGTTGCCCATTCCGGCTTTGCCCATGTGGTGAATTGATTTTCCCATCACTTTTAAAAGCGGCTCGACTTCTTTCAAATCTTTTTCATCGCCTCCCACATAAAAAACTAATTCTCCTTTTTCGAGCGGGAGTTCTTGTTCCGCTTACCGGGGCATCCATAAACCTGATTCCTTTTTCTTTTGCTTTGCTGTTCATCTCTTTTGAGAAGGAAGGATTAACAGTACTGCAATCCACCCACAAAGAATTTTTCTTTAGAGATGATAGAAACCCTTTTTCGCCTAATGCTGTTTCTTGTACTGCTGTCGGATCTCCAAGCATGGTAAATAATATGTCCGCATCTTTTGCTGCTTCTGCGGGAGTTATCTGCCCATTTAGCTCCGGCTTTAATTAACGCTTCTGCTTTGGATTTTGTTCTGTTATAAACTGTTAATTCATAATTATTTTTAATTAGATTCATAGCCATGCTGTGTCCCATAATTCCTAATCCTATAAAACCTACTTTCATTTTATCTCCTTTGTTTGGATTTTTTATTATAAAGAATAGTTAATTTATATATTTAAGAATGGGAAAGATTTAAAGCACAATCGGAAATTTTAAAGAATAGTTAATCTAAGTCGAATAATATTATTCATAATTATGTATATCCAATTAATTTCGTCATTAAAAATATTAAGAAGTAGTTCTGTTATATTCATAAATTTTCGATTTTTTTCGATATAAGCCATAAGCAATCGTGAATATAAAATGTATTAGCTTAAAAAAATGAATGCCATAAAAGAAAGCCCTATAATTAATAAGGTGATAAAAGTTACTATGAATAAATATCCAATATCAAATCTTGTTACATCCGTCGGTTTAATTAAAAAATTAGCTAAAAATATTATATAGGCACTAGATAAAAGTATCATCGTTATAAAAAAAAATTTAACAATAAAAAAAATGATTCCTGTGTAATAAATAAGAATTGCGATATAATCAGTAGAATTAAATCGTGTGTAAGAAAATGTATACCCTTTATCGTTAAAACCTTTCGTTTTCTTTTGTAATAATTTAAAAACAAATGGAATAAGTGAAATAATTGCTGCAATAATTGGTATGTAATTTTCAATAGTCATATATAAAAATATTAAATTTGTAAAAGAATCTAAAGTGAATTTTAACAAATCTTTCTTAAACAAGATACACATAGTAAAAAAGAATTAAATCTTAGCGATGACAATTATCAGTAACCGCTTCTTGTTTAATAATATTAAGGAAGAATCTTGCACCTCCAACAAAAAGCTAATTTAAAGTAAGCTGAAGTATTGATAGGCATATAAGGCAAGATTTAAAAGAAAAAGGGAAAGCGCTTAAATATTAAAATTGTACATAGGTTTTGCCGCAATTTTTCATAGAAAGTCGAAGATAGTATTTACATGTATTATTTTATGATTTTAAACGAGCATATTAATTTTTCAATCAAAGTTATCGTATTATTTAAGTTAGAGCATCGATAATTCATAGATATATCTTAGAGTCGTTCAACTTAAATTAAAACAAACTAATGTACAATATTAGGTTGAAATTTTAGTCTAAATTTTACAAATGATTAGAATGAAATTACCCCAACTCAAAAGTAGTTATCCCAAAGATTTTATCAATATCCATTTCAGGCTGTTTGCCATAATACATTCTTGCACATTCAAAAACATAATCTGCTTTAAATTTTTTTATAATATTTACAGCGCCTTTATTTATTACAGGTATATCAAAATACAATGGTTCACCAACAACAGAGTTTAAGCAAGCTTTATAAAGTTCTTCTGCAATTATTTCATTATCAGCAAACAAGGGACAAACTTTATATCCTTTATTCGCCTTTCTTACAACAGCAAACCCTTTAAGCTTACCTTCATCAATATATTTAAATGTTTTATTGTCCGGAAGTTTTAACCAAGGTTTCAAAAATTGCGGGCGTGAAAATCCAAAACATTGTTTATCATAAGTTAAAATTAAATCAAAATCATTTTAAACAATTGGTGAAATATTTTTATCAATCTTAAATTCTTTACCAATGTTTTCATAACGTTCATCTCTGAATGAAATTTCAAAACCGCCTTTTTTATAAAACGGCTGCATGGCAATAACTCCATCCATTCCAATGGACGCACCTTTATTTAATCTTGAAAGGAGAGTGTCCCTTCTTTGATACCAAAGTTTTTTGCCTATTCCATGTGCCCTATAATCCGGTTTAACAATAAAGAATCCCATAAAGCCAAACTCTTTATTGTATGAAACAATTGAGCCTCCGCCTATCATTTCTCTCATTATGGAAATATCCATAAAATCCATCAGGATCAGTCTGAAAATAAACATCAGCATCATAAGGCCCAGGGTTCCAGCCTTCAGCTTCAGCCCAATCAACTAAAGTTTTTACTCCTTCCAAATCTAATTTTTGAAATTTTAATTCATCCATATTAAACATTAACAGTTGCCTTTGTTATTTAAGAAGATAAAGTTTTATCATGCAAATGATATTACTCTAAAATTATTTTTTGGATATTCAATAAATAGGGAGAATGTAATAGGTTTTTTAACTTAAATTAATTCATACTAATACACTTTAGATATAACTTCACAACAAGTTAGAGAAAATTTATATTACCTTAAATGTCATGTATAACTCCAAAAATTAAACGTCCGTTTTTACAACTCTAAAAGTAAAAGAGACGGCAGTTTCTCTTTCTAAATATTCAAATAGGGTGGATTTCAAACTGTCATTTGCAATAGCAAGATGATCTATAATTCCATTTTTATTATACAGAATTATAACTCCCGGTAATTCCGGGGTATGCTTTTCTATATTCGTTGAATTTAGCTCATACTTTTTTGAGAATATGTCTTTCATGCGGGTTAATGTAATAGCTGTATTTGTAAAATATTAAAGTTGCTTACTATTAAACACCTTTTAATAGGTCATAAAATTGGTCGGAATTGCATCACAATTTTATAAAAAAATGGATATACAATCAAAAAAAAATTAAAAAGCTTCACAAGTTTTTTTAAAAAGCCCTCATTTAGTTTTCGTGTATTCTTCTATTTTAATACACTTATCTTTAATTTAAATCACAATTCAACTCTCTTCAAAAAATATCTACGAAAAATTAATGCGAATTATTTGACATCTAAAAAAAATATATTTATGTTTGAACGAACGGTCAATCATAAAATAGAAATTAAAAATATGGCACCAAGAACAAAAGAACAATTTGAAGATATGAGACAAAGCAGCAAGCAGAAAATACTTGATGCGGCTTTGGAAATATTTGCTAAAGAACGGATATCATAATTCTTCCGTCAGCAGAATCGCAAAAAAAGCCGGGATAGCAAAAGGCCTCATGTATAATTATTTCAAAAGCAAAGAAGAAGTACTAAATGAGTTAATGATAGATATGGTTGTTCCTTTTATGCAAGAGATTATGCCGGTTAAGCCCGGACAGAAAATGACTAAAAAAGATATGATTACTATGATAGAAAAGACTTTTGATTTTGCACTTGAAAAACCGGATTACTGGAAATTTTATGTAGGTGTATTTATTCAACCGGATGTAATGCCTAAAGTGTTGGATAAAATGTGGGAAGCATTTGGGCCGCTTATGAAGATAATGATAGAGTATTTCTCAGCAAAAGGAATAAAAGATCCAATTGCAATGATGAGATATTTTTCTGCAGTACTAGATGGTGTTCAACTTCATATAATGATTGATCCGGAAAATTTCCCTGCTGAGGAAGTTAAAAAGATCGTCATCAAACAGTTTGCGTGATTTTAAATGTCAAATATCAAAAGTCAAAATTCAAAAAAATTTTAATTTCTAACTAATATTTAACAAAGGCTAAAGTGATGAAAAAAATAATGATCCTAATAATAGCAATAACAGCAGCAACCTTCGCACAGGATGCAAAAGAAATTGTAAAAAAAGCTGATCAGCATATGCGTGCAAACAGCAGCTATTCTGAAATGAAGATGACAATTATAAAACCGGAATGGGAGCGTACAATGGGAATGAAAATTTGGGCTCTTGAACCGGACTATTCTTTAATTTTTATAACTGAGCCGGCACGTGATAAAGGTTCAGTTACATTAAAGAGGCATACTGAGGTTTGGAACTGGATTCCTGCCGCACAAAAGATAATTAAAATTCCGCCTTCAATGATGCTTCAATCCTGGATGGGTTCTGATTTTACAAATGATGATTTGGTAAAAGAATCATCCATTGTCGAAGATTATATTCACACACTTCTTGGAGTAGAAAAGCTAGGAGATGATGAATGCTGGAAAATACAATTGAAGCCAAAGCCCGATGCCGGAGTTGTTTGGGATAAAATAATAATGTGGATTACAAAAGATAATTATCTCGAAAAGAAAGCAGACTATTATGATGAGAATGGAGATGTGGTAAAAACATTTACAGGCTCCGAACCTAAAAAGATGGATGATAGAATTGTATTTACTCACTGGGAAATGGTACCGAATGATGAGCCCGGTCATAAGACTATCATGCAGTATGATAAAATTGATTTCAACACCGATATAAAACAATCATTCTTTTCCGAACAAAACATGAAAAGAGTTAGGTGATAATTATGGGAACTTATTTTGAATTAGCATGGCGGAATTTATGGAGGAACAAAAAGCGGACTTTGATTGCGGCGGCTTCCGTATTCTTCGCAGTGCTTTTAGCTTTAATTATGAGATCGATGCAGCAAGGCACTTATAATTATATGATTAATTCATCTGTCGGCTTGTCAACCGGATATCTTCAAGTTCATGAAAAAGGCTTCTGGGATAAAAGGTCGTTGGATAAAAGCATGGTTTTATCCAAAGAAAAATTAGATGATATTAAGAATATTCGCTAACGTTACAAATGTATTGCCGAGATTTGAATCATACACATTAATCTCATATGGTAAAAGCACAAAAGTAACCCCGGTATACGGCATTGATCCCCAAAAGGAAAACAGTATGACAAAGCTTAGAGAAAAAATAATAAAAGGTAAATACTTAACCGATTCATCAAAAGGAATGCTAATTTCTGAAGGTCTGGCTGAAATATTAAAAGTTGGAATTGGCGACAGTGTTGTACTTTATGGACAAGGATATCAAGGAGTAACAGCCGCGGCTCAAGTTCCAATTTTAGGTATAGTTAAAATTCCTATACCGGATTTAAACAAAGCCACTGTTTACATCAGTTTGAATTATGCTCAATGGTTTTTTTCAGCACCCGATCGAATAACCTCAATTTCAATTATGATTGACAAGCAAAAGAATCTGGATCAAGTAACAAACGATGTGAAAAAACTATATAATGATAGCAATGATTACGAAGTGATGAAGTGGTCCGAATTGATGCCTGAATTAGTTCAGTCAATACAAGTGGATAATGCTGGCGGAATAATAATGCTTGGAATTCTTTATATAGTAATCGGGTTTGGAGTTTTCGGAACCATTATGATGATGACTGCAGAAAGAGCAAAAGAATTTGGAATTTTAATTTCTGTTGGAATGAAAAAATGGAAACTTGTTTTTGTAACCACAATTGAGACTCTTTTTATTTCTTTTATCGGTGTTATAATAGGTGCAATAATCAGCTTTCCAATCTTACTGTATATGTACTATAATCCTATTCATTTAACAGGTGATATCGCCAAAGCATATCTTGCATTTGGCCTGGAACCGATTATGCCATTTGCCATAAATGCGGGAATGTTCATCGCACAAATTTGGACTGTATTAGCGATTACACTTTTGTCCGCTCTTTACCCGTATTTCTTTGTTAGAAAACTTGTTCCAATTGAAGCTATAAGAAATTAAAAGGAGATTAAACGATGCTTGTTTTATTAGCATGGAAAAATGTTTGGCGAAATAAAAAAAGAAGTTTTATAATTTTAACTGCTATTGCTTTAGGATTATGGAGCGGATTATTTGCCGCAGCAGCAATGTATGGAATGTGGGACTCAACTGTTAACTCTGCGATAGACAGAGATCTTGGGCACATTCAAATTCACAGCAAAGCTTTTGAAAAAGAAAAGCTGATTGAAAATTTTATTCCCGATGGAAATCAAATTGAATCTGAAGCAAGAAAGTACCAGGAGTAAAATCTGTTTCAAGCCGGACCATCATTGAAGGCATGGCTTCATCTGCTGCAACATCCTGGGGAGTCAGCATGAATGGAATTAACCCTGAAGAAGAAGCTAAAGTTACAAATATTAACAAACTGCTTGTCAGCGGTAATTATTTTGATAATGATAAAAAGAATCAAATTGTTATAAGTCAAAAGCTTGCAGACAAGCTTGGAATAAAATTAAAATCGAAAATGGTTTTAAGCTTTCAGGCATTGGATGGAAACTTGATATATGCAGCATTCAGGGTAACTGGTATTTTCAAAACCGAATCCTCAATCTTTGATGCCATAAATGTTTTTGTAAAACAAAATGATATTTACAAAGTGATGGGAAGTGAACCTATCATTCATGAAATTACAATCAGAACTGCATCGATTCAAACATTGAATAGATGTACTAAATAATTTAAAGCAGAAGTTTCCTAACCTTGATGTTCAAAGCTGGGAAACTCTTGCCCCGGAACTGAGCTTATCATTTAAATCGATCTGAACTTGAATTGAATATTTTTTTAGGAATAATTTTGTTCGCATTATTATTCGGAATAACAAACACAATGCTAATGTCGGTGATGGATAGAGTTAGAGAGCTTGGTGTTTTAATGGCAGTCGGGATGAAAAGAGTTAAGGCTGTTTGCACTTATAATAATAGAAACAATTTTGCTTTCTATTACCGGCGGTATAATTGGAATTATTTTGGGAACTTTATCAATAATTTATTTTTCAAGTAAAGGAATCAATCTTTCATTATTTGCCCAGGGTTTATCAAGTTATGGAATCGGCTCAATGCTTTATCCTTCGCTGCCGTTTTCAACTTATCCGACACTAACTTTAATGATAATTTTTACGGCAATCTTTTCTGCAGTTTACCCTGCAATAAAGGCAATAAGATTGAATCCGGCAGAAGCAATAAGAACTTATTAATAAAAATATTTTTCAGGAGTTTTAGAAATGGCTTTAATAGAATTATATAATGTGAAAAAAATTTATAAGGCAACTACGGTACCGGTTGAAGCATTAAAAGGTGTGGATTTAAAAATAGAGAAAGGAGAGTTTACTGCAATTGTCGGCCCGTCCGGTTCAGGCAAAACAACTTTGCTGAATATGATTGGCGGTTTGGATATGCCGACTTCAGGAAAGATAGTTGTTGACGAAACAGATATTTCAACATACAAACCAGATGATTTAATTAATTTTAGATTGCATCATATCGGTTTTGTATTTCAGGCTTACAATTTAATTCCTGTTTTAACTGCGAAAGAGAATGTTGAATTCATAATGCTGCTCCAAAATATTCCAAAGAAAGAAAGGGGAGAAAGGGCAGTTGAATTATTAAAAGCCGTTGAGCTTGGAGACCGTTTAGACAGCCGTCCTTCAGAGCTTTCAGGCGGGCAGCAGCAGCGTGTTGCAGTTGCTCGTTCATTAGCTTCTAAGCCGTCTTTTGTGTTAGCTGATGAACCAACTGCAAATCTTGATTCACATACAGCCGAGTCTCTTTTGGATTTAATGGAAGGATTAAATGAGAAGTACGAAATGACGTTTGTTTTTTCAACTCACGATGCTCGTGTAATTAAAAGAGCGCATAGAGTAGTAACATTATTAGATGGTATGATTAAAAATGACGAAGTACGTAATCATGAAAAAAAATTAGTTGAAGAATAATCTGCTATGAAAATTAAAATTTGTTTAATTCTAATTCTGATTTCAGCAATAACTGTTAAATGCACAATTATCTGATTTCTCTTATAATGGATATGTAAAAGATTTGGTGAGCACTTACAAACTGCCAACGTCAAGCGATAGATATTATGATAATCTTTTACATGCAAGATTGAATACAAGATGGTATCCGACTCAATCAATAACCGGTGCACTGGAATTGCGCTTCAGAGCTTTTTACGGAAACAGTGTTGAGAAGATTCCGAATTTTCTAAGTTCAATTAAAAGTAATCATGAGTTTACACAGCTTGATGCAACTTTATGGAATGCAAAAAAAACAATTGGTTATGGACAGATTGATAGATTATGGTTTGATTGGACTAAAGATAAAACTGAAATTACTGTCGGAAGACAAAGAATAGCCTGGGGGACAAGCTGGGTTTGGAACCCCACAGATATTTTTAATCCTTTGGATGTTTTAGATTTTGATTATGAAGAGCGTCCCGGGGCTGACGCTATTAGAGTTCAATATTATACAGGGCCTGTTTCAAAATTTGAATTATCTGTACGGCCAGGCAAAACAAAAAAAGGATGGATTGCGGCGGGATTATGGACTACCAATGCATGGAATTACGATTTTAATTTACTTGCCGGGATTAAAGAAAATAGATGGCTTGCAGGAGCTGCATGGTCGGGTGATATTTTAACTGCCGGGTTTAGAGGTGAAATTTTAGTTTCACAAAAACCAGAACTACTTCCTGAATTTCAAAACAGTTATCAAATTGTAGGTGGCACACCTTTATCCTCTTATAACAAACCAACAGTTTCGTTTGTAGTTTCAGGAGACTATACTTTTACAAATTCATTTTATATTCACACGGAAGTTTTACACAACAGCAATGGAGTGGAGAAGTACGCGGGACTTTATTACCCGGAAGCAATGAAGCTTGGGATGCTAACTCCAGCCGCATGGTCTATCTATCAAGAATTTTCTTATGATATTAGTCCATTGATTCGAGGTTCAGTTTTCGGATTATTCAATCCTAATGACGGATCAAGAGTAATTGTTCCTTCTGTCAGTTATTCGATATTTACAAATTGGGATTTATATTTAATCGGATTATTCTTTCATGGAGAACCATTAACAGAATATGGAGGTTATGGAAGTTCGATTTATGCGAGAGTCGAAGTGGTCGTTTTAATTCATAGTGTAGGAAACGCAAATTTGCGTCCCCTACAAACTCAAGCCGCTTTTCAATTCTTTTATAAGATTAAGAGTATTTGAATAATTTTTATCATCCTTCATCAAGGATTTTATAACTGCACTTCCAACAATTACTCCTGAACAATAAGGCGAAAATGTTTTTACATCATCCGCATTTGAAATGCCAAATCCAACTAACATTTTATTTTTAGTAATTAATTTTGATGCATTTTTTAGTGGCGCTAAAATTGATTCATCATGTTTTACTTGCTTTCCGGTTGTTCCTGTCATGCTGACATAATAAACAAATCCTTGACTCATCTCATCAATTTTCTTTATCCTTTCCGCTGGAGTTGTGGGAGTAACAAGCAAAACAACTTCTAATCCTTCAAATGAATTATTAAAGAAATTATCATATTCATCAATTGGTATATCTGGAATGATAACGCCATTTACTCCAACTGATTTGGAATCTTTTGCAAACTTCTCAATTCCATAGCTTAAAACTGGGTTAGCGTAACCCATAAGAATGATTGGCTTGTCTGATTTCTTTCTTATCTCCTTAACATATTCAAAAGTCTTCTCAATATTAATTCCGGCTTCTAAAGATATTTGTGAGGAATGTTGAATAGTCGGTCCATCTGCCAAAGGATCGCTAAATGGAAATCCTATTTCCAGCATATCAGCACCAGCATTTAACACTTCAACAGCCAATTCTGAGAAATTATTTTTATCAGGAAATCCGCTGGTTAAAAAGACTGATAATACTTTTTCGTTGTTTTTATTTTTTTCAGATATGTAATTTGAGATAGTATTCATCTATAATTGTTCCCCTAAATATTTTGTTATGGTATTCAAATCCTTATCTCCGCGTCCACTTACATTAACAACAACTATTTCATCCTTATTTGTTTTCGGCATTAAATAATTCAAATGTGCAATTGCGTGAGCTGATTCAAGTGCAGGAATTATCCCTTCTTTTTGTGAAATTAGTTTTGTTGCTTCCAAAGCTTCGTCATCAGTGACAGAATAATATTCAGCTTTTATTTCATCTTTTAAGAAACTGTGCTCCGGCCCCACGCCCGGATAATCAAGTCCCGCCGAGATTGAATGTACTTCTGCAACTTGTCCTTCTTTACTTTGCAGCAAGTAAGTTTTCATCCCTTGAAAAATTCCTTCCCTTCCTAATGTTAAAGTCGCGCAATGCTTATTTGTATTTATTCCATAACCGCCAGCTTCAACTCCAATTAATTTTACTTCATCATTTATAAATGGATAAAACATTCCAATCGCATTGCTGCCGCCGCCGACACATGCAACAATGTAATCGGGCAGAGAATTTTCTTTTTCTAAGATTTGTTCTTTTGTTTCTTTTCCAATTATGGATTGAAAATCTCTGACCATCATTGGGTAAGGATGCGGGCCAACAACAGAACCGATTATGTAATGAGTGTCTTTAACATTTGTAACCCAATCTCTTATCGCTTCATTAGTTGCGTCCTTCAAGGTTTTGCTTCCGGAAGTTACTGGAATAACTTCTGCTCCAAGCAATTTCATTCTAAAAACATTTGGGCTTTGCCTTTCCATATCGACTTCACCCATGTAAACAAAACATTTTAAACCAAACTTTGCACAGACAGTTGCGGTTGCAACCCCATGTTGTCCGGCGCCTGTCTCAGCAATGATTCTTGTTTTACCAAGCTTTTTTGCTAATAAAATCTGACCTAAAGCGTTATTGATTTTATGCGCTCCGGTATGACAAAGATCTTCACGTTTTAAATAAATTTTTGCGTTACCATAATGTTTTGTCAAACCTTCGGCAAAGGTTAATGGAGTTGGACGTCCGGTATAATCTTTATTTAAATCGAAAAGTTCTTTTTGAAATTCTTTTTCATCTTTTAATGAAAAATAAATTTCTTCCAATTCCTGCAAAGGTGTAATTAAAGTTTCGGGAACATACTTCCCGCCGTACTTTCCAAATCGTCCTTGTTTATCAGGATAATTATATTCAATTGTGTTTTGCATAAATATTAATTCTCTTATTTACTATTGGTGCTATTTGCTCAATTTTATCTAATAATATTTTAAAGTTCTTTGGTGTTAGCGATTGAAAGCCATCCGATAAAGCCTGATCTGGATGATTGTGCACTTCAATAATTAATCCATCTGCACCACAGGCAACCGCTGCCAATGCCATTGGTGTTACTTTGTCCCAAATTCCAATGCCGTGAGAGGGGTCAACTATAATAGGAAGGTGAGAGTTTTTCTTTATTACCGGGATAGCATTTAAATCTAATGTATTTCTTGTCATTGTTTCAAAAGTTCTAATTCCTCTTTCGCAAAGAATAACATTGTAATTGCCTTGTGAAAGGATATACTCTGCACTCATTAAAAGATCTTCAATCGTCGCAGCCAATCCGCGTTTAAGTAAAATCGGATTTTTTAATTTCCCAACTGCTTCAAGCAAAGAAAAGTTTTGCATATTCCGCGCGCCAATTTGAATTATATCAGCTACTTCTGAAATTAAAGGAAGGGTTTGAGTATCTTTTGCTTCAGTTACTATTTTCATATTCAATTCTTTTTTTACTTCAGCAAGATATTCCAATCCTTTTTCTTTTAATCCTTGAAATGAATAAGGACTTGAGCGAGGCTTGTACGCGCCAGCTCGTAATAAACTAATTCCCATTTCTTTAAGTTCACCTGCGATATCAAAAATTTGCTGTCTGCTTTCAACAGAACATGGACCAGCAATTATTCCTAAATTATCGCCGCCAAAAGCAACGTCATCAAATTTTATGATTGTATTTTCCGGTTTCATTTCACGGCTTACTAATTTGTATGGTTTAGTAACGCGCACAACTTCTTCAACCGATTCCATAATTAAAAAATCTTCTTCAATTAATTTTGCGCTTGGGCCTGTGATTCCAATTGCTAATTTTATTGAACCTGGTATTTCGTGCGGTGTACAATCATTAGTAATAATTTTTTGTTTAACTTTTTCTATTGATGAACGCGAGGCGTCCAATTTCATTAGTATCAGCATTTGCCATTCCTTAGTGCATTAATTTTTTCAAAAAATTGTTTAAGCTTATGATGGTCTTTTTTACCTGGATATTCTTCCAGTGAAGATGAAACATCAATAGCAGAGGGATTAATTTTTTTTATAACTTCTTCAACATTTTCAATTGAAATTCCACCAGATAGAATAATTTTGTTTTTAAAATCATTTGGAATTAAATACCAATTAAAAGTATTACCAGTCCCGCCATATTGATCTTTTGAAAATGAGTCAAGCAAAAAAGAAACATCTTTGTATTTGTTCAATATTGAAAAATCAAAATCATTATTTATTCTAAAGCTTTTAATTACCGGTAAATTAATTTTTTCAATTACTTCAGGCGGTTCTTCACCGTGAAGCTGAAGAGCATTTAATTTTACCTGGGCAGAAATATTATTTATCTCTTCAATTTTTTCATTAACAAATACTCCAATCTTCATCAAAAAAGGGGATAGCTGTTTTGAAATTAATTCAGCATTATTTGGAGTAATATACCGTTTGCTTTTATCATAAAAGATAAATCCAATTGCATCTGCGCCAAGCTGCTGCGCTAGAATTGCATCTTCGATATTTGTAATTCCGCAAATCTTAACTCTCAACTTCGCACCATTCTTTCAATTCAAGCAGTTTTGATTTTATATTTTTTGACTTCATTAAATGTTCGCCAACTAGAACAGCATTGGTTTTTGTATCTTTTAAGAATTCAATGTCTTGTTTCTCATGAATGCCGCTTTCAGAAACTAAAATAATGTCATCATGAATTTTTTCTGATAATTGTTTTGTCGTTTCAAGGCTGACTGAAAAGTCTTCTAAATTTCTGTTGTTGATTCCAATTATATTATTCAATTCAAAATTAATCTTTTCGATCTGGGGGAAGGAATGAAGCTCAAGTAAAACCTCCAAGCCAATTTCTTTTGCTGCATAAGTTAATTCGTTTATTTGATTTTTTGAAAGTGATTCGCAGATCAATAAAATCATATCTGCGCCGTTGGCTTTTGCTTCAAAGATTTGATATTCATCAATAATAAAATCTTTTCGAAGTAATGGTGCATTTTTAATTTTAGCGATGTCTTTTAAGAATGAAATATCTCCTTTGAAAAAATTTTTATCAGTTAGAACCGAAACAGCTTGAACTTCACATTCAAAATAAATATCTGCTATTTTTAAGTGATTAAAATCTTCTCTAATAATTCCTTTTGAAGGGCTGGCCTTTTTTATTTCAGAGATGATTGAAATGCTTTTATTTTGTTTTACATTTTCTGCAAAGCTTAATGATTTCTTCTCGAAGAATTCCATTTCTTTAAATGAATTTAAAGTGTAATTCACTTTAAGAAATTTTACTTCTTCTTTTTTTACGTTATTTATTTCTTCAAGAATTGTCATTTGTATTTATCACCAAATTCTTTTAGCTCATTTAATTTTTTTAAAGTAGCACCGGATTTTATCGATTCTTCTGCAATGTTTTTACATTCAATTAAATCATTAGAAATGCCAGAAGTTTTTAAAGCCATTGCAGAGTTAGCGACTACTACTTCATAAGCGGCGCCATTAGTTTTTCCGGAAAAAATATTATAAATAATTTCGGCGTTTTCTTTTGCCGAACCGCCTTGAAGTTTATCCAGTGTAATTTTAGGGAAACCGAAATGGTCATTTGTCAGCGAGTAGAAATACATGGAGTGATCTTGATTAACCTCGTAAACTTTTGTTATATCGGTTAAAGTAATTTCATCATAAGCATTGCTGGTGCATAGAAAAGCTACTTTTTGCATTTCTAACAATTTTATTGCATCGCTCATTAACCGGGCAGTTTCATCATTGAACGTTCCAATTAATTGTCTCTTTACGCCTGCAGGATTTGTAAGTGGTCCGAGAATGTTAAAAATAGAACGGAACTCCAATTCTTTTCTGATCGGCGCAACATGCTTCATCGCCGGATGATAAAGTGGTGCAAACAAAAATGCAATCCCTATTTCATTTAATGCTTTTTCGGATAACTCAGGATTAAGCTGAACATCAACACCAAGTTCATGCAGTACATCAGAACTTCCGCTACGGCTGGAAATGGATCGATTACCATGTTTAGCAACGCTAACACCTGCCCCGGCAACAACAAAAGAAACTGCGGTAGAAATATTAAAAGTTCCAGAACCATCACCGCCGGTTCCGCAAACATCAATTACTCGTTCATTATCACATTTCACATTTATAACTTTTTCACGCATTGCTTTTATAAAGCCGGCAACTTCTTCAGATGTTTCGCCTTTTATTTTTAGAGCTGTGAGCAAGGATGCAATTTTAGAATTGTTTTCTTCACCGCTCATAATAGAATGCATAATATTGTAGGCTTCGTCAAAGGTTAAGCTTTCGCCAACCATAACTTTTTCTAAATAATTTTTTATCATAGCTCCAACCAGTTTTTTATAATGTTTTTACCTTCTAATGTTAAAATTGATTCAGGATGAAATTGAATTCCTTCAACAGGATAATCTTTGTGCCGAATTCCCATAATTATTTCATCATCTGTCTCAGCAGAAATTTCCAAACAATCGGGCAGAGAATCTCTTTCCACAATTAGATGAATGATATCTTGTTGCTTCAAAATTCTGCGGAATATTTTTGAAAATATTTTTTTCATCATGTTTTATGAATGAAGTTTTACCATGCATTAGGATTGGTGCTTTAATTACTTTCCCTCCGTAAACCATTCCCATTGTCTGATGCCCAAGACATACTCCAAGTATAGGAATTTTTTCCCCAAAATATTTAATTGCAGTGATAGATGCATTGGAATCTTCCGGCCTTCCAGGTCCTGGGGAAATTAAAATCTTATCAGGCTTTAATTCATCAATCTGGTTTTCATCCAGCTCGTCATTTCTTTTAACAATCAGCTTGCTTTTATATTTGCCCAAAAGCTGAACAAGGTTGTATGTGAATGAATCGTAGTTATCAATTACCAATATTTTCATCAATCACCTCTGCATATTTTAAAGCATTAACCAAAACTGCCGATTTATTTTTTACTTCTTTTGCTTCAAGTTCCGGTCTGCTGTCGGCAACAATACCGGCACCAGCCTGCCAGTAGATGGTATTATCTTTAGAAAACAATGTTCTGATTGCGATGCACATATCAAGGTTTCCGGAAAAATCAAAATAACCAACTGCACCGGCATAAACATTCCTGGATTTCTTTTCGTAATCATCAATCAATTGTATAGCTCTGATTTTTGGAGCGCCTGTTACCGTGCCGGCAGGGAAGCATGACATTAAAGCATCAATTGAATCTTTATCGGATGCAAGCTTGCCTTCAACTTTAGAAACAATATGCATTACATGCGAGTATCTTTGCACTTTCATTTTTTCAGTAACGACAACAGTATCATATTCACAAATTCTTCCAAGATCATTTCTTCCTAAATCAACGAGCATAGTATGTTCGGCAAGCTCTTTTGGATCATTCATTAAATTATCTTCAAGTTCCTTATCTTCTTGAGCCGTTCTTCCTCTCCGACGAGTTCCGGCAATTGGGAGCAATTGTGCTTTACCATTTTGCACTTTCAATAAATCTTCGGGAGATGTTCCAATTATTTTAAATTCATCTTTAAATTCAAGGAAATACATATACGGAGAAGGATTAATTATTCGAAGTGCACGGTAAACATTTAAAAGATCGCCGGAAAACTCAGTCGAAAATCTTTTTGATATTACTATTTGAAATATATCTCCTTCAACAATATTTTTTTTACCGGCTTCAACTTGTTCAAAAAATTCCTTGGCGTCAAAATCTTCATTGATTGTTCCATCAATTTTAAAATCAGAAATAAATTCAACCGGTTTTTTTAATTCTTCTCTAAGCTGCGCTAAAGTATTCTTTGCGTTTTGGTAAGCTTCATTAAGATTTGTTTTTTCGTCAACACTGATATTTGTGATTAAAATTATTTGATGCTTGTAATGATCAAATGCAAGAATTGTGTTATAAATTCCAAAGATTGAATCGTAATTATCAAATCGTTCGGATTTAAAATTTATGACTCTTTCCACAAGAGAAATATTTTCATAACCAAGATAGCCTACAATTCCGCCGCTGAAATTAGGCAGCTCATCAATCTTTGGCTGCTTTTTTAGATTCTAATTTCATTGCGAATAAAATCAAAAATAGAAATTTTATGCTTAGCACTGCTTCCGTTTTTTAATTCAAATAAATCTAATCCAATATTAGCAAAAATCTTTTCCGGGTTTTTACCGATAAATGAATAGCGAGCCATATTGGTGGAACCTTCGACAGACTCCAGCAAAAAGCTTTGTTTATCTTTTTCTCGAATCTTTAAATAAGCTAAAACCGGAGTTAGCAGATCGGCAGTGATAACTTCGTAAACCGGGATTAGGTTATAATCTTTTGCAAGTTCTGAAAATTTTTCAAATGTCATAAATTTATATCTTTTACGGTTTACTTAAAACAAAAAACCCTTCTCAGTTAGATGAGAAGGGTTTTAGGGTAAAAAATTATTTTCTCAAGTTCACTGAGTCATATTAAAAAATAATCCGTACCACCACCAAGAATTTGGGCTGGAAGTATTTTTTGTTTTGTAATATGATTCAGTTAAATTTTTCATAATTGTAACTGCAAATATAAAACACTTTTTTTGTTTGTCAAGACAACAATAAAACTTTTTTCTGATTTGAATGAAAATTAACTAAATATCCCACCCGAAAATAAAACTTAATCTAAACATATATTCAAATATATGAGAGTATGCTATTCTACTAATTTGATCAATTGTCCCACCAATAACTTCTTTGGAGGTAGCTTTGTAATATCCAAATTCTATTGAAAAACCAGATGTAGCTTCAACACCAATACCAGCGTGGAGCATAAATATTGTTGCATAGTCAGTTCCCCAGCTATTTGAGCCGCTGCCTCCTTCATTGGAATGTTCTAGTATACCTGCTGAAATGAAAAAAGGATCATAGAACAAATATTTTCCACCTATTCCAAATTCCCAGCCGTGAAAATTTACATTCAAAGTATTCCCTACTTTAACTTGTAGAGCGATTTTTTTTGATAAGCGATAAGCAAAGCGGAGATGATAATCAATGGGTGCACCTTCTCCTCCTAAAATTCCTGTGTCGCCTAATTGATCGCTGGTTCTAATTTGGTGTACTCCTAAATCAAATCCAAGCTTGAAATTTTGTGCACTTATTATTGTACTTAAAAATAATATTAATACTGATAGCTTTTTCAATTAGCCTCCCCAATAAAATTTATTTTCAAATATTAAAAAATTTTTAAATATCCCACCCAAAAATTAAACTTAATCTTATCATGCCTTTAAATTTATATGGTTCAAAATAGTCTCCTATTTCTTCAGTCCATTTTAGTCTTTTCCCAATTACCTTTTGTGAGAAGGGGAAATAATAATCTATTTCTGCAGAAAATAATTTAGAAGCTTTTATTCCAATTCCTGTTTGCATCATAAATAAAGTGGCGTAAGATAATGAAACTTCATTATCAAGAGTTCCACCTTCATTTGAATGTTCAAATATTCCAACAGAGAGAAATACTGATTTATAAAATAAATATTGTCCATTTAAACCAAATTCCCATCCTGTAAATTCAGTATGTAATGTTCTCCCAATTTTAGCGGATAATGTTAAATCATTTAATGGGATGTAATATACAAATAAATGGAAGGCTCCTGGGAAACCATTTCCGCCTAAAATCCCGGAATTATTTTGATTCTTAATTCTAATTTGATGGATCTCAAAATCAAATCCGAGCTGAAATTTTGTGAAATTGAAATTGTTGAAAAAATAATTACAATGAACAAAATTTTTTTCATAAAAAAATTACATATTTATATTTGAAATAATAGTCCAAATCTAACCGTCATCGAATTAAAAATATTTATTTTCTTTTTATCAATTACAACTCTTGTTAATGGATTATATGAAATTAAATCTCTTGATTTACTAAAATCCTGGCTTATCTCAACAATAAAATTAACTGGAGTTTTTGCTGAGAATTTAATTCCACCGATAACTTCTAATGAAAAATTGTTATCTGAATTATCAATGCCTTGTATATTGCCGTTAATTGTTGCCGGCATTCCTCCTGCCTTCAAACTATTAGAATAATAAAATGCACCTATTCCAACATAAGGTTCTATTGCCCAATTAATAGGGAAGTAATTAATTGAAATTCCAAAATTAAAAGGATAGTTGACATAGCCCGGTAGATATTCATTACTCAATTCTGAAAAATATATTCCGGTACTTGCTTTAATGGAAAAAGGAATTTTTTCAAACGAATATTCGGCTAAAAAAGAAGGGCCGAACTGATAATCATAATATTTATTTGAAATAAGAAAATTACCACCAACACCGATTCTCAAAGATTGTGGGAATAGGCAGATGTTTCCCAACAATAAAATCGTTATAAAAAATTTTTTTTTCATTAATGAATTTTTTTAATTAAAAAATAAATGAATATTGAAAGCCTAGACTAATTAAATTATTAACAATTTTGTCATATTCTTTATATGGATAAGAATTAACATCAATATTATGTCCATAAATCTTGTTATCTGGGAAATAATATATAATATCTATATTAAAATCATCTGAAGTTTGATATCCAACTCCGATACAATAGAACATGTTGTCTCCTCCGCTTGCAGAAGTCCCATGTGCCGAACCGCCATTTTGAAAAAAATCAATTCCAACAGTTCCGAATATCTTTGAATTAAATAAATTTGCTTGAAAGAAAATTCCTTCCTCCAAGCCAATAAAATCTTCATAAATAGATTTAACGCCTATTCTAAAATCAATTTTATAATTTTTAAGAAATCTAAAACCTGTGGTTAAATGTAAATTGAATAATGGTATTGGTAACAAATAATAACTTAAATAGCTATGGTTGCCATTTAAAATTTTACTCGACATATAACTAAATTCATATCTAAATCCCACTTCAAAATTTGCTTCGTAATTAGTTTCAAAATCTGATATTGCCGTCGTAATTGGACTTTTAGAACTATTCTTTAGAATAAATTTATATTTAAGAATTTCATCAGCAGGCTGATAATAAAAATCAATTAAAGATCTTTTATCATTAGGGAGTTTTATTTCTCCTGAAGAATAAAACATATTGCTATCAACTTTATCGAATTTTAAAAAATTATACGCTATAATTTTGTTATTTGATGTGTAAATCAATACGCAGTTTGGATTATTTATATCATCTTCTTTTGTAAAAAAATAAAGTGTGTCGTTGTTATTGCTATATATTTTTGCTTCTAAAATATTTTCAGTACCAGAAAAATATGCGTTATTTTTTACAGCTTCCGGTATGCTCCTTATTAATTTTGAAGTTATAAAATTATCTGATTGCAAAGATTGATCATCATGTGCCTCCTGGCATAGAATTGATGAATTAAGAATTATTGCAATCAACAAGAAAAGTAACAATTTAAAATTCATATACCCCTCAATCTGCTTTAATCAGTAAAGTCTATTGACTTTGATTTATGGATTAAATTCATAAGTATATGCATGTCCTATAAACCTTCCTATTATTCCCCCAATTATTCCTCCTAAAGGAATAGTAAAAATTGCTACAGCTGGAAAATTATAACTTCGTGGTTCATCGGGTTGCGGCATTTGATCACTATAAACATGAATAACTTGAGAAAGTGCTACTATTAATCCTGCAGCCATTCCACATAAAATTCCCTTACCTGTTCCCTCAGAATATACATTAAAGTTTATTTTATTTATTTCACTTAAAGAAATTTCTTTTTGAGTAATTTCATTTTCCTTTAATTGAAAGTTTAATAAACCTTGTTGAACGGATAAATTTTCAATGTCATATTCGCTACCGTCTTTTAACGTCAGATGAGCCGAAGTGTATTCCGGATTTTTATATAAAATATGTTCAATATCATTTAAATAGACTTTTTTATTTTCAGTTTTTGAGATTAAATTTTTTATTATTAATGAATCATTTTGAATTTGCCCATCTTCGACTGAAATAGTACATGTTAAATTGCTATCTTTTTTTACACCAATGCTTAGCAGTTCATTTCGAGCATCATCATTAAATTGAGTATAGAAATCATCTTTAGATTTAAATTCACTTGCATTATAACTCGTTGAACAGCCAATAAAAAAGAGAGAAACAAATGCAATCAGAATAAAAAAGATTTTCATGTTTATACCCCAGGAAATAAAAAATTTTATGAAGAATTTGACTTAAAATATTTACCGTAAATTACATTTATGATATTATTTTGTAAGATTTAAAAGTAATTACGGATTAAACTCATAGTGATATTTATGCCCAATTATATAGCCAGTTATTCCGCCAATTAAAATTCCCAATGAAATACTTCCTATTCCAACCCTGATATAATCATATTCATCTGGATAAGTTGGATTCCCTTCACGAGTCGAATGCAGGAAGGATCTCTGCTAATTGTCAACAAATGCACCTCCAACTAAACCACATAAAATTCCTGCTAATACTCCTTCCACGTGAATTATTATAACTCACTTCTTTAATAGAATTGAGAGAGAGATTATTTTTGATTAGTAAATTTTCGTTAACGGTACATTTTAATTTATTAGGCTGGAACAATAAATTTTCAGCAAATATTTCTTTTCCATTGGCAAGAGATAAATCAGCAGAAGTGTTGTTTGCATCTTTATAAGCAATGGATTTTATTTGGCTCAATGGGATTTCCGCATATTCAACTTTATGCTCTTTTCTAACTACAGATAAGGAATCATTTTTAATAGCACCGCCATCTGAAGAAAAATTTTTACCGTAGCTAGTATCATTTTTGAGTTCAACTTTTAAATCTTTTCCCCCCGCATGTTTATTAAAATGTTTTTCAAAATCTTCTTTTGATTTGAATTCGGAAGCGACGTAAGTGGTTGAAAAGCAGCCAACCAGGAACAAAGAAGCAATTGCGAAAACGAAAATAACTAATTTCATATTCACCCTTTTCCAAAAGTAACTCAAATATTTTATTATATAATAGATAAAATATTTGAGATTTGGGAAAAAATAGTTCTTTATTTAATCAAAATAAAGAGATTTAATCGATTTATTGTTAAATGATCAGCTTGCAATAATCTTCTTACCTTGAAACTCAAAAGAGATTATAAGTATATTTAATAATTAAAAAATTAAGTTTATTATGATGACCCGGGAAATGTTCAAATCGAAAATTCACTTTGCTACTATTACAATGGCAGAGTTGTATTACGAAGGAAGTATAACAATCGATAAAAAATTATTGGAAGCAGCTGAAATTTTGCCGTATGAAAAGGTTCAAGTTGTAAACGCTAATAACGGTACAAGACTTGAAACTTATACACTTGAAGGGCCGGCAGACAGCGGTATGATTTGCTTAAATGGTCCGGCGGCAAGGCTTGGCGCAGTTGGTGATAAAGTGATAATAATTACATATTCGCAAATGTCTGATGAAGAAGCGAAAAAGCATAAACCGAAAATAATTTTGGTCGATAATTCAAATAAAGTAACTAAAGTGTTATAATCTGTAATTTTTGTATCATTGATTTTTTTAGTTGTTTTATTTAATATTCTGTTGATTAAAAAGGCGTTAATAAAATGAAAAAGATATTAGTAGTATTTGTTTTGATTTTTGCTGGAACAACATTCTCTCAATTCAAGGAGCCGGCTTTTCCAACTTCGAACATAGAAGATGGAATAATTAATCATGATTCTGGTTCATTATTCGGATTTTTAAGCTCTGATAATTTTTCCATGAAGCAGTCGATAAACATGTCTTATTCATCTTTTGGCAGTGAGGGTTTGGCAATGGGAGTTTATACGAACAGCATGGCATTCAAATTATCAAATCGATTAAATGTTCAAGCTGATGTAAGTATTGTTAATTCGCCTTACAGCTCTTTTGGTAAAAATTTTCAGAATAATCTTAACGGAATATATTTAAGCAAAGCTGCAATTAATTATAAACCCTGGGATAATTTTAACGTTACTTTACAATATAGAAATGTACCGACAAGCTATTATTCACCTTATGGATATGGCTATTACGGCAGCAGCTTTTACAATGGGTTTGATAATGATTGGGATTGGAGCAGATAAAAATTTTTAAATATTATCTTCATTCGCTTTTAGCCGAGTTTGAATAAGTGAAGGGAAAAAGTTCGCTACCCAAAATACCTAAAGAAATTAGTCTTAAAACTTCCACTTCAAATCTTTTTCTTAATATTATTATTATCTTGCTTGGGTTAGTTGTTGTTTTTATGTCTTATTCTTTGTACAGCAAGATAAAGGATAATAATTCCAACAAGGAATTACTTGAAAATAAAAATCGTCCTTCCAATATTATTCAAGTTGAAGTATTGAACGGATGCGGTAAATCCGGGATTGCAGAAAAGTTTACAAGCTATTTACGAAATAAAAATTTTGACGTCGTGCAAATGGGAAATTATATTTCGTTTGATATTGATAAGACGATGATAATTAATAGAACTGAAAATAAAGCAAATGCTGAAAAAGTTGCAGAAGCGATAGGAATTGATAAAAAAAATATTATTCAGCAAATGAATAAAGAATATTTTTTAGATGTTTCAATTATAATTGGAAAAGACTTTAATCAATTAAATCCATATAAATAATTAGAGGAATAAATTTGGATTCAAAACAATTAGCAACTAAAATTTCCGAACTCATTTTTAATAAAAAGGGATTTGATGTAAAGATTATTGATTTAAAAAAATTAACCGCAGCAGCCGATTATTTTGTAATCTGCAGCGCAGATTCAGATACACAGGTAAAAGCTATAGCTGATGAGATTGATAAAACATTGCGCGATGAAGGAATTAGATGCTGGCATAAAGAAGGCTACAAGGCTTTAAGCTGGATACTACTCGATTTTGTTGATGTTGTTGCCCACGTATTTAAAAAAGATTCACGCCAATATTATAATCTCGAAAAGCTTTGGGGAGATGCTGAAATTATAGACGTTACTGATCCGGCTTTAAAACCGCCCGCAGCTAAAAGGAAACCCGGCAGGCCTAAAAAAATTAAATCAGAATAATTTATTTTTAATATTACTTTTGTGGAATAAACTTGAAAGAATACTTATCTCAAATATTTCAGAAAGCAGCGGAAAAATTATCTTATCTAAAAGATATTAATTTGACTTTTGATGTTCCTAAAATTGAAGCTCACGGTGATTTGTCTTCAAATGCGGCAATGCTGCTTGCTAAAGTCTTAAAAAGAAAACCAAGAGAAATTGCAGAAGAAATAATTTCAAATTTAGAATTCGACACAAAAGTAGTTAGCAAGGTTGAAATAGCTGGTGCAGGATTTATCAATTTTTTCTTCACACCCCAATTCATTTCTGAAATAATAAAAGAGATTGTTTCCAAAGAGAAAATTCTTACGGCAAATCAGAAAAATATCACGGCAAAAAAGCCAATGTTGAATTTGTTTCTGCAAATCCAACCGGACCGTTAACTGTTGGGACACGGCAGAAATGCTGTTGTTGGCGATACAGTTGCAAATATTCTTGGAATGGGTTGGTTATGAAGTTGACAGAGAATATTATTTTAATAATGCCGGCAGACAAATGCGTGTGCTTGGTGATTCTGTTCGATTAAGATATTTGGATTTGCTAGGTATTAAAAATGATTTCCCGGAAGATTACTATCAGGGTGAATACATTAAAGATATTGCAAAAGATTTGTTAAGTGAATATGGAGAAAAACTTTCAAGTGAGCCTGCAGAAGGAATTTTTAAGGAAAGAGCAGAAAAGGAAATATTTAAAGATATTCAATCAACTTTGCAAAGATTAAATATAAAGCATAAAATATTTTTTAACGAAAATAACCTTTATGAAGAAGGAAAGATTAAAAGTTTATTAAAGAATTTTGAAGAAAAGAATTTATCTTATGAAAAAGAAGGGGCTACCTGGCTGAAATTGTCTGAACTTGGAAATCAACAGGACAAAGTTATTGTTAAATCAACTGGAGAACCAACATACAGGCTGCCGGATATTGCTTATCATGCTGTAAAATTGGACCGGGGATATGATTTGCTTGTTGATCTTTTCGGATCTGATCATAATGCCACTTTTCCCGATGTTCTTGCCGGGATAAAATCTTTGGGATATGACTCTGAAAAAGTAAAAGTGCTGATTCATCAATTCGTTACTATAATGGACAATGGTGAAGTTGTAAAAATGTCAACTCGAAAAGCTAATTACATTACTCTGGACCAATTGATAGATGAAGTTGGTGCAGATGTTGTGAGATATTTTTTCAACATGAGAAATATTACAACTCACATGAATTTTGATTTAGGATTGGCAAAAAAGCAGTCAGATGAAAACCCGGTTTTCTATCTTCAATATGCACATGCAAGAATTTGTTCTATCTTGAAAATGATTGAAGGGGAAAGTTTAAAAGCTTCAAATGAAAACTTAAATTTACTTACTACACCCGAAGAGCAGCAGTTGTTAAAGAAGCTTCATCAATTTAAAGAAGAAGTAGTTTTAAGTGCTGATTTTTTTGAAACTCACAGAATTTGCAGTTACTTAGAAGAGCTTGCAGCAGCATTTCATAAGTTTTATACTTTTTGCAGAATTATTGGTTCAGAAAAGAAATTAGCTGAAGCAAGAGTTTCACTTGCGCTGGCAACTAAGATAGTAATTAAAAATGGATTGAGTATTTTGGGTGTGACTGCACCGGAAAGGATGTAAGTTAATTATCATAATCTGCTATAGCAATAGATGCTGCATACACTTTGTTTGCCCCACCATCTAAAAAAACCTTTGCACATTCTGCTGTAGTTGCTCCCGTAGTAATTACATCATCTACAAGTAAAATATTTTTCTTAAAAATTTTATTTTTATTTCTAAGTCTAAATGCTTCTCCCATGTTTTCTTGCCGCTCTTTTAAGTTCATTGTAGTTTGAGTTTTTGTAAATTTAATCCTTTTTATTACACTCTCACTGACATTGATTTTCAATTCTTTTCCTAAACCTTTGGCAATATAAAAAGACTGATTGTATCCTCTATCAGCTTTCTTGAGATGATGTAAAGGAATTGGTACAATTAAATCAATATTCCAATTATGTATTTTATTTAATAATTTTTTACCGACTTGATTTCCCAAGAACAATCCAATAAGAAATTTACTACTGTATTTAAAGGAGTGAATTATTTCCTGAAGTTCCTTATCCTTTTCAAATACATATAAAGAGGTAAAATCACTTATTATATTTTTACCTTCAAATTTTCTTGCAAATTCGTTTTTTTCAATCTATCTTCATCAGCCAGTTTTATTTTGCTCATGCAGTTGTTACAAACATATGATTCGTCATAATTAAGTTTAGTTTCACAAGCAGGACAAATCCGAGGAAGAAAAAAATCAAATATGGGGTTTAAAGCTTGAAGCATTTTAATTTTTATATATAAATTATTCAATCCTTCATCTTTCATTTTATTACAACATTCCCCATCGTTTTCTAAAAAACCATTCCAAAGCAAAAAGAATAATTGCAATTATCATCAGCCATTCATTCGACCACAGTCTAATTTCCGAAGTATTTAATTTTTCTTTAACTGATTTACTGTTTCTATCATTTAATATTTCAAAAAGCTGGTTATAATTATCGGCATTAAAATATTTTCCTTTGGTTAAGTTTGCCAATTGATTTAGGAAATCATAATTCATTCTTGGATTTGCCATTTCAATATCAACATCACCAATGTTAAATATACCCTTGTCGCTGCCAAGCTTTTTCCCGTTTTGAATTGCTTCTCCGATATAGCTAAAATCTCCGGGAGAGTTTGTTTGATACTTTCCTTCGTATAACCCGCTGCCTAATGAATTTAAAATTAATTTCATCTTTTGAATTCTTATTCTGAATTTGAACTTTAATTTCAGCATCAGAAACCGGGTTCAATGATTCATCATAAACTTCTGCAGAAAATTCAACCGGTTCGCCAAGTGAATATGTTTTCTTTGAAGTTTTAATATTTACATTCTTTTTATTTTCATTTGTGTTTAGCCATTTTGCGCTATTTAAAATAAAGCTGTCATATAAATTTAAGTTTTCATCGGTTGTCTGCAATTTCCATTTCCAGACGTCTTTAGCCAATACATAAATTGATCTTTGCTTTCCAACTTTTCTTGTTAGAATTAAAGGCGTATTTAATGGAACATTTTTCTCTTTGATTTTTGCGACAACTTCACATTCCGGTTTTGCAATGAAATTAGTATTTAATTGAAATACCGGCGGTAGATTATTCCATGCTTCTAAAATATTTTGCGAATTATTTTGTATTAAAGGATTATTCAGCTCAGTTCCGGAAATGTATGGTTGAACCTCATTATAATTTTGGGTCGGTGAACCAGCCGTAAATCCCAACTCTTTTTGAAGAGCATTTAGTTTTGTTATATCGGTTCCCTCAGATAATAAAAAGAAAAATGGTTTATCTTTTTGTGAGATTTCATTTTTCACTTTATTCAGCATATCATTACTCGTTTGACGCGAAGGGAAGCTTATTAAGAAAAATATATCAGCGCTGTCAATCAATGCATTTCTATTATTTCTTTCTAGAAATTTATCCTGACTTATTTGAGTAATTGATTTTACAGATAAATTTTTATCCGACTCTAAAGTATTTTTAATAAAAGATAAATCAGGCGAAGGTGTTCCAGCCAAAATGAGAATTTTTATTTTATTGCTTAATACATTTATATAAAAAACTTTTTTATTATTCGCGTAAGTGAATTCTCCATCCTGGTTATTTACAACCACAGTAAGCTTTTTCTCCCCGCTTGTTTTAGGAGTATATTCAAAGTTTACGTTTTGAATCCCATCTTGCGATAAGATGAGATCTTTTTGTTTTATAAGAGTCGCGTTTTCAAACAAAGAGACTTTAACATTTTTCCCGGTAAATCCTGAATTTGAAATCGCTGCCAATATTGTTGTTGGTGTTTCGTTATAAATGTATTCATTGTGTAAAACTTTTTTAACTTCAACATCATTTCGTTTTGTAGTATCTCCAATGCCAATTGTATATACCGGGATATTCATCTTTTCTGCTGTGAATAATGGGTTCTCACCTTCATTAATATCTCCATCACTGACAATTACAATTGATGAAATATTTTGATTTTCGTTTTTTATGCTGGAAAATATTTTAGAAAAATTTGTATTACCTTCATTAAAATTAAACTGCGAAAGGCTATCCTTATATACTTGATTCACTTTTGAACCAAACGAATAGACAGTAGAATTTTTAATTAGATCTTTTTCTCCCACGTCAATTAAAAATTTTTCAATGTGCTGTTTTCTGTTTGTGTTGTCATTGATTAAAATTGATTTTGAATTATCTATAAAGATTAAATTCTTTGGCTCTAAAACTACTTTTTTTGCCAGTGTTAAAATCGGTTCAAAAAAAATAAATAGAAGAAAAAGTAAAGCTAGTGTTCTTAACGAAACCAATAAATATTTTTTCGCAGGATTAACTGCTGGAATTGTGTATCTGTAAACGTAGATAGTGTAGCCGCCGAGAATTATCAGGGCGATAAAAAAAAATACAGCAGGAAGTGAAAATGTTAAATCAAATTTTTCATAATTGAACATTAAAAGGAAAGGTCTCCCTTCAAGACTGTAGTTGCATTTCCTGAAATATAAAGTTCATTTGTTTGCTTTGAATAAGTTACTCCAACTCTTCCCGGACGATTTAACACATCGCCTTGTTCAAATGTAACAGAATATTCTTCTTGAGACGGGTCTAAAATTCCAAGATGTCGAAGAACCAAAAGTAAAGGCCCGTTTGCAGAGCCAGTAACAATATCTTCGTTAATTCCATGTGCAGGAGCGAAATATCTAAAATGAGCAAAATTTTCTTTCTCTTTTGTTTTCAATGTGAAAACTGCAACTCCGCCAATTTCTTTTTTCTGAGTTATAATATTTTTTAAGGTGTTAAAATCCGGAGAAATAGAATGTAAGCATTTCTAAGACTGTCAACGTGGATATATAAATTTTTATTTTCTAAAAGAATAAATGGAACCGGTTTCTTTTCAGATTTTTTAATTCCTAATGCAGATAATATTTCTTCTTTATTGCCAATAAATTCCTGCATGTTAAAAATTGGAATCTGCATGAAATATTTGCCATCTTGAAATTTGCACTTTAAAACTCCGGATAAAGTATCAAAAGTTATTTCTGAATTATCTTTTAATTTTCCATTTTCATTTAAGAAATGAAGTGAAGCAATTGTGCCGTGTCCGCAGAGCTCAACTTCTGTAGTGGGGGTAAACCATCTTAAATTGAAATCAGCATTATCAGATTTTGATATGAAAGCAGTCTCAGCTAAATTCATTTCATTTGCAATCAACTGCATTTCATTTTTTGTTAATCCATCTGCAAAACATACCGCAGCTTGATTTCCTTGAAATGGTTTACTAGTAAAAGCATCTATTTGGTAAATATTAATTTTTTTTGCCATTAAGTAAACTTTCTAAATTCCAGCTTTTCATTTTATCAAAAGTTACATAATCAGTTAAATCAAAGTGAATTGGAGTGACAGATACATAATTATTTCTAATTGCAATCTGGTCTGTTTCTATCTCTGTATCAGTAATCTTTAAGTTACCGGTTAGCCAATAGTAATCTCTTCCTAATGGATCTTGCCTTTGTTCATAAGTATCATCCCATTTTGATTTACCCTGACGGGTTAAATGAATTCCTTTTATTTTCTCTTCGGGAGTATCCGGCACATTAACGTTTAACATTGTGCCTAAAGTCAAATCTCTTTCAGCAGTTTCTTTGGCTAACAGTTTTGCAATTTTTGCAGCAAAAGTAAAATCCTCAACAAGATGATTTGTAACAGAAATTGCTATAGAAGGAACATCCATAATTGCAGCTTCACGTGCTGCTGAAACTGTTCCTGAATAAATTAATATTAATTGCGGTATTTGATCCATGATTGATTCCTGAAACCATTAAGATCAGGAGTATCTTTCATAATATTTCTTATACCTATTTTGACACAATCGGCAGGGAGTACCGTCAATAGCATAACCGAAAAATTTACCATTCTTTTTATATTCAACAATGCGTAATGGAGTTTTCATTGTTATTGCATGTCCAACTGCACTTTGTTCATAAAGTGGTGCAACTACTGTAACTTCGCCGATTTCTTTTAATGATTCCGCAAGAGCGTATATTCCCGCTGAATCGATTCCGTCATCATTTGAAACTAAAATTTTCAATATAGAGCCCTCACATTGTGATCGCTATGCGATAAAATTTTTTGAATAGGCAATAAATATAATATATAACCTTTTGAGACTCAATTAAATGAGATGGTAATAAAACAGTACTTTGAGTTCTCAACTCTATCCACCAAGAAAAGAACATGTAAAGAGATTTCAAGGGGAAAATCATTTAACAAAAATTTAATCTTAAAATTCGGTAAATTTGCTGTCACATTTTTTAATTAAAAACAGAATTAATGATAATTTTAAAACCTTTGATATTCGAGCAATTCCCGGAAATAATTTTCGGATTCAACACAAAAATTGGTTTAGATAGAACAGAACCGTATTTTTTTAATTTATCGAAATCAGTAAATGACGAAGAGAAGATGGTTGATGAAAATAGAAAAAGTTTTTTTTCGTCATTAAATATTAAGTCTGAAAATATTGTGTATCAAAAACAAATTCACAGCAGCAAGGTTTCGTATGTTTCAAAAGCTGGCAATATTGGTGAAGGAGATGCATTAATAACAGACAAACCAAATTTAGCTTTAACAATAAGCACAGCAGATTGTACACCGGTTTTTATTTACGACAAAGAGAATAAAGTAATTGCTGGTGTACATTCCGGCTGGCGCGGAACTGAAAAGAAAATTCTATTTGAAACTTTAAAGAAATTAAAATCGGATTTTAATTCGCAGCCTGAAAACTTATATGTTTATATAGCTCCTTCAATATCACAAGAAAAATATGAAGTTGGCCCTGAAGTAGCAGAAAAATTTGAAGATAAATATTTATTCAGAAGCAAACGGCAAAATATTTTTGGATGTTGCTGGAGTTAACTATGACATTCTAATTAATTTTGGTTTAGAAAAAAGTAATATTCAGTATTCAAAGTTGTGCAGTTACAAAATGAAAAACCTTCTACATTCATACCGCAGAGATGGCCTTCATTCCGGAAGGTCTTTTGGTGTTATTGCCCTGAAAGAAAAAAATGCTTAGTGAAAGAGTAAAAATATTTTTGTTGTTCAGCTTAATTTGTTTTATCTGGGGTTCAACCTGGATGGCAATAAGAGTTGGATTGGATTCTTTAACGCCAATGTTTTCTGCGGGAGTGAGGTTTTTCATTGCATCAATTGCAATTCTAATTATCATGAAATTCAGAAAAATTGAAATTCAAAAAGATAAAACTTCAGTTATACTTTATTTATTGATGGGAATTTTTTCATTTGTACTTCCTTTTGGATTTGTATATTGGGGCGAACAGTTCGTTCCTTCAGGCTTGTCTTCAGTACTGTTTGCAGTTTACCCGTTTTTCGTAGCTTTATTCTCATATTTTTTTATTTCATCCGAAACAATTGGCTTTTATAAATTATTAGGAATAATTTTAGGTTTTTCAGGAATTGTAATTATATTTTCCGATAGTTTTACGCGGTAATTTTTCTTCGTATGTAGTTGGAATGCTTGCGGTTGTTTTAAGCGGAATAATGCAAGCCGGTATTGCAGTTCTAATTAAGAAATATGGAAAACATTTAGATCCTCTTTCAATGAATTTGGTCCCGATGGCTATTGCTGCTGTTGTTTTGACTATTTATGGGCTTTTATTTGAAGATACAACTTATTTAAAATTTGATTTAAGCGCCTTATTTTCAATTCTTTATCTTGCAGTATTCGGAAGTGTTGTAACATTTACAACTTATTACTGGCTGTTGAAAAGAATGAATATAGTTATGCTTTCGTTGATGGCATTTATTACTCCGATTGTAGCATTAATTCTTGGATGGATAATTTTGAGTGAAGCATTATCTACACGGCATTTTATCGGGTCAGCTTTGGTGCTAGCCGGATTGCTGACAGCTAATTTTGTCAACATAAAAAAATTAAATAAAGAAAACATTATAAAGCAGCAGCCGGTAGAAACTTAAAACAAAAATAAATCTGAAAGTAATTAATGATAAATATTATTCGAATTAAGAAAGCTGCATTTTATGCTTATCATGGTGTGTTATCCGAAGAACAAAGCGTAGGTGGAAAATTTGAAGCAGATGTAGATATTTACACAGATTTTTCTGAAGCGGCTTTAAAAGATAGTTTGAAGCAAACAATAAATTACGATAAAGTTTATAAGTTCATGTACCAATTAGCTCTAGAACAAAAATATTATTTAATTGAATCATTAGCGATGAAGATTGCAAATGAGCTTCTGGCAAAATTTGAAGCTATTGAAAAAGTTGCTGTAAGAGTGCGAAAGCATAATCCTCCACTTGGAGGTATGGTTGATTTTGTTGAGGCAGAAGTTATAAAAGAAAGAAATGATTAACATTAAAGGTGAATAATTAAAAACGTTGTTTACATAGCATTAGGTTCAAACAAAGGTGACAAATTAAAAAATCTGCGGGCGGCCATAGATAGTATAAATAATCATGAAAAAACTTCTGTAGAAAAAGTTTCTTCTGTTTATGAAACCGAACCTTATGGAGTTAAAGATCAGGAAAATTTTTATAATGCTGCTGCAAAAATAAAAACAGATTATGATTTGGTTCAACTTTTTTATTTCTTAAAATCAATTGAAATGGATTTGGGAAGAATTGAAAAAGAAAAATGGGGGCCAAGAGAAATTGATTTGGATATCCTTTTTTTCAACAATATAGTTTATCACGATGAAGTTTTGGATGTCCCTCATGCTGAATTGGAAAAGAGAGACTTTGTGCTTGTTCCTTTGTGTGAAATAGAAAAGGAAATTGTTCACCCGGTTTCTCATAAAAAAATATGCGAAATTCAATTAAAATAAAATTGAAAAACATATTATTAAAAAAATACAAGAATCAATATTTAATTAGACGGAAATACATTGAGCGAAATCAACGAAGTAAAATATGTAGCTATCGAGGGCGTAATAGGTGCAGGCAAAACTTCTTTAGCTAAAAAGCTTAAAGAAAGATTAAATGCCGATTTGATTGTTGAACAATTTGAAACAAACCCATTTCTCGAAAAGTTTTATTTGGATAGAAAACGATTTGCTTTTCAAACCCAGATGTTTTTCTTAATTAACCGTTTTAAGCAGCAGCAGGAATTGAATCAAGAAAATTTATTTACCGATTATTACGTGTGCGACTATATATTTGATAAAGATAGAATTTTTGCTTATTTAAATCTAAGCGGCGAAGAATTGAAATTGTATGAATCAATTTTTCCTTTGCTGGCGCGTTCTTTAAGAAAGCCGGATCTAGTTGTCTATCTTCAATCGAGTGTTGATAGGCTAATGTTTAATATTAAAAAACGCAGCAGAAGAATTGAACGGAATTTAACACGGAGTTATATTGAAGAATTAAGTGAAGCATACAATCATTTTTTCTTTAGATATACAAATACTCCGCTTTTAATTGTTAATTCTACAGAAATTGATTTTGTGAATAGCGATGATGATTTTGAAGAATTATTTAAACAAATATTCAGAGAGGACAGAGCATTTACTGAATATTTTAAACCTGAAGCAAAGAGATTATAAAAATAATGTTAAAGCTAGTTTTATACCTTATTTTATTTTATTTCGTAATTAGAATTATAAGATTAGTAAAGTACTATCTTACTTCAACAAAAGATGAACAAACGAACATTAAGGGAAATCCTCCGGTAAAATCGAAGTTCGAAAATGTTGAAGAAGCAGATTTTAAGGAAATTAAATCTGATTCCGAAAATCAAAATAAAAATTAATTGAACTGAATGGCAGAAAAGAATATTTTTTCCCGAATTGTTAATAACATCATAAAAAAAATTCTTTCCGTTCCTGAAAATTCCAGTCTTGACATCGGCAACCCTAAAAATATTTTAATTGTTAGGCAGCATAACCAGCTGGGTGATTTGTTAGCCGGTGTTTCTTTATTCCGTGCCTTAAAAGAAAAATTTCCCGAATCAAAAATCACATTGATTGTCAGTCCATTTAACTCACCCGGTTTAATTAAAAATAAATTTATTGATAGGATATTCATTTTCGATAAGAAAAAAATTTTTAATCCTGAATACTTCTCCAAATTTTATAAGCTGCTTAAAGAAGAATATGATGTTGTAATTGTTCCGGTTGTTGTTTCAATTTCGTTTACAAGTAATTTGATTGCAAGATTTTCTAATTCAAAGATAAGGATTGGCGCTAAATCGCTGGATGGGAAAATTAATTCCAGTGCCTTTTTATTTGATAGGCGTGTTAATATCGATTGGAGAAAGCATCCTGATTCAAATGTTTCCGAAAGGAGTTTGGATATAATAAGGCCTTTTGGAATCAATACTCAAAATTATAGGTCCGAAATTACTTTTGATGAAGAAGATTTAAAAGTTGCCGCTGATTTTATTCAAACCATTAAAAAAGATAAAGATGGAATTTTAATTGGATTACATGTCGGAGCAGGAAAAGTTCCTAATCGATGGTCGCTTGATAAATATGCGGTATTGATGAAGCAGATTAAAGAAAAGTATAATTCTGTTTTTTATTTAACAGGAAGCAATGCTGATAAAGAGGATATAAATTATTTAAGAAATAAACTTAAGTTTGATGTTGGATTATTTATTAATAAAAAGATTCCGGAAGTTGCTGCGTTAATTTCATTGTCGCATCTTTTTATTTCCAATGATACCGGGATAATGCATGTTGCCGGGACAACTGAAACTCCGCAAGTTTCTATTTTCGGACCAACAAATCCATTTAATTGGGCGCCAATTGGCCCTAACAAATATTTTATTCGAAGATCAGAATTGATTGATGATGTATCCGTTGCTGACGTTTTTCATATATGCGAAATACTTTTAACTAATAAAAGAAGTAGTGAATTCATTGCCTAGAAAATATTTATCCGCTCTTGATATCGGGACAAACTCTTTTCATTTAATAATTGTTGAAGTTCTTGAAGGACACCAGTTTAAAATCGTAGATCGTGAAAGAGAAGTAATTAGATTAGCTTCTCACAAAGGCAGCGGGTTATCTTTTATTACTGATGAGGAAATAGAAAATGCAATTAGAGCAATAAAAAAATTCAAAAAGGTTTCTGATAAATATGGTACAGAAATAAATGCAATTGCAACAAGTGCGGTGAGAGAATCTGAAAATAAAGATGATTTTATTTTAAAAGTATACGGTGCAACGGGAGTTTTAATTAAAACAATTGAAGGCAGAAAAGAAGCTGAACTTATATATAAAGGTGCAGCAAAAGCACTTTCATTAAACGACAAAAAAGTATTATGCATTGATATTGGCGGCGGAAGCACTGAATTTATTTTTGCAACAAATGGAGAGATTATTTTTGCGGAAAGTGTAAAAATTGGAGCAGTAAGATTAGCCAAAAAATTCTTCCCGAATTTTGAGACTAATCCTTCAACCTTGAAAGAATGTGAAGATTATATTACAGAATTAATTTCGTCTAATAATAAAATTCAGTTTAATGTAGATTATGATTTGGTAGTTGGTAGTTCAGGCACTATTCAATCTACCGCAAGAATGATCAATTTTATGCATCAGAACAAAGTAATTAATATTATAAACGGATTTAAATTTTCTAAACATGATTTTGATGAAATTTCAAAAGAAATATTTCCTTTGGCTAATTCAAAAGAAAGATTAAAGATAAAAGGGCTTGAACAAAAACGTGCTGATGTAATTCCAGCCGGTTTACTTATTTTAAAAAAAGCTTTTGAGTTGTTTAATTTTAATGAAATTCAAGTTTCGGAATTTGCACTTAGAGAAGGGATAATTCTTGCGTTATTGGAACATGGAAATTTAAATTAAATCACATTTTAAAATTAGATTTAGCAAAAAATCAGCCTCCATGGATGACCTTTCACCTTTCAAGATTCTCTATTCATAAGTATATTTACAATTCAATTTTAAAGAGATAAATGAAAAATATTAGAAACTTCTGCATAGTTGCGCACATTGATCACGGTAAATCAACTATAGCTGATTGTCTTTTGGAGACAACCGGAACAGTAAGTCAAAGAGAGGCTAAAGCACAAGTTTTAGATGATTTGGAACTTGAACGTGAAAGAGGTATTACAATAAAGTCACATGCTATCCAGATGAAATATAAAGCAAGTGACAAACAAATCTATACATTAAATTTAATTGATACTCCCGGACATGTTGATTTCTCTTACGAGGTTTCCCGCTCACTTGCCGCTTGTGAAGGAGCTATTCTAGTTGTTGATGCTGCTCAGGGAGTTGAGGCTCAGACAATTAGTAATTTGTATTTAGCAATAGACGCCGGTTTAGAAATTATTCCTGTTATAAATAAAATTGATCTTCCAAGTGCTGAAGTTGAAAAAGTAAAAGGACAAATTATTGATTTAATTGGGTGTGAGGATAATGAAATTCTTTTAGCGAGTGCAAAAACTAAAATTGGCATAGTTGAAATATTGGAAAGAGTTGTAAAAAAGATTCCGCCTCCCAAAGGTGATCCAGAACTTCCTCTTCAGGCATTAATTTTTGATTCAAAGTTTGATGCCTTTAGAGGTGCTATCGCTTTTATAAGACTTGTCAATGGTAAATTAAAAACCAACGACAAAATCAGATTTATGGTAGTTGATAAAGAATTTGAAGCTGAAGAAATTGGAGTGTTAGGTCTACAAAAAGTTAAAACAAACGAATTAGAAGCCGGGAATGTTGGTTATTTAATTGCTGGAATTAAAGATGTCCGGGATGCAAAAGTTGGAGATACTGTAACACATACAAAAGGAGGGGCTGTAAAACCATTACCGGGTTATAAGGATGTTAAGCCGATGGTTTACAGCGGCCTTTATCCAACAGACAGTGATGATTTTGAAAGTCTGAGAGATGCACTTGAAAAATTTAAATTGAATGATTCAGCTCTTATTTATCAGCCGGAAACTTCTGCTGCTTTGGGTTTTGGATTTAGATGCGGGTTCCTTGGACTTTTACACATGGAAATTGTCCAGGAAAGATTGTTGATAGAGCATAATCAATCAATTATCACAACATTGCCTAACGTTGAGTATTATGTTTATAAAAAGAACGGTGAAAAGATTGTTGTTGATAACCCTGCATTCATGCCTGCTATTGGTGATATTGAACGTATTGAAGAACCTTATATAAAAGCGCAAATCGTATGTCCTAGCGAATATGTTGGAAATATTATGAAACTGGCGATTGATAAACGCGGCACCTATAAAAATACAACATATATTGATCCGACAAGAGCAGATATTTCTTTTGAATTCCCATTGTCAGAAATCATTTTTGATTTTTACGATAAACTTAAATCAACCACTCGTGGCTATGCATCATTTGATTATGAATATATTGGTTACAGGGAATCCGATTTGGTTAAATTAGACATTCTTTTAAATAGTGAGCCTGTTGATGCGCTTTCAATGATAGTCCACAGAAGCAAGTCTTATGATTGGGGAAGAAAAGTTTGCAGTAAGCTTAAAGACTTAATCCCTCGTCAAATGTTTGAAATTGGAATACAGGCTGCTGTCGGCTCAAAAGTAATTTCAAAATCGGTAGTTAAAGCATTGAGAAAAAATGTATTGGCAAAATGTTACGGAGGAGACATTTCACGAAAAAGAAAACTTCTTGAAAAACAAAAAGAAGGCAAGAAAAGAATGAAACAGGTTGGAAATGTTGAAATCCCTCAAGAAGCTTTTTTAGCTGTTTTACAAATAGATGAGTAGGTTACTTTAATTGAAAGAGAATATTTCAAATGAAATAAATGGGGAGGGCAATTCATCAAAAAAAAATTCTCTTTTCAATTTCAAACTAAAACGAATTTTAAAAATATTTTTTATTGCATTAACTCTATCAGTAATATTTAAAGCTTTTTTAGTTGACGCTTACCAAATACCAACAGGGTCTATGAAAGACACATTACTTGTTGGTGATTACATATTTGTAAATAAAGTAGCATATTCATTTTCCACACCCAAAACTTTACCTTTAATAGGAATTAAAATCCCTTGGTTAACTATCATTAATTTTAGCAAGCCTAAAAGAAATGATGTTATAGTTTTTGATCATCCTGGATTTTTTAAGAATGAAGATCCTTATATCCATTCAAGATTGATTAAACGTATAATTGGATTGCCCGGGGATACTGTATTAATTAACAATAATGAAGTTTATATTAATAATGTAAAATTAACTTATCCTCCAAATGCAATTATTGATACAACAAATTTGATTGAAAAAAAATTTTACGACAAAAATATTTTATCATTTGGAAATGAATGGAACAAGGGTAACTATGGACCTGTTGTAGTTCCTTATAAAGGATTAAAAATAAAATTAAGCCCCAAAAATATTAAATATTGGAAACTTTTAATTGATAATGAACTTAGTAAAAAGGCGGTTAGAGAAGAGGGGACTGTAATTACAATTGAAGACAAGCCGGTAGAAACTTACACAATCCATGATAATTATTATTTTGTATTAGGAGATAATAGAAATAATAGTGTTGACAGCCGTTTTTGGGGCTTTGTTCCTTCAAATTTTATTATCGGCAAAGCTGAAATTATATATTGGTCGTTTGAGCCTTACCAAAAAAATATTGGGATAGGATCTTTTATAAAATCTGTAAGATTTAATAGAATTTTCAATAATATAAATTAAATTAATTATTTTTTTAGAAATTTTGTAAAATTAAACTATATTTATACTATAATATTTCATTTTGTGTTGATTGGTATTGTAATTAACCTTAAAGTAGAGTGTCATACTTGGTGTTAGTTACATAACATTAGATACTAACTTTTTTCTCTATATTCACTCCCGTATTCTTAAATTTTGTCCTATTTATTTAATATTTCTAAGTATCGATATTATGAAAAATAAGCTTACAATCTGTATTTTATTTGTGCTGTTACAAATTTCAATATATCCTCAATTTAATTACCAATCTACTAATTCATCTTTTATTGGAAGATGGGCTGGGGGAAGGTGTTTGACAAGCACATCTGTTGGAAATTATACTTATATAGGAGAAGGCGGTATTTTTAAAATTTTAAACACCTCGAATCCTTTAAACCCGAATTGTATTGATTCTCTAGAAACTCCTGGTGTTGTTCAAAAAATAGTTATAGTGGATGATACACTTGCATATGTGGCAGATGGGATTGGCGGTTTAAGAATAATTGATATTTCAAATAAAACCTCTTCTTATGAATTGGGTGGGTTTAGTAATGTTAATTATTCCTATAGTGTTGCGGTATCTGGAAATTATGCTTATTTAGCTGATGGAAATAGTGGATTAAGGGTTATAGATATAAGCAATAAATCATTACCTTCTGAAATCAAATTGATAAACTTTAGTAAAGCTTATGATGTATCGCTTAACGGAACATATGCCTATGTAGCTTCAGGGGCTGCTGGACTTCAAATAATTGATATCTCAATTCCCTCTAATTCTTCAATAATTTATACATATAATACTCATGCAACAGCTTATGGAATAGACATTAATGGAAGCTATGCATATATAGCAAACGGACAGAATGGTTTAAAGATAATTGACATTTCAAAACCAAATTCACCCTCTTTTGCAGATAGTATCTCAACTTTTGATATTGCGGAAAAAGTTAAAGTTGTTGGAAATTATGCATATGTGGCAGCGGATTATTCTGGACTTCGAATTATAAATATAACCGATCCAAATTCTATTTCTGATGAAAATAATTTCCCTTCTCCAGGAAAAGCGTACGATGTTTCTGTTAATGGCAATTATGCCTATTTAAGTGTGGGAGGACATAGTTTAAGAATTATTGATATAACTAATATATCTTCTCTAAACGAAATAACATTTTATGATACCCCGAGTTATTCATTTGGGGTAGATGTTGTTGGCAAATATGCTTATATAGCAAGTGCAGGAAAAGGTTTACGAGTAATTGACATCTCTAACCCTCAGACCCCTATTGAAATTGGTAGTTACTATAATGAAGGGCATCAGAATGCGTATAATGTAAAAATTATTAGGGACACTGCGTATATTGCCAATTCATTAGAAGGATTACAAGTACTCGATGTATCGAATAAAACCGCTCCTTCTTTAGTGACTTCTTTTGATACTCCGGGCACTTCTTACAATTTAGATATAAATGGAAATTATGCTTATATGGCGGATGGGGATTCAGGGTTAAGAATAATTGATATTTCAGATATAAACAATTTGACATCTCCAGGTTACTATAAGACTCCTGGAGTTGCTAATGGAGTTTTTATAAATGGTAGTTATGCTTATATAGCAGATGGCCTTAGTGGTTTGGAAGTAGTAAATATTTCTAAACCTTCTAATCCAACTTTTGCAGGAAGATGCAGCACTACAGGTGAAGCTATTAACGTTGTTGTTGATGGAGACTATGCATATGTCGCTGATGCTTTCAGTGGCCTTGCAATAATACAAATTAATGATACTAACAATGTTCATGTTGTTGGATATTTTGATACTGCTTATAGAGCTTGGAGTGTAGCAAAAAGTGGAGATTATGTTTTTGTCGCAGATAGAAATGATGGAGTTCGAATTATCGATGTTTCTAATCTTTCAATTCCTTCACAATATGGATATTTTCAAACTCCCAGTGAAGCATACGGAATTATTGTTCATCAAGATACTTTGTTTGAAGCTGATTATGACGGTGGTTTGATGATCATTAGTGTTAATATTCCAACTCCTGTGGAATTATCTTCATTTAGTGCAAAATATTCCGGAAATTCTGTTGCCTTATCTTGGAAAACAGCTACGGAAATTAATAATTATGGTTTTAAAATTGAAAGAAAAAAAGATAATGGAAATTGGGAAGATATCGGATTTGTTCATGGGAATGGGACCAGTAATTCAATTAAAGATTATAGTTTTGCTGATAAGAATTTATTAGAGTCATCTAAATTGTATTATAGATTAAAGCAAATTGACAATAGCGGATCTTACAAATATTCTAATGTAGTTGAAGTTAATGTTACACCTAGTTCATTCTCATTATCGCAAAATTACCCTAATCCTTTTAATCCAAGCACAAAGATAAAATATTCATTGCCATCTGCATCTCATGTAAAACTAGTTATTTATGATATACTTGGAAATCAGATAAAAACGTTAGTTGATAAAAATCAGGAGCCAGGTTTTTATGAGACAAAATTTGATGGAAAAGATTTATCTAGCGGAGTATATATTTATCAGTTGAAGACAGATCAATTTGTTTCAACTAAAAAAATGATTCTAACTAAATAATTGAAGAGCTACCTTTTTCATTTTTATGAGTAAAATTCTATTCCCGACACAGAATAAGTATTTAGAAGAATTCAAAAAGAATGATGATCCACTTCTATTAGAAATGGAATCTTATGCGAAAGAGTATAATGTTCCAATTCTTTCATGGCAGTCAGTTGAATTTTTAGAACAATTAATAAAAATCATTAAACCCAAAAGAGCTTTGGAAATTGGTACAGCGATAGGGTATTCTTCAATTAGAATTGCAAAAAATTTAAAGAAGAAAAGTATATTATCAACAATTGAAATGAGTGAAGATAACATTGAAGTAGCTGCAAGCTTCATTGAAAAGTCCGGGTTTAAAGATAAAATTAATTTGATAAAAGGAAATGCTCTTGAAATAATGCCGCAGCTAAATAAAAAGTTTGATTTTATATTTCTTGATGCTGATAAACAATATTATAAAAGATTATTTGACTACTCTCTGGTTCTCCTTAAAAAAGGTGGAGTTATTTTTGTCGATAATCTTTTGTGGCATGGCTATGCCGCTACTAAGCGCGTACCATCTAATTATTCCTCATCAACTAAATTGATTAAAGAATTCAACCAAATATTTACTTCACAGCCAAATTTGAATACTACTATTCTTCCTATTGGCGACGGAATCGGTTTAGGTATAAAACTATAAATCCGCGAATTGAATGATTGATTCACAATATAATTTTTCAAAAGATTTTATTGATGAAGTGGAAATATTTTCCAATGGCCATCTTAAAAGGAAGGGAGACCTTCAAAAAATTTATGCTGAAAGTTTAACTAACAATACCACACACCTCTTTGAAGAACTTTCTTTTACCGCAAAATATATAAATGGCCTAATGAAAGTATTAAAAAGTGGTGTCAGTAATCCTGAAATACAAAGCCTGGAAAATGTAAAAAAAGATTTATCTTCAAATCTTAGTAAGCTTGTCGAACAGATTAATCATATTCTTCTTCATTCTGAAGATGAAATGAAAAACTATTTTAAAGAAAATTTTTTATTAATGTCTCAAAATTCATTTCAAAATCTTACCGAACTAATTTCTGATCTTGATTGGACGAAGAAATATTTAAATGATTTTAAAAGAGGGAAACTAAATTAATAGAACTACTAGCCTTCTAGTAAATGAGAGCAAAAAATGATTTTACTTTGATAATTTTGGTAGGTTAAATTTTTAGTAAGGGTGTCTCCCCAGCACCCTTGCTAAATATTCTTAGTTTCATTCAAAAAACTTGAAAAATAAATCCAAGTATCATGCCAATAAGTAAAAATATAATTTGTGGAAATATGAATAAAACTTTGCAGATTAGTTCTTACATATGATAAGAAAATTCTTACTTGATAAAAGAAATTGATGCGTAGTTAAATATTTTATCTTAGCAAATAATATTTTTTATGTTTTAGCAATCCATTTTTCTAAGGCAGAGAGTAAACTAGTCATTGCATTTATGAGGGGAGCGTGCTGTGGTTTTTCAATGTCATTTAATATTTCTTTATGAATTCTTACATAGGCATTATTTAATTGCTGCACAATTAAAACTCCTTGCTTCGAAAGTGCAACGCGCATGTTGCGCCTATCGTTTGGTTCTATTTCTCTAACCATGTAATTCTTATCAACTAATCCATCAATAATTCTTGTTAGCCGGCTTGGACTTAGCTTCATTCTTTCAGCAATCTGTTTATTATTTAAAGTTTCTTCAGTTCCAAAAAGTCGAAGGCATCTAAATTCAGCCTGTGTTAACTTATATTGTTCCGCCAGTCTCATTTCTTTTTCTTGACAGTTTGCCAATAGTTTGAAAGTGAGATCAGCTAATTCCGCTGCTGTTACGTCTATTTTTGTTGTAGCCATTTAATTTACCAATTATTGATAATAGCAAATATCGTATTTATCAATTTAATTTCAAATAGAAAATAATTTTTATAGTAGAAAAATGTGATCGTTGTTATCTTCAATTAATACTGTTCCATGAGTTAAGTCAATTAATTGCTGCTTTAGATTTTCAACATCAGCTGGTTTTATAAAACAAATAAATTCAACTTTACTTCCATAATTTGTTGATTCAATTTTTGCATCAATTAATGATAAATTTCTATGGACGAAACTCAGAAATTCAAAATCAACCGTGATTGTTAATTTTAAATAAGCTAATTTTTTAATTATTTGTGCCCCACTTAAATTTTGAATTGCAGATTCATAATAAGATTTACCCAAAAGCCCGACGCCTAATTTTGTGCCTCCAAAATAACGAATGACAACAACTAAAGTATTTTTCAATTTAAAATGATCAATAGCATTTAAAATTCTGATTCCCGCAGTACCATTTGGTTCTCCGTCATCAGAATATTTAATCTGATTATTTTGAAGTTTATAAGCAAAGCAATGATGAGTAGCATCATAATATTTTTTCTTTATTTCTGTTATGATTTTTTGAAAATCATCTTCATTTTCAATAGGAAATGATTGAGTCACGAATAAGGAGTTCTTTTCTTTTAATTTTGTTTCATGAAACTTTTCTAAAGTGATAATGTGTGCTTCATTTACCATAATTTTATCTTTTTTTTAAGAAAAGTATAAACAGCCATGCTAAATATAATTGATTTTCAGAACTGCTATAGGTAATATAAAGGTTTGAAATTTTAAATTTGAAGTGAAATTGGAAAAAGAAACGATAATTATAAAAGGCGCACGCGAGCATAATTTAAAGAATATTGATGTTGAAATTCCAAGAGATTCGTTTACTGTAATTACAGGCCTCTCTGGTTCCGGAAAATCATCTTTAGCTTTTGATACCATCTATGCTGAAGGTCAGCGAAGATATATTGAATCACTATCAGCTTATGCCAGGCAATTTCTTGATATGCTGGAAAAACCTGATGTGGATTTAATTGAAGGATTAAGCCCGGCAATTTCTATCGAACAAAAATCAACATCAGGAAATCCTCGGTCAACTGTTGGAACAGTTACGGAAATATATGATTACCTTCGTTTACTTTATGCCCGATTAGGAATTCCTCATTGTTACAACTGCGGCAAACCGGTCAGCAAACAATCTTCGGCACAAATTATTGATAACATAATTACAAATCTTAGTGGAAAAAAAATCTATGTTCTTGCTCCAACAATTCGAGGAAGGAAAGGACATTATAGAGAACTTTTTGAAGAAATTTTATCTGACGGATTTTTACGTGTCAGAGTTGATAACGAGATTCATGAGATTGTAAAAAATTTCCAGGTTGACCGATACAAGATCCATAACATAGAAATTGTAATTGATAGGCTCACAGTTAGTGAAAAATCGAGAAGTAGACTTGTAGAATCAGTTGAAGTCGGATTGAATTACGGAAACGGAATTGTAATTGTAAATGATGGTTCTGAAGATTTTATATACAGCAGACATTTAGCCTGTTTAGATTGCGGAATAAGTTATCAGGAATTAGCTCCAAATTCTTTTTCTTTTAACTCGCCCTATGGTTCTTGTCCAGACTGTGAAGGCTTGGGAGAAAAAAAAGAATTAGATGTTAACCTGATTATCCCTGACTGGAATAAATCAATTAATGAAGAAGGCTTAGCCCCGCTTGGTAAACCAAGGTCAATTTGGTTTTTTAACCAGCTTGCTGCTGTTTCTGAAAAATACGGTTTTAATTATGATACGAAGCTTAAGGATTTTACCGAAGAACAAAAAGATATTTTATTAAATGGTACGAAAGAGAAAATAGCATTTACATATAATTATGGAAATGGAAAACCTGCTACTTATATGCATCGGTTTTCCGGAATGATTAATTATTTAAAAAATTATTATAATACAACAAGCTCAAATAATATCCGCGAGTGGGTTGAATCTTATATGAATACAATCAAATGCCCATCATGCGGAGGAGGGAGATTAAAAAAAGAATCACTGGCAGTTACTTTTCAGAATAAAAATATCAGCGAAGTAACATCGCTTTCTATTTTACGCACAAACGAATTTTTTAATAAAGTTAAATTAAGCGGAAGAGAACAAATTGTTGCAAAACCAATTCTGAAAGAAATTATAACACGTTTAAGTTTTCTCCTAAATGTCGGCCTGGATTATATAACTCTCGATAGATCAGCGAGAACTTTATCCGGCGGTGAATCACAGCGAATAAGACTTGCAACTCAGATTGGCTCACAGCTTGCCGGAGTTTTGTATGTTCTGGATGAACCGAGTATTGGGCTTCATCAAAGTGATAATATTAAATTAATTAACTCGCTAAAAAATTTAAGAGATCTTGGCAATACTGTAATTGTTGTTGAGCATGATAAAGAAACTATAGTGAGTTCTGATTATATGATTGACCTTGGCCCCGCAGCCGGAGTGCATGGTGGGGAAATATGTCTTGCAGGCGATACAAAAGAATTACTTCAATCAAAGAATGGAGTTGATTCATTAACTCTTTCATATCTAAGAAATAAAAAAGAAATTAAAATTCCTTCTGAAAGAAGAAAAGGGAATGGATTTATTTTAGAGCTTAAAAAGGCAAAGGGTAATAATCTTAAAAGTGTCAATTTAAAAATTCCTTTGGGAACATTTACATTGATAACCGGAGTGAGCGGTTCTGGAAAATCAACGTTAGTAAATGAAACGCTTGTCAAAATTTTGATGAATAAAATTTATAAATCTAAATCAGTCCCATTGGAATTTGGATCAATTGAAGGAATGGAAAATATTGATAAGATAATTGAGATTGATCAATCCCCAATCGGAAGAACTCCCAGATCAAATCCCGCAACATATACAGGACTGTTTACTTTTATTAGGGATCTTTATTCACAATTACCGGAATCCAAAATACGCGGATATAATACCGGGAGATTCAGCTTTAATGTTTCCGGCGGCAGATGTGAAGAATGCGGTGGAGATGGTTTACGAAAAATTGAAATGAATTTTTTACCAGACGTTTATGTGCAATGCGAAGTTTGTCATGGAAAAAGATACAACAGGGAAACATTGGAGGTTCTATATAAAACAAAGTCAATTTCAGATGTGCTTGAAATGAGAATTGATGAAGCATTGGAATTTTTTAATGATCTGCCGCGAATCAAGAGAAAGCTGAAAGCGATTCATGATGTTGGATTAGGTTACATAACTCTCGGCCAGCAGGCCACAACATTATCCGGAGGTGAGGCACAAAGGGTAAAACTTGCTACTGAGTTAAGTAAAGTTAGTACAGGGAAAACTCTTTACATTTTAGATGAACCGACTACCGGACTTCATTTTGAAGATGTTAATATTCTGCTAAAAGTTCTCAATAAATTAGTTGATAAAGGAAATACGGTTATTGTTGTTGAACATAATCTGGATGTTATAAAAACCGCCGATTGGATAATTGATCTTGGGCCTGGAGGCGGTGAAAGAGGCGGTGAAATAATTGCAGAAGGAACCCCAGAACAAATAATTAAAAATAAGAAAAGCATTACTGGTGAATATTTGAAAAAAGAGTTTGTAAATACTTAATATTTATTTTTTATCATGCATTTATTTTTTATCTTTATTCCATCAACTATCCAATAATTAATTTCGAATTTACTTTTTAGGAATGAAAAAAATTCTTCCAATAATATTAATTGTTTTAATTTCGCTAAATACTTTTGGCTTCGATTTCATTTTAGGCTATTTGTTTTATAATTGTAAAAATAATTTTAAAGATCAGGAAGTAAGTTCGCTTGCAAAAAATGAAATAAAAGTGTTTAAGTTGAGTCAGCTTGAAAAAAATAAACTTCAAATGTTTGAAGATGAAATTAAGTATGATGGACACATGTATGATATCGTTAAAAAAGAAAAGAAAAATGATGATATATATATATACTGTTTCAGTGATTTCAAGGAAGATCATTTGAATGCATTAATAAATGCGAAAAATAATGAACAAAGTAATCCATCAAAAGTAAATTTTATTCAAAAAGATTTAACAAAAAATTATTTACCACCCCAGAAAATTGAAGGCATTCTAAATCCTGATTTTGCTTTTATTTCTAATTTGGAATCCGCTAATTATTCATCTTATGTTTGTGATGTTTTATACCCGCCGCCAAACTTTCTAATTTAATTCAATAAAATCAGTACCTCATTAGCAATAATTATTCATTGTTTCATTAGTGAATAATCAGGAATTATTTTATCAAGTTTAATTCAAGGTGAAGAATGAAAAAAATCATTTTATTATTTATAGCAATGCTGTTATTGAGTGTAACTTCATTATATAGTCAAGGTATATTAAATGGATACGTTTCCGAAAAAGTAGATGGTAATAAATTAGAAGGAGTTAATATTTTTATTAATGAACTTCAAAGGGGAGCGGTTACAAATCCTGAAGGGCATTATTCATTCAGCAGTTTACCGTTTGGAAGGTATCATATTCAATTCAGTTTTGTTGGATTTAAGCCGCAAATATTTTTGATTGACATCAACAAATCTCAAGTTAATCTAAATGTAGAAATGGTTCCTGCAAATATAAACATCGGTGATATTTTGGTTCTCGGCAACGCAATCAGGCCAAAAGAAAAACTACCATACAAGATAGAAACAATTTCAAAATCACAGTTGGAAGAAAACGGTTTTTTAACAGTAACCAAATCGTTATCACTTCTTCCGGGTGTCTCTGAATTATCAAACGGAGCTGGAATTTCCAAACCTGTTATAAGAGGTTTATTTGGTTATCGAATTGCTTCTGTTATAGATGGATTAAGAATAGATAATCAGCAGTGGCAGAATGAACATGATTTCGGATTGAATGATGTTGGCGCCGAAAGAATTGAGATTATTGAAGGCCCGGCTTCACTGTTGTATGGTTCCCAGGCTTTAGGTGGTGTAATTAAAATTGATAATGAAAAAAATGCACCAATGAATACTGTTTTAGGAAATTATAATCTAAAAATATTTTCTAACACTTTGGGAGCTTCAACAGAAATTGGATTAAAAGGAACAAAAGAAAAATTTAGTTGGCAGCTTCACGTAAACGGACAAAGTCAGGCTGATTATTTGCAGGGTGGGGGAGAGAAAGTTCCTAATACTAGATTTGCCAGCCTGGGAGCTGCCGGGCTTCTCAGTTATAATTTTTCATGGGGAATTTCTTCATTAAATTATAATTTTCTTCATCAAATAAATGGTATTGTTGAAGAGGCTGACCTTACAAATCTAAAAGATTTAAATGAAGATCATTTTGAAAGAGAATTTGAAGGGCCGCATCATATAGTTGATTATCACATTGCTGCTCTTAGAAATACAATCCTTTTAGGAACTTCCATGTTGAAGATAAATTTGGGATTTCAAAATAATCACCGCGTGGAAGACGAAGGCACTGAAAAGATGACTGTGAGTACTGCTGCCGATAGTGAACTCGATGTTATCCTAAACACTTTTTCTGCAGATGCACAATGGATAAAATCATTTACTGAAAATACTGAACTTACTTTAGGTGCCCAAGGATTTTTTCAGAGTAACGAAAATGACGGGATGAGAATTTTAATACCAAATGCAGATACAAGAGAATTGTCTTTGTATTCATATTTAAAACAAAGTTTTGGCAAAGTGGATATTGACGCAGGCTTACGTTTTGATTCTAAAAATATCGATACAAAAGAAATGGGAATAAAAGATTCTGCAAGTTACTTTACGCCGGTTAATGAAGATTTTCAAGTATTTAATGGCGCAATTGGTGCAGCTTTTAATGCGACTGAAAACCTAACATTTAAATTAAATGTAGCTTCAGGATATAGAGCTCCAAATCTTGCAGAACTTACTTCAAATGGTGTTCATGAAGGAACAACAAGATATGAGATTGGAGATGCTTCATTAAAAAGCGAGCAAAGTATTCAAACAGATTTTGGAATTAATTTTCAGGCTAAAGATGTGAATTTGAATTTAAGTCTGTTCTACAACGCTGTAAATAACTTTGTGTTTTTACAGCCGACAAACGAATATAGAGCTGACAACCGTATCTATAGATTTATGCAGGCAAATGCGAACCTAAAAGGCGGGGAAGTAAGCGTAGATTGGAACTTGCTTGAATGGTTAAATATTGGAAGTTCATATTCAACCGTGATCGGGAAGAAGAGCGATGATTCATATTTGCCGTTTATGCCGGCTGATAAAATTATTACAAAAGCAAAACTCCATTGGAATGAATTATCTTCATTGAAGAATTTCTATTTTATGTTAATGCTTCGCAGCTACTTGAAGCAAGATAAAATTGCTGCTGAAGAAATTGCAACTCCTGCTTACACTTTATTTGATGCGGGGGTTGGCTCTACAGTAAAGCTTTTTGATTTAAATTTTAATGTAGCAATAAATGTTACTAATCTGCTTGATAAAAAATATTATGATCATCTGAGCTTATTAAAATCTCTAGGTGTTTACGATATGGGAAGAAACATTTCTTTAGCTCTTGATGTCCCCTTCAATTTATAATTAAAACAAAAATAGATAAGCTGACTCAAGATATTATTTGAGTCAGCTTTAAATTTATTTTATAAAATGCGGATCAGCTGAAGCTCTTAAATTTTCATGTTTTAGATTTAAGATATGCATATCATCCTCTGAAAGTTCAAAATCAAATATCTGTGAGTTCTCAATTATCCTTTCTTTATTACTCGATTTTGGTATTACAATTGCGTTATGCTGTAAGCTCCATCTAAGCAAAATTTGAGCTGGAGTTTTTTCGTGTTTTTTAGAAAGGATTAAAATATCTTCATCACTTATTTTTTTTGCCCGTGCAAGTGGTGTGTAAGCCTCAATTAAAATATTATTCTCAGCACAAAAGTCTGCGATATCTTTTTGATATATATAAGGATTAAATTCAATTTGATTTACGGCTGGTACGACGTCACAATTATCAATTAATTCTTTTAAATGATTAACCGTAAAATTACTTACTCCTATTGATTTTGCTAGTCCCTTTTCTTTCAAATATTCAAAAGCTCTCCAGGTTTCAACTCTTTGTCCGTTGGATGGCCAGTGAATTAAATAGAGGTCAACATAATCCATCCCTAAGCGGGTTAATGATTTTTCCAATCCTTTTATCGATTCATTATAACCATGATCATTATTATCTAATTTAGTAGTGATAAATAATTCTTCTCTGGGTATAGCAGCATTTTTAATAGCACGCCCAATTTCTATTTCATTATAATATGATTTAGCCGTATCAAAATGTTTGTAACCAGAGTCCAGTGCATAACCAACGGCTATATCAACATCTTCGCCTCTTATGTCGTAAGTGCCCAATCCTAAAAGGGGAATTTCAAGACCGTCATTCATTTTAATATTATTCATATATTATAATCCAATTCTTTCTTTTTATTTGAAAAGTTAATAATTATTATATCTGGAATAAATGATTTAGCTCATTGTGAATTAACAACAGATTTTTAAGAAAATTAATAAAATCAGCAAATGTGGTGAACAAAATTAAAATAAATAATCATAAAAATATTTGGAGGGCGCAATTATGAAAATAATTATCTTACTTTTCTCATTACTCATTTTTACACAAGTTAATTTACTTTCACAAGTATTTAAAGTGGATTCTCCGCTCGCACATACATTTTCAATTGTAGCTTTTGATTCTGCAACAGGAGATATGGGAGTTGCGGTTCAATCTCATTGGTTTTCTGTGGGAACAATTGTGACCTGGGGAGAAGCAGGAGTTGGAGTTATTGCAACTCAATCTTTTGTCAACCCGGCTTTTGGACCGGATGGATTAAAATTATTAAAGCAAGGTTTATCTCCAAAAGAAGTTGTTGATAAATTAATTTCTGAAGATGATGGGAGGGACTTTAGACAGCTTGCTGTTCTTGACTCAAAAGGAAGGGTTGTTGCTTATACAGGAAAAAAGTGTATTGAATCTGCTGGTGATGTTCAAGGAAAATATTTCTCGGCACAAGCTAACATGATGCTTAATGATAAAATCTGGCCTGCAATGGCTGAATCATTTAACCATTCAAAAGGAACATTGGCTGAGAGATTGGTTGTGGCTTTAGAAGCAGCGCAAAAAGCCGGTGGAGATATTCGGGGAAAACAATCCGCTGCATTGTTAGTTGTCTCAGGAAAATCAACCGGAAAAGTTTGGAAGGATAGAAAAGTTGATTTAAGAGTTGAAGACAGCACTGAGCCCATAAAGGAAATCAAAAGATTATTGAAAGTTCATCAGGCGTATGAGCATATGAACAACGGAGATTTGGCAGTTGAAAAAAACGATATGAAGCTGGCGATGGAAGAATATTCTGCTGCTGAAAAAATGTTCCCGGATAATCTTGAAATGAAATATTGGAAAGCTGTTACGCTGGCTAATAATGGTGAATTAGAGAAATCGTTGCCAATTTTTAAAGAAGTTTTTAGTAAAGATAAAAATTGGAAAACTTTAACGAAAAGAATAACTAAAAACGGATTGCTTACTGTTGACGAGAAATCTTTAAATAAAATATTATCGATTAGATAAATCAGATATTTGCAAATGCTATCATAAAAAACCTATGCCGTTCATTAAAAAATCTTCTCAGTAAGAATTTGTTTTTGTAATAAAAACGTAACATTCCAAAATAAAATAAAAATACTGGAAACTATTTCTTGACAAAATAGTTTCCGTATATTATATTGGAAACGAAAAAAACGAAAATAGTTTACACAAGGGACAAATTGAATTCGGAACAAACAAAAATAATAGACTTCTGTAAAGATTATTTTCTTGAAAATGGTTTTTACAAAACAACTATGGACGAGATAGCTGCTCAATTGAGAATGAGCAAGAAAACTATTTACAAGTATTATTCAACCAAGGAAGACTTAGTTAAGGAAACGATAATCAAGTTCTTAGAATTCCATAAAGAAAATATCGGGCAAATAATTAATGAAAACTCAAATGCAGTCATCAAGCTAAATGAGTTATTTAACTATATAGGTAAAATGATCGCTAAGATAAATGAAAAATTCATAAGAGACATTCAAACACAAATGCCGGATTTATGGAAAGACATTGATGCATTCAGAACCAAAATGATGACAGTAAATATTGGAAAAATAATAGAGCAAGGTAAAAAAGAAGGAGTGTTTATTGATAAGACTTCAGCGATAATAACCGGCGTTTTTATTTCTGCTGTGCGCGGAGTTATTAACCCTGAATTTATAATGGCAAATAAGTTTTCAATTAAAATGGCTTTAGAAGAAACTATAGAAATTATAATTAATGGTATCACAACTGAAAAAGGTAAAAAAGCTTTTCAATTACTTAAATCGGAGCAATCAAATGAGAATAATTAAATACCTGTCTGTATTAATTTTATTAATTGTTTATGGCTGCGGGAACGGAAACGACAAAAATAAAATTGAAGCATCCGGAAATATAGAAGCAACAAATGTAATAGTTAGTTCGCAGGTAACAGGCAAAGTGCTGTCACTTCTTAAAGATGAAGGTGACCTTGTCAATGCCGGCGATACTGTTTTAATAATTGATCATGAAATTTTGGAATATCAATTAGATCAAGCTCTTGCTGCACAAGAGGCGGCACAAGCTCAACTGAGTTTGCTTAAGAACGGAGCGAGAGAAGAAGATATCAAGCAAGCAGATGAAGCAGAGAAGCAAGCTCAAATAAATTATGATATGGCTAAAAAAGATAAAGAAAGATTTGATGCTTTATATGATTCAAAATCCATTACGGGTAAACAATATGAAGATGCAAATTCAAGATTTGATATGGCTCAAGCTCAATTGACTTCTGCAAATGCAAATTTAAAAAAACTAAAAAACTTTGCGCGTCCGGAAGATATTAAGCAGGCAGAAGCAAATGTTAACAGACAAAAAGCTGCAGTAGATTTATTGAAAAAACAAATTCGTGATTCTTACGTTCAATCACCTATCAATGGAATAATTGTAAAAAAGTTTTTTGAGCCTGGTGAAACGGTAACTATGCTTTCATCCTTATTTAAGGTTTCCGATTTAAAGGCTGTAAAGTTGGTGATTTATGTTTCTGAAGAAGAACTTGGGAAAGTAAAATTGGGACAGACTGCTGATGTTAATTCAGATACATATCCGGATAAAAAGTATGAAGGGAAAGTAATCTATATTTCTCCTGAAGCTGAATTCACACCTAAAAATATTCAGACGAAAGATGAAAGAACAAAATTAGTTTTTGCAGTAAAAATAGAAGTCAAAAACCCAAATCTGGAATTGAAGGCTGGCATGCCGGCTGATGCGGTAATAAACATAAAATAATGTAATTAGAACATTGATCATCATGATTAGTTAAGATTATAATTAAATCATAACCATCATAAAATTTGTGCACCATTAAAACGGTTGGATATGGAAGAAATAATAAAAATAGAAAACTTAAAAAAATCTTACGGTGACGTTGAAGCTAGTCCGTGGAATTTCGATGGAAATTTATAAAGGTGAAATGTTCGGACTTGTAGGCCCTGACGGTGCAGGCAAGACTACAACAATTAGAGTCTTATGCGGATTATTAAACCCAACTTCAGGGTCGGCTTACGAGTTTGATAAAAATATTATTAAGCATCGAAAAGAAATTCAAAATCAGATTGGATATCTGTCACAGAAATTCAGTTTATACGGTGATTTAACAGTTGATGAGAATATTCAATTCTTCGCAGAGATTCATGGCGTAAAAGATTATGAACAAAGACGAAATGAATTATTGGAATTCACAAGACTTACTCCATTTAGAACCAGGTTGGCGGATAATCTTTCCGGCGGCATGAAACAAAAACTTGCACTTGCCTGCAGTTTAATTCATCGTCCTAAAATTTTATATCTCGATGAACCTACAACTGGTGTTGATCCAGTTTCACGAAGAGATTTTTGGAAAATCCTTTCCAGCCTGCTGAAAGAAGAGATAACAATTTTTATGACAACTCCGTATTTAGATGAAGCTGAAAGATGCAATAGGGTTGCGCTGATGCATAACGGCAAAATTATTAGTCTGGATACTCCTAAAAAAATAAAAGCATCTATACAAAAAGAAGTAATAGAAATTGTTTGCAGCCCTGTGAGATCAGCTTACAAATTAATCAAAGGAAAAACTGATTATGAAATTCAAATGTTTGGAGATAGAGTTGATGTTATGGTAAGCAGCAATGAAAATGATTACCCAAAATTGGAAAGTTTATTAAAGGAAAATAAAATTGAGATTACAAGTCATAGAGTGATATCAGCTTCCTTAGAAAACGTCTTTATACATCTCGTTACGGATAATGAATAGTGATCAAATGTTTAATAGAAAAATAATTTAGGTTTAACATGAAAAGAATATTTATAATAACAATACTATTTGCAGTATCAGCCATAGCGCAAAACAAAGTATTAACACTTGACGATTGTGTTAGACTTGGAATGGAAAACAGTAATGAATTAAAAATTTCGAAAGCTAAAGTTGAAAGCTCGGATGCAAAAATGACTGAAGCAAATTCATATTTGCTGCCGCAATTAAAATTTCAAGCTTCTTACATGAGGTTAAGTAATATACCTCCAACCGAGATATCATTGGACTTTCTTCCGCATCCTGTCCAAATATCTCCCACTATTTTAAATAATTATAATTTAAAACTATCGTTACAACAGCCTTTATTTACTGGGTTTAAGCTTTGGTCTGTTAAAAGTGTTGCTAAGAATAATTATCAAGCCAGCAATTATGAATATGATAAAGATTTGAATGAAGCTGCTTTCAAAATTCAAAATGTTTTCTGGAATTATTATAAAGCAGAACAGATTAAAAAACTCATCAATGAAAATTTAAGACTGACTCAAAAGCATCTTGAAGACACAAAAAATTTTATGGAGAGGAACCTCGCTACAAGAAATGATCTTCTAAAACTTCAAGTTCAGTATTCAAATACTGAGCTGCAATTAATTGAAGCTGAAAATAATGTTGATATTGCCAGATCAAATTTAAACAAGCAATTAAATTTACCTCTTGAAGCAGGAACAGAAATTGAATCCGGAAAGATCGATACATCTTTCAATGACCTTAATCTTAAAGATTTGATCAATGAAGCTCATGCTAACCGTAATGATTTAAAATCCCTTGAATATAGATTAGAAGCGAGTGATAAAGGAATCATTGCTGCAAATGCAGGCTGGTATCCTTCAATATATCTTGTAGGAGATTATTATTACAGCAAACCTAATCAAAGAATATTTCCAGCGCAGGATAAATTCAAAGATACCTGGGACGTCGGTGTTTCTCTTCAATGGGATATTTGGAATTGGGGATTTACTTCATCGCAGTCAACACAAGCTGAACAGCAAAAAGTTCAAGTTGAAGCTTCATTATCTCAATTGAAAGATGCTGTTGAACTGGAGGTTTATCAATCATTTTTAACTTATAAAAGAGCGCAGGATAAAATAAGAGTCAGTAGATTAACTGTCGATCAGGCAAATGAAAACTACAGAATCACGCAGCAAAAATATGAACAGCAGCTCGCAACAAGCACAGACTTGATTGATGCAGAAGTATCATTGCTTCAAGCTAAAACCAGTTTAACTACATCTTTGGTCGATTATCAAATTGCAAAAGTAAAATTAAATAAATCAGTCGGTCAAAAAATTTATTGAAATAGGATTTGGGAATTTAATGTATAGTATAGAAGTAAATAATTTAACAAAAAAATTCGGCAGCTTTACAGCAGTTGACAGCGTTTCTTTTAACGTGAAGAAAGGTGAAATATTTGGATTCCTTGGTGCTAATGGTGCCGGTAAATCAACTACAATTAGAATGTTGTGCGGAATACTTGAACCTACTTCAGGCGATGCTTTAATCAGCGGTTTCAGCGTTATGAAAGAACCGGATAAAGTAAAGCAAAATATTGGCTACATGTCACAGCGATTCTCACTTTATAATGATTTGACAGTTGAAGAAAATATAAATTTTTTCGGTGGAGTTTATGGCTTGGATGGTGAGAAATTAAAGGAAAGAAAAAAATGGGTACTAAAAATCGCCGACCTTGAAGGTAAAGAAAAAATATTAACTGGTTCTTTGCCGGGAGGAATAAAGCAACGATTAGCACTTGGAACAGCAGTTATTCATCAGCCTGGAATTATTTTCTTAGATGAGCCAACCAGCGGCGTCGATCCAATTTCTCGTAGAAATTTTTGGGATTTAATTAATGATCTTTCGGGACAGGGGACAACAATACTTGTAACAACCCATTATCTTGAAGAAGCCGAATACTGTAACAATATAATTCTTATAAATGCCGGCAAATTAATTGCGGAAGGAACATCCAAAGAATTAAAGACTAATTATCTGAAAAATACAATACTTGAGATTGAGTGTGAAAAAGTAGTTGCAGCTATGGAAATATTAGAAAAAGAAAACTTTGTGGATGAGACTTCAATTTTCGGGAATCAAATTCACATAATTGTAAATGACAAATTTAAAGATCAGGAACAAGTAAAAAATATTTTAAATAGAAATTCAATTTCAGTTAGTAGGATAAATAAAATTGTTCCCACACTTGAAGATGTTTTCATTCACTTATTGGATGAAAAATCGAAATCATAATTTCAGTAATTAAGTTTGTTAATAAGAAAGTAAAAGAATGTTCAAACGAATTTATGCGATAGCACAAAAAGAAGTTAGGCAATTAAAACGTGATACAAGAATGCTGTATGTACTTTTTGTATTTCCTTTTGTGCTTCTTATAATTTTTGGTTATGCAATTAATTTTGATGTACACCATATAAAGCTGGCAGTTTTTGATCAGGATAAATCAGTCGACTCGAGAGAATTTGTTAATCGATTAACCAGTTCAAATTATTTTGATTTAGTGGGGCATATTGATTCTGAAAATAAAATAAGAGAAGTTTTAGATCAGGGCGATGCACAGGTTGTCCTCGTATTCCCGGATGATTTTTCACGCAACATTTATTCAAACAAAGAAGCAAAAATTCAAATACTGGTTGAAGGAATTGATGCAAATACAGCATCAGTCATCTCAAACTATATGAATGCGGCAACGGCAACCTACAATAACAAAATAGTCCAGGAGGCATTAGCCGTTAGGGGAAGGCAGGCTTACGTTCCGATCAATCTTGAACCAAGATTCTGGTTTAATCCTGATTTAAATTCTACGCTTTATCTAATACCAGGACTCATTTCAATGATTCTGATAATGACAGCTGTTATTTCTATCGCCATGTCTATTGTAAGAGAAAAGGAAAAAGGCACCATTGAACAAATTAATGTTTCTCCTCTTTCGTCACTTGAATTATTAGTGGGTAAAACATTACCGTATTCCGTAATAGCACTTTTTATTGCGTCACTAATACTATTTGCAGGATATTTATTATTTGGAATTACCATAAAAGGAAATGTTCTGTTATTATTTTTTTCAACGCTTATTTTTCTTTTTGCATGCTTGAATTTAGGAATTCTGATTTCATCTGTTTCCGAATCACAGCAAGTAGCATTTCAATTATCATCTTTAATTTCCTTGCTGCCGTCTTTTTTGCTTTCAGGGTTTGTTTTTCCCATTGAAAGCATGCCGCCGGTGATTCAAATAATTACAAATATTACTCCTGTAAAATTTTATATAATCATTTTAAGAGATATTCTATTAAAAGGAGTCGGAATGGAAGCCTTCTGGCAGCAGATAATTTATCTAATAATTTTTAATGTTTTCTTTCTTGGATTAGCATCCATCATCAATAAGAAAAATAAAATTGCTTGAAATCTATATTAAGATTTTATAATTGAAAAGGTTTTAGAATGAAAATAATTATCAACATAATCATAAAAGAATTTTTACAATTAAAAAGAGATCCCCGCTTATTTGGAATAATTTTTATTGCACCCATTATTCAATTAATCTTATTGGGTTATGCCGCTAATCTTGATATTAACAATATTAATACAATTGTATATGATCAGGATAAAACAGAAGCAAGCCGCGATTTTATAGATAAGTTCGAAAGTTCAGGATATTTTTTAGTTAAAGATTATGCTGATAGTTACGGACAGATAGAAGATAAAATTAATAAAGGCCAAGCTCTTTGGGCATTAGTAATTCCAAAAGATTTTGAAAAGAAATTAGAACGAAAAGAACAAGTTGATGTTCAGGCTTTATTTGATGGATCAGATGGAAACAAAGCTGGAATAGCATTTGGCTATGTAACGAATGTGGTCTCAAAATATTCTCAAAATATTCTTTTAGATATCAAGGATAAATCCGGTTTAAAAATAGCATTATCAAGTATGATTACACCGGAAATAAGAGTGTGGTATAACCCTGACCTTAAGACCAGGTATTTTATGCTTCCCGGAATAATGGGTTTAATCTTAACAATAATTACCACCACGCTTATGGCAATGGCTATAGTAAAGGAAAGAGAAATCGGGACTTTTGAGCAAATTATTGTTACGCCTATTAAACCTTTTCAGCTTATCATAGGTAAAACCGTTCCGTTTGTTATTGCTGGTTTTGTTGACGTACTTTTGGTAACTGCTGTGATGGTGTTTTGGTTCGGGATTCCGATTAGAGGGGATTTTTTATTTTTAATGATCGCATCTTTTATTTACGTACTTTCAGCTTTAGGGCTCGGTTTGTTCATCTCAACCGTATCAAAAACACAGCAACAGGCGATGATGGTGTCAATGTTTGGGATTTTACTTCCCATGAATTTCTTATCTGGTTTTGCTTTTGCAATTGAAAACATGCCATCATGGATTCAACCGATTACTTATTTAATTCCTTTAAGATATTATATAACAATTTTAAGAGGTGTAATTCTGAAAGGTGATGGATTTTTGCAGCTTGTTCCTGAAACTATGGTTTTATTGGGAATGGGAATATTGATTTTGGCTTTAAGTTCTTTAAGATTTCAGAAAAGGCTTGAGTAGGATTTATTAATGTATTCAATTCTATTTGACTCATAAAATTATTTACTTAATTTAGAATTATTAATATTCTGAATTCATAATTAGGAATAAAATGAGTCAAAACGAATTACACAAGAGTTTAGAAAAAATGCATGAAGAACTTCACAAAGTCACTTCTCTTGATGACGAATCAAAAAATATTTTATTACAGATTTCTAACGATATTAAAAATCTTTTAGAAGATTCTGAAGAAAAAGTTGTTGAAGAAAAGGAGGATTTGATTAGCAGCTTAAAAGATACTGCAGCAAGCTTTGAGTCCGAACATCCTGAATTAGCAGAATCTATCCATCTGGTAATTCATACTTTGAGCAATATGGGATTTGAATCCGAACATCCTGATTTAGCTGAATCAATTCATCTGGTCATTCATACTTTGAGTAATATGGGGATTTAAAAAGAAATTTGACTATTATTTAATTGTTATCTCATCAACAAATATCCAGGCTTTGTTGCCATCACCTGGATGCCATTTGGGACAGATTCCGATATTCTTGCCAAGAATTCTTATAAATCGAACTTCTTTGTTTTTTAGTTGGATGCTAAATTCTTTTTTTTCTGAAACTTTACTGTGCTGATTTATAGAATCGGGGTTTGCAGTATAAACTTCTTCAAAATTCTTATCATCCGATGATATAAAAATTTTAATTGTTGAGGGCAAAAAAATCCAGGAACCAGGATTATTAAGAAAATCAGTTTTAATTTCTTTCACTTTTTTTATCTTGCGAAGATCAATAGCAGCATCAAAATCATCGCCTTCAAAACCAAGCCAGTTGCCGTCGTTCAAATTTGTTGAACCAAAAATTCCATCGATTAAAGATGCTTCTCCCATGGCGTGATATTTAAGGCTAGGCTGAAATTTTAAAACAATTTTTGTTTTTTCTGTTTGTTTGTATTTCATAATCGAGACTGAGCTTATCTGCTTACCAGAAATAGAAACCGCTTTCACCGTTAAAGAAGAATTTATTTTAATTGGGTTTTCATATTTTAAAGAATTTTTAGTCGGATTGCTTCCATCCAAAGTGTAAAAAACTTCCGAATTGTCGAAGGAATTTATTGTTGCTGTAAAACTATCATCGATATCAAATTCAGGTTTGAAAGGTAAGATTTGAGGCGGTAGTATTGTGCTGTCTTTAGGAATCTTGGCTGACAACATAGAAGAATCAACAAGTTTCTTTGGCCCGTTATTCCTGTTAAAATAAATATCAATATTGTTATTAAGCGGCGAACACTCTGATTCTAATATTAATTGATGATATCCCTTTTTAAGTTGAATTGTTTTTAGTGAATTTTTATTTGTTAATGAATTTATATCAGAAGAAATCAATTCTCCATCAATATAAAGGCGTGAATGGTTAAGAGTAATTACGAAAAAATTGTATTCATCTTCAGTACTTATTTTTAAATAGCCTTTGTGAATAATTCCAAATTTATCATTCAATGAAGATAAATTATTAAAATTACCTGTGTATCCTGTAAACGATGGAGTATCTTTAGACCATTTAAAATCACTATTTGCATTTATATTTGGAAAGCATAAGTACTCCAAACTGTTATAAACGGAAGGAACAATTAAGCTTTTAATATTTGATACAGTTCCATTATTATTGTAAGCAACTGCATTTATTTTTATTGGTTTTCTAATGTAAAAACTTCCATTGTAGGGAATTGATTTTTTCCCTGGGATGCTGCCGTCAATAGTATAGAAGATAAAAGAACCGGATTGACGAGTAATTTCTATCATAGCGCTGTTTTGATTTTCTTCTTCAATATGAATTTCCGGAATGGCGCATAATTTTTCCGGAACGGCAGATAAACCTAGTCCTATTCTAAGACGCGCAATTGCCCAACACCACCATGCTGCTTGTTCGCCATTCCCCGGGTCAACAATTTTCCAGACTCCATAATTCATCTTTTGTAAATCATCTTTATTCACACGCTGTGTAAAATTCTTTGAACCAATAGTAAGGTAACTATTTTCCATAAAAATAGGTTCATTTTTTTGAACAGCTTCAATCATCAATAAGATTTCAAACATTCTATCCCAATCATTTTCAGCTCTGCAAAATTCTATTTCCCAGCCAATGCCTTTTCCTATAATTTGACCCGAAAAATCTCCATTAGGCCACCATTCGGTAGGCATCCATTTTAGATTATTCCATTCTTGAACTGTCTGCTTCTCCATTTCAACGAAAGTATTATGTAATACTTCATAATTTAGCGGCGACCATTGAGCAGCAATTGGGGAAAGGTTTACCCAGCTATAACCTAAAAATGGTTTATTAATATTTTTTTCTTTTGACAAAAGTTCAAGATAGACTTGCTTACCGTCTATCTCTCTTGTCATATATTTTCCAATTCCTAATTTTAATCTATTCAAGCGTTCTGTCCATCGTTTTGCTTTAGTAATATCATTCCTTCTTACAGCTACTTTTATCATTGACGCAAGAGCAGAACCAACAAAACATTGAGTAAGTAAGTCATAATTTGTTGGGATCGGACGAGAATGTTCAAAATTAAAATTGTAAATAAGATCAGGGATAAAACTGTTTTTATTTGATCCAAAGTAAGGTTCTTCGGTAGACCGATCCATTAAGTCAGAGACAAAATTCCATGTACTGTCTTCAAATAAAGTTTGGCCTCGAGCAAGTGCCAGTTTCGCCCACGCTAAAATGTTATGCGCCTGTCCATCAATTTGATCTGTTTTTCCGATTATGTATATAGAATCTTTTTCTCGATTTCCATTGTGAAGAATTTTCTTCCCGATTACATGCGGAACTCTATTCATCCCATTTGACTTCATTGCTTTAAAAACAAACTTCAGCAGCAATTCGGCTTTTTCATAATTTTTAGTCTCTATTAATAAAGGAACCATTGCACCAACAGTTCGGCAATACTCCCCATCATATTGGCCTGTCATTGATTCCTGTAAATAACCGTCGTCTTCAATTCTAGATAAAAGACTATAATATGTATTGGAATACAAGCGTGTAAAAAAATTCGAGGTTATTTTTTCCTTTACCGATACTAAACTGGAATTATTGTTGTTTAATTGTTTAGTTGGAAAAATAAGCGGGGATAAAATCAATAGAATAAAAATAATATTAAAACATATTCTCATAGATTATTTCATAAAAATATAATCAATAAAAATCAAAACTTTCCCGTCATTAACTTGGTCCCAATCCTGGCACATTTCTATATTCTTTCCAAATACTTTGATATTTCCACAAATATTTGGCATTTATAATCTTTGAAAAGTGTAAATGTTTTTTGATTACTTTATTTAACTTTAATTGTGTCTCTTAATTTTATATCTTTTGACGAACTGCCAATCATAATTCTGAAATCCCCAGGTTCTACAACGGTTTTCAAATCTTTATTTAACATAGATAATAATTCCGGTGTTATTTTAAATTCGACATTTTTTGTCTCACCAGCGGAAAGATGAATTCGTTGAAATCCTTTTAATTCTATTATTGGTCTCGCAACAGATGCGAATAAATCTTTAATATATAATTGAACAACTTCATCACCATCAACTTTACCGGAATTTTTTATTTTGAATCGTGCGATGACATTTTCGTTTTGAGCAATTTCCTTTTTATCTAAAGTTAAATCACTATAATCAAAATTTGTATAACTTAATCCATAGCCAAATGGAAATAACGGCTGGCCTGTAAGATTTATATAATCATCGCCTCTGCCAGTGGGTTTATGATTATAGAATAAAGGCAATTGCCCTTCATCTACTGGAAAAGTTATCGGCAATCTTCCCGCCGGATTATAATCACCGAATAAAACATCAGCAACGGCTTCACCTCCAACCTCACCGGGATACCAAACGTCAATTATTCCCGGAATATCATCTATCCAATTTTTCATAGTTATTGCACTTCCGCCAACTAGAAGAACAACAGTCGGGGTACCGGTTTTTGCGACTTCTTTGATTAAATCTTCCTGATGTCCTGGCAAACTCAATAAAGCTCTATCTTTAAATTCGCCTTCATCTATTCCAGCGGCAATTATCGCAACATCACATTGTTTAGAAATGTCGACTGCATTATTAATTTCCTGCTTCCAATTATCATTTACTCCTTCATTCCATATAAGTTTTAATCTTGCATTTCCTGCGGTTGTATAAAACTGAATTTTAATATTGTATTCTTTCCCTTTTTGAAATTCATATTCTGCTGTTGTTTTACTATAAGATTTTTGAATCCAATCGTCAATAATCAATTCATTATTAATATATAATTTGTAACCATCGTTTCCTTCAATGCCAATATTTATTTTTCCATTCTCTGGTCCAATGATTTTTCCTTCCCACATGACAGAATACCAATCATAATCTAATTTTTCCTGATCCGGGGAAAAGAGTGTCCATCTAAAATCCATATTATTATCAATTCGTGTAAATGCTGGTTCGCCTGTAAAATTTGGGTTGCTAAAATATTTACCAAGTAATCCTTCATGCTTTTTCCCATCTTCCAAGCAAAGTAAATTTGCAGCAGGTATTGTTGTAAATTCTTTACTTTCTCTTCCGCAGCCCGGTGAATATTTTACTTCAGCAATATTTTTGACTTTTTCTTTTATTCCATCAAGAATAGTTATAACATTATTCCCTGGACCACTATAGCCGCCGAGCCTTCCTTCAACAGCATCTGTACCTATAACAGCAATTTTCTTTAAATCTTTTTTTAATGGCAGAACATTCTTTTCATTTTTTAATAGTACTATTGATTCTTGAGCAGCTTTATATGCTAGTTCCCGATGTTCAGAATTACCATTGATGTTTTTTGCATCTTCAACATTCAAATAAGGATTTTCAAATAATCCTAATTTAAATTTTGCACGAAGGACTCTCCGAACAGCATTATTAATAGTTGATTCTTTAATCAATCCTTTTTTAAAAGCATCAAAGAAAATTGGAAATTGAGAATAGGAAGTTTGAAGAATTACATCTAGCCCGCCATCAATTGCATTTTTTGTAGCTTCAGTATAACTGACAGCAGTACCGTGTAAATCTTTGGCACCTCCAATGGCGCCGGCATCAGAAATGACAAAGCCTTTGAATCCCCATTCATTTTTTAATTTTTCATTCAGCAGCCAATTATTTGCTGAACAAGGCGTTCCATCATAAGAATTATATGAAATCATAATTGAAGTCGCATTTGCTTGTTGAACCGCTGCTTTGAATGCAGGGAAATAAACTTCGTCCATCATTCTTTCATTAAATTGTATTGGGTAACTGTCTCTACCGCCGTCTCCCACATTTGCAACAAAATGTTTTGGAGTTGTAATAACTCCTAATTTTTCAAACTCAGAAATAAATGCAACTCCCATTTGAGTTGTTAAGAATGGATCTTCGCCGTATGTTTCTTCGGTTCGCCCCCATCTAACATCGCGGGCAATATTTATTACTGGAGATAAAATTTGTCTTATTCCTCTAGACTTAACTTCCATTGCAATTGCTTTTGCAGCTTCACTCATAAGATTGATATCAAATGTTGCGGCTAATCCAATTGATTGAGGAAAAGCTGTAGCCCCAGGCCTAATCAATCCATGGAGAGCTTCGTCGAATGGGATTATCGGAATACCCAATCGTGTATCTTCTACGAAATATTTTTGAATGCCATTTATTTCTTTTGCTTCCGACTCCGCAGATCCTGAATTTTCATACTGCATCATTTGTTCTGTGGCGTTGTTAGACCTGGCTTTGGTATTAAGTTGAAGGCCAAATATTCCATTTTTATATTTTTCTTTGCCTTCTCTTAGATCTCCCGGAATCATATATAGCTGCCAAAATTTTTCTTCCAAAGTCATCCGGGACAATAAATCTTCGACTCTTTTATCAATTGATAAATTTGGATTTTTATAAGGATAATTTTGAGCATTGATTGGAAATGTGATTGTTAAAATGGATAAAAATAGATAAAGTTTTTTCATAATGTTTGTCAAATAAATATGTAATAATTATTAAGAAATAATTTCTCTGTTAAGCTAATGAATAATTGTTTTGTGTTCGTTAATTAATATTTTAAGATACAATGAAGAATCTATTTTGGAAATAATTTTAGAGTTTCAATTGAATTATGATCTAATTCAATTTTAATTTTATTGTTGTTAGATTTCAACTTTTTATTTCCTTCTTCAATTAAATTTGTTCTTAGAACTTCACTAATATTTTTAAAACTATTTAATTCAACATTTGAGTCCTCACCCGAAATATCATATAATCGAACAACAACCGAATTATCATCCTCTCCCTTTTTAATGGTTGATATAATTGCGTCGTTCTTATTTACGGAAAAGAAACTTTCTTCTTCAGGCAGTATCGCATTTTTATATTGATTAGGATTTACAACGACTTGCAAATCCTCATTTGCTTGTTTACCAAATTCAAAACCGTATTGCCAGCCCGGTTTATGTGAAGTGAATGAAAAGCTGTAATAGTGATCGCCAGTCTGCAAATATTCGTTTCCCAACTCATGGCAACTTTTTCTTGATGCTAAAAGAATTGGCTGCAATATAGTTTGATGAGAATTCGAATCAGTAGGATCAACAAAATCTGCAACCGCAACACACGAACTAAGAGTTACCCCGAATTTGTCATTGCTCGCTCCAATCCAATTTTCTATACCCCGCGGATGAATTTCTTTGCAGACAGTAGTATATCTTTCACCAGCTGCACCTTCAATTTCATCTTTCCCAACTTCAGAAACTCCAAATGCAGTTTCGTAAGACACTTTCCCTTTTTTCATATTAATGGGCAGGGCTAATCGATATTCACGATAAAGAACGCCTTCCCAATTCAATAATGAAGTTTTAAAATCAATTCGTTTTAGTTTTTTATAAAGAATTACTTTCTGTTCAATAACTGCATTTCTTATTTTCTGCCTGAATTTAAATGAACTGTAAACCGGACCATTTTCTAATAATTCCCAATGAGTTTTATAATTGCCTGTTTTATCAAAACCTTCCATAGTCGGTTGTTGTATATCAGCGAATTCTCCTGCACCGTTTCCTTCGGATTTCATTGTAAAAACTTCGCCGCCTAAAAATTTTGTTACATCAAGCAATTCGGTTTTAAGTTCTTTGTCATAAATGCTTTTAATTCCTCCATCAGTTAATTCTACTTTGTAGAAATCACTCTCATAAGGCGATAAATTATTCATACCCTTTGTTTCACTCTTTGATTTCAAATAAAATGTTTTATATCCAATTGATGGAATATCTTCGGCAATAAAATTTACAACTGCTGATTTAATACTTCCATCATCGTACCTTAATAAACCGGATAGTTGAATCTCGATATTGTCTCCATTGTCGTCAATGAGGTCGAGAGATTTTGTTTTACCTTTTTCAAATTTAATATCAAATTTTACAGGATCAGAGCGTACCCAATTCAGACTATTAAAGACTACAATTGGAATACCTTTTTTATCATCAGTCTTAATTTTTGAAGACAGTGAATTGATAGCATTCTCTGTTAATTGAGCCGCTTCGGTTTTTGCAAAAGTAAATTTGCTTAAAAATAGGTCATCGGTAGTTTGTCCTTCTTTTCCTCCCCAGCCATGATCAGGATAAATTTTTGATTCCCATGCTTCTGTTAATCTTTTTGAGGGATAATTAGCAAAACTATTTTCTGTCATAGCATCTATAGTTGAAAACTTTTCAGCCATGGTAAGTAAAATATCTGCTTTTCTGCTTGCCTTCAATGCTTCATAATGTGAAGGGCCGTGAATATATAACCAAACATCAGGCCGTTCACCTTTAATTTTGGGGATGTTAGAAGCAGCGCTCACAAATTTATCTAAAAATTCTGACGCTGTTTGAATTTTAAATTTCGGCAATTGAATTGGAATTTTGTTGCCACCTTTAACTTCAAGCTCATCAATACTCTCCCAATTATTTATAACATTACTATAATCAACTGCTGGACTCATATCCCAATCCGACAATACAGGAATAACATTGTTAACAGAGTTATTAGAAAAATACTTTTGATAATCAAGTGACGATTCGGCTAAATAGCTGGCAGCATCAAAAACATTTTTATGAAGTGGTGTAAATGCCTCTGAATAATGTCCTGGTGAAAAAGTTGTAACATAAGACCCATTAGGACTGTACCAATTATAAATTCCTTTTTGAAATCTGCTGATTACCATATAATCAACGCCGGATTTTTTCAGAATTTGAGGCATCTGCAGTAGCTTGCCAGGAACATCAACGTTCCAATAAACTCTTGCATCATAATTGAATTCTTTCTTTAACCATTTTTTGCCAACATAAAATTGCCGTACAAGTGCTTCGCCGGAGTACATTTCCTCGTATGGCTGAACAAAACTTGCTCCGCAAGAAATTTTTCCTTCATGTAAAAGTTTTGCAACTTCATCTTTCTTGTCAGGATGCCTGCTAATAAATTCTTTTAACATCAGAGCGTCTTCAACATCAAAGCGGTAGGTTGGGTCGGAATTAGAAGCCTTTTCGAAAAGGGGAGTGAGCAGCATCGTATCTCTTTCAATGACACATTTTTCGGGACTATCCATCCATGCAATATCTTGATGGCTTGAATTCATTAAATACAAATTGCCTTTACTAAGATTCGACTGGGATAATTTTAAAATGTTATCAACTGTATGAGGCTTATAAATTCGTTTACAATAAATTTTAGTTACATTGTTTTCTTTTTTTAATTCATTAATCAATAAAGATTTTTGCAGAAGTTTTTGCTTTTTTATTTCTTGATTTAATGATAGCAATGAGATCAGTTCTGAATTATCATCTCTCACAACAAAAGGCAAATTGCGAATGTCTCTGCTAGATATTTTTAATTGTCCTATTGCATTTTCATTATTCGATTTTAGCTGAACAATAAATTCATCAGAACCAATTTGAGCTTTAAGTGTTTTACCGGCATTAACTATTGGAGTTGTAAAATTTAGAAAAGAATCATTGCCAACGTACTTTAATTCAACGTTCAGCCAGGTTTCATATTTAACTAATTCTTGAAGATATGATACTGCATCATTTGCTTTAAAAACTATTATCCATGTATTACTTCCGGCGGCTTCTCCAACAATTTTAATTTTAACCGGTTCGCCTTTTTTTACCCAACTTGCAGGAGTGAAAAGTGACATATATCCATGTGCATCACCGAATTGGTCCAAATCAATTGTTGTAAACTCTAGAATTCCGCCATCAGGATTTTCAAATTTTTTATCATCTTCTTTACCACTTACGAATTCGAATCTTTTAACATCATTTATAAATACATCAAAATTATGATGCTCATTTGTTTTCTGAACAGCTGCAAGCCAGGTAAACCAAAAGCCATTTCCCTCCATGCTTTCTGGAATTTTTTGTGTCAACCATTCAATAGGCATATCACCATTTTTACACCTGGTTAACAAACCTTCAGTTACATCCATTCTTAAACTGTGATATGTGAATTCATTTTTACCAATATTTTTTGCAAAACCCTCTAAATAATTTTTTGATTTTAATGCATAATTATATTGTTTCATAAGTGTCTCATTTCCGGCAGCATTAAGAGAAACAAAACTCAAAAAAAATATTATCAATGACAGAAAAATTCTCATCAGTATTCTCCGTTTGGATTATTCAAATAAAAGTTCATCAACAAATAACCAGGCATAACCACCAGTTCCCTTATGCCATTTGGGGCAAACTCCAATATTTTCAGCAATTATTTTTATGTATCTAGTTTTCACATTCTTCAAGGGAATAATTACATCAACAATCTTTGCCGCATCATTTTTATCCTCAGCATTGATCTTTTGCTCGCCTTTTAAAGTGAAGTTAATGTTGTCGTTTGAAACATATACTTTAACCGATTTTGGAAGAAATATCCAAGCATATTGATACTGAAGGCATCCAATTCCAATTTTATTAATTTGTTTCTCTTCACCCAGATCAATAGATGCTTCTAGATTAGATTTCTCAAATCCTAACCAATCTCCATCAGTATAACTTAATGAACCACGAACTTTATCAGTAAGAGTTTCCAAACCGTGGCCAGAATATTTTGGACTGAATGGGTATTTAATTTTTATTACAGCTCCACTAAGTCCAGCTAGTTGATTTTCGGGAATTTCTATTGGCTGAATTGAATTAACATTTTTATCAAATATAATTTCAATTACTGTGTCATTTATATCAACTGGTTTTGATGGCAATTTAATTTCTGTTTTATCATCAACAGTTTCATAGGAAAGCTTTTGACCAGAATTTAAAATTGAAACTGACTTAATTTTATAATCTGGGAACTCCGGTAAAATAAGTTTTTCTTCAGGCCATTTTAAAAGATGGATGTAAATTTTGTTGTTTTTATAAGTTGATACCATCCAATTTGTTGGTTTGAAAGGGCCGCCTTTAGTTCCATAAATACTTTCCCCGTTTATTTTAAGCCAATCACCAATTTCTCTAAGACGCACAATTTGTCTTTGCTCCATTCTACCATCAAACATTGGGGCAACATTTAATAGAAGATTTCCTCCGCCTCCAGCAGTCTGTGCGAGAGTCTGAATACATTCGTGAAGACTTTTCATTTTATCGTTTGGCGCCCAGGACCAATGAGTGCAAATTGTTATACAAGATTCCCACGGCTGATTAGGATAAAAAGCCCCAATTTTTTGTTCCGGTGTTCCAAAGTCTCCGGCATATTTGGAGGATTCAGTCATGCCTTCATCATTGCGGCCTTTATCAACACGGTTGTTAATTATAATATCATCTTTTAAATCACGTGCATATTTATATAATTCCATTCCGTATTCATGAGTCCATGAATCTTCCCACCATCCATCAAACCATAAAATATTTGTATCATACTTTTGAATAAGCTCTTTCACTTGATTTTTAACATACACAAAATATTTAGACATATCTGATTTGTTGATAGGTCTAGGGTCTCCGCCATGCCTTGTGGTGTAATCAGGATGATGCCAGTCGGCTGTTGAATAATATGTTCCAAATAAAATTCCCTGGCGTTTGCATTCATCAGCTAATTCTTTTAACAAATCTTTTTTATATGGTGATGACGCAATATCGTAATCAGTAAATTCTGATGGCCACATGCAAAATCCATCGTGGTGTTTCGTTATAATTACAAGATATTTCATCCCAGCATTTTTAATAGCGGTAACCCATTCTTTTGCATTAAAGAGAACAGGGTTAAATTCTTTAAACAAATTGTCATATTCAGCTATTGGAACCTCTGTTCCGCGTGACCAGCCAATTTCGGTTCCGCGCAGAGTAACTGGGCCCCAATGAATGAACATTCCGAATTTCATATTCTCCCATTCTTGTAAAACTTTTTGATTTGTTTTTAAAGTTGGAGAAAGTTCACCGCCGCCGGTGGCTTGAGGAAAAATAAAGACGGGAATCAAAAATAAAATCAGGATAGTAAATATTATTTTTCTCAAATTATTCTCTGCAATTATTTAATCAAAATGTTTGTAACTAATTTTTGTAATCTTAGTTTTTAAATTGCCCAATTAAAACGCCTGAAACATTCCATGCGCTGAAACTACCGCCTTCTTTTTCACCAATTGGAATTGCAATTTTAAATGTATGTTTACCCGGACTAAGATTATCAAGTATTATATCTTCAGGAATGGTAACAGTACCTGGGCACCAATTTGATCGGCTTAAATCGGAAGAAGATAATCCATTTCTAAAATTTCCTGATGCAGGATTTGACAATCTATAGGTTCCGCAATCATCTCTCCAGGGGATGAAACTATAAACCAGATTATCATCCATAAAAATTTTGTTTAGCTTCTGATTAAATTCATCTCCATTCCCCCAGCCTCCATGCCCGGTGCTTGTAAATTTTAGTTTTAAGCTTTTCAATCCTTCTGGGATATTTACTATGACTCTTAAGGAATCGTTATGAAACATTGTCCCGTAATTTTGCCCAGACATTTCCATAATATTCACAGTATTAAAAATTGGCTTAATCCAATATTTGTCTTGAGTATCACTATGTTCAAATGATGGATATATTTTTAAATTTACATTTACCATGTGTCCGCCCTTATCATAGTTTCCAATAAAGATTCCAATCCAGACTTCCTTGCCTTCCTTAGGCAATAAGTCTGTAATTTCTCTTCTGTAGATAACAGAATCTGCCCAATTGTATCCCTCAATTTTTGTATAGCTATTGAATTTTCTAACTCCGAACGGAGTAAAAAATCGCATTAGTTCAAGCGGCGGCTCATAATTTTGTGTTGCAACAACACCTTGATATTTTTCACCATTTCTATCAATATATTCCGGAATTTTTTCAAGACCATTTTTAAATGCATCCATAAATGAAATCTCATTATCAGTCGGGATTAAAAATAAACTTCCAACCCTGTCATACGCATCTCCATTTGACCATTGAGATACTTCAGCGAAAACAATACTTCCATTTTCAATATTCGGTAATTTAATTTTTTTTAATAATACAGTTCCTTTGGAATATCGGTAGGTAACATTTGGAATATCTCCGCTTGGATTAGAAATGGTATCCCCAAAATTTATTTTTTGATGTTCAAATACTTTTATGGTTTGATAACGGCTGTCAATTAATTTTCTTAAATAAGTTTTATCATCGACTTCTTGAGCATCTTGAAAGTTATAATTTTTTTCATCATCTGTTAACTTTTTTATATCGATATTTTTTGCGAAGATTTCGTAATCATTATTCCTAACAGTTTTCAAAACCAAACCCAAACCTGGCGCAACCGAAATACTTGGTGTTCCTTTAATTTTTAATTCATTTGTAAACCAGACATTTATAGTATTTGATTTTATTTTGAAGACTGCTTTTGTGCACTTATATCCAAGTATGTCCTCGGTTTCATTAGTAATTGTTCCTTGCTCATAATCAGAAAATGGTTTTTTGTAAATGTATTTTTCTTTTTCATTAACATTCAATAATTGAATTGTTTCCTTTTTCTTTAGATCTAAAAATTGCTGTTCTTTCTCGTTCGATGTTCTTCCAACCATTTTGTAGCTGATTAAACCGTCATTGTAAAACATCAAAAGCGAAGTGTTGTCTTCAATTTTACCATTATTCTTGAAACCGTATTCAACAACTCCCTGGTCAATATTATTTTGTCCAATTAAATTTACAGACAATAAACAAATCGTTAATAAACATTTTGATACGAACGAGGAAATTAAATTCATTATTCTCTCTCCAATAAAAAATAATCTTAATGAAATCCATTTAAATATAAACAATCTTTTTGAACATCTTAATTGACTTCAAAATAATATTTTTCATACTCTATAAAGTTATAAGGGATCGGCCTTCCAATCACAATTTGTTTTTTCTATGCCTGCATTTTATTTAAGGATTATATTTTGTGAAATAAATACCAACTTAGTATTAGGGGAAGGTTACGACTTACTGATTGAACAAACTTGAGATGTGTTTGATTGCATTTATTTAATTAATTGATTACTATTAAGTCCTCATATTTTAATGACTGGAATAGTTCTTATTTCAGATCTTTGTCAACCCCGCCGTCCAGGCGGGGTTCAAATAACAAAATCCCTAAACTTAAAATTAAAATCCTTGTATCAAATTAAATTCCCACATCCATTTATCTCCCTGCCTTTGTATTGGATGAATATAATCTACTTCGCCAACTGCATATCCAAATAAATTTATTCTTATTGTTGCGCCATAACTGCTTATAAGTTTTCTACCGCCTCCTACGCCGAATAATGAAACTTTATCATGATTATACCAAGCTACACCAGTATCATAAAATAGCCCTGTTTCAATTGGGAAGAAGCCGTAATATCCAGAACCAATTCCAAGTAAACCAAAAAATGGGAAACGTATCTCAAGATTTCCCACCAGCATTTTGCTTCCGTAAAGATTGTTATAAAGATTTGTGGTATGAGCCGAGTCGGTTAAGAATTCATTATAATCGAATGAGTTATCATCATATCCTCTTACAAATCCAGGATAGCCGATTGAAAGTGGATATATACGTCTATCTCCCGCATCTTTTCCGTATCTTCCATAATGAAAAATTCTAGCTGCAATTGTAAATGGCCTAATTGGCATAATATACTTGCGGTAATCAGCAAGGACATTAAACATAGTCAAAGAACCAAATGTTGGAGTAACTTCGACTCTGAATCTTTGCCCAAGAACTGGTGAAGTAGCCCCGAAGATACTGTTATCAAATGCTAAGGCCGTGCTAACGGAAAAGAGATTTAAAGAAGGATTGTGCGGAAGATCTTGAGAATCATCCTGAATCAAACTTCCAGTATTTAAAGATATTGCTTGAGTAATAAGTTCATTTTGATAACTAATATTTTCATATCCACTTGAAAATTCAAGACGCATAACTTGACTGAAAGGGTAAAATAGAGAGCCGGAAATATCCCTAATTATTTCCCTGTAAATAATTTGCTGCTCGACATAAGAAGGTTCGCCATTAATATATTGATAACTTGCGCCATAGTTGCTGTAAATATATGGAATCTGGCTTATCGAACCTCCCCAATTCCACCGACTAGCAGTATTCATATAACCTACCAACGCTGCAATATCTGTAAATTTGAATGAACGATAGGATTGAATTTGAAGAAACGTAGTAAGATTATGATTGCCAAGCATGTCTGACCAGAATAACCCAACTCCGCCGCCAACATTTGTTCCATATCTATCCATTCCAATTCCGACTGAAGGCTGAACTACTCCGGTTAACGATAGTGAAGCATTATAACCTGAGATATTAAAATTATCTTTAGCAGGTAAATTCATATCCGGATTCTTAAGATTTGCTACTAACATGCTGTCAGTTCTTTGTTCGGGTGGAAGACTGCCCGGAAAAAGCTTTTGCAGTTTAGCGGTTTCTTTTGCAGGTTCTGTTTTTGTGCTGTCTAAAGAATATATATTATACTTACCGTATTCAAAAGCGCTGTATATTATTTTATTATTTTCAACACTAAGCGCGGGGCTCAATGAAGTAATACCACTGACTCCGGTATATAGATTTGTTAACTGTGTGGTTTCATTTGTCGCGAGGTTCAAATTATAAATATTTGTTATTCCGTTTTGATCCGACAAAAAATAAATACTACTGCCGTCCTTAGACCATTGCGGGTTTATATTTTTTGCATTTTTAAAATTTGAAAGCTGTTTAAATTCTTTAGTCTTTGGATCGAACAATGCAATTTGATAATCACCAATATCAAGATTATCAAGATTAGTTGTAAAATGATCTGTAACTAATGCAATTGTTTTTCCATCCGGCGACCATTCAGGCTGCATTTCTGCATAAGCATCATTTGTTAGTTCAGTTAGTTTTTTCGTATTAAAGCTGTATAGAAACAAATTTGAAAATCCGCCTTTCACGGCTGAAAATACTATTGAATTTCCATCGGGTGACCACGAAGCATTAAATATTTGCCCAAGGCTATCAAATCTAATTTCATTTTCAATTTCGTCGCTAGTCAAATCTAAAATTGAAAGTGTCGGCCTGCCGTCTTTGGTCGTTGAAAAAACAAATTTATCTCCAGCCGGATTCCATGCCCCGGCAGAGTTAATAAATTCAAGTGACTGTAAATGAGGATCGAGTTCTGTGCTTAAAATTGTTTTCTTGACTTCACCAGTTTTTGCATCTGCTAAAAATATATCAATTGAGAAAAGATTTCTTGAAGAATAAAATGCGATATATTTACCGTCGGGACTAAGTACAGGTGAAATATTTAAATTATCATCATCCTCTTCTTTACTACCTATTAGCAAAGGGCCATAATCTGATGACATTGAAGTAATTTTTTTAATTGAATCAGCTTGTTCATGGATTGCTTTATGCCACAGATCTGCTAATGAATCGGTTGAGACTGATAAAACGCTGTCTATAGTTTTTTTGAATTCTCCGGATTTGCTGCCTGCTACTAGCAAGGTAATTAGCTTTTTATCTCCCCATTTCCCTCCGATATAAGCAAGTAAAGATTGGCCATATCTATAAGGAAAATATTTATAGTAATTATTTAAATCGGAAATATCCGGCAGTTCTTTTAAAGCTGCATCCCGCATCCACATTGATGTAAAAGTATCATGCGGGCCGAGAGAAAAATATTCAGCCATACCTTCAATGAACCATAGAGGAAGGCTTTCGATCGAAGCTTTTGTGTAAGCTCCTGGCCCGGTACTACGCGAAATATCATATTGAAATGCATGAACTAATTCATGTCCGATTACATGGTCTGTTTCTCTTAAAGGCCCGGCAAATGGAAGTACAATTCTTCGCTTTAATGGTTCCGTGAAACCGCCGGTTCCTTGTCCAATAAAACCTTGAGTAACGTTATTCTCTGCAAAATGAGCAAAGCTGCCAAACATAATTAACGGCTGCTTTCCTTTTAAAGAATCACCAAATATGGAATAATGGCGCGCATACCATCTTTCAGCCATCTGCGTTGCGTCATAGATTGCGGGTTTTTCTTCGGGATAAAAGTATACATCAAAATTCTTAGAGTGTAATTCTTCAAAATTAAAATCATTATAGTTGACTTTATTTTGTCCGAAATACTGTGCATCTGCTTTAAATGTTAAAACAAAAACAATAAAAACAGATAAGGCGACGGGGAGATAATTCTTCTTAAACATTTTTCAAAATTTAGTTTTTAATTGGTAACAATATTATAAAAATAAATTAGTTAATCATTACATTTCTGTCACAATTTTATGGGAACTTAAGCACCTGCTGATTAGTCTAAAATAGTTTTGTTTCAAATAAGCAAAAACTTTTTTTATCTTTCCAGTCAGAAATTTTATTTAATTCAAATCAATAAATTATTTAATATCAAATCTAATTATAAAATAAGCAACATTGTTCAGGGCGCATTAATATATTCTATTGGCGATAGTATAGCTGCTCTTATAATTAATGATTTTTCAATAGGCAGGCTGCTGGGAATATTATTTCTTGGTGGATTTATTTATTCTATTGAAATTCCATTTACATTACAATGGCTGAACAAAAAGTTCGTTAAAGATGACATTAAAATAAAAATTCTCAAATCAATTCTTTTTACTTTGTATTTTAATCCGCTTTGGATAGCCAGACATCTTTTAATTCTAAATTTATTTAAAGGGAGCTATGATCAAATAACCTGGCAATTGCTGGGGATAGGTTTTAGCTCATTTATTTATAGTTTTCTTTTTACCCTTCCTGCTAACTATATAATAATTAATTTAATTCCACAAAAATATAAATTCCCTATAACGGCATTATTTTCAAGTTCCATGGCTATTTATTATGCATTAAGCGAGGTATTATTTAAATGATGAATAAATTAATATTTGCTTCGAAAAACGCTGGAAAGATTCGAGAAGTAAAAAATATATTTAATGACTTAAAAATTGAATTGATTTCATTAAATGATTTTGAAGATATTCCGATAATAGTTGAAGATGGGAATTCATTTGAAGAAAACGCTAAAATAAAAGCTGAAAAAGTATACAATTATTTTAAAATTAATTCAGTTGGTGATGATTCAGGCTTGTCAGTTGAGCAGCTCAATGGCGGCCCGGGAATTTATTCTGCCAGATTTGCCGGAGAAAATTCAACTGATGAACAAAACAACACTAAATTAGTTAATGAGTTAAAGAATTTACCAGAACCGCATAATGCAAAATATGTTTGCGCTGCGGCATATTTTAATGGAAATAATTTTATAATTTCCACAGGAGAAATCCAAGGTAAAATTATTTTAGAACCAAAAGGAAATTACGGATTTGGATATGATCCATATTTTATTCCTGATGGATATAATTTAACAATGGCAGAAATTGATCCGGTTCTAAAAAATAAAATCAGCCATCGTGGAATCGCATTTAATAAATTAAAAAATATATTATTAGAAATGGAGATGTAATGATTAAGAAAATAGTGCTGCTATTAAGTGTGGTTGGATTAATTTTTATTGCTGCCTGCAGTAAAAGCGACAATCCAACTGGTTCAGGTAACGGAAGCGGCAGTTCTGATACAACAAATTATTTCCCAAATGCAAATGGGAATTATTATAAATACAGCATTAATGGTACTGATTCCACAGGCACTCATTTAACAGGAACACGTTCTGAATCTTATAGCGGCACTAAAACAATTCTTGGAACAGATTATCAAATTCAAATAGATTCAACTACATTTTCCAATATTTCAAGTTCATCTGAATCATATGTAAGAAAATCACAGCCTGCAGCAGGCAGTTCAAATTATGGCGTTTATGTTTACCTAGATACTTCCGGAATTTCAGATTTAATTCCAGATTCTCTATTACAATATTTAAAAATTAGTGATGAGATGACATTATATTCATTTCCTTTGGCAGATGTAAATAGCTGGCCTGTTCTAAATGTAAAGCTTGATTTTGGAATCATTGCGATTACCCTGGTTGATGTTAAAGCAACATACATAGGAACAGAAAATGTGAATTTAAACTTAGCAAGTGGTTCAAAAACAATGAGTGCTGCCAAGATTAAATATGATTTAACATTAACAATACCTGATGTTAATAATGTTTTTGGCACTCCTACTACACAAGTTTATACAGCCTATGCCTGGCTTGTCAGCAATATCGGGCCTGTTAAATGGGACGGCAATGCCTCATTACTAAATGCTATTGTAGGAGGAGATATTGTTCTGGCAGATACTTCAGGGACTTTGTCTCAAAGCTTAATTGATTATAAACTTAAATAATTTTTATATGTTAAATTATTAACCCAATTTCTTTAAGAAATTGGGTTTCCTTTTTTAAAAGATATTGAAATTATTTTTCTGCAATTACTACCTGCACAATTCCAAAAGTTAAAGTATATTTTTGAACAGATTTGAATCCGGAATTTTTAAGAAGAACAGGCAAATCTATTTTTTCATCAAATTCTTCAACTGAATTTGGAAGATAATTATAAGCCTCTTTGTTTCCCGAAACAAATCCACCTATTAAAGGAAGAATCTTTTTAAAATAAAACTTATATAATCTTTTAAAAATAAAATTTGAAGGCATTCTGAATTCAATAATGGTTGCTTTCCCGTTCTTAGTTAAAACATCATAGAATGAATTAAAACCTTGCTGAATGTCATAAAAGTTTCTTACTCCGAATGCAACAGTAATATTAGTTACAGATTCATTTTTAAGCGGGATATTCTCGGCAACCATTTGGACACTGTTCCCCTGAATCCAATCACATTTTTGCTTAAACAATTGAAGCATGTTGTAAGAAAAATCTGCACCGTAAATTTTTTTGACCCCAAATTTTCTTGCTTCAATAGCTACGTCTCCCGTGCCGCAAGCTACATCTAAAAGTATAGACTCAGAATTAATTTTGGAAAGCTTAAGAGCTTTTTTGCGCCAGTATTTATCAATCCCAAAGCTTAAAAGATGATTTAAAAAATCATACTTGAAAGCAATAGAATCAAATATATTTTTTACTTTATTTTTTTTATCGGTATTATTTGTTGCCATTGTTAAAGTTCAATTTAATTTATTTCTGCTTCCCCAACTTTTCTAATTCAATAATTGCTAAAAAGTTTTATTGTTAAATTGCTTTATTGGTGATGAAAATTTTGATTTTAAACAATTGAACCATTAAGCAATTAAACATTAATACTTCCCGTATTCAAATTCTTCTTTTCCAACTTTTCTTCGCCACCAATTAAAAATATATTTCCCGGACCATACACAAAAAATCATGAAAACAGCACCTCCAACTAAATCAATTACATAGTGATACCAAAGATAAACAGTTGAAAAAATTAAAAGCGAACCAATTGGAACTAAATAATATCTTGAACGGCTTTTTAATTTTACTGACAGATACATTACTATTAAAGTTATCATGGTATGTCCGCTTGGGAAAACATCACGCTGTACAATAGCTGCGGGGTTAGGAGCGTTCGCTGTAATTGATTCCCCTAAATTCACCATATGCCTTAAAAAATTTGTTAAAAACAAGCCGGGCAAATCATTATTCATGGTTGCAAAATTATGAAGAGTAAACCTAGGGCCGATTCCTGGCAATGTAAAATAGCCGAGATATGATAAATAGAAACCATAAATAACAATGAAAACTGCATAGTCCATTGCCACATATCTTTTCTTTCTTAATAATGCTATCGCTAAGAAAATCGGAAGAAAATAAAACATTCCATAAATAATTTGTAAAATTTCAGTTAATACCGGGTTCGAAAAATGAGCTAAGAATCTTGTAGGATCTGTTCCGAAAATGAACCTGTCAATTTTAATAAACAGGTAATCGTAGTCGACCACTCTAATAGGCTTAACTAAGAAATTAAGTTCCTTAAAAGTTATTAAAATTAAAGGAGCAATATACCAGTAGTGAACTAACTGCCAGATTTTATTTTTAAATTTATCTTCCATGAATGCAAGGAAAAATGCAAAGGCAATAATAAATAAATTTAAAAACACTAGAAGCTGCCACAACTCTACTTTGGAATGAAAGATAATATTGACGATTGTAAGGCATATAAAAAAAATAACAACAACGAGATCAAACGCCTTAAGGTTATGTAGAAATGATTTAAGCTGGTGCATTAACTGAACAGTATTATATTACTTAATTATTTTATTAGAGGCTGTTTGTAAACAATTTTGAACGTGTTTTGCAAGCTCAATAAATTGTTCGGTTGCCAATTGTTCGGCGCGTAATGATAAATCGATTCCAGAGCCGGTAAAATCTAAGTCTCCAAATATACTATTACTTAATGAATTTTTTAATGTTTTTCTTCTATTGCCGAATGAAGCCTTTACAATTTTAATAAACAAATTATTATCGAAAGAAGCATTAACTTTTTTATTGAAATAAATATGTATTATCGATGAATAAACTTTTGGCTTCGGATAAAAAACATTAGGTGAAACTTTGAAGCATAATTTTACGTCTGCAAAATAATTAAGAAGCACGGATAAAATACCGTAATCTTTTGTGCCTTTTTTTGCAGTAATTCTTTTTGCTACCTCATACTGAACCATCAAAACCGAATCATTAATTAAATCAATATTTTCTATCATCGAAAAAATTATTGGAGATGTAAGATTGTATGGGATATTCCCAACTATCCTAAGTTTTTTGCTTGACGCAAATTCCGTCAAATCGGTTTTTAGGAAATCCTTGTGAATTATATTTAGTAATGGAAATTTAGTTTTTAAATTTTCAATTACGCGCGAATCTATTTCAATTGCAGTTAGATTTTTAACTTTACTTACTAATTTTTCGGTTAATGAACCTGTACCCGGCCCAATTTCAATTATACAATCATTTTCGCTAGGATCAATTTCGCTTACAATTTTATTGAGAATATTATTATCGGTGAGATAATTTTGCCCAAATTTTTTCAGTGGTTTTACTTTTTCCATCAATCAAAGTTAGATAATCTGTTTTTGATTTACAATTATACTTCCCTTTATAGAATTTAAAATTAAACTAGTATCAAATAATATTTGGCATTAAAAGAATATATTTATAATTTTTTGTCCAACAATAATTCAACTTAACCTGGAGGCAGTTCTGGATAAGAAATATATTATAAGTATTGATATGGGCGGAACAAAAATTTTATCATCCTTAATCAATTCTGAAAATGGTATTATTCAAAGTGTGAAAAAACCTACCAAATCAAATTCAACCACCAAAGCTTATATAAAAACATTATCGGAAATTATCAATGAAACCATTCAAGTTTCAAATGTGAATCCAGGAAATATAAAAGCAGTTGCCCTAGGAATCCCAGGCTCGGTTGACCCGTATAAAGGAAGAATTGGATTGGCTCCAAATCTTGGAATAAGAAATTTTGCGATTAAAGAAAAACTACAAGCCGTAACTCCGTATCCTGTTTTAATTGAAAATGATGTGAATGTTGCTGCCCTGGGAATCCAAAAGTTTGAACTAACAAAAAATGCAAAAGATGTTTTAGTAGTTTTTATTGGAACCGGAATTGGAGGAGCATTAATATTTAACGGTAAAATTTATCGCGGGATGAATTACGTAGCCGGTGAAATTGGCCACATGCACATTATTGATAACGGACCGGTTTGCGGCTGTGGACGAAAAGGCTGCTTTGAAGCCGTCGCAAGCCGCACAGCAATTGAAAAGAAAATAAGAGCCGATATAAAAGCAGGGAAGAAGAGTGTAATTGCAAAAGTGTTTAAGCGCGGCGAAAAAATTAAAAGCAAAGCTCTTGCTAATGCTGTTAAAAAGAATGATAAATTAATTGTGAAGCATATTTCAGAAGCGTGTACAACTGTAGGAACTGTACTTGCAAGCATTAACAACCTTTTAAATTTTGATACTATCGTTTTAGGCGGCGGATTGATAGAAGCTTTAAACCATTTTATGATGCCGAAGATAAAAGAATCTTTTAATGAAACTGTTCTTAAAGATTCTGCAAGAGGTATAAAAATTATTTCTACCAAACTCGGAGATGATGCTGCATTATACGGCGGGATTGCCCTTGCTGAAGAGTTTTTAGGTATAAAAGTTTAAGTGAACTGATTTTCAATTTTTGTTAATTCTTCAGATAATTTTTGCCATTGTTCTATCGAAGTTTCCAGAGCAATTTTTGTTTGATTAAAATTTGAAGTTGTTTCTTTAAGCAATTGAGGATCACCGTAAATATTTTCGTCCGTTAAATTTTTTTCAAGCTCTTGTTCTTTTTTTTCTAGCGTATCTATTTTTGATTCAAGTTGAGTAATCTTTTTTAAAATATCTTTTGTTGCCAAATATTTTTTTTGTCTTTGTTCTGCTTCAATTCTCTTTTGATCTTTCCTTGAAATCGAATCAGCAGTAACTTGATTTTTAGCTGTGCTTATTTTTTCGCTTTCGATTATTTGCTTACGCTTATAAAGATAATCGTTTATTCCGCCTAAAAATATTTTAAATGAATTTTTTCTTATCTCAACAACTTTACTTACAATCGGCAATAAAAAATCTACATCATGTGAAACTAAAACTAAAGAGCCTTTGAAATCGGATAAAGCTTTTTGTAAAATATTTTTTGAAGAAATATCAAGATGGTTTGTTGGTTCATCCAGTACTATTAAATTTGATTTGGTTAATAGTATTCGGGCCAAGGCAACACGACTTTTTTCACCGCCGGACAAAACTCCAACTTTTTTGAATACATCATCACCTGTAAAAAGAAATGAACCAAGGATAGATCTAAGTTGTCCTATAGTTTTGTCTTCAGCAATTCCATCAACACTTTCAATTATATCTAAACTTGGATTGAGGTTATCTGCAACATCCTGTGCATAATATGAGATAATGGTGTTATGGCCAACGATTCTTTCCCCTCTATTAATTTCAATTATTCCAGCAATTATTTTTGATAAGGTAGATTTTCCTGAACCATTTGGGCCAACAAAAGCAATCTTATCACCGCGTTCAATTTGGAAATCTAAATTTTCAAAAACTTTCTTATCATCATAAAACTTTGAGATTGATTTTAATTCAATATTTATTTTTCCACTTTGAGGCGGGGTTGGAAATTTTAAATCAATCTCTGATTTACTTTCCGGAAGCTGAACCAGTTCTATTTTTTCTAGTTGTTTTACTCTGCTTTGTACCTGTTTTGCTTTGGTGGCTTTGTATCTAAATCTTTCAATAAATTTTTCTGTTTCTTTAATTTTCTTTTGCTGCTGGACAAAATGATTTTCTGCCAGTTCATCACGTTCTTCTTTGTATTTTAGAAAAGCATCGTAGTTTCCATTGAAAGAATTAAATTTGGATAAATAAATCTCTAAAGTTTTAGTAGTAACTTCATTTACAAAATGTTTATCGTGAGATACTATTAAAAGCGAGCCGCGATAATTTTTTAAGAAATTGATTAGCCATTCAAGCGAATCAAAATCCAAATGATTGGTCGGTTCATCTAAAAGTAAAATATCGTTTTGTGAAATTAATATTTTAGCAAGTGCAATACGCATTTGCCACCCGCCGGAAAATTGATTTGTTAATCTTTCAAAATCATTTTCTTCAAATCCGAGTCCGATAAGAATTTTTTCAATGTTTGCCTCTATACTGTATGAACCAAGCTCTTCTAACCGATGATGAACTTCACCAAGCTGGTTTACTAAATCGTCTCGAAATTCATCTTTAATAGATTGATTGGAAAGTTTGTCCGTTATTTCATTTTCTTTTTGCTGAAGAAAAGTTATGTCGCTTAAAGCAGATTTTGCTTCTTCAAATAGTGTTTTATCTAAGTGGGTTACATTCTCTTGCGGCAAATAACCAATGCTGACATTCTTTTGCATCAGAACTTTCCCGCTTTCAGGCTGAAGAGTTCTATTTATTATTTTCAGGATAGAAGATTTGCCGGTTCCATTTGCCCCAACTAAAGATATTTTATCACCGGCATTAATTTTAAAGCTGACATCTTTAAATAAATATTTACCGCCAAACTGAAGTGAAATATTAGAAAGGTCAATCATTGAATCTAAACGCTCTATTCATGAAGTATTGCAACCTTGCTGGCCGTTACATTATTGCCATCTTTATCAAATGCTACAACAAGATAAATTCCGCTGCTTACAAGATTACCATTTAAATCCCGTCCATCCCAGGTTGCGATTCTTCCGCCGGGAGAAGAAAATTCTGCAACTAATTTACCGTTGATGGTTAAAATTTTTAAATCCGAATCACGAATCAGTCCATCAATAGTTAAATATTTCCCGTCGTTTTTTATTACGAAAGGATTTGGATAAACTAATAATTTGTTAAAAGATTCTTTAGGCATTACCGATGTTGTTACAAAAGATGTTAAGCCTTCATCCGTTCCCACATAAACTGTCCCCGTATTGGGATCAATAGCAATGCTTCTAATTATATCTGAAAGTAAAGGACTGTTCTTTGAAGTAAATGCATCCAGAAGTGTTGTTCCATCGGAAGTAACATGAAGAAGGCCCTCGTTAGTCCCGATCCACTTTTGATTTAAAGGATCAACTGCCATGCAATTAATTGACTGCTGTCTTAGAGAATAGATTGATGAAATGCTTAATTGCGGTTTATTTGATGAAGTAATTGTATAAGTTTGAGTAATTACATTTACACCAAGGCTCGTCCCGACCCAAACATCACCTCTTCTGTCAACAATTAACGATGTAATTGTGTTTGTATTAAGACCGTCAGATGTTGTTAAATATCCGGACACATCATCTTTTGTATTATCAAGAGTGTTATTTTCGTTAAAATAAAAAAGCCCTAATTGACTTGGGTCTTGAGAGAAAAACCACTTTGTATCATAAGGATCGATTACCAGTGAATACTGCTGCTGCAATACTCTGGTTGCTTTAGAAACATTGAACGAATACCAACTGCTGTCCGGTGTAAGAACGCTTAAGATATTTCTATCCGAAGCCCAATAATTTAAAATCCAAATATTATTTTTTGAATCCGCAGCAAATCCTGAGATTACAAGAAAATTTGGACTATCAGCAATCCCTTTAAGATTAGTGTTTGACGCATTGAAAATAGATATATCATCATTTTTAATTCGGGCAATACCAAATCCCCAACTTCCTAAATAAGTCGTATTATCTGGAGCACTATAAACAAAGAAATAATCATTGTTAGGTATAACTGAATTATTGCTAGTGTTGTAATTAGTCCACTTTTGTCCGTCATATTTATAAAAACCAACACCAGCATTATTTTTTCCACTTGCTGACCAAAGGTTTCCATCGTTATCAACACTTAATGCAGGAAATTGATTAGCTTGTGGGCCATTTGGATAGAGTAATGCACCACTTCTTATATTTATAACTCCGCTTGATGTAGCAGCAAGTAGATTATTTCCATTTAAAATATCAAGCTTTGTCATATCAATTTGAGAAGTATAAATCGAAGTAAGATTTCCATTCTTATAAGAATAAATTTGTTTTCCGTTTAAAATTACTAAAGAATCTCCATTACTAATTATATCTGTAACACTACCTGTCAATTGCGGTAAAAAACTAGTCCATGAAGTACCATTAAATTCTGCTAATCCATTTTGAGTTGAGGCAATAATAGAATTATTATAGGTAACAATTTTATAAATAACCTTTGAAGGCAGTCCATTGCTTGTTGTATAAACGTTCCATGAATCAGGTGCAGATAAATTTTGAGCACCTTCTTTTTGAATTACAACTCCCTGATCTGTACAAGCATAAATTTTGTTTGCAATTGTAATATTATTTACTGGGATGTAAGATGAAAGATTGCCATATTTAAAATAGGTATCATAAAAAGTAAAATTATCCGGATTGATTAATGTAATTCCAAAATCTGTTGCAGCATAAATAGTGTCGCCTATTGATTTCAGAACATTAATGCTTTTTTGTGTCCTTTCGGAATTATTATAAATATCTAAAATAGAAGTTATATTATTTGTATTTGGATTGTATACGTCTATTATACCATTAGCGCTTCCAAACCATACATTACCTTTTTTATCAATAGTTATTGCGGTTAACGAACCGCCATTTAACCCGTCAGCTTTACTTAATACTTTAAATGAATCTGTGAGAGAATTATAAAAAAAAGCACCGCCTCCACTGGCTCCCCAAAATCCATTGTCACTGGCTTTAATGTCATTTATCTTTTTCATGTCAGTATAATTTCGCCAGTTACTAACTTGAGATAAAATGGATGATATAGGAATGATTATAAAGAAGAAAAATAACATCTTTTTTTTCATTTAATTTTCCCTAATTTTTTTTCTATACAAACTAAAGTAAAAAGATTTTATTCTTACCTCTTCTATGGGATAAATTTTTATTAAAATACTTAATAAATTTAATATTTTTTTTATTACTAAAAAGTATAAAATTAACTCCTTATAAATAATGCAATTAGAAATTAATGAGAGTTTTTTTAGATTAAAATGACTAAATCCTTTTAACCAAATTAGCCATTTCAATTGCGGTTAAAGCTGCATCCCAACCTTTGTTTCCCGATTTTGTCCCGGCACGCTCTATTGCCTGTTCAATAGTATCTGTGGTCAATATGCCAAAGGCAACCGGGATTGAATATTTTAATGAAGTTTGTGCAATACCTGAACTTGTATTTCCGGCAACGTAATCAAAATGCGGGGTGCCCCCACGGATAACCGCTCCAAGACATATTAATGAATCATATTTTTTTGATGATGCAAGTTTATCAGCAATTAATGGAATTTCAAATGCGCCTGGAACTTTCAAAATAGTAATATTTTTTTCTAATGTTCCATGACTTATTAAGCAATCAACTGCTCCATCAACTAGCTTTTGTGTTATATATTCATTAAACCTGCTGACAACAATAGCAAAGGTTAAACCGGAAGCATTTAGGTTTCCTTCAATTATTTCCATCTTACAAAATTTTTTTTTATTTGAATTGAATTATTAAGCTGAATTTTTCATAAGTCTTTTCCGCATGGCTTCTACAGTGGAATAGTTAGTACAAAATTTTCCTAAATTTCTATCATCTTCCCTTTTTCCGCCATGAAAATCAGAGCCGCCAGATTCAAGTAAGAAATATTCATTTGCGATTCCCTTATAAAATTTAGTTTGCTGTGCTGAATTTGAAGGATGAATAACTTCAATGCCATCAACACCTGCTTCAATTAATTCTTTAAGCAAATTATCTTCCAAGTAACCGGGGTGAGCAATAAACGATAAGCCGCCTGCATCATTAATTATTTTAAAGGCACTTTTAGGGGATACATGTACTTTCCTTTCATAAGCAGGGCAGTCATTTCCAAGGTATTTATTAAACGCTTCATAATATGAATTAACAAATCCTTTTTCAAGCATAATTTGTGCTATATGAGGCCTCCCAACAGTTGAATTTTTAGCAAGTTCAAGAACGTCGTCTATTTTTAACGGCATACCTAAATTATTAATTTTAATAACAATCCGCTCTGCTCTTTTAATTCTTTCTTCTCTAAAAAAATTCAGATACCTTTCTAGCTCTGAATTCCCAGGTTCTACAAAATATCCTAAAATATGAATTTCTTTATCCTTTACATCAGAGCTAATTTCAACTCCAGCAATTACTTCAACACCAATTTCATTTCCAATTGAGGCAGCTTCTTCAATTGCGGATACACTGTCATGATCAGTTATACTAATACAGTCAATTCCTTCATTTTTTACTTTTTGAAGAAGTTGAAAAGGTGATAAGAATCCATCGGAGTAATTTGTATGTAAATGAAGATCTACTTTTTGATTCATTAAATGATTCTCACTAGCTGAATATTTCCTTGAATTTTTCATAATCAATTATTCTTAAACGTGAGCCTTCTAATTCTACAAAACCTTTCTTGGCAAATGAATGAAGTGTGCGAGAAATAGTTTCGCGTGAAGTGCCGGCCATATTTGCCAGATCATGTTGGTATGGAAGCTTTTCAATTTCAACAGTTCCTTGTTTAATCATTCCTATATCGTCTGCCAATTGTAAAATTACTGTTGCTACTTTTCCTTCGGCATCTTTTAAAGATAAAGATTTAATTTTCATATCTGCGGAACGAAGTCTTCTTGTAAGCTCTTGTAATAAAGCAATTGATACTTCAGGATGACGATGCAGCAAATCCAAAAATTCACTTCTTTGAACTATAAAGATTTCTGAATCTTCCATTGCGGTTACATTTGCCGATCTTGTAGCTCCATCTAAAATTGCCATCTCTCCAAAAAAATCAGATTCACCTAAAATAGTTAGGATAACTTCTTTCCCATCATCGCTAACTCTTGATATTTTAACTTTACCGGATATTATTACAAAAAGAGCAGAGCCAGCTTCGTGTTCAAATAGGACGACTGAATCTTTTGTGAAATTTTTTCTTATTCCTAAGCTTGAAATTTGATCTAATGTATTTTCATCAAGTTCAGCAAATATTGGCACAAATTTGAGGAATTCATTATTACTTGACATTTTTAACCTCTAATTATTATTAATTAAATTAAAAATAAAACTTATGTCACTTGGAGTCAATTTACGCCTTTTAGTTAACATAATAAATAGTACATAAGAATAATTATAATAATCAGTTGTGTTTTATATTAATCCTTCAAAATCATAGCAAAAAATGCCTGTAAAATCAAAATGTAATTTCATTGCTTTTTTATAAGTATGTGTCTATTTTTAACGTCTTAAAATAAATATTAATTCTAATCTGGAGAACTAAAAATTATGGCTATGATGGCCAAGATGAGAAGCTTAGCACCTGCATTCATTTTAACAGTGGGAGCAATCTTTGTATTATTCATGGTTATGTCTGATTCAAATATTGTGTCTGCTTTAGGTGGAAGGTCAAATAATGTCGGTTCAATAAACGATGATAAAATTTCTTACCAGGAATTTTCAACAGCGCTTGATCGTGAGAGACAAAATCTCAAACAATCAGGTAAAGACAATGAAGATGAAAATAGCGAACAATTCCGGGATCAGGTTTGGGATGCTATGGTTGTCCAAACTTTGGTTCAGCAGCAGTTTAATAAATTCAATATTCATGTTTCTGATGATGAAATAAGAAATGTAATTCTAAGTGATAATCCACCTGAGTTTCTGAAAAGAAATTTTATTGATTCTACCGGGAAATTTAATAAGGAAGCATATCAACAGGCAATTTTTGATCCTCAAAATAAAGATGCATTGATAAATGCAGAAGAAGTAATCAGACAAAATAAAATGAGTGAAAAACTTCAGAGCTTAGTTACGGCTTCAATTACTATAAGTGAAGATGATATAATCAGAAAATTTCAGGAAGAGAATACAACAATAAATTCTAAGTATGCTCTTGTTACTACTAATTCCTATCCGGATTCAATTTTCAAAATTACAGACGAAGAATTAAAGGATTACTATAATAAGAACCTTGATAAATATAGGATTGAGCCCCAAAGGCAAGTGAAGTATGTTATGTTTTTAACTACTCCTTCTAAAGACGATTCTATAACTGTAAAAAGTATGGCTGAAAATATTTCTGATAATTTTAAAAAGGATACTTTAACGTTTACAGAATACGCAAAAATTTATACTGATGAACCTGTTAGTAGAGATACAGCCAGCCTTTCTAATTTATCGGAAGATGTCGCAGATGCAATCTTAAAAGCAAAGTCGCATTCAGTTGTTGGCCCAGTGGCAACACCGCAGGGATACGTCTTAATAAACTATATTACTTCTGTTCCTTCAAAAGAAACATTAGTAAGGGCTTCTCATATTTTAATTAACAAAATGGGAAGTGATGAGAAAAATTATGCAGAAGCTATGAAGATTTATAATCAACTTGTTAAAGGAGCTGATTTTGCGAAATTGGCAAGAGAAAATTCATCTGATCCTGGAAGTGCTGTAAAGGGCGGCGACTTAGGTTGGTTTGGTAAAGGTATGATGGTTCCTGAATTTGAAAAAGCAGTTTTTAACAGTAGTGTTGGTGTTGTTCAAAGGCCAATTAAAACTAATTATGGATATCATATAATTAAAGTAACAGGCAAGTCAGATAAAAAGTATGTTATTGAAAAACTAACATTGCCAATTAAAGCTTCTCCAACTACAAAAGATGCTATTTTTAATAAAGCAGGTGATTTTGCATATTTAGCAAATCAGGATGGATTTGAAAAAGCTGCAAAAGATTACAGCTACAAAGTTCAGGAAACTCCTCCATTTGTGAAAGATGCACCTACTATTGCAGGCTTAGGGCAAAATAAACATGTTGTAGATTTTGCATTTGAAAATAGTGCTAATGCCATCAGCCCTGTTTTCAGAACGCAAAGAGGATATGTTGTTGTACTGGTTAGCAAAGTTATCAGTGAGGGCATTAAGTCTTTTGATGATGTTAAAAATTTAATTAAGCCTTATGTACTTAAAGAGAAAAAATTTGAAAGAGCACAAGAAGAAGCCTTAAAAATTAAAAAAGAAATTAACGGTGACCTGGATAAAGCTAAAACAATTGATCCCAAAGTTTTGGTGAATGAGACTGGTTCATTTAAACCGACAGGAAATGTTCCTACCGTTGGCAGAGATTATGCATATATGGATAATGCTTTATCACTAAAACTAAATACAATATCTGATCCTGTTAAAGGAATTCGGGGATATTATCTAATTGATGTAACCAGCAGAACAAAGTTTGATTCTTCTGCTTATAAGGTGCAAAGGAATACGATTCGTGATCAGTTATTACAAGAAAAGAAAGGGACTTTCTTAAATCAATGGTTAGTAAACCTTAAGAAAAATGCTGATATAGTAGATCATAGAGATCAATACTTTTCGCAACAGTAATTTGTAAATTATTTTTTCTGAGAACCCCCATAATCATTACTGAATTTTGGGGGTTTCTATTTTTAAAGAAGTTTTATATACTACACTTAAAGAATTCCATATCTAATGTAAATCTAGCTTGAATGAATAAATTAAAAATATCGCTGGTAATATTGTTTATTTCTGTCCCTGCCTTTGCACAGTTTAATGGAAATCATTTCAGTGTAAGTGTAAATGCAGTTTATACGACCGGTGCTAAAATTTATTTATCGCCAAATTCTTCGGATGAAATACTTCGGAACAATTCTTTTCCGCTGACAGATATAGTTAATCCTTCTATTGATGTTCGTTACAGGATATACGACGACGTTATAATTGGTTTAGGAACTGAGTATATGAAACATTCGCAATACGGAAAAAACTTAACCGTATTTTACGGTAACAATACTGAAACAATAGAAGTTGAAGATGGATTTACCTTAATACCAATTGAATTTTCTGTTCATTATTTAATGCCGTTTTCAACAGAAAAATTTAAATTCCTAATGGGTGGGGGAGGTGCATTTTACATTGGCTCTCACATCAGAAAATTTGGGGACGAAGATGTCAGCAATATAGAAAGAAAACCTGCATTTGGTATTCAAGTTTCAATCGGTATGGATTATCTTGTTAAAAGTAATATTTCTATAAGAACGGAAATGAAATTCCGAGATCCTCAATTTACCGTTAAAAGCAAGTACAATAAACATGAAGTACAATACTACGGAAGGACAATTACTTTAGCACAAGAATCGTTTGCTTCAAAAATAAATGTTGACGGTGTTACGTTTATTGCAGGCATATCTTACCAATTTTAACATCTTCCCAAATTAAATTTCTCATTATTTGTTTTTACTTTTCTATCTGAATAATTTTGATCTATATGAAGAATAAATTAGTATATCTTACCGGATTTATGGGCTCAGGCAAAAGTACTGTGGGGCCCATTTTAGCTAATACACTTGGTTGGAACTTTTATGATTTGGATCATGTTATAGAAAAAAAAACGGAGCAAAAAATCCGGGCTATTTTTGATGAAAAAGGTGAAGAATATTTTAGAAAATTAGAAACAGAAACATTAATAGAAATTTCCAAAGACAATGAAGTAATAATTTCTTTAGGCGGTGGAACAATCGTATCAGATATAAATTTAAAAATATTGAAATCACATGGAACAATTATTTTTTTAGAATCTTCTTTTGATTCAATTTATAAAAGACTTCGATATAAAAGAGACCGGCCCATATTGATGGCAAGTAATGAAGACGAAGTGAAGCGTGATGAATTCATTAATAGGATTTCTAAAATTTATTCAGAAAGAAAAAAATATTACGAGCAGGCAGATATAACAGTTAATACAGATAAAATCTCAGTTGGTGAAACTGTTGATAAAATAACTAAAATAATAAACAAATTATTTTCAGAACAAATAAAGAAAGATATGAGTGAAAGAAATTAAAGTTCAGTTGAAAAGTAATTCTTATAAAATTATAATCGGTAATTCAATATTATCCAAAGTTTGCAGTTCTTTAGACTCAGATACAAAAAATGTTTTAGCAGTAATTGATGAAAATGTTTTTAAAATATTTAAAGATAAGATTGAAAATGCATTAGCTAAAATTTCTACAAAATATAAAATTTACTTGCTCAAATCCGGGGAAAGAACAAAGTCTTATGTTGAATTAAAAAAAATACACTCCTATTTATTATCAAACAATTTTGGAAGAGATTCGTTAATTATAGCAATCGGTGGGGGAGTGACTGGTGATTTAGTTGGATTTGCTGCATCGACATTTATGCGAGGAGTTAGTCTGATTCATATTCCGACAACTCTATTGGCAGATGTAGACAGTTCAATCGGTGGTAAAACCGGTATTAACTTTAATCATAAAAAAAATATGATTGGTACCTTTTATCAACCTAAGCTGGTTATAATCGATACTGAATTTCTTATGAACTTACCTAAGGCTGAAGTTACTTCAGGAATAGGTGAAGTTATTAAATACGCTTATATGTCAGATAAAAATTTTTTTAATTATCTGAAAGAAAATTTAGATAGAATTTTCAAATATGATTCTGAAGTTTTAAATGAAATAATTTTTAAATCTGCATCTATAAAAGCGTCTGTTGTATCGCAGGACGAAAAAGAATCCGGTTTAAGAAAAATTTTAAATCTTGGACATACATTTGCCCATGGTTTTGAAAGTGAACTAAATTTCAAGATAAAACACGGTGAAGCAGTTATTGCCGGAATAATTTCCTCACTTTTTCTATCTGAAAAGCTTAGACTGATTACTGAAAATGAATTAAATGCTTATTTAGAACTAGCTGCAAAAATTAAATTACCGAAGAAACTTCAAGAAATTGATAAAGAAAATGTCTTTCAAATTATGAAATCTGATAAGAAAAACAGAAATGGTGTAATCAAATTTGTACTAGTTTCAGGAATTGGAAAAATATTACTTGACGTTGAGGCCGAAAAGAAAGATGTTTTTTATGCAATAGATAGAATGCAAAAGACCCGTTAAAAAATTATACAATTAAATGAATGTGCTTTGATTTTTTTGGCTATTGAAATTTTATTTGGGAAGAAAACTGTCGGGTTCTTGAGGGCATAAGAGCCCGACAGTTTGAGTGTCATTTTGTGGAGGGGTGCTATGCTTAAAACTATTTTCTATTTCGTGTTTTATGTTTCAACTTAAATGCCACGCGAGTATATTACATCTTTTAACTGTTTTCAAACAATTTAACAATATTATCAATTTTATGAAGTAATTATTACTATTACATTTTTACCTTTGTACATTTAAGAGAATATTTTACCAGAAGTTTAACATCGGCATTCATAAATGCGTTTAAAATAAAAACTGCCGGTGGTTTCGAGGTAACCGCCGGCAGAACCAATTTATATGTGTGTGTCTTTTGAGGAAGGGTGCTATTGCTTAAAATTATTTCTAATTTGTATTCTATTATCCAATCTAAATGCCAGAGGGCATATTGTGATTTTTTAATTTTTTCGCACTTTAACTGTTCTCATTTTGCGAATATTCAAGATATTGACATTTTTTGAGACAGATTTAAAGGTTAAAACAGATGAAAATAATAACTCGGAGTTAAAATGATAAGCTTTGAAGGAAAAATTGAAGTTGATATTCAGGAAGAGATTTTAAAATTAAAAAAAGAATTAAATGCTGTTATCCTTGCACATTATTACCAGGAATCTGAAATACAGGATTTAGCTGATTTCGTTGGAGATAGTTTAGAATTGGCAAGAAAAGCAAAATCAACAAATGCAGATGTTATTGTTTTTGCTGGTGTTCATTTTATGGCAGAAACAGCAAAAATATTAAACCCAAATAAGCTTGTTCTTTTACCTGATTTGGAAGCAGGCTGTTCACTTGCAGATAGCTGCCCAGCTCCTTTATTTAAATCTTTCCGTGAAAAATACCCTGAACATGTAGCAATATCTTATATTAATTGCACTGCGGCAGTAAAAGCTTTGAGCGATATAATTTGTACTTCAAGCAATGCAGAAAAAATTATAAATCAAATTCCTGTAGATAAAAAAATTTTATTTGCTCCAGATAGAAATCTTGGAAAATATTTAATGAAAAAGACGGGCCGGGATATGCTGCTCTGGGATGGGACATGTATTGTTCATGAGACTTTTAGTGAAAGAAAAATTATTGATTTAAAATTAGAAAATCCAAAAGCTAAAATAATTGCGCATCCTGAATGTGAAGAGCCAATTCTAAATCGAGCTGACTTTATTGGTTCAACTAGTAAGCTTCTGAAATTTGTTCAGGAAGATCCTTCAGAAAGTTTTATTGTTGCCACAGAAGTTGGAATAATTCATCAAATGAATAAAGTTGTTCCAAATAAAAAATTAATTCCCGCACCGCCTGATAAAAATTGCAATTGTAATGAATGCCCCTATATGAAATTGAATACTCTTGAAAAATTATACGAATGTATGAAGAATAAATCCCCTCAAATCATAATGGATGAAAAATTAATAGCAGGGGCTTTACTTCCAATTGAACGCATGCTGCAAATGAGCTAGTCTTTATTCAAGATAATTTTAAAAGTAGTTCCTTCTCCGATGGTAGAATTTTTTACAAAAATTTTCCCGTCGTGATATCCTTCAATAATTCTTTTGGACAGGCTTAATCCTAAACCCCACCCCCGGCGTTTTGTACTGTAACCAGGCCGGAAAACATCTTTACGCCTCTTCATATCAATCCCTTTGCCGTTATCGGAAACAACTATTTCAACGGTATTTTTAATATCAAAAACTTCAATTGAAATTTTACCCTGTTTACTGTCTATTGCATCCAGCGCATTCTTCACAAGGTTTTCTATAACCCATTCAAATAATTCAGGATTTAATTCGGCAGATACTTCTTTGTTACCGTCAATTGTCAGTTCCACGCTTTTTCCGCTTTGAGGCAGCCTTCGTTGGAAATAATCAGTAACTTTTTTTACTTCTTCAAAAACAACACATTTTTTTAATTCCGGAGAAGCGCCTATTTTAGAAAATCTGTAAGTGATTTTACTAAGCTTTTCAACATCATTGGAAATTTCTTCTGCTGTATCCAATACCTTGTCAGGCTCTTTATAATTAATTTTTAACATTTCCAGCCAGCCCATTAAGCTTGAAATGGGTGTTCCGAATTGATGAGCAGTTTCTTTAGCCATGCCTACCCAAATATTGCTTTGTTCACTTTTCTTGATATTGCTGAACCCAATATACCCGATAACTATAAAAAGAGCTGCAATGGTAATCTGTAAATAAGGATAAAACTTTAATTGAGTGATTAAATCCGAATCTCCATAATGAATTTTTTGAAATATAATGGTATCCTCATAAGCTACTATTATTGGTGGATTAAACTCATCCATTTCCTTCACTTTATTTTCAAAAAAAGTTTCAAGGTCTTTATTGGTGAGAGAAGTATCATACTTTATATTTCTAATGTTTCGTACATCTGATTTGGTACTCAGGTCTACTTTGTTATCAGCATCAGTTAAAATCATTGGAAAGTCAATTGGTTTAATAAAATTGTCGAAGAGAAAAGTTATATCCGTTTCAGTTGAAGATGAGTTTGCAATATGCTCAATAACCTTGGCGTAAAGTTCAACCATTTGCCGTTCTTTATTTTGAAGCTTTCCAACTAAACTTTGCGTATAAAACAAAGTGCCGCCGGCAATCAGAACAGCAATAACCAATAGTAAGATTTTAATATTTACAGAGGCTGGCCCCCCGGACATCTTCATATTTTGACATTCCTATATAATGAATAGCAAATTTAATTTTTCCGGTGAGATAATATCAAGGGAAATCACAATATGAAATCTGAAAAGAATTGAATATTTAATTCTAACTAATAATATTAGTCTACGAAAAATGTCTGATTCCGTTTTGGCCCGATAGATATAATACTAATTTTTATTTTTGAATGTTTGGATATAAACGATAAATAGTCTTTTAGTATTTTGCGGTAAATCAGAATATGAAGTACAATTCGATAAATCTTGCTTCCAGCCAGGCAGCGTTTCGTAAACTGGTTTTACATTTGCCAAGCGCTCTACATCTGTTGGAAAAGCTTTTAGTTGTTTTCCATCATGCTCGTAGCCAACACACACTTTTATTTTGTCGAACTCACTAAGAACATCAAGCTTAGTAATTGCTACAGAATCGATTCCATTAATCATTCTTGAATAATTAACTAAAAATGAATCAAACCATCCGCATCGTCTTGGCCGTCCTGTAGTGGCACCATACTCGGCTCCAACTTTTCGCAGTTTCTCACCTTCATCATCCAAAAGTTCTGTCGGGAAAGGGCCGTTTCCAACACGAGTAGTGTAAGCTTTTACAATTCCAATTACGTTAGTGATTTTTGTAGGTGGAATTCCGGAACCTGTACAAGCTCCGCCCGAAGTTGGATTTGAAGACGTTACATAAGGATAAGTGCCATGATCAACATCCAACAAAGCGCCTTGTGCACCTTCAAGCAAAATTGAACTGCCGTCATTAATTGCCTGATCTAAATATGAAGGTACATCTTTTATATATTTATCAATGCTTTTATCAAACTCAAGATATTCTTTTACAATTGCTTCAACATCTAATTCTTTTTGATCATAAACTTTTTTAAGCAGGTTATTTTTTTCGGTGATGTTTTCTCTAATTTTTGCTTCAAGAACTTTTCTATTTAAAAGGTCAACTATTTTTATTCCTTTTCTGGCAACCTTATCGATGTAACAAGGTCCAATACCGCGGCCTGTTGTTCCAATTTTATTTTCACCGCTTTCGCTTATAGTGTCTAACAATTTATGATAGGGCATTATCAGATGTGCATTTTGACTAATAAATAATCTTCCATCAATACTAATTCCTTGACCTTCAAGAAATTTTATTTCATCAAGCAAAGCTGTGGGGTCAATTACTACTCCGTTGCCAATAACACATATACATTTGTCTCTTAATATTCCTGAGGGGATTAAATGAAGAATAAATTTTTTGTCGCCGAATTCTACTGTGTGGCCGGCATTTGCTCCTCCCTGGTAACGAACAACTATATCATATTTTTCACTTAATATGTCTACAATTTTCCCTTTTCCTTCATCACCCCATTGGCTGCCGACAAGGATTGTAACGCTCATCTGAATTACCTTGTTATGTTAAATAATTAATAAAAATAATTAAGAATTGAAATTTCTTAGAAATAAAAAAATAAGCAAAATAAAACTCCGAATACTTAAATCCGGAGTTGTAAATAATTTTTTATTGAAGATTAAAATTATGCAAAACTTTTTACTGCTTCATCAACGGTTTCGTAAAACTCAAAGATGGTTATAAGTTTTGTTATTATTAAAAGGCTTTCAATTTTATCTGTTACTCTTGCTAATTTTAAATGACCCTCAATTTTTTTCATAGTGGTCAAACCGCCGATTAACATACCTAAACCGGAGCTATTCATAAATTTTACTTCACCAAGATCTAAAACCAGATTCTTTTTACCATCTTCAGTAAGCTTGTGCAACAAGTCATTAAATTCTTTGGTATCCTCTCCCCCCATAACATTCCCTTTAAGTTCTATAACTACTGCATTGTATTGTTCTTTAACATTTGTCTTCATGAAGAACTCCTAAAATTTTTCGGCTCAATTTACTTAGAAGGTTGTTTTTATGCAAGTTAAGTAATGATAATTAATGAATTTAAGTTCAAGTTTTTTATATTTTCTGTTAAAAGTTTTAAATATATTTCCGTGGAACAAACTAGGAACAAATGCGTCTAAAATGAAGAAAATTAAAAGGAAAAATAAAATAGTTTTGCCGAACCCACAAATATTAACTTTAGATGAAGACTTTTCTTTAATAAAGCAATTTATTGAAGGTGACGAATCGGTATTCAAAACTTTGGTTCAGCGCCATAAAGAAAAAGTTAGAAACATAGTTTATTTAACAATCGGCAACGTTGATGTAGTAGATGATATTGCGCAAGAAGTATTTATAACAGTTTATAAAAATTTAAATAAGTTTAGGTTTGAGTCGCAGTTCACGACATGGCTTTATAGGATTACAATTAATAAATGTAAAGATTATTTGAGGAAAGTTAAGATACGAAGAATATTTATCCCAATAGACGAACAGCATAATAATTACAGCTACGACTCAAGCCCCGAAAATAAAGACACGGCAGAAGTAGTTAGAAAAGCAATAGCAAAACTGCCAGACAAATTAAAAGTTCCTTTAATGTTAAAAGATATTGAAGGAATGAGTTATCAAGAAATAGCAGATACAGTTGATTGTGAAATAGGAACAGTGAAGTCAAGAATTTTCCGTGCTCGTGAAGGCTTAAAAAATATTTTGAAGCCTTTAGAGCGGGAGTTGTTATAATGAATGCAGAAAAATTAAATAAAGATTTAGAAATGTTGTCGGCATACGTTGACGGAGAACTCTCCGAAAATGAAACCAGGGAACTTGAACAAAAAATTAAGTTATCCGAAAAGCTAAGCAAGCAAGTTGAAGAGTTAAGAGGAATTAAAAAATTGACTTCTTCATCTTTTGGGAAAATTCCGGAATCACCATATTTTGAAACCAAACTAATTGCAGAAATCGAAAGGTCTAAGAAACCTTCTGTGAAATTTAGGAAATGGTCGCCTATTGCTGCAATTTCAGTTTTAACAATTGCACTGATGTTTGTTTTAAAATTAAATCCAGGCTTATTTAAGCAATTCGTTGAAGATCAAAAATCAAACATAGCCGGGTTTTATACTGAAAATTTAAAGCCGCTTCTTTTTGCTGCCAACTTAAATAACGAAGACATTTTTAATTTTGCTTTTTATAACCGATTACCTCTTGATTCAACAAATCAAAAGTATTTAAGTCTTGGCTATGAACCAAACGGCAAAGAATATTTTGAAATCAAAAAATCTTCTGCTGCAAATACAAATAAAAATTCACTTGCTAAATTTGTATCTGCACTTAAATTGAATGAAGAACAGAAGCAGTCCATGGATTCCATTCTTGAAGCTTATGCTGATGATTTGCAGGGCCAGGTTTTAGTTAGTTCCAATAATACTGTTGCAATAAATCCAAATTTGTGGAATTATAACAAGGCAATACTTGCCGATTTATTATCATTTGCCGGCAGCATAAATAAAGCAGGCTTATCTAAGATGCTTCCTGTTAATTATGAATGCAACCGTTCCACAGCTGATAATATTGTTCGCACTGTAAAAGCATCAAATGCTGACAAATATATTTTCCTTACTCCAGATACTATCTTTTATGAATCTTACACCTTTAATAAAGATAAGTTTAAAAAAGATATGGACCGGATGAAGGAACAAATGAGCAAAGGTCTGGCTGAAGTTCAAAAAGAATTTAAAAGTGAAGATCTCGGAATTTTACTTGACAACAATTTTGCAAAGCTGAAAAAGAATATTACTAAGAATCGCAATTTTAATGTTTGGGTGGATTCAAATACTTGTAAAATTAATTTATCACAAATTCAAATTCCTAAAATTAATTTACCAGATTTTGATAGTCTTGGCGAGCATATTGGCGAAATTGCAAAACATTTGAAATCATTTACTTTTAATTTTCCTAAGAATGGACAAATTAACGGTCAATATCACTTTAAGGTTGATTACGGCGATTCTTCAAATTCTTACAATTTTAATTTTAATGCACCAAATGCGGATTCATTGGCTAAAATTGAAAAATTCTTTAAAGATTCTTTAGGAACTAAATTCAATAAAAACTTTTTTAAGAAATTTAAAAACTTCCATTTCAACGGCGATTCATTATCAAACGTGTTTAAGCTTTTTGATGACGACTCATTAATGATAATTGACCGCGATATGTTCCAAAAGCAAATGCAAGGAATTCAAAAACAAATGGAGAAATTCCAGGAGCAAATGCAGAAGCTTCAAGAAAATCTGCAAAAAAATGTTCCTGAGCAGCCTAAAGAGAAAAAGAAGTCAGTAGTAATATAAAAATTAGAAGTATTGATTTTTAATATTTATAACCGCCAATGAATCAATTTCTTGGCGGTTTTTTATTGAAAAATCTGAAATTTAAGTCAGTCATCCCAGATTTTTTCCGCTTATAAATCTTTTCTTTACATAAATACAATTTTCTTATATTTTAACGTTGGATTAAAGCGTTTAACGCAAAAGTAGGAATTAACAGTTACTTTTGGGAATTATTTTTACTAGTATGAACTTAAATTTAAAATTTGATATAAAAAGCTTAAAGTTTCAGGCATTTATTGCATCTGTAATTCTGCTTTTTTTATTTAAATTATTTTTCACGCCTGCCTCCAATATTTATATTAAAGTTTTAGATGAACTGCTGGTAATAGCTACGGCGATTAGTTTTATCGTATACCTGATTGAGATGATGCGCTCTAAAACTATAAATCCGTTAACTATGGTAATGAATGTTGGAATTTTAAGCGCATTTATATTTTTAGCTTTAATATTTGCCGGATCAATTCTTTCTGTACTATTTGATAATATTAAGGAAACCATAACTCGCCCAGGAATGGCTTATTCCATTGTTTCATTCATTTATGTGTTTGCAATTTTTATTTCAATCGCTTACATCTTCTTGACCTTCAAAGAGCTTTTCTTTCTTAAGCAGAATCGAAATGTAAATCTATACTTCAATACAATGATTGTCTTCTTTTTGTTAACATCATTCGCAACTGTGTTTGATGAAGTTGAAGGCTTGTCATTTATTAAGAATACATTTTTTATTGTTTCAATAGTATTGATTGCTATTAATTCTATTAAAATTTCCTGGATAGCATTTATAGTAAAGAAAGAAAAAATTTATTTGCTGTTCCTTTCAATTGTCATTTCAGTCTTGTTCTTCTTGAATTTAATTCAAAGCTCTGGGGATAATACAAGCGATCAAATAATAAATGCTTTTTCACCGGCTCTTTCGCAATTCATTTATATTATTTTTCTGTATGGCGGCATTTACTTTGGAATACTTTTCTTTACCACACTCTTTCATTTGCCGACCGCGGAAGCGTTTGACAGGAAAGCCCAGGAAGTTTCTTCACTTCAATATTTCAGCAAGTTAGTTAACCAGGTATTAGATTTTAAAGAGCTTGCCGAAACTGTGACGGAAATCGCAGCAAAAGTTTGTAATGCAGATGCTTCATGGATTTACTGGCAAAATAAAACTGAAACAAACATCCTGGCTAATAAGTATATCGGTTATGTTGATGCAGAATTAATTACAAAAAATGTTTTGGATAAAAAAGATTTGTCAGGGCTTATAAGTACAAAGGTCATTAAGCTTGATAGAATCAATACAATTAATAATTTATCTGATAATTATACACAAGCTGCTGTTTCGCTGTTAAAATCATATAACGAATTACGCGGGTATTTATTTATTGTAAAGAAAAATCAAAAAATATTTGATGAAGAAGATAGAGATGCAATAAATACTTTTTCGGATTATGCGTCTATTGCAATTGAGAACAGCCGCCTTCTTGAAGAATCAATTGAAAAGGAAAGGATGGAAAAAGAGCTTGACCTGGCAAGAGAAATTCAAAGGAAAATTTTGCCTGCGGAAAATCCCAAATACGAAAATCTTGATATATCTTCTGTCTTTATTCCTGCATTTGAAGTCGGTGGTGATTATTATGACTTCTTTGAAATTGATAAAAACAATTTAGGTTTTATTATTGCTGATGTTTCAGGCAAAGGAATTTCAGCAGCTTTTGTTATGGCACAGATTAAAGGAATATTTGAATCACTCTCTACAGAAATAGATAAGCCCAGGAATATTTTAATTAAGGCTAATAAAATTTTGAAAAAAACCTTGGACCGTAAAACATTTGTAAGCGCAGCATTTGGAGTAATAGATTTTGAAAAAGAAGTTATTCATCTTGCTCGCGCCGGACACTGTCCAATTCTAATTTTAAGAGATGGAGTTGCAGAAAGTTTAAGGCCTTCCGGTATTGGCCTGGGTTTAAATTTTGATAATCAATTTGAAGATAATTTGGATGAAATTGAAATTAAATTAAAACAGGATGATGTTATTGTACTTTATACAGACGGCATAACTGAAGCAAAAAATATTCAGCTGGAAGATTTTGGAGACAAATATTTCGAGAAAATTTTATTAGATTCTCATAATCAAAATGTAGACGAAATTACAAAAAAAGTAATCCAGGAAGTAACCCAGTTTTCACAAGACACTTCCCAGCATGATGACATTACTCTTGTAGTATTTAAATGGAAACAAAAAATAAAACTTGATGGAGAAAAAGAATGGCAGAGTTTAACACCTCAATTGCAGACAAAGGTGAAGTAAGCGTTGTATACTTAAAAGGCTATTTAGACGCACATACAGCACCGCAATTGGAAAGTGAATTTTCGAACTTAATTGGCCGCGGCAGAAATAGGATAGTTGCAAATTTTAATGAGCTGGTTTATATAAGCAGTGCCGGACTTGGTGTATTCATGGCTTTTATTGAAAACATACGAGATAATAAAGGCGATATTAAGCTGACAAATATGACCGATAAAGTTTTCAATATTTTTGATTTGCTCGGTTTTCCTCTTCTATATGAAATATTCAAAAATGAAGAAGAGGCAATTAAAAAATTTAAAGAGACTAATAATCTTGAAAGCAAATAATCATACATCCAAAGATAAAAAGCTTGTTATAAACAGCCGTACAGAGAATTTATCTTTGATACGGGAGTTTGTTCAAGAAAGTGCTTTAGAAGCGGGCATGAAATCAAAATCTATTAATGATATGATGCTGGCTGTAGATGAAGCTTGTACAAACATTATTAAACATGCTTACAAATCTTACCCGGAAGGAAAGATAATTATTACAATTAAAATCTTCTCCGAAAAAATAATTATTAAGATAAAAGACTACGGAAATGCATTTCATCCTGAAGTTATACCTGAGCCTGACATTCAGGAATATTACCGCCAAAAGAGAGTCGGTGGGCTTGGAATGTACTTAATGAAAACATTGATGGATGAAGTAAAATATATTTCTATCCCGGGAAAATATAATCAAGTTATGTTAACCAAGAATTTAAATTCTTCCCATTAAAATGAATGAAGTAGATAACCTTAGATTTAAAAGAAATCTTACCGCGCTTGTCGAATTCAGCAGAATAATAAATTCCAGCCTGGATTTAAATTTTATACTGAATAATATCCTGCTGACCTGCATGGGAAAATTTTTTGCTACGCGAGGATTAATAGCATTAAAAGAAAATGGTATTTTAAAATTAAAAGTATCAAAAGGTCTTTCAGATGAATTAGCTCAAAAATTTCCTTCAGTTACTTCTTCAAACGGCAGTTTCAGAGAAAACAAACAATTCACCGAATTTATTGAAGAAGCAAAATTCTTCGCAATAGAAAAAATTAATTCTTCTGATGAGTGTGTCGGTGTAATTTGCCTGGGAGAAAAATTAAACAAAAATCCGTATTCTGATGATGACCTGGAATTTTTAAGAACAATATTAAATATATCAGCTACGGCGGTTCAGAATTCAATTGTGTTAAACAAGATAACAAAATTAAATAGAACTTTAGACTCAAGATTAAATCGACTTAATTCATTGTTCGAGTTAAGTAAAGAGTTCGGATTATTTTCTGAATCAACAAAAGTTGCAAAGCTGTTAGTTTATTCTATCATTGGCCAATTTTTAATCTCCAAATATGCAGTGATTACTTTTAAGGAAGAAAATATTGAAATATTAGAATCTAAAATTCCGGGAACTGATTTAATTGTTGCACTAAAAAATTATGGCTATTCAAAAATTGTTAATTCAATTAGAAAAGATGAAATAAAAAATAATTACGAAGAATTATTTAAAATAGGATTTGAGTTAATCGTTCCAATGCAGATGCAAGGAAACACTCGTGGATTAATATTACTTGGCAGAAGAATAAATAATTCTGATTATAACGACAGCGATATTGAATTCATTTATTCAATTGGAAGCCTGGCAATAATATCTTTGGAGAATCAAATGCTTTTCCAGGAAGCATTGGAAAAGCAGAAGATGGAAGAAGAGCTTGAAATTGCAAGAGATATTCAAATAAATCTTTTACCGAGCTCAATTCCAAAATTTAATTCTTTTGATATTGCAGGCGATAATGTTTCATCAAAGCAGGTTGGCGGTGATTATTACGATATTATTAAACTGAATGAAAATAATTTTTATGTCGCAATTGCGGATGTTTCCGGCAAAGGTGTTCCCGCTGCTTTATTGATGGCAAACATTCAAGCATTCTTAAAAATAATTTGCAAGCAAGGAATCAAGATTGATGAAGCTACCGGTTTAATAAATGATTTAATTACTGAGAATACTTCTGACGGCAGATTTATTACTTTTTTCTGGGGTATATTTGATGAACTGAATAAATCGCTAAAATATGTGAATGCCGGGCACAATCCACCTATATTGATTAGAAACGGGCAAATTATAAAACTAGAAAAAGGTGGGATTATTTTAGGCGTATTGAAAACATTTATTCCATACGTTGCTGAAGAAGTTAAATTAATTGAGAATGATGTAATAATACTTTTTACAGATGGAATAACCGAAGCCATGAGCAAAAATCATGAAGAGTTTTCTGACGAAAGATTGGAAAGATTAGTTTTGACATTAACAAACAAATCTGCGGAAGAAATTTTAAAAGCTATTAAAAAAGAAGTTCAAATTTATACAATGGGTGCTCCTCAATCCGATGATTTAACTTTGGTAGTGATTAAAGTAAAATAAATATTTAATTTTAATTCAAAAATTCACCATACTTTTTCCCGAGATATTAGTCTAATTATAAATGAATAAAGTTAAAAAATTCATAGAGAATTACAGACAAAAATTAATAATAGTCTTTACGGCTGTGCTTTTTTGTTTTTCACTGGCAAGTATTATTATAACTGTAAATGTAAATGTGCAATCTAATGACGAATGCTGGTGGGTGACTGAAAAAGTTAATAACTCAGTAGATAGTGTTGCAATAAGATTTGAACGTGTAAAAATTGATGGTGTTACCTGGAATGCAGGAATTAGAGATGGTGATTATCTTTTAGCAATTAATGGAGTGTCTTTAAAGGGTACCGAACAAGCGCAATTAACTTTAAATAAGGTTAATGGCGGAGAATTCGCTGATTATTTAGTAAAGAAAAAAAATGGGGAAATATTTAAAACAAAGGTCTACATTAAAAAATTAGTAAACTTTTTCCAGCTTACTCTTTGCCTATTAGGCTTTATATGGTTGATAATTGGATTTATTGTAGTTTCGGCTAAACCTGACGGATTTGTACAAAGAAGATTTTACGCAATCAGCACTACTCTTGTAATGTTTGGAACCCTTGTATTTTTTAATTCAAAAACCGTACAATCAAGTTTAACCCTGCGCGTATTTTTTGATTTCTTTTCTACGTTCGGAGCCATCTTCACTCCTTTTCTTTTAATGCATTTCTTTTTCATTTTTCCTAGAGAGCTAAGAACCATCAGAAGATGGGGAGTTAAAAAAGCATTATATATAATACCTATTATTTTATATGTATCATTATTTTTATATAGAATATTTTTTGTATGGGGGAAACCAAATCCAATATATCACTATAAATGGTATAATGATGTTGTTAGCATCTATTTCTTTTCTGGTTTTTACATTGGCCTTGTTGCGTTAATTATAAACTACTTTAAGTTAAAAACCAAAGAAGAACGGAAACCAATTTTTGTAATTTTGCTTGCGTACATTTTTGGTATTGCAAGTGTTACATTTTCAGCATTTGTTGCTCCTGCTATTGCTGATATGATTTTCAACTCACCAGAATATTACATGCCCATTCTTTTTCTAATTGTATTGCCTATAGGCTTTGCTTACTCAATTTTCAAATATCAATTGATGGATGTTAGTGCAGTTATAAAAAATACTATCATGTATGGTGTAGCAACTGTAGCAATAGCATTAACTTATTTTGTAGTTATTTATGGAATCGGATTAACCATTAGTTCTGCTATCGGGACTGAGTACCAAGGTTTAATTTTAGGTATAATCTTTATAGCCTTCGCAATGATATTTCAATCTTCAAAAGATAAGTTTCAGGATTTCATTACCGCTAAGTTTTATCCTGAACAATTTGCATATCAAAGAGTATTAGTTCATTTCAGTAGTGAAATTTCAAGCATGGTAGGTTTAGATAATATTCTTGATTATACAAAACAAACTTTAGTTGAAGCATTAACGATTAATCATTTTGGTATAATGCTCAAAGACAATAATTCGGAAAGCTTTACTTTGGTTAGAAGCAAAGGGATGGGAAATGTCAATTTGCAAATAACTAACAATGGTTTTACAAATCTAACAGCAGACAAAGACAATCTGGAAAAAACTCAAATTATAGAACGAGAAAAATTCGAAGAAATGTTTCCTGAAAATTTTGAAAAATTTATAGAAGGAAATATATATACAATTATACCCTTAGTAATTAAAGCAAAAGTTATTGGTCTAATGTTGTTCGGCTTAAAGCATTCCGGTTCACAATTTGGCGGTAAGGATCTTGAACTTCTTTCTTCCGCTGCATCTCAAACAGCCGTGGCAATTGAAAATGCAAGATTGTACCAGGCAGAAGCTCAAAAACTAAGAATGGAAAGAGACCTTGATTTAGCCAGAAAGATACAGCAAGGTTTGCTGCCGGCTTGCATCCCAAATATAAGCGGCTTAGATATTTGCGGCGAAATGATTCCTGCAATGCAGGTTGGCGGTGATTATTATGATCTGATACCTGTTTCTGAAAACAAAATGTTTGTTGTGGTTGGCGATGTATCCGGTAAAGGTCTTTCTGCTTCGCTATATATGACAAAGCTTCAAACCATGATTCAGCTTGCCTGTACAATTGATAAAAGTCCGAGAGAAATACTTATCGATATTAACAAAAAAATGTATACTGCTCTTGAGAAAAATTCTTTTGTAACAATGACCTTGGCTTTGTTCGATATGGAAAAACAAACTGTTAAATTTTGCAGGGCAGGCCACATGCCTATTTTAACTACGGCCAACGGTACTGTTAACGCTTATAAGACTCAAGGAATTGGGGTTGGATTGGAATACGGAGCCATTTTCGAAAGCACTCTTAGAGAGGAAGAATTAATTTTAAAGTCCGGCCAAATTTATGCTTTCTTTTCGGACGGCATAACAGAGGCAATGAATGAAAGAATGGACCTTTTTGGAGAAGAAAACCTTTCAAATTTATTAAGCAATAAAACCAATCGAAAATCTGCCGAAATAATGAACGAAATCTGGCAAAACATAAATGTCTTCCGCGGCAAAGCAGAACAGAATGATGATATGACAATGGTTTTGGTGAAAGTAAAATAGCTTCAGTTAGTTTCTAAAATTCCTATTGTATAAAAAATTATCATTAATTTAATTTCTTTGCTTTAAGTCAAAACTGATATTAAGAATTTGAGAAGTGAAATAATTTAACACTAATCTTAAATAATATTTAATTATTTAACTCATTATATAAAGGGGCAACTGTAAGTTAAGTATTCACATCTTTTATGATTTAATCGATAAAATATGGAAGCCAGAGCATAGTTTATGTAATCAAAAATTATTTGAATTAAATGTTTTGATTTACTGGAATATTTTTTAACTTGATCAGCAGCAATCCTATTAGAATTAATTCTTAGAAATAAGCCACTTAAAAAAAATGTTCAGTTTAACTTCTTAAACAGCACTCAAATTTTTTAAGACGAATTTATGAAAACCTTCACTTCTAAAAAGTCTACTTCCACTTTTCTTACCGTTCTAGCTATATCTCTGGTTTTAATTTTAGCAACCGGTTATATCTATTATGAAAATCAAAAAGAATATTTATTAAACCAAAGTTCCATTGCCCTTGAAGCAACAGCCTCATTTAATGAAACTCAAATTTCAAATTGGTATAAGGAAAGGTTATCCGATGCAAGATTTTTATTAAATGATGATTTTATTCATAAAGGAATACAAAAACTCGCACATAATATTAAGAATATAGATTCAATTGAGTTGTCAAGTGTAATTTTGCCTATGTATAAAAATCATGATTACACAACAATATTTGTATTGGATAGAAAATTAAAAATAATATTAAACTTAAATAATGATTTTACCCCGGACCAAAATGAGCTGGACAATGCTGCACGAGCTTTTTCAAGCAATCAAATTCAAAATTCTCAAATTAATAAAAATCGATTATCTAATAAAATATATTTCGATTTTTATGTGCCTATATATGAAGATAATGAACCTTTAGCAGTTATTGTTCTTAGCGTTGCACCTGAAAAACTACTCTATTCTTTTTTTGAAGGTAATCATTTCACAAGTGAAACAGGAGAATCAATAATCTTTGGGAAAGAAGATAATACACTTATAAATTTATCCAAGCTTCGTTACAAAAATATTTCTCCTCTTGGATTAAAAATTCCCATCAAAAAAGGGGATTGGACTGCTTCTATATCTTCGAGCAGATTAAATAAAATTGAATTACTTAAAGACTACAGAGATAAGGAAGTTCTCGCAGATATAAGTTATCTAAAATTAATGAATTGGTATCTAGTAACTAAAATTGATTTAGATGAAGTATATCAGTCATTAAAATTTAAAGTGATTGCATCAAGTGTAATCATATTTCTCATCATAGGTTTAACTGGTTTGTTATTTGTTTTCTATAATGATAAACAAACTTTAAATCACTTAAAAAAGTTAAATGAATCCGAAATAAAATATAAACAGATAATTGAACATGCTTCAGAAGGTATTTTAATTTTTAATAAAAATCTGGATATAGTCCAGGTGAATTCAGTTGTCTGTAAAGGCCTCGGTTATTCAGCAGAAGAATTATACAATAAAAAAATTCCAAGCCTAATTGATCCATCGGAATTGCACAAAAATCCTTTAAGAATAAAAGAATTAATGAATGGAGAGACAATATCAAGTGAAAGATATTTAGTTAGAAGAAACGGCAGCAAATATCCGGCAGATTTAAGTGTTAAAATGCTGCCTGATCAAACCTTTATTGTTGTTGCAAAGGATGTTTCGGAAAGGCATGAAATAGAAATGCAGATTAAAAATTCAGAAAAAAAATTCAGAAGCCTTTTTGAATCATCTAATGATGCAATTTTATTAATGGATGATATTCAGTTCATCGATTGTAACCCTAAAGCAGAGCAATTATACCATAAATCAAAAACAGAAATAATAGGTAAAACCCCGGTTGAGCTATCGCCAAAGTTTCAACCTGATGGTAGAAGCTCTGAGATTGGTGCAATAAACAAAATCAGCAAAGTCTACAGGGGAAAACCACAATTGTTTGAATGGCTTCATTTAGTTGACGGCAGGGAGATTTATTGCGAAGTTAATTTGTCATTAACGGAAATAAATAATAAGCCTATCTTAATTTCTATAGTTCGTGATATTTCAGAAAGAAAAAGAATTGAAAAAGAATTGATTGAAGCCAAGGAAAGAGCCGAGGAAATGAACAGGCTAAAATCAAACTTTCTCGCCAATATGAGTCACGAATTGAGAACACCATTGGTTGGTATCCTAGGTTTTGCTCAAATTTTAAGAGATGAAACTAAAAATTCTGAACAACTTGAAATGACTAAAAGTATTTACAAAGGTGGAAAAAGATTGCTTGAAACATTAAACTCAATTCTTGAATTGACGCAAATTGAATCTAAGGAACATGTAATTAATTTTTCATTAACTAATTTAAATGATTTGATAAAATCAAAGATTATAAATTTTAAAGCCGAGGCAAATAGTAAAAATTTATCTTTTTTTGCTGTTCTGCCGGAAGAAGAAATAGAAATTAATACTGATGAAAGAATATTAAAAATTATATTGCGCCACCTAATTAGTAATGCAATAAAGTTTACAGAGCATGGAGAGGTAGTTGTTAAGCTGGAAAATAAATTTATCAGTAATGAAGAAAGAGTTATTATTTCTATCAAAGATACGGGAATTGGAATTCCTATTGAAAGCCGCGATTATATTTTTAATGAGTTCAGGCAGGCGAGTGAAGGATTTAATAGAAAGTACGAAGGCTCGGGAATCGGACTTACTATTACCAAAAAATTTGTCAAAATTTTAGAAGGTGATATCGAATTTGAAAGCATTTTAGGAATAGGTTCCACGTTCAAGGTAATTTTACCAACTAAAATAGGTTTATCTCAATCTGAAAGAAATAAAGGAACTAAAACTAGAGTAAAATTGGAATCACAATTACATTTGGCTCATAATAAAAAACATAGCACAATACCAAAAATTTTGATTGTTGAAGATGATCCTAATACTGTAAGCTTATTTAAAATTTATTTAAAGAATATTGGAATTGCTGATATAGCAAGTAATGCAAAAGAAACTTTAGAAAAAACCGAGAAAAATTTATATGATTTAATTTTGATGGATATAAATTTGGGCGAAGAGGTAGACGGGTTAATGCTTACAAAAATACTGCGGCAGATTAAAGAATATGAGAACATACCAATAATTGCAGTTACTGCTTTTGCTATGGAGAAAGATAGAAAAAATGCTTTAGAGGCAGGCTGCACTAATTATCTTTCCAAACCTTTTGATAAAGATACCCTTTTGAAAATGATTTCCGGCGAATTGAATCATCTTGTTTATCCAGAAATCTAAAAACTTATTTGAGAAAGTACGAATGGAAATTTCAGATACATTTCATTTAATGGCTTATCTAGGCGGAGCGATTTGTAATCTTGATTGTACATAACGAGGAATGCTCTAAGCATAGATTTATTAAAACTCCGGATGAGTAAGAAGGGTTAAATTATTTATGTCCTGGTTACAAAAAGTTCTTCAATTACATAAATCCTTTATATAAATCCTTAAATTAACATTATGGTAAATAATTGCAGCAGCATTTCACTCCAACAAAATATTATGGAATGGTTAAAAGAAAAAGATGCTGGTTTTACTCAACTATTAATTGACGGAATTGATGACTGTACTTGCTGAAGCGGTAAAAAATATAAATATTGCTGTAGCAAATATTTAATTCTATGGACTTTTAATTCACATTGCTTATCTAAATGTTTGAAATAAAAAATCAAAAAGAAACCTTAAGAAACATTCCTTTATTCTCTGAATTGAGTATTGATCAGCTAAGAGAAGTCACAGCCATAAGTCAAACAAAAAAAATTCCTAAAAATAAAATTTTATTTTTTGAAGGTGATCTTTATAAGGGATTTTATGTTTTGCTCAAAGGCGGAATAAAAATTTTTAAGACAACACTTGACGGCAAAGAATCGGTAATTCATATTCTTACTTCATTAAATGTATTCGCTGATATTCCTCTTTTTGAGGGAAGTAATTATCCGGTTAGTGCACAAAGTCTGGCGGAAAGTTTAGTGATCTTTATTCCTAAAGATGAATTTTTGGAGCTAATTAAAAAAAATCCAGAAATATCTTTGAAGATATTGGCTGGCTTTGCTAAGAGATTAAAATCTTTAATTACTCAAGTTGAAGATTTGTCAACCAAAGAAGTAAAAAATCGTCTTGCTAAATTTCTATTGAAAGAGATTCATCTAAGCGGCACTGAAAATCTGCCTGAACCTTTTATCAAATTGAACGTTCCAAAATCCACTATCGCTTCATATCTTGGAACAATAACTGAAACCCTTTCGCGGACTTTTAATAAATTACAAGCGGACGAAATAATAAGAATGAATGGTAAAAAAGTTTTCATCCTTAATATTAAGGGATTAAAAAACTTAGCTGAATAAATTGAAATATAGCAATCCAACAAATTAATTTCTTTAATTCATTCCTTTTTTTATAAATCAACCAAAATCTGACTTAAGTCAAGGAAATCCTCTCCAGCCAATTTTAAGTTTGAATTGTTAAAAAACTTCAGGTACGCTGAAGTAAAAATTAATTTTAACTTTTGAATTTTGACCATTGACTTAAGAAAATGTTCTCAACAGTAAGATATTTCATAAAGACAAGCGTTGCATTTTTAGTACTGGGAATTATAACCGGACTTTACATGTCGTACTCAAAGTACTTTTTTAATTCCGGAAATACTCAAGAATTAATTTCGGCACACGTGCATGTAATTCTCGTTGGCTCTGTAATGATGATGATAATGGGAGTAGCACTTTGGTTTTTCCCGAGGGCAGAAAAAGAAGACAAAAAATATAATCCGGATTTAATTTTAGTTACCTACTGGTTAATGACTGCTTCAACCTTATTGCGATTTGTATTCCAAATTGTTGCCGGCTTTATCTTTATTAAATGGCTCAATGTTTTAATCGCAATTACCTCAACGTTTCAAGTTATCGCAATTTTGCTTTTCTTCTATTCAATGTGGGGAAGAATTAGACCTGTTGGAAGCCATTTAAGAGAAGCAAAGGGAGAAAAATTTTGACGGGATTTTATATTAATGAAGAATGTATTAATTGCGGTGCATGCAAAATTGAATGTCCGCAAGATGCTGTAAGTGAACCTCGGAAAAATTCATTAGGCGTTAACCTCATTTTTAAAGTAATATCAACAATTCACTATTATATAATTCCTGAGCTATGTGATGGCTGCCTTGCTTTTTCTTCACCCAAATGCATTGAAGTTTGTCCTATGGACTCAATAAAAATAATTAATCAACTTATTTAATGAGACTCAAAATATTTATTGGAATTAGGGAATAAAAATGAAAAAATACTGGATACCTTTTATACTTGTAATAGTTCTTTCATTTGGAGTGTTGGGCTGGGTAGGCAGCAAAATATATCAGCAAGTTCCGCCCATTCCTTCAAAGGTAGTTACGGATAATGGCGAAGTTATTTTTACTCAAGATGATATTCAAACTGGCCAAAATGTTTGGCAGGCAATGGGGGGAATGGAATGCGGGTCTGTTTGGGGACATGGCAGCTATGTTGCCCCTGATTGGACAGCGGATTGGCTGCACCGCGAGTTAATAATTGTGCTGAATGATTTTGCAAATAGAGATTATAATAAAAGTTTTAACGATTTGAGTGATGGATACAAATCACTTTTAAAAGCTAAAGTCCGTGATCTCTACAGAATAAATACTTTTGATGAAAAAACGAATGTTATTACAATTAATTCTGTTAGAGCTAAAGCAGTTGAACAAAACGTAGAGTATTACAGTAAACTATTTACTAACGGAAAAGAAGAATATGCTATACGAAAAAATACACTTTCAGATCCGATTAAGCTGAAAAAACTGGGTGCGTTTTTCTTCTGGAGTTCCTGGGCAGCATCGACTAATCGCCCAGGTGAAGAAATAACATACACACACAATTGGCCGCATGAAGAATTAATAGGTAACAAGCCAACCGGTGATACAATTGTCTGGACAGGTGTAAGCATTATTCTACTTTTATTAGGGATAGGTGGAATGGCTTTCTTTTATGCTTCACGAAAACATGAACCAATGACAATTGATTATCCCGTTGACGATCCTTTGCTTGGCTCAAAAGCAACTCCATCTCAAAAAGCTGTTATAAAATATTTTTGGGTAGTTTCGGGTTTGATTCTGCTTCAAATAATTTTTGGAGTTATAACTGCACACTATGGAGTTGAAGGTGATGCATTTTATGGTATCCCCCTTTCAAAAATACTTCCATATTCAATTACACGAACCTGGCATACACAGCTTGGCATATTCTGGATTGCCACTGCATGGCTTGCCGCCGGGTTATATATTGGGCCTGCTATTAGCGGTGTTGAACCGAAAGGGCAGAGGTTAGGGGTAAATATTTTATTTGGTGCGCTGCTTTTTGTTGTGCTGGGTTCTATGGCAGGAGAGTGGTTAAGCGTAATGAATCTTATGCCTGATAAAGATTGGTTTTTATTTGGACATAGCGGTTATGAATACATTGATCTGGGAAGATTCTTTCAGATAGCTTTATTGATTGGATTATTTCTCTGGCTGTTTTTAATGGTTAGGACTATTCGTCCCGCATTAAAAAAAGCTGATGATCAAAAACCAATTCTTACACTATTTTTAATCGCCTCCACAGCAATTGCGACTTTTTACTTTGCAGCACTAATGTATGGGAAACATACAAATCTAGCTATTGCAGAATATTGGAGATGGTGGGTGGTGCATCTTTGGGTTGAAGGATTCTTTGAAGTCTTTGCAACCGTTGTAGTTGCTTTTCTTTTTGCCAGGTTGAAACTGATCAATTTGAAAACTGCCGGACAAGCAACCGTTCTTTCAGCTACTATTTTTCTTTCCGGCGGGATAATTGGAACACTCCATCATTTATATTTTTCGGGAACACCTATGGTAGTGCTTGCGCTTGGTTCTGTGTTCAGTGCACTTGAAGTTGTGCCTTTATTGTTTGTTGGATACGAAGCCTGGGAAAATATCAAATTGTCAAAAGCGAAAGCCTGGGTAATAAAATACAAATGGCCGATATACTTTTTTGTAGCTGTTGCATTTTGGAATTTAGTTGGTGCAGGACTTTTCGGTTTCATGATAAACCCGCCAATTGCACTCTACTATATGCAAGGATTGAATACAACTCCCGTGCATGGTCATGCAGCGCTCTTTGGAGTTTATGGAATGCTCGGAATCGGTTTAATGCTATTCTGCTTGAGAGGAATGCGGCCGGATATTGAATGGAATGAAAAGCCGTTAAAGTTCTCATTCTGGGCTATCAATTTTGGTTTATTTGCAATGGTGACTTTCAGCCTATTGCCTGTTGGATTAATGCAAACCTGGGCTTCGGTTGAACATGGTTATTGGTATGCACGAAGTGCTGAGTTTCTTCATACCGGGTTAATGCAGAACCTCCGTTGGTTCAGAGCTTTTGGGGATACAATTTTTGCTGTTGGCGCGGTAGTATTAATATATTTTGTATTTCAGCTATCAATTAAATTTTTGAAAGAGGATAAAATAAAATGAATGATATGAATGATGAAATAATTGCGAAGAATTTAATAGACGAAATAAATTTTCAGGATGGCTCAATAGTAAGCAAACAATTGCTAAAAAAATCAAATGGGAATATTACTTTCTTTGCATTTGGGAAAGATGAAACTTTAACTGAACACACTTCTCCTTATGAAGCGTTCGTATATTTAGCTGAAGGTGAAATGGAAATAAAGATTGATGGGAAACCTGTAAGAATAAAATCGGGGCAGTTAATTATCCTGCCCCCAAATATCCCACATGCATTGAAAGCAATTGTCAATTCAAAGATGCTTTTGATAATGATTAAATAATATGGACAGACATTTTTAAGAATTATAGTTGCAAATTATTATTTAGAGCAAAGTATTTTTTTATTTATGCTTTAAATCACTTTAAAAATATTTTGATTGTTTTTATAAATTCTAAAATTTAAGTTCATCTTCAGAATTAATCTAATTTAAAAATCCACTGCTAAAAAATACAAACTGTTTTCCAATTATTATCCGACCAAAATCCAACAGTAAATTAGATTAGTCCCTTCATTTATCGCAGAGCAAATAAATAATCATTTTTAAAATCATTTATAATGATTGGGATATGCTATGCCAAACGAAACCAGCTCAATTGATCAGGAAAACCTTTTTAACCTTCTAAGCAATTTAACCGGCCACCTTCAAGCGTCTTCGAAAAAAGAAGAGAAATCAATACAAGATCTTCAGCAAAATTTAGCCGGGATGTTATTAGGAGAAAATATTAATTCAGTAAAAAATAATATTCTTTCTTATGAGAATTCAGATTTATTTTTTAGTAATAAAGTTCCAGCCTCGAGATTAAATAAGCTCAAGGATATTTCAGCCAAAGTTGCTAAAGAGGCTTCCGAATCAAACTCGCGAGTATTTTTACGGGAATCGCCAGTTCGAAGTTCGCAAATTAGAAGTTCAATTCCAGTTTGGGCACAAGGTGCAGCAGTAGAAAAAACTTTAGGGCCATTTACTAATAAAGATGGTAAAAAAGTCTGGTTCGATTTTTACAAAATTGAAAAATTAATTGCACTTTATCTTGAAGGGGAAAATGATCCGGCAATATTGTTTAATGTTTCGCTTTTAAAAAGATTTGTAATTAATTCTCTGCCTCCAATTATAGATCCTGCTGCAAAATATAAATTACTGCCAGACAGTGTTTGGATTAATTCTAAATTACTTGCCGGAAATTCTCCTGCCGGATATTATACAGGAATTAAAATTAAAAGCGGTGAGATTACATTAAATAATTCTCCTAAAATAATTGATAACAAATTAACTGTTACAGGAAATACCACAGTTACAGTTAATCTTATATTGGATCAGCCTGATGTAACTGATGCTGATAAAACAAGCCCCTACGGTATCGATGCCAGAAATTCAAAATTAAATTTGCCAACGAATTTAAATTTTCATTTCTCCAAATCAGGAAGTGCGATTGATGAAATTAGTGGACGCACAGGATGGCTGGTTTATGGACATAAAGCGTCATTTAATTGGGATAAATCTAATTTACCAACTTTTAATTCTATTCTTAATAGAGTATTAATTCCTTTTACTTGTTCCGAAGAAAATTTCACTGTTAAAGAATGTAAATCAACTTTTAATACAATTAGTGGAACTGCCGCCATAAGCAGAAGTGCGTGGGCAATTCCTTCTGCGCAAATAGATATAACAAAACCATCTCCAGCTGCAGGAATTGGGGGAATAGTAGTTCAGAGTAAAGAAAAGTTAATTGTTGATTGGGCTGGACTGAAAGGTGGAAAGATTGAACTTTCTAATTCAATAATTCTAGCTGATATAGGAAGAATCTCGATTACTGATTTTCAAGCCGGGAATATTTATTGCAACCAGGAATATAAGCTATGGAAGGATGATCAAAATAAATTCGGTTCTAATGTTAAGATTCAATACTCGAAATCATTTCCATTTGTATTTTATACTTTTGCAAACGGGTCTGAATTATTACTTGCACTTGTTAATGCTAATCCGCTTGCTGATAGGCCGGTAAGAGTTTGCGGCAGGCCGTTTGATGTTCATTCAAAAAATTCAATTTTAGTTTTGGCTGCAGCTAAAAATTTTAAATTAATTTATTTATATGATGATAATATTCTCATTGATAATTATAATCCAAATGATCCGGTAGCGGCTTTACCCAAACCTCTTTCAATTGCATTAGCAAATGCAATGTTCAAAGTTACGCCTGTAAATGGCTGCTTATTATTTGGCGAGCTAAATGATGATTGGTTAAATATAAGCAAAGGTGTCTTATACTTTACTTTTGGAATGTATGCTTACCTGCCTACTTTACCAGATCCTTATGCTGCAAATATTAATCAATTAAAGATTCAGTTTAGAAGAACTGCCCAGCGATTAAATCTTGATAGTTATAATGCTGCTATCTAATAGTGCATCACCAATCTGGGCATTATTGATTTCCCAAACTACATGGGGCCCTGATGTTAATGATCTGGATAAAGTTGATGTGTCATTTCATTTTGCCCCGGTTCCGGATAACTATCTTTCAGCTGGTTCTGCAAAATCATTGGATTCAACTCTTTTTTCATCAACATCAAATGTTAATAATTCCGAACAGCCTTTTATAAAATTATTTAATTTAGAAAATGCAAACCAACAGCAGGAAACTGCATCATTTGGTACAAATATTAAAGCAGCTTCAAGTGGCAGAGCAGCTGCAGTTGGAAGCAGGGACATTGATTATGAAAAAATATGGGATGATTCTTTTAGATTATTTCTCAATGATGTTTTTGCTTTATTAGATGTAAGCAGCAACGCTGACCAGATGGGTGTAAGTTTTGCATCATTTAATACGCAGCGCGGATCATTATTAAAACGTTATTCAGTTAATGCTGAAGGTGAATCTACGGTTAATTTTTCTTTTCCAATTCAAGCACAGGGAATGGATGTAACAACGTATGGATTATTTGCAAAGGTATTTGCATTGCCGCAAATTTCCTGGGAACCTGTTTTGAACTTAACAAATCCTAATGCAATTAATCCAAGTTCACCGTATTTAGAACCTCCATTCGGCCCAAATTATTATCCCAATGATGGAGGAGCAACAAGAATTCTGAATAATAGTATTCAGCCCGCAGTTTTAGCACCCATACCTTTGATAGATTTTGTAATTGAAAAATTTAAAAATGAAAAAGGAAATATCACGGCAAATTTGTTTTCACTGCCCTTCGGTATGAAAGCAATTACAGTTTTAAATAAAGATGTTGATACAATTAAAGCAGCTACGATTGAAAAGATTGAACATGAATTTTCAAATAACGTTAAAACTGGAATTCAAATTCAATTTAATGCCGGTACTTTATCAACTGATGTTTATCCTTTATTTCACGGCGGAACTCTTCAGCTAAATAATATCTTAAATATAAATGGATTGAAAACTTATACCTCCACTTTAGGTGACAGTGTATCAATTATTTTTAATAATGAATTCATGCCCAAAATCTCAGACTTAGTTAAAAGCAGAGGTGTTCCGCTCACCAGGTATGATTTGAGTGGTTATGGCGCAAGTATATTCAGTAATTGGTTTAACCCTGATGCACAATTTGCACAAACATCACAAGCAAAGTTTGATGTTTTTGTCGGAAGAACTTCACATGAAGTTATTCAAGTAAGAAGTATGATATATCCTTGGGGCATTCGAGTTGTTCGAACAATAATAATTTTTAGAACTGGAAGCGGATATGTTTACCGTGTTGATACTGGATGGAAAGCTGAAAGCGACGGGCTTTATGATTTTACTTATAGATTAAAAGGAGATTCAAGTTTACCTCCAGCCGATTTTCCGGCTGCAAAAGATTATACAAAAGTTTTCCCAACCCAAGATGTTTTTAATATGCATCCAGGAATTATAAATGGATTATTCAATATAAAAAATATAGTTGAAGCTGGTGAGCAGATTCCATTAGCAAATTTTGTAGCTCCCGGGGATTATTATGTTGACGAAAACAACTATGTAAAACAAAATACAACCGGCAGTCCATTAAGCAAACCCGCTTCACTTAAAATGGTTGAATTCGATTGTGATATTGAAATAGAAGAAGTTGAGCAAGGGGCAATTGGCGGAAAAGTACCGTCAAAAAAAATGCGTGGTTATGTACAGCTTGCCCCAATGGGAATACCTATTTCTGCAGATACGCTTGACGCATTGCATGCTTTGCAAGCGGGTTCAATTGGCGGCCCTGTTGATTGTGTTATTGATATAGGGAAGAACGGACAAAAAATGCGAGTCAATAGAGTTGACAGCAACAACGCAAAAGATGCTGGAGGTTCAAATCCAATTTTTTCTGCTGCTGCTCGCGGTAATATTATTTTACCTAAAGACGGCTCATGGAGTATGGTTACACATAATCATGATACTGGTGAAGTTACACCACTGCCCGACAATATAACTGTGCCATTAGTTAGAATCGGCCAGTGGATAGCAAATGTTTTTCCTGACCCAAATAATCCTCAAAGAGATGATTATGAATTGAAGTATAATATAAACATTGATGATCAATTGTTGAGAATTGCAAATCCTACAGAATTGCTTAGGCTTCCTACCACAGGTACAATAAATTTTGGGTATCTTCAAACTACTGATACTCAGAAAGCTTTATTCTTAACTCCCGCTTATCAAAAATTAAAAAACGTTACTGATACAGCAAAGCTTTTGAGCAAAACCCCTCCACTTTTTGCGGATGCTTACAGAACAATTAGCGCAAAAGGAATTTTCCCAAATATAGGGGATGCGATTTCTAATTTTGGTGATGCTATTTCATTGGATTCTAATTTTGCTCAAAATGCTATTACTGATGCGGGAAAGCAGGTATTTGAGTTGATGAAAATAAATGAAAAAGATAATACCGGTAAAGTTTTAAAAGAAGGGTATAAATTATTAAAACAAGTTGCTGATTTAGATTTTCCATTGCCGGATAAATGGAGTTTAATTGATGAAGATTATCTAAAAATTTATGTCGAATATAAAAGGGAAAAGAAAGATCAAAACAATAATACTTCAACAGTAAGCGGACTTTTAAATTTTGACGTTGATTCTTTTGCTAATAAAGTTGAAGATAAATGTAAAAGTGTTTTAAGTGATCTTTCTATGGTGCTTGATTTGGGGCCTTTTGAAAGATTAATGACAATAAAGGGAAACTTTGATTCAAAAAAAGGTTCTGAAGCAAGTTTTAAGGGAAGTGATACAGATAGTTCTTTTCCATCACCGCAAATAGTATTTAGTGATGCACTGCAGACAGTAATTGAAATTCTACAAATCTTACAAGATCTTCAAGGCGCAAAGTATGGCGATGCAATCAAAAAAGGACTAAAGATTGCCATGAGCAACAGTGCCGATAGCTGGGAATATAAATTTGAAGCAACGAAAGAAATTCCGGTTGTAAAATTTCCAATCCCGGAATCAGTATATAATGCCCCAACTACTCCATTAAAGCTTGAAGCTTATTTAAAGATTGGGGTTTATTTTAACGCCGCGTTAAAGGTGACAACAGATCCGGGAAAACTTCTTCCAACCGCGGGTGCTTATTTAGATTTTGGAGCCCGGCTTTCAGTTATGTGTGTTTCCCTTGCTGCAGCAACTATTTATGCAGTTGGGCAAGCTGATCTTGGAATTGGTGCCGACACAAAAGTAGGGCCTAATTTAAAACTAAAGTTTGGATTTGGTGCACAAATAGTTGTGGGACTACCTGTTGTTGCAAATGTAAGTGTGCTGTATATGGTTGGTGTTGAAATCTATATGGATTCCACTAAAATTGCCGTTACTGCTTCAATGTTATTCCAGGGACATGCTGATATTCTTGGTGGCATTGTTAGCATAACAATTACGATTGAAGCTAAAGGTTCAGTAGTAAGAACCAATGATAGAACTGATTGTTCAGCTCAAGTAACATTCGCAATTGATATAAGTATCTTCTTAATAATTGATATTAACTTCAGTACTTCATGGCAGGAAAATAGACAAATTGCTTAATAAAGATTAAACGAAATTTAAAGGAAAAATAAAATGGAAAAGAATCGAAGGTTTACAATATTTGCTTTCCCACAGGGTTTTAAGAATAATGTTTTAAAATTGAATATACTTTTTCTGCCAAGAAATCAAAATCCGCTTAACCCGGCGATACAGGATCATCCAATAATTCCGGATTCCACTTCTTTTGCAAATGCGAATTTATCTTTTGATGCAAAAATAATTACCGGGTTAAATGATTTCCCTATGAACGTAAAAGTTACAAATACTTTGCTGTTGAATGTTGTTAATCCCTTGCCGGCAGGAAAGAATTCATTATTTACAACTTTGGCAAATAGTTTTCAAATTACTAATCTTGGCCAGATTAATAATAATGTTAATATAAATACTATAAGCTCTCAAAGTGCTCCAGCCCCTAAACCTAAAACAGAGATTGATAACTCAATTAATAAATATCTTCCGTTAACTTATAGAAAGTCTTTCAACTTTGTCGCTCCAAAAGTAAAAAATGCTAAAATAGATGACAGTTATCATTGTGCAATTAGAGATGCCGGAAAACAAGCAGGCTTTAAAATATCAGGTGAGGAAATTAGCTGGGGGCAAGTCTATGCGTATGCATTGAGGCAGCAGCAGCTTGCCAAAGAATTGGGAATAATTTATGAAACAGAATTAAATATTGAAGAAACTTATTTCCCTGACGGCGGATGGTTATTTGTAGATATAAATGAGGATAGTGATTTCTTTACGCAACAAAAATCATCCGAGGATGGAATTGTTAATGGAACTATTGATGAGGATTTAGATGGATTTTTTATTAAAAAATATGCAGCAAGAATTCCGGCATTAAAGAAAGATATAGATAGAAGCGTGTTTGCCCCGGTTCAATTTCCTGTATTATTTAAAAAACCTGCTGACTTAGTTGATCCTGTTCCTCAAGGAAATTTTGATCAATCATTTATTGAAGCATCAGAATATGATGACGGATTTGCTAAAATTGTTCATTCATTTCAGCCTGTAAGCCATAATTTCCTTCTTGAAGAAAGCGACGGTTTTCATCCGACAAAGGAAATGGGAATTCGTCTCGGCTGGGATGATGAACAAATTTTAATCTGGTATATGCGGCAAATGATGGAGGACCAAAGTGCTGGTCCGAATAAAAGACTTGATGCGCCATTGGGTGTTTTAGGATATAAAATTGATGTGAGAAATAAAGGTGAAGTAAATTGGAATTCTTTAAATGGTGTAATAAATAAAATTCCTCTTAAAATTAATGGGAATACTTTGCCGGATTTTAACGGTGAACTTTTATACCAGGTTTATCCAAGTCAGCTAGATGGTGATTCAAATAAAAGTTATTGGCTGCCAATGTATTTTGCAAACTGGAACGGAAAAAGTATGGTAATTCCGGATCAGGATGCAATTGAAATTTATCAAAACGATGCTGATGTTATAGCAGATCCAAAAAATCTTCCGAACAATGATGCAGGCACAGGTGTAACAGGGCCGGCACAAAAAAATCTAAATAAAATTTATGACATGCAGCAGATCGATTCACCGCTAAGATATGGGAATCTTTATGAATTTAGAGTTCGTATGAGCGATTTAACAAGCGGTGGGCCGGATGTTGAAGCAGAATCATTTAATGATGGCGAATCTCCAATAACCGAATGCCATTTTAAAAGGTACATTGCCCCTAGTGGTTTGTTGATTCAAAACAACCCGGTGAATAATGATGATCAGGTTTTTGAAGATGATCAAATAGTTATCAAACGCCCTTTACTTGGATACCCAAGTGTGGTGTTCACAGGCAAATATCCTAACGCTGTTGATTTGCTCAAAGCACAGGTAGCTGCCAACATCCAAATTCAAAATCAGAATAAACAAAATATTGATGATTGGAATAATAATCCCGATCCAAATAAACCTGCAGAGCCTGACACACAGCCTTTTCTTCCTTTAGGAATTTCAGATCCTGATGTTGACAGCGTTGAAATTACAGTTGAAGTTCAAACATTAAAGATGGATAATTTGTTAAGCGTATCAGGCAAAGAATCTTTCATAAAATTTTATACAACAACAAGAAAATTTTCAGCAGAGTTTGATGGTGAGCTTGCTATTCCATTGGAGTTTAAAGATTGCAGCATTTTAAATTTTGGTGATCCCTCTGATCTTGGCGATTTAGGATTAAGTCAATCTGAAATTGATGGACTAGAGCAATTAGTTCTCCCTACAGCTCGAAATATTCGATTAACTTTAAGAGCAGTATGTGAAGAGAAAGACGGCTATTACGGGCTTGAGAAAAGTGATCCATCATTTAACACTCGTTATGGAAGAACAAGCAACGTTGTTTTATATCGACCCTCGACTAACGAACAAAATCTATTTGCAAATACAAGTCCGGCAGTAAAAATGAAAGGCATCTATTTACAGCCAGATCCACCAAAGCCCGCTTTCTTTGGAAACTTTACTGAATTATTAGTTGGCAAACAGGAAGAAAAAATTCCCGATATGATTCAAAGATTAGCGCAAGAACTTGATCTGGAAAATACCGGGCTAACATTGGTTGGAAGGAAAGGGGAGAGAATTCAATTCGGATGTTCAAATAAAATTAGGCATTCATTATCTCCAGATCATTCATCAATAACATTTGCAAGCAAAGGTGATTTGATGAATCATTGGATTTGCTGTATGTCTTTGCAGGTTGAAAGAGATTGGACGTGGGATGCATTGGAAGATTTAAGCTTCATATTTACACGTAATAAAAAATTCAGAACCGATGCTGATTCGGAAACGCTTGAAATTGGCGACATAGAAGTAAAGAAAACAATTTCAATTAATGCTCTTCAAAATCCTGATAGAAGTTTCACAAAATTAATTTTTATTGATGCAGTTGAACCTAAAAACGATCCTAAATTTCCTGATCTAATTGATCTCAATTACACAATAGAAGCAAAATTTAAAGCAGATCATGCAGCACAAAAAGATGATCCGCTTCAATTAACATTAACTTTGCCGGTTACAAATGTACCTTCTCAAGTTCCAAAAATAGCTTCCGCTGGAATTGCACTATCACCGTATGTTAGAAATGAAAAATATTCTTCAACCGAACCAAGATCACGTTTTCTCTGGATTGAATTTGAAGAACCTATACAAGATCCAAACGATTTATTTTTTGCGAGAGTACTAGCTTATGCACCAGACCAATTGATTAGTAATAATGACCCCGAATTATTAGTCCCTCCAACTGAACCGTCATTACCAATAGATCCGGAATACATCCGGGTTATAACTCCAAATCAGTCTGATGATGATACTGGGTTAGATGCTATGCAGCCGATGGAAAAAGCTCTGGATTCTGATAGGCACTATTTGCTGCCAATACCACCAGGCCTTCATTCTGAATCAGATGAGCTATTTGGATTTTTCACATATGAATTTAGAGTTGGGCATGCAAATATCTGGAGTACAGCTCAAGGAAGATTTGGAAGAACTCTAAGAGCAACGGGTATTCAACATCCGGCTCCAACATTAACTTGCATCTGCAACCGCGATGAGGAAAAATTATATGTAACAGCTCCTTATGCTGTTGCAGTTAATAAAGGTAAAAATGTTACTTCAAACCCGCCCCGAACTACACTTTGGGCTCTTCTTTATGCTCAAGTTAAACAAGCGGATAATAAGGACTATAGAAATATTCTTTTAAATGAAAAGAAACTTGATTGGCGTGTTCGTGTAGAATATAAAAAAGATATAAAGTGGATCGAAAAATATGACGATAAACAGATAAACACTTTAAAATATATTTCATTAAATAATTGGAATAATGAAGTTAGTTTCGGTAATCTTCAAAATGTTTTTAAATTAACTGACTATACTACTATTAACAAAGATTCTACTAAATACGGTACTACAATCTGGAGTAATCAAGAAATAAATCAAATACTTGAAATGTATGGATTACCTCTTGACGTTTCATTAAGTGTGCTCTGTGTTGAAATGCTGCCGCATATAACTAATATTTATGAACATATTAATTCACTAAATGATCAGAAAGTTCAATCTAATCTTGGTAAAGTTATGTTTAGCGATAATCTTCCGAACCAAGAAGAAATTAGTTTTAGGTCAAATTTAAATGAAGTTAGTGCAGTGTTAAATGAAGTAAAACCATTAAGTAATCAACTTGGTGAATTTAGAATTTTAAGAACATCTCCGCTAGTAGAAGTTCCCTATGTTTGTTGTACAGAATGTGATTAGATTATAGACTGATTTACAAATCATAACCTTCGAGGTTTTGAAAACCTCGAAGGTTTTTGCTATTAAGTTTACTTAAAAATTTCCGATTTTACAGTTACCTTCTCAAGATTTTTTAAATTCACATCTACGCCAATTCCCGGTTTATCGGGGACATTAATTGTCCCAACTTTTGAAACTTCAAAAGGTTGTCCGATTATATCTTCTTCAAAATATCTTTTACTTGCTGAAATATCCGCAGGCAATATAAAATTAGGAAGAGAAGCTAAAGCAATGTTACCTGCACGGCCAATTCCAGATTCCAGCATTCCACCATGCCAAACCGGAATATTTTTTTCCATACAATAATCATGAATTCTTTTAGCTTCAGTAAATCCCCCGACTCTTCCTGGTTTAATATTTATAATTTTACAAGAACCTAACTCAATTGCGGCAATTGTATCATTTAATGATGTAATGCTTTCATCAAGGCAAATAGGTGTTTTAATTTGATTCTGCAATTTTGAATGCTGATATATATCATCGTGAGCAAGAGGTTGTTCGATTAAAAGTAAGTTATAATTATCCAGCTCTTTAAAAATTTTTATATCGCTTAATTGATAAGAAGAATTTGCGTCAACTTGCAGATGAATGTTGGGAAATTCTTTTCGTACAGATGAAACTAAATCAATATCCTTTCCCGGCTTAATTTTTATCTTTATTCTTTTATACCCTTCGTCTATATATTCGTTTATCTTATTCAGCAGCTCCTCATTTGAGGATTTTAATCCAATACTTACTCCAGCTTCAATTTTATTTTTATTTCCTCCCAGAAGTTTTGACAGAGAAACATTTTCTTTCCTTGCAGACATATCAAATAAAGCTGCTTCAATTCCAGCCTTAGCCATATTATGCCCTCGAATCCATTTCCAGGCCGAACTTATTTCTTCAAATGAATTGAAATTCTTACTTAAAATTTTTGGAATAATAAATTCAGATAAAACATGCCACGCTGTTCCAACAGTTTCGTAGGTATAAGAAGGATTTGATTGTGCTACACACTCGCCCCAACCTGAAATACTTTCAGAAGTAATCTTAATTATAATATGTTCAACATAATCTTCCGTACCACCAGCAGATTCAAAGGGTGAAACTAGCTTCATTTTAATGTGACGGAGTTCAATTTCTTGTATTCTCATAAATTACTATGTTAATTGAAAATAAATTGTGACTAAAATATTTATTAAAAATCTGTAAAAAAAGAATTTCTTGCAATTTGGATTAATTTGCCCAATAAAGCCCATTATTTTTATGAGTGATTAAAACGGCACATTACTATAAAAAACCTTTTGATTTCTAAATAAAAAGATTATCTTGAATTCAAAATAATACTCTTCTCAATCAAAGACAGAAATTAGCAATTTTTATATTTCTCAAAAGCTACATCATATATTCAAAATATTAAAGGACGTATTTATGGAAACGGTAAGACAAATTCTTCAGAAGAAGGGCTATCAAATTTTTTCAATTTCCCCTGACGCAAAAGTATTTGATGCATTAAAGATTATGGCTGAAAAGGGAGTAGGGGCATTACTTGTGATGGACGGAGAAAATGTTGAGGGAATTATGTCTGAAAGGGATTATGCACGTAAAGTTATCCTGCTTGGGAAATCTTCTAAGGAAGCCTCAGTAAAAGAAATTATGTCTTCAAAGGTTATATATGTGGAGCCTTATCAAAGTGTGGAAGAATGTATGGCATTAATGATAGATAAAAAAATTCGTCACTTACCTGTTTTTGAAAATAATAAAATAACCGGAATAATTTCTATCGGAGATGTAGTAAAAGCGGTCATTGGCGAAAAGGAATTTGTTATCGACCAGTTAACACATTATATAGTTGGGATGCCATAAATTTATTTAAACTTTGCTGAAAAAATCAAATCTAGTTTGGAAGATAATTTTTAATTTCCCTTACCTCATGAAAGGCATTAATCTTCTTGTAATAACTTAATGCCTCGTGAAAATATTTTTTACTTTCCTCATTCTTTCGGATTTCTTTATATAATATTCCAAGTTCATAAGCCGTCTCAGCCTGGTTTAATTTATTTCCCAATTCATCGTTAATGCGCATACTTGTTAATAAATAATTTTCGGCGGATTCGTAATTATTTCTATTGCGCTGAATTACTCCTTTGACTTTATATGAATCCGCAACCGTTAACTTGTCATTTATATTATTTGAAATCTCCAAAGCTTTTTTAGCAAAAGTGTCTGCAATTTCAAACTCCGACATACGTATATAAACTTCAGCTTTGCTTAGATATGAAATTCCAAGATGCTGCATATATTGTGATTTCAATGAATCAGTAATACTTTCATCAAACTTTGCAATGGCAAAATTATATTCACTCTTTTTTAGATACAGCATTCCTAAATTATGTTTTATTTCGGCAACTCTTTCGAAATTTTCATTTATTTCAAAAGTTGAAACTGCTTCTTCAAAATAATAAATAGCTTCGGCAAAATTTCCTAAAATATTTTCGATGATCCCTAAATTTGTTAACAGTTTTCCTTTTAAATATAAATCCTTATCATTCTTTAAAAATGCAAGACTTGCTTTAAAATGTTTTTGAGCTTTTACTACATTCCCATGATCACCATCTACTATTCCATATAAGTTTTCAACCCGAGCTAAGCCTTTGTGATTCTTTAATCCTTTATAAATTTTTTCTGCTGCCCGACAAAATTTAAGACTAAGCCCCCATTCAGCTATTTGGCTGTATAAATCAGCAAGGCCGATATATGCTCTTGCTTTAGTTTCATTAAGATCCCGAGCGGTTTTTGCCAAGTTGATTAAGGTTTTGTAAATCGATATTGAAATTTGAAGCTCACCTATAACAGAAGTATTTTTAGCTAATTGAAATAAGAATTCATATTGATCATGAACTTCCAGTTTTTTAGATGAAAACGTTATTAATAAATTTATTATTTCAGATAAATTACCCTGATATTCCGAATCAATTTTATGAATCGAAAAAAACTCATTTATATCTTCCTTGTTAAAAAAACTAAGCAAGACTTCTTTAATTAAGCTTTCAATTTTTTTATTCTGATATTTCAATTTATTTCCTCCCAACCTATATTCTCCCATTTTTGTATATTCATCATACTTCTCTCTTATCCAAGCTTCATACCTAATTTGTATAAGAATTAAATACTGTGATTTTAATTAGATTTTTGAACTTTTTCCAAAGTTACTTGCGAATAAAGAAGTAGTTACCTAATCATTATGAGAATTAATATACTAGTGTAACTATATGATAATGAGCTTACTGGGGTAAAGGTAATTTTTATGAATTAGGTAAGATTTTCAGCTAGGATTTCAGATAAATCATAATTGTCATTAAAGTGAACTATAGCAATAATACTTAAATATGAAAAAAAGTATTCCAAAGAAAATATTACATTTTAAAATGATCTAATTTAAAATAAGAGTTAGGTTGTACGTTTTTAAGAATGTTCAATAATTAAAAGAAGCAAGAAGAATAGTCATTATTCTTCCTGCTTTATATTATGCCCTCAAACAATTGTAGAAAAGTTTTTTTTATTTACCCCAGCAATATCTTGAGAAATGATCCAACCTTGCATTATTCACTCCCAATCTGCCGCCTACTAGTTTGAATATTATTCCGTCACTAGTTATCAATTCTCTCGGCCCTTGATCAGGAACATAATAAAATCCAATATGACCAAGCCCAAGTAATCCTAAAGAATCGTAGTCAGCTTTTGTTAATCCTGTGAATAATAGATTGAGAATTAATGGTTTATCAAATTTCATTGGCGGATAGAATTGAACTGAAGCATTATCACTATTGGTGGAAATTTTAATTTCCTTAACACCAGTAAAGGCACCCTGTGGAATAAATAATACACCTGTTGTTATAATAACTCTAGTTGCTTTTCTTTCAATATTATGTATTGTAATTAAACCGCCTTTTGCTCCATCAATAACTTGAGATTTCTGGCTTTCACCCATTTCATAAAGCGCTTCTGATTTTACTTGTTCATTATTATCGTGCTTTCCAGGTTTATTAAAAGAAATTTGTTCTGCTGCTGGATTATTTTCTGTAATTGAATTTTCCTTACATCCCCACTGGAATGAAAAGATAATAGCTACGAGTATTATTAGTTTAGCTATGTTTTTCATTTTCTCACCCTTCATAATTTTTTTGTTAGACTATCTTTTTTTACAGCTTAGTCAATCATCGTACCTAAATTTTAAATATTTAATAAATCTGCCGATTTTGAACAATATAGGAACAAAAGTAAAAACGAAAAATGGAAAGAAGTACAACTTACCTGTCCATATTGAGAACTTAATGTGTATTGTAATGATTTGATACTAGCAGTAATTATTTATAATAAAAGAAATTAGGCAGTAATTTTTTCTAGAAAATTAACTAAGATTGATGAGAAGCTTAAATATTAATCGATTTTCAAAACAATTTTAAACCGTAAAAAAGTAACTCATTTGAAAATATTACCAAAAATTTGAATTGCTGAAATATTAAATAAGAAAATGAAACAAATATTATAAAAGTGATTTCTCTTTAAAATATATTTTATTACTTAACAATTTTAGAAATTTCTTTGAATTCATCTGTGCCGCAAAGATTTAGCATTTCAAATAAAACAGCTTCAGCAGTCGTAATTTCAGCTCCGTTAGATCTCATTCTTTCCAGTGCAAAATCATAATCTGTTTGAGTTCTTGATGAAACAGCATCGGCACAAACATTTACTTGAAATTCATTCGCTAATAAATCCAAAACAGTCTGTTGAACACAAACATGCGATTCTATTCCGGCGATTACAACTTGATTTATTTTATTTGCAATTAATCTATCAAAAAAATTAGCAGCACCATAACAACTAAAACTCATTTTTTGAATTGGACTAAGGCCTTCTAATTCCTTCAAAATTGGTGCGGCTGTTTGGCCCAATCCTTTGGGATATTGTTCTGTATAAAATATGGGGACATTTAAAGCTTTAAATCCTTTAACTAGTTTTAACGTTTTATCGACAACAATTGTTTTATGGGCCATCACATTTAGAATTTTTTCCTGTATATCAATAAGCAGTAAAGCTGTTGTTTCTCTATTTAGAATTTTCAAATTTCTTTTGATGGTTGAAGCCATAATAACTCCTTATTAATAAATTGGATCCATTCCGTATTTACCGCAAGAATACATCATTAAAAGTGCTGCTAAATCTACAAGTGCTTTCTTCTGATCTTCAGTATGAATTACAAGATCGTATACTTCAGCAACGAACTGCATGTTTGTTAAAATTTTTTGCAGTTCTTTATAGGTTGGTGTCCCATGCCAATTAGCCACTTGTTCTACTATTAATTTTTCATGCCTTCTTAAAAATTCATTAAATGAAATTGTTTTTGTGGTGTGAGATGTTTTCGGCCGGCAGATTGTAATCAAATCATTAAAATAAGTATCCCACTTTTCAGCTAAATCTATATTTCTATCACGCATAACATAACGTGCTTTAGAAAGTGAAAAGTGAGCCTTAGTTCTCGGTTTATCCTTAGAAGTTAATGCATAGCCGTCGTAACTGATGTCCCCGGTTTCTTCATCAATATATTTCCAGCGTTTTGTTAATTGTTTTGCAGTATAAATTACAATCACTTTATCTAATGCACTGTCAACTACAATAAATTTTTTTTGCTGTTCAGTTATAACAGTTAACCAGTGTTCCCAGTTATCAACACTTAAAATACAAGGCAGGCCCTGCTTTAAATGATTACTTAAGACTTTTATAGCTTCATCAGGTGCTTCACGCCTGAAATATTTCATTTTGCAATTGAAACTCTTTGCCGCTTTAGCTAAACCAATTTCATCAGTTCCGTACCACCAGGTGCTTCCTGCTTTTTTACCAATTTCTCTCTCATTTTCAAATCTTCCTAACATTACTAAAGCATATTTTAGTGCGAAAGGTCCGCATTGGTATTTGTATGGCTGGGGATAAAAGCTCATAAATTAATTTTTTTTATTTTCAATTTAGTTAATGTGAATGAATTATTCATTATACAAATTTTGGCTTAAAAATCTATTTTTTTTATCTTTACAAAACTATGAAAGAAAAATTAAAAGTTGCAGTTGTTTTTAATGAAGCTAACCCGGAATTTTACATTAAAAGCGAAGATGTTAAAAAAACTGATCTAAATTTCGTCCCCTATTTTGAAGTCGAAAATTTAACTCCAATTGAAGAGTATGAACTTTTAGCAAAAAGACTAGGAAAAGCGGGAATTAATGCTTACCCATTAAATATTAAAGACGATATTCAAGTTTTAATTGATGATTTCAAAAAAAATAAACCGGATGTAATATTTAATTTTGTTGAAATTTATAAAGAAAACTCAAGATTGGAAATGAATTTTGTGGGGTTACTTGAATTGCTTCACGTTCCATATACAGGTGCCCCAGCTATGTCGTTAGCTAACAGTCAAAGTAAGGTTTTAGCTAAAAGATTATTAAAAACTCTTGGTGTAAGTACACCAAATTTCATGGTTGTTAAAAAAGCTAAAACAAAGTACAAGCATGATTTGAATTTTCCTTTAATGGTTAAACCGGCTTTTGAGGATGCCAGTGTTGGAATTGAAAATGAATCAATTGTTTTAAATAATAATCAGCTTAAAAAAAGAATCAATTATGTGATACAGCATTTTATTCAGCCGGCGTTAGTGGAAGAATATATTGAAGGACGGGAATTAAATGTTGCTGTAATGGGAGATGAAAAGCCAATTGCACTTCCAATTAGTGAAATTGATTTTTCCGAAATGCCTGACCATCTTCACAACATTGTGAGCTACCAGGCTAAGTGGGATCCGGATCATGAAGCTTATCATAAAACAATTCCAATTTGTCCAGCAGAACTTCCAAAAGAAATTGAAACCAAAGCGAAAGAAATTGCTGTCACTGCATTCAAAGCTATGGCATGCAGGGATTATGCGAGAGTTGATATGAGGCTTTCAAAAGACAACAAACTATATGTTTTGGAAGTTAACCCAAATCCTGATTTAACCGAAGGCGCCGGGTTTATGCGTTCTGCCGGGGCTGCTGGTTATTCGTATGTTAGAGCATTAAGGAAGATAATAATGTTTGCATATAAAAGAGGGAAGAGGAAAAAGCTTCACAAAGCTGTTTAACTCAATTTATTCTCTTTAATATCATCTATAACTTCTTTAAGATTTTGTGCTTCATAATCTGGTTTAGAATGCAATGTTAGGTGAAAGCGGATATTTTGTTTTTCCTGTATAGACTAAAATTCCTGTACCTCCAATAATTTGTGCGGCATTAATATCTGTTACTATATCATCACCTATCATTATAAATTTTGACTTATCTTTGATTCCTAGCTTTTCAATTGCAGAGTGAAAATAAAGTGGAGAAGGTTTTCCAATTAATTTTGCTTCTTTTCCCGTTGCGTATTCAATTGCTGCAATATAAGAACCCGCATCTAGAACAAGGGTTTTTCCATCCGGCTTCCAGAATTTATTTTTCTGCATTGCAATAAAATCAATTCCGCTGTTTACCTTTCTGAAAATATCATTCATAATTTCTGAAGACCAATTACTTCCTAAATCTCCCACAATAATTGCTTCTGGATTTTCATCATCAATAAAATCAGATAAAAAGATTTTTAATTTCCTCAGTACAAAAAACAGATACTTTTTTATAATTGTCCTTTACATAGGTTAAAGCTGCATCAACAGCGGTGATGATGGGAATACTTACTTCAAGATTAATTTCAGTAAAAAAATCTTTTATCTTTTCGGATGATTTAAGTGTTGAATTGCTTACAATGATTGCAGGAACATTTTCTGTTTGAATGAATGAAATAAATTCTTTCAAATCCTTAGCAGGATTTTCACCTATTCTAATTACACCATCAAAATCAATTAATACAGGAATGTCTGATTTAGGGTTCATGATAATAAAAAGGCGATTAAAAAATCGCCTTAAAATTTATGCTTTAACTTTGGCAAGAACAGGGAGTTTGGATTTAGCAATTTCAAATGCACCGAACATTATTCCAGCAAAAAATAAATCACCAAGTAATGTATAATGGAAGAATGGAATTGCAGCTGCATAACAGGCAAGCAAACCTTTTAAGTCCGGTGAATAAATTCCGCCTACTGTCCACATAGCAAAATTTGTAACAACAAAAAATAAAACAGAAGCAGTAACAGAAGCTAAAAATACATTTGATAATTTAACTTTGTTAATCATTAACATTCCTATAACGACAATTAAACCGAAACTTAAATAAACTGCCCACATAGTAGCATGAAAACCAAGTACAAGATCAGTTAAAAACATTGCCAGGAAAGGAACTACAAATGCCAAATATTTTTTTGAAAAATATGCGCCGCCAAACAATGCCATTGCACCTATGGGAGTGAAGTTCGGCCAGTGGGGAAGAAGTCGAATGATTGCTGCGACTAAAATCATTCCAGCTAAAGTTAAAAATCGAGGCGAAATTAATTTTGAGTTCATAATAATCTCCTAATGTTTTTAAAAAAGTTTAATTTCCATTTGATTGAGCAAAATATAAATAAAATTTATCTGTATCAAAATCATTTGTCACAAGTTTAATTTAAAACCTAAGTAACCTGATAACCCGGCAGTCCCGAAACCAAATATTTCTTCATACTGAGTGTCAAATAAATTTTCAATTCTTCCATAAAGCTGAAGCATATTTAAGAATTTGTAAGTTGCCGCCACATTAACCAAAGTATAGCTTTTTAATATTATTCTTTCAGAGGGATATTTTGAAAAATCTTTATCATCTCTTTCCCCTAAATATAAAATTTCTAAATCGGAATTTAAGTCTTTCAAAAAATTATAATTGAAATTTAATGTCAGCTTATTTTTAGGGCGCCTTAGTAATGGTAATCCTGAATCCAATAAGTTTGCACTTTCATCCCTGGTATTTGTATATGTATAATTAATTTTTATTCTCAAATTATTTATATAGTTTATTACAGAATAAAATTCTAAACCGTTTGTTTTGGCTTTATTGATGTTTATCGTTTTATAATTCTGATCAACTCCGAATAGATTTTCAAAAGAATTATTGAAATAAGTTAAACCTAAGCTAATTTGCTGATCCCACAAATATTGTTCAATCCCCGCATCCCATCCAATGCTTGTAACCGGCTTCAAATTAATATTTCCATAAACCGGATCGTAAAGATAATAAATTGACGGCGCCTTAAACCCCGTTCCAATAGTAGCTTTTATTTTAGTTCCTGATTGTTCGAAAAAATATGCGGGCGCAATTCTGTATGTTATCTGTGATCCGAACTTTTGATGATTGTCATATCTTACTCCAACACTGCTGAAAAATGAATTATTTATATTTAATTGATTTTCCAGGTAAACGCTGCTTGTTCTTGCACTGTTTGATGGCAGAACGCTTGCAAAAGGAAAGGTTGATGAATAAATGAAATATTCTGAATTTGCTTTTTCATTCTCAGTTTCTAATCCCAGAATAAATTTAAAATTATTGGAGAGCGCAATATTATTTTGAAGATCAAATTTTAATTTATTCCCGTCGTAAAAGCTTTTTGATGAAGAAGGATTATACAGCGTTGAATCATAGCTGTATTTCCTGACATTTTTATAATACGACACACCATACTTTTGATTCAACATTCCGCCAAAGAAATTAACATTAGCTTCTGTTCTAAAAATTGATTCATCTAATTTATAAATATATGTAGGATCATCACCAAACTGCCCGCCCCATTGATCATAATCTGTGTTAGCTTTGTTGTACCTGTATAAAAAATTCATATTAAAATCTTGAGATAGATTTAAACCTAAATTTGCATCAGCTGAATAATTTGTTGTTCCGTCTTTTTCTGTGTTTCCATATTTTGATGAAGCGGACGAAAATCCATCTGTTTTAAATTTACTTGCGTTTAAATTATAATTTATAATCCCGGTGCTTCCGTTAAATCCGCCGTTCGCTCTATATGTATTGTAAGAACCGCCTTCCGTAGAAAGAAAAAATTTAGGTTTTCCAACTCCTTTTTTTGTTATGATGTTAATCACTCCTGATAATGCATCGGAACCGTAAAGTGTGCTTTGCGGCCCTCTTAATATTTCAATTCTTTGGATGTCATCTGTGTTGAGAGTTGAAAAGTCAAAAGTGTTTGATGGATCATTTGGTAAATTAGCTTCAACCCCGTCAATCAAGACCAACGTCTGATCATTGTTTCCGCCTCTAATATATGCTGAAGCTAACATGCCGGGACCGCCTTGTTGGGTAATGTCTACTCCGGGTTCGTCTCTTAATAAATCAAGTACATTAATTTTATTTTTTTCTGCAATCTCTTGTGAATCAATAACCGAAATTGAACTTGCAAGTTCCAAAGTTGAAGTATTAATTTTTGTGGCTGTAATAACTACGTCGGAAAGTTTGTACAAACCGGATGAGTCGGTTTTTTCAATTGTAAAATCCTGCGCACTTAAATAAGAAAAAGAAACTGAAAAGAAAAAAAAGACCAGGAAAAATTTTTTGTTCATTGAAGTTACTCCTAAATAAATGTTAGTGATAGTAACTTCGTGGGATTTGTGAATGTTAAACGAAATGAGAAATTAGAATTTCGTTAATCCAACCTCACCCGCGAAGGCTGATTATTTACTATTACGGCAGGTCTCCTGGCTTCCCGTTTATACGAGTTACAGTTGCGCGTCAGCTCCGGACTTTTCTTTTCTGAATCACCGGATTCCCTATAATTTCCGTTTCCAAATTTAGCGGGACACCGTAAACAATTTTTAAGAACTGACTGAAAATATACCGATTAAATTTAAATTCAAAATTTGATGAAATGATTAATCGTTTAAATCAATGTAGGGGTTAATTGATTTACAGAAAATAAATTTATATCACCTCTTCGAGGTTTAAGACAATTAGGTTCATTTAGTTATAATAATATCAGCCCTTCGGGCTTTTTATCTATCGGGATATTTTTATAAGGCAAACGCTGAAAGCGTGAAATTATTATAAAAAAAAGAAATAATTAACTATAAATCCCGAAGGGATGGCATTACTAAATGTTACAATTTTCTTAAATTATTTTTAATAATTTATTTTGAATAACCGTAGTTTAAATTGATTTTATAATCTTTATTTGATAATTTTTGAAACATAAATGGAAGCAACAATTTTCATAAATAGCCGTCCGTTGAAACACCTCTACTACAATAATAAAGTTTGTTTTCACAGGGGAAATTATAATTTCCCAATTTCACTAGTACGGACGAAAAAATAACTCTGCTTTAAAGGAGAACTTTATGAGTTGGTTTGTTAAGTTCATCGATTCTTCAGTCGGGAAAAAAATAATAATGGCGCTCACCGGATTATTCCTCTACCTTTATTTAATTGTTCATCTCGTTGCAAATTTATTTTTGCTTAAAAGTGACGGCGGTGTTGCTTTTAATGCCTACGCCGAATTCATGAGCAGCAGCAATAATATACCGGTAAGAATTATTGAGATAGGATTGTTTTTAATTTTTGCTTATCACATTCTTGATGGAATACGTTTGTGGTTTCAAAATTACAATGCAAGATCTGTGAAATATAAAGTTGTTCATGCTTCAGAAAACAGCACTTTTTTTTCGCGCTTCATGATATACAGCGGAGGAGTGGTTTTTATTTTTCTTGCACTTCATTTAGCTGACTTTTTTATACCTCACAGATTTGGAAGCCCGCCGGAAACAATGTATCAATCGGTATTGATGAAATTTAACTACCCCGTTTATTGCTGGTTTTATATTATCTGTATGATTCTTCTTGCTTTTCATCTTGTGCACGGATTTCAGAGTGCTTTTCAATCGTTGGGAGTTAGGCATATAAAATACACTTCATTCATCAAAGCATTCGGAGTTTCATTTTCAATTCTGTTATGCATCGGGTTTGCAATAATACCCTTGTATTTTTTATTTACAAATATGGGAGGGAATTAGAAAATGAAATTAAATTCAAACGTGCCTGAAGGCAAAATAACTGAAAAATGGACAAACCATAAATTTAATTTAAAGCTTGTTAATCCGTCCAACAAAAGAAAATATACTGTTATTGTTGTTGGAACCGGATTGCTGGCGCTTCTGCAGCTGCATCTCTTGCTGAACTTGGTTACAATGTAAAATCATTTTGTTTTCAGGATTCACCCAGAAGAGCGCATAGCATTGCAGCTCAAGGCGGAATAAATGCAGCTAAGAATTACCCCAATGACGGCGACAGTGTTTATAGATTATTTTATGATACGGTTAAAGGCGGTGATTACAGAGCGCGCGAAGCAAATGTTTATCGTCTGGCAGAATTAAGTGCAAATATAATTGATCAATGCGTTGCTCAAGGAGTTCCTTTCGCCAGAGAATACGGCGGACTTTTGGATAACCGTTCTTTCGGCGGTGCTCAAGTTTCAAGAACATTTTATGCAAGAGGCCAGACGGGCCAGCAGCTTTTACTTGGTGCTTACAGCGCTTTGATGAGACAAGTAGGTTTGAAAAAAGTTTCAATGTTTCCTCGAAGAGAAATGCTTGATTTAGTTGTTATTGACGGCAAGGCTCGCGGCATAGTTACTCGAAATATGATTACAGGTGCATTGGAGTCACATGCTGCTGATGCTGTTGTACTTGCTACAGGCGGATATGGAAATGTCTATTATTTGTCTACGAACGCAAAAGGATCTAATGCTACTGCTGTATGGCGTGCATATAAACGTGGTGCTTTATTTGCAAATCCATGCTTTACGCAAATTCATCCTACTTGTATTCCGGTAACGGGACATTATCAATCAAAATTAACTTTGATGAGCGAGAGCTTAAGAAATGACGGAAGAGTTTGGGTACCAAAAAATAAAGATGATAAAAGAAAACCGAATGAAATTCCTGAAGCAGAAAGAGATTACTTCCTTGAAAGAAAATATCCTTCATTCGGTAATTTAGTCCCCAGGGATGTTGCTTCAAGAAATGCCAAAGAAATGGTTGATACCGGTAAAGGAGTTGGTTCAACCGGAGTTGCTGTTTATCTTGATTTTGCAGATGCAATTAACAGACTTGGTGAGGATGCAATTCGTGATAAATATGGAAATCTTTTTGACATGTACAAACAAATCACGGATGAAGACCCATACAAAGTTCCAATGAGAATTTATCCTGCAGTTCACTATACAATGGGCGGACTTTGGGTTGATTATAACTTAATGACCACTGTTCCGGGTTTATTTGCTTTAGGTGAATGCAACTTTTCTGACCATGGTGCTAACAGGCTTGGTGCAAGCGCATTGATGCAGGGTCTGGCTGATGGTTATTTTGTTATTCCTTATACAATCGGCGGGTATCTTGCTAATCATAAAATTGATGGATTAAAAGAAGATCATCCCGAATTCAAAAAGGTTGAAGGTGAAGTAACAAATAAAATTAATAAATTACTTTCCATTAAAGGAAATAAAACAGTAGATGAATTTCACAGAGAACTTGGTTTAACCATGTGGGATTATGTAGGTATGGCAAGAGACGAACAAGGGCTGCTTAAAGCGATTGAAGAAATAAAAAGAATTAGAGGTGACTTTTGGCAGAATGTTAGAGTTGCCGGAACGAATGAAGAGCTAAATCAATCACTTGAAAAAGCAGGAAGAGTTGCTGACTTTTTAGAACTTGGTGAACTAATGGCAATGGATGCGCTTCAACGAAGAGAATCTTGCGGCGGGCATTTCAGGATTGAAAGTCAAACTGATGAAAACGAAGCTAAACGCGACGATGAAAATTTTGCTTTTGCTGCCGCCTGGGAATATAAAGGCGATGATGTAAAACCTGAAATGAATAAAGAAGAATTAACATTTGAAAACGTCCATCTTACTCAAAGGAGTTACAAGTAATGAGCACAAACATGAATTTACACCTAAAAGTCTGGCGTCAAAAAAATAAAGATGACAAAGGAAAATTTGTTAATTATGAAGCAAAAGATATTTCAACTGAAATGTCTTTTTTAGAAATGATGGATGTGGTTAATGAAGGCTTGATTAAAAAAGGTGAAGAGCCGATTGCATTTGATCATGACTGCCGTGAAGGTATATGCGGCAGCTGCAGTTTATTTATAAATGGAAGGCCGCACGGCCCTCAAGCTGCTATTGCAACCTGTCAGCTTCACATGAGAAAATTTTCGGATGGAGAAACAATTGTAATCGAACCATTCAGAGCAAAAGGATTTCCTGTAATAAAAGATTTGATTGTTGACCGTTCTGCTTTTGATAGAATAATTGCTGCAGGTGGGTTTATTTCAGTTAATACAGGCGGCGCTCCAGATGCTAATGCAATTCCAATTACAAAAGATGATCAGGAATCTGCTTTTGATGCCGCACAATGTATTGGCTGCGGTGCTTGTGTTGCAGCTTGTAAAAATGCATCTGCTATGTTGTTTGTAAGTGCTAAAGTTTCACATTTTGCACGACTCCCGCAAGGCAAACCTGAAAGAGAAAGAAGAGTTATGGCAATGCTGAATCAGATGGAAGTTGAAGGATTTGGCGCATGTACAAATACCGAAGCATGCTCAGCAGAATGTCCCAAAGGAATTTCTATGGATGTAATTGCGCAACTGAGAAGGGAATATATTAGGGCAGGGATTAAAAGCGGGAAGTAAAAAATTATAATTAAATATAAATCGATATTAAATCCTCTATATCTTATAGAGGATTTTTTTGTTTAAATATAATTTTAAAATCCTTATCAAATTTCCAACAAGCTATCAAATATCTGATGATAAATATTATTATACGATTTAATTATGTTTAATAAGTAAAATAAATTTAAATATTTCTTCGGCATGTAAATTGGATTATTTGGATTTTATTCAAACCTGGAGTTGCTATGAAAAAACATATTTCTATTCTCATTTTTTTAATTTCTGCGCTGCTTTCTTTCAAATGTTATAATTTAATAACTACACCTGGAGATAATCAAGTTCGCCCTTTAACCACATCAGAACAGAAGCTTGTTTCGTCTTCTGAAATATTTGGTTTAAATCTATTTAATTCGGTTAATAATTACGAAGGCGATAAAAATATTTTCATTTCTCCGCTAAGTGTTTCAATGGCTTTGGGTATGACTTTGAATGGAGCAAACGGAAGCACTTATGATTCAATGAAATCTGTTCTTGAGTTAAACGGATTAACACAGCAGGAAATAAATGAGTCATACAAAAGTTTAATTAGTTTGTTAACCAGTATTGATCCGAAAGTAATTTTCACTATTGCTAATTCAATCTGGTATAAAAATACTTATAGTTTTGAACAGGAATTTTTAAATCAAAACAAAGATTATTTTAATGCTGAAGTTTCGCCATTAGATTTTTCAGACCCAAACAGCGTTAATACTATTAACAATTGGGTTGACCAGAATACAAACGGAAAGATTACAGAGATTATTGAAGAAATACCTCTAGATATGGTTATGTATTTAATTAATGCAATTTACTTTAAGGGAGATTGGAAATATCAATTCGATAAAAACAATACTCACGATGATTTTTTTAATACTAGCAGCGGCTCACAAGTCAATTGCAAAATGATGCAGCAGCAAAAAGGGTTGAGTTATTATTCTAATAATTTATTTCAAGCAGTAGATTTGCCATACGGCGACAGTACTTTTTTTATGACGATCTTTCTTCCTAAAGAGGGTGTTGAATTGAATTCACTCATAAACAACTTAAGCAGTGCAAATTGGCAAAGCTGGTTAAATAATTTTCATTCAACTGAAGGTACTATTCTTATGCCTAAATTTGAACTTGAATATAAAATAAAAATGAATGATGTATTAACTTCATTAGGAATGGGAATTGCTTTCTCTGGTAAGGCAGATTTTACTAATATGTTCAAACCTGGGAATTTATTTATTAGTGAGGTTATGCATAAAACTTATATAAAAATTGACGAAGAGGGGACGGAGGCCGCTGCTGTAACTTCCGTTGGAGTCTGGGTTAATTCTGTCAGTCCAGGATTTTTTATGAAAGTTGACAGGCCGTTTTTCTTTGTAATCCGTGAAAGAAATTCAAATAGTATTTTATTTATGGGAAAGGTAGTTAATCTCTAAATGATTTATTTTTATTATCATTTTTTTTAACTAAATGTCAGCGAATAGACTAAGGGGTATTTATGAACAATAATGTTAAAATAATTTCAGGACTATTTTTTCTTATCTCAGCGGTAATTTTTATTACTTGCTCAAATGATACATCAACTAATTCATCCAGAGATGGAATCGATTTTATTGCATATCAAGATGGGGGCTGCAACGGTTCATCATCATTGAAAAAAACAATAATTGATTCTTGCTTCAGCTACTCTTTTACTGATACTTTAAAAATTGATTTTTGTGTGTATGGTAATTGCTGTCCTGACTCAAACAGATTTGTAACAACTTATAAATTAAATTCAGACACAATTAATGTAACGGTTGTTGATACCGCTGAACATTTATGCAGATGTATATGCAGTTATAAAATTCATATTGAGTTATCTGGCTTAACCAGTAATCAATATTTTTTTTACTGCAGTTACAATGTGCTGGAGTATAAAAAAAATTTGATAAAAGATGTAAATTGATCATTTACCCCAGTTTATAATTAAACTTCTTTCATTTCTCTCTTGAAAATAAAATTAAAAAATCTTATAAAGACAGTAACATTTTTATATATTTGCGGTGGGTTCATTTTATTCGAGGGAGGGTGTTATGAAAACTTTTTTATTCCTCATTTCGGTTGTTTTGTTAATAATCTTTTTTGGTGACTTAATATTCAAAGGTAATAATCTGTCAACTGAGGAAGGCGAACAATACAGAGTAAATGCAAATCAGGTTTATTATTCAAATGAAGTAAATAAAAATGTTCTGTTTGTTCCAGGATCTTATTTATCAAGCCCAATTTCAATAAATCAAATTGATAGTTTGACTGCATTTGAAAATCTAAAATTCACCAAACCAAATGCACAAAAGCTTATCGTCAAAATGTGAGTAATATAACCGGTAATTAATTAAACCCTTTATAATTTTAACTTTGTACAAGTAATTGCTTATTTTTCTGCTTGTAATTCTAACCTTATTCAAAAATGAGTGTTAAAATGTTTGAAAAAGAAATAAAATTTATTTCCGATTTTAGTCTAAATAAAATAAAAAAACTGGGCTCCTTTTTTACTTTTGAAAAACTGCTCAACTCCAATATTCATCCGGCAATTTTGCAGTATATTAATTCTGAATTGGATTATTTGATTTATCAGGATCGTAATAAGCTTCTGCAAAAATCTGTATTTGATTACAGCGGTTCAGAAATTTCAAAGTATTTCAATTTAATTGGAAACGAAATAAAGAAGAATAAAAAAGTATCTTATGAAGATATAAAGAAGCTTTTAATTCAAGCAGTTTCTTTCAATATTAATTTTACCGTTCGCCCTAAATGGTCACTCATAAAGCTGGTTTATGAAGGCAGCGAAGTAAAGTCTGTTGAAGAAATAAAGATGATACTTAATTATTTGTATTACTATGATTACATAAAAAATGTTTTCGGCCAGTATTTAGAAAAGAAAAAAATATTTTCATTAAGCCAGGTTGAGTTTGAGGTAATCTTAAATAAGATTGACAAAGCTGTTCTATCTTCGCAGTCAGATGATATAATTGATAACGTTCTTTTCTCTATTGGTGATTTTCATAATATAGGCGGAATCAATAAAACAAAAATTTCATTAAACTCATTTGAACTATTTCTAAAAGAAAAAAATTTAATCGACCAGCTTTTGAAGCTTCGAAAATCTTTCCCTTCCGATGCAAAGCAGAAATATGACATTGAAGATATTCAAACAGTATTATATTCATATGGAGCTGTTGATATTAAACTTGAAAGTTTTGAAGAAGAAATACCTGAGGAACAATTTGAAGAAGATATCACAGAAATTAATGATCAAGAGATAGAACATGAAGCCGTAATTGTAATTGATAAAGAAGTGGAGCTTAATAATGAAACTGTACTAGTTGAAGACATTGAGATTGAAGAAATACCCGAAGTAAATATTCTTGAACAAGTTGAGAATGATGATTCGGGTGACATAGAAGCAAAATCAAATGATGATGTAGTTGAAGGATTAAATGAAGAAATAGAAGCTGAAAAGGTTAGCCTTCAAGAAGAAGAGAGCGATAATGGTGAACCCGAAAATATTGATGTACAAGAAGAAGAATTTATTCTTGATACTGAGGATGATTTTAAAATAAGTGAAGACGATTTGGTGATTGATGAAGAAATAGAGGAAGAAATTAATAATGAGCTAAAGGATTTTAATCTTGAGGAAAGCGCAGAAGATATTCTTGCAAAGTTTGATCAAGAATTGAAGTCTTTTGAAGAAGAAAAAAGTGATGAAGAAATAAAAGTTGATTCGGATGAAGAGGAAGTTAATTTTGATATTTCCGAAAAAGAAAAGTTAGATGAGCTATATGATTTTGAAGAAGAAAATAATACGGATTCAAATCAAGACGAAGAAAATTTGGAGGAAGATGATTCACTCTCAGATGAAATTGATAATTCATTAGAAGCAAACAGCCAAATTGAAGAAAAAGCGGAACTGGAGAATGAAGATTTTGAAATAACTAATGAAAATCTTGAGGACCAGGAAAGAACTGATCTTTATGATCAGGCAGAAGAATTTGAAAATGAAGAAGAAAAAGAAGAAATAAGCACAGATGAGGATGATATCAGTGAAGATGATAGAAGTGAGGGTGAAGATGTATATAATAAAGATAAAGACTTGTTCAGCTTTTTAAGCGAAAGAGAAATTGATAAAATTGTTTCAGGGATTTTTAATGAAGATAGAGAGGACTTTGCCAACACAATGGAGAAAATCTCCGAGTGTAATAGCTATGACCAATCAACTGATATTTTAAAAGGACTTTTTCTTACTTACCGTGTAAACCCATATTCGAAGGAAGCTGTAATGCTTACCAATGCTGTCTCTAATTATTTTGACCAGGCTTAAATATGTTTATTGATTATGCTGAGATTGAAATAAAAGCGGGCAAAGGCGGCGATGGAGCCGTAACATTCCGTAGAGAGAAATATGTACCGAAGGGCGGGCCGTCAGGAGGGAACGGCGGCAAAGGCGGGGACATCATTTTTGAAGCACATCATAATTTAAACACGCTTTTAGATTTCAGATATAAAAAACATTTCAAAGCGGAAAACGCAGAGATGGGTGCAAGTGCCAGAAAAGATGGAAAGGGCGGGAAAGATATTATTATTAAAGTGCCTGTTGGAACGCTGATTAAGGATCCGGAAAGCAAAAAAATTCTTTTTGATCTTGATGAAGAAGGCAAGCAGGTTATTGCAGCCAAAGGAGGAAAAGGCGGAAAAGGAAACAGCAATTTTGCAACTCCAACAAACCAGGCTCCACGGTATGCTGAAAATGGTAAGCCGGGCGAAGAGAAAAAATTAATTCTTGAATTAAAATTAATTGCCGATGTTGGTTTAGTCGGATTTCCCAATGCAGGCAAATCAACTTTCATTTCAACAGTTTCTGCAGCACGGCCAAAAATTGCTGATTATCCATTTACAACTTTAGAACCTAATCTTGGTGATCGTTAAATATAAAGATTACCAGAGTTTTACGATTGCTGATATTCCAGGAATAATTGAAGGTGCGCATGAAGGAAAAGGTTTAGGAATTAAATTTTTGCGTCACATTGAACGGACTAAGATTTTACTTTTCATGATCGATATAACTTCAGAAGATTACAAAAAAGAATTTGAAGTTTTATTTAACGAATTAAAAACATACAGCCCCAAACTTGCCGCGAAACAAAAATTAATTGCGCTCACCAAATCAGACTTAGTTGAAGATTCTGAATTGAAAAAAATATCCAAGAAGAAAATAAAATTAACTGGTGTGCCGGTTCAAATAATTTCCTCTGCAGCAAATTTTGGAATTGAAGAATTGCTGGATTTGCTTTGGAAGACGCTGCAGGAAAGTTAGTGTGAATGCAAAGAAATTTTTCGTTGAGTGTCAAATTATTTTTTAAATGCTGATGAGTAATAATTTTAATATTAGAGTTGGTTTAATATAAACGAGATTTCTCTTTGATGATAAAAGTAGTTGTATTTATTTCTTTCTTTCTTGTAATCCATCCGGTCTTAGGAAAAGTTAAGTCATTACCAATAAAAGCTCAATCAAACAAAGAAGTGCTTGACTCAATAACAATTGAACCGTGGCTCAATGCAAAAAGTTCGGCTTTTTCATTTACTTTTGATGACGGCTATATTACGGATTATGAATACGCTACTCCTGTTCTGGACGATTTCGGATATAAGGGTACTTTTTATGTAATTACAGGTTCATTAACAGATACATTACCTGCAATTTGGAGGTATGGAACATGGCAGCAATTTAAAGAACTGCATAATGAAGGTTATGAAATTGGCTCTCATACAGTTACTCATCCTTATCTAACTCAACTCGATCGAGGCGACACTTTAACACTTAATACAATCGAGTATGAAGTTTATCATTCTAAAAAAGTGATCGATTCCATTTTCACCGACACAAAATGTATTACTTTTGCTTATCCTTATGTTGATTATGATTCAAAGGTTGTAAATATTGTAAAAAAATACTATCAAAGCGCACGTGCAATGGATGATTTTCCTAACCCGCAATCGTTATTTGGAAATCAATATTATAAACTAACTTCCAAAGAAGAAGACTTTGACCTGCCAAGAAATACTCCCGAAGATGATGAAGATGAATTTTTAGATGCTGTTAATTGGCTTCAGGAATCAATCGACAACAGAGGCTGGGCAATTTTAACAATTCATGAAGTATTACCATTTGATTCAATTCAGACAGCTATAAATCAAGACTCATGGTATCCAATGTCTGTAAGCTGGTTGACTCAAATATGCAAATGGATTCAAGACAAAGATATTTGGGTCGGTACGGTTGCAGATATTACGAAATATATGCGTGAACGGGAATGCGCTTTATATGATATTGTTTCTCAATCAAATGACAGCCTTATTTTTAATCTTACCGATACTTTGGATAATAATATCTATAATTTCCCGTTAACTTTGGACGTTCCTGTACCCATAAACTGGAATTCAGTTTATGTTTTTCAAAACGATAGCTTGATTGAATCTCACTTTTTATCTATAGAGGGAACACAAATAGCAAGAATAAATGTAATTCCTAATAAAGGTGAAGTTCTTGTAACAAACTCAAATATTTTATCGATTGATGACAATAAAAATAATTCACCTGTAAATTTTAAACTCTATCAAAACTATCCCAACCCGTTTAATCCTACAACAAAAATAAAATATACAGTAGCCCCTCCAAACCTCCCCAAAGGGGAGGCTTTTGTGCAATTAAAAGTTAATTATATATTAGGTAAATATAAAAGTTTATGATATACTAGGAAAAGAAGTAACAAGACTTGTTAATGAAACAAAGCAACCTGGAGAATATGAAGTTGAATTTAATGCATCCAATCTGCCGAGCGGAATATATTTTTATTCAATAACTGCAGGTAATTTTCATCAGACAAAGAAGATGATTTTGATGAAGTGAGCTTAGACATTTTTAGAAGCTATAAAATAAGACTTACCAAATCAGATTTAGTTGAAGATTCCGAATTGAAAAAAATATCGAAGAAGAAAATAAAATTAACCGGTGTGCCTGTTCAAATAATTTCTTAAGCAGCTAATTTTAGAATTATGAATTGCTGGATTTGATTTGGAAGACGATAAAAGAATCCAATTAAAAAATCAAAAAATAAAAATTGGGAAAAAGGGTTTGTACCATGTCAACTATATTATGACACAATATAAACCCAATTTCTCTGAAGAAATTGGGTTTATTAACAGACATTTAATGATTGACATGTCAATAGAAATCTGAAACTACATTTCTAGGCAAAGAGGAACGCACCTAATTGTTATTTAAAAAAATAATTTAGTGACTCATGTTACGCTGCATTTAAAGATGACATCTTTTCTATATAATATGCGAATTAAAATTATCCGATAAATATATCGTTTATCCAAATTTTGATTTAAATACAAAGATGTCATCTTTTTTTAGTGAAATGGCTTTTTATTTTTATGGTACAATGCTTTAAGAATTCTTTAAAATTTTAAATACAATATTTTACAAATACTTAATGAGGTTAATAAAAATTTAATTTGACTTTGAATCTTGTTTTCTACTAATTATGATTGTTCTTAAAAATACACTGCTAAAAAATAGGTGAGAAAATGAAAAACATTACTGATGCTACCCCCCCCCCGCAAATTCAATTTTATATTTATTAAATTATTTCTTCCAATGGGGCTCCATGCCTTTGGCAAAAAAAGTTTTTCTTAAGCAAAAGAAAAATAGTAATCATACTGATTTTTCTTGTTTAAGAATTGTTTAGATTAAAAAGCATTGAAGAAATAAAAGTTGGGAGATTCATTTCAAATGAAAAAATACATAATAATTTTTTGTTTACTATTTATCTTTTATTTCAGCTTATCTATCATACAGATGGGCTGTAACACCACTGAACCGCCAACTCCCCCGCCAAACGAACAACCAAAAGATATTAAGCTAAAGCTACTTGATGTAAGCTGTACAGAGGCATTTATAAATGTTACTGCAAGCGATACAGTTTTACCGGTTAAAGTAACCCTTAATAAAGATGATAATGCACTGTTTAATTTTACTTTAACCCAAACAGACACAACAGTAATAGATACAACTTTGCTACCTGGTAAAACCTATGTTTACCAAACAACAGCAGTAATAAATAATACAGAGCAGAAAAGTGATACCATACAAGTTAAAACGCTTGATACCACAAGTAACAATTATACCTGGCAAAAATTTTATTTTGGCAACGGTGCAAGCAGTACTCTCTACGACGTAGCAATTATAGATGAAAATAATATCTGGTGTGCAGGCATAATTAATATTAATGACAGTAGCGTAAATGGTTTTACTGGCTTCAATGCAGTTCATTGGAATGGGAGTGAGTGGGAATTGAAAAGAATTTTTTATTATGGAGCTTGCAGTGCTGTTGAATATCCTCCATTAAAGGCAATTTTTATTTTTTCAGACAATAAAATTGTTGTGACAAATGGAGGAAGTATTGGTTGGTTAAGCGGTGATTCAGTCAAATTGGATTGTGGTGTAAATTCTTTGTTAACTGGAGCAATTAACAAAATCTGGGGAACGTCAAGCAATGATTTTTACGTGGTAGGCAATGGCGGTAATATTGCCCACTACCAAAACGGGAGTTGGACTAAAATAGAAAGCCCCATGGGGACAGGTGGAACAAATTTAAATATACACGATATCAATGGATTTGCAAATCCATTTACAGGAAAAACTGAGATCCTTTGTGTAGCCGATGATCCCAATTATCAGCAAGGTGTTCAGGTTATTAGAATTAAGGAAGATAACACTACAGAGCTGCTGGATAATAATGGGCTTGGCATTGCAATAAGCTCTGTGTGGTTTGTGCCCGGCTTAAGATATTATGTAGTAGGTAACGGGTTGTATGAAAAAACATATAAAAATACGGCCCAATGGATAGACTTGAATGATAACAGGACAATTACTCAAAACTACATGGTAAGTATAAGAGGAACCGGGTTAAATGATATTATAGTAACCGGTGCGTTTGGAGAAGTAATACATTTTAATGGAAAGCAATGGAAGAGCTTAATAGCCCAAACATCCCTAGATAACGGAACATATAGCAGTGTAGCCTTAAAAGGGAATATAGTGGTTGCCGTAGGCCAGGATCAAAACCAGGGAGTAATACTTTTCGGCCGTCGTCAATGAATAATAACTAATTAAAAATAGACAGAAAATAAAAGTCCGCCATTTTAATATTTCTATGCCGGCGCTAGTACCACCGGCATAGATAATTTGCAAATATTCCATGAAGGTAACAGGATCTTTAAATATGAAAGACCCCCATGCCTTTTTATTTGCGTGTTAAAAATAACTTTTGAAATGATTAAATCAAATGAAAGAACAAAAGGGAAAAAAATGAAAACTTTAATAAAAAATGCTATTGGTTTATTCCTGTTCTGTTTCCTCAATTTATATGGGCAAAGCGGCTGGCGTGCAGATCTTATTATATATGATGAGAGCTATGTTGCTGGTTCAGGGCAGGCGCTTCTTTCAAAAAGTGAATATAATGTAGCAATGAGAATTGATTTATATTATAACAATAATTTAGTTCAGCCTCAATCAAATTATGTATATAATTGGTGGAGATACGAACCAAATTCTATAAATCCTCACTGGTTTTCATGGCAGACTTACACTGGTGATAATACTGCTCATACACATACTTATATTGATAGTACAGAAGACCTTGGAAAAATTGACCATTATTGTATAGTTACAATTCCAGGAGTGGGGGTTATAATTTCAGATGAAAATAGAATACCCTGGTTCAGTGTAATTCCCAACCAGAAAAGGCACAGCGGAACTTCATTCGGTTCTGTAAAATATTGGTATAAAGGAGACTTCAAAGACAATAATGGTTTTTCTACTATTTATATTCCTAGAGACTATAAAGTATTGGAAGCAAATATTACTGTAATTCAAAATCCTCAAGAAAAATATAATTACTGGTCTTTAAACAATGGGCAAAATATATATTATAATAATTTTGTAAGATTTTCTCCCCCAGATATTCTTAATACAAATATGACAAGTCAGTTTAATAATGTTGCCGCTGCTACAGTCCGTGCAAAAGTTGATAACACTTACTTGGATGTAATAAATTTCAAAGACCCATGGTTAAGGGATTTTAATGAAGCTCCTTTTGGAATAAGAAATCAAGGATTATCTGCACAGCCTAAAACTTTAGCAAATGTAGATAATAACCTTGCAGTTACTTCAAGTCATCAAGGTGTGCTGTTAAATCAAGATTATAATGTACCCGGTCAACCATACTACTCCATCAGCATACCCTCTAACATTTATCTTTCGCAAACCGGTAAAACACATAACCTTTATTTACAAAGCTGGAGCTATTCCGGGGCAACGCTACAAAATCCAAATTCATTAAATACTGGAGTTGTATTTACAAGCAGTAGTTCATCTTTAACAGCCAATGTAAAAGCAACGCAGATTTCTGATAATACAAATTCATTTACACAAAATGGGCAGAGAAAAATTATTAGAACTCCGGATTCCTATAATACAATGCATATGGTATATGAATCTATGGGACATGTCTGGTACGAAACAAGCAGAGATAACGGTGCTACCTGGACAATGATGAACAGCGGCCATCCAATTGATGATGGCGGCGGTAAATGCCCATCAATTGATTTTATTAAATTAGAATCTGATGAGATTGTTGTTGTAATAATATACCAGGAACCAAGAGACGGATTTTTTTCAAATATTATTGCTAAAGTTTATAAAGGTTATGTTAACTATATAGATTATCAAAAAATTGTTGTAGACTATGCAAATGATTTATACGAATATAATGATAACCCGGTTCTATCTATAGATTCCTATGGTTCAGCAATTATAGTATGGGAGAACAGCGGCCTTTATTATAGATATGGTGGAATATCATCAAATGGTTTAACTTTAGTTGGGAATAATGCCACTTTCTTAAGCGGAACTACATCTTATTCTAAAAATCCAGCTATTGCATCATGCAAAATTGAAAATAGTCCTCAAATAGCTCACTTAGTTTGGGAAGAATATAATACAATAAAATACTATCCTTTTTATTCAGTACCTCCCGGCACTATCCAAACTATTTCGACTGGGAGTTACTCATATAATTATTCACCTTCAGTTATTGCCGGGCCTGATGGTTACGCTAGAATATGCTGGCGCGGGCGGTATAATCTTGGTTCAAATTCCCGTGTTATATTTCGCAGTTCTAATAATAATCACTTCTGGTATTTCGGAAGCAATATTCGCACTCCTCAAATAACGCTTGCAGATGACAACTCAAATTATTTTGTTATGTGGAATGAAGATAGTAACAACAGCACAAAATTTACAGATAATTCAACTCTATCAAATATTTATGATCTTGGCTGTACCGGGCAAGCAATTCAGCTTAGTAATGGTGTAAATAAGAACTATATGTATGCTTTAGTTTATAATAAACAGGTCAGCGTATTACTTCAAGACTTCTCCTAGTGTTGGCAGTAAGTATGGTTTACAAAAATCTAATTCTGCGTCTGTCTTAAATGCAGGAAGAGGGGCTGTCATTCGTCACGGTCGCCTTCGTTGGTGGTATCGACGTTGTTGCCGATCCCGTCCGAGAGGGTCTGCTGGTTTTTCATCGAGGTGAGCGTCATCAGTTGATCGATGGCCGACTGGAAGACTGCCTGCGCCTTGGGATCATCGGACCGCCGTTTCAATCCGCCGGTCAAAATGGGATCCGGCACCATGAAGTCGAAACTGGCATCGATCGGCTCGCCCGTACCCTGCCCGAAGATGAGCTTCGAGATTCCACCACCCCTTCACGGTCAGTGGCGCGTCGGGGTCGACAAAATGACCCGCTTGCTTACTCCTGAGCGCGCGATCGGGCAGATCGATCTCGCGTTCGAGCATGCTGAATCTCGCCACCGCGACGGCAACATTCGACACCGGGTTGCCGGACTGGTCGGTCAGCCAGGCTTCGACCCGGTTTGAACCCTCGTGCAACGGGTCGATCACCACATGCGCGACCTGATTGTTTGCGGTCGACTGACTGAGACGCAGCGGCACGATCTTGGCCGGTTGGGGCGGGGCCCAGAGCGAGAGGACTGACGCGAGCAAGATGGCCGCGGCGCCGAATCCAAGCTCGATGCGCAAGGTGCGCACAAACCCAAACGTCCGCACGACGCCCACGTGAACAACGCCGCGATTGATCCAGGCAAATGCCAGGACGCCGGCCACGAAGACGACCTTTATTAGCAGGATCTTGCCGTAACTGCTGTCGGTCAGGCTCGTCAAAGACGGCAGCGTGATTCCAGCGTTGAGTACGCCCGATCCAATCGCGATTGGCGCCAGGATGAACGCGACACGTGAAAAGCGGCGCACCGGGACGGCTAGGGTGGAACGGACTCGTCGGGGCAGCAGGGCGAACAGCGTCAGTCCGCCGATCCAGAAAGCGACGCCCTCCAGGTGAACGATCTCGGAGATAACCGCCGGGAGGCGATCGGAAGTTCGCGACGCCGCATGCGTCGTCATTGCCAGTTCATAGAGGGCGGTCCCGGTCAACACCACGCCAATGGCGGCAATCCAGCGATCCCGTCGTCGCCCGACCACGATAGCGACGATGACCGCCAGCACCAAAAATTCCAGCATGAGCCTGGCCAGCCAGGCTTCAGGCAAGATAGAGAGCGTGTCCGACAGGGACTGTGACGGCAGACCCGCGCCCGGCCAGTAGGCCGAGACCGGCACCAGCGCCAGGTCGGACAGCAACGCCAGCACGCGCCGCCAATGACGACCTCTCGACGTGACACCTTCAGGCCAACACCCAGTAGCGCCAGCAAGAACCAACCGGCCGGAATCATCAGTCCGAGAAAAACGAGCCAGCGGAGCGCGACGGCCCCCGCGGAAGGATGGCCATTGCTTGAGGCGGCCGCACCGGGCAAACGTGACACGCCGACCGAGAAGGTGAACGTCCCTTGAATCACGTGACCGTCGTCACTCGAGATCGACTTCCAGGCGACGGTGTAGATCCCATCGGTGAGGGGTTGCAATGAGACTGTCAGATGCGTCGCGTCGTGCGGGTCGACCGTATCGTCGCCCTGGTCGACCTCTTGGCGCTGCGCGTCGTAGACCTTGATCGACGAGCCGCTAGGGGCGAGCCCTTCAGTAAACCAGATATCGATCTTCGCCGGACCGCTGCCGAGCGCGGCTCCCTGGCTCGGCTGGCTCCGGACGAGCTCAGCGTGAGCGCTGGTCATGGATGAACAAATGGTGGTGACCTGCGGCGAGTCAAGAGACAGAACAATGCTCGGCAAGAATCGACGCAGCAGGATGAAACGAGGATGCAAGCGGAAGGCTCCCAAAGACGGTACCGGGTATTGACGCGGTGCGGTTAACAATCACCCGTTCATATCCGGCGTACTGCCGGACGACTATCCCCAATTATGGCCGAACCGCGGCTATCTGCTGGCGGACAGTCGCGACTCGTGTCGAACAGTACAATACCGTTACCGGAATGGCGCTCCGACCGAACGTACGAAAGAGAACGACATCAACGTGGAACAGCAACCCGAGACGATTGAACAGATACCCGCCGAACAGCCGGCCGAGGTCGCGACGAGACCGACAATGCTGTCGAGAGTCAGGCCCTCGCGGTCTTCCTCGCCTGTTTGGTGATTGGCGTCCTTGGCACGCTCTGGGGCATCGTGCCGCTCGTGGCGCTCGCCATGATCGGTCCGGTCGTCATCTCCTTCCTGGTCTGACGAGATCACCAAGATCCTCCTTCACCTTCCCCTCATCGCGTCCCGTCACCGCCTCCGGTTCATGCCGGCCGTCCCTCTGGTAACATCCCTAGGCGGTTCGTTGGGAGCGCGGGTGCCGGATGTCGCACAGCGACGCAACGGGGATAAGAAGATAGCGGGTTTGACGAGCACGCCCGGTCGCGCCACCGGGATTCAGATAACCTCATGAACCGGTCAAACGCGCTGGTGGCGTTGCGGCACCGGGATTTTCGGCTCCTCTGGGCCGGACAGGCGGTGTCTCTTCTTGGGACGCAGGTCCAGACCGTGGCGCTCGCCTGGCTCGTCTATTCGCTCACTGGCTCCGCGGCACAGCTTGGCGGCGTCGGCCTGGCTCGCGCGATTCCGACTATCTTGCTCTCCCTCTTCGGCGGCACGCTGGCCGACCGGCGCGATCGACGCAAGCTCCTGATCATCTCGCAGGGTGTGCTCGCGGCGCTCTCGGCCTTGCTGGCGATCGCGGTGAGTGCCGGGATGTCGAGCATCCTGCTGCTCGACGCGTTCGCGGTGCTGACGGCCGCAGCGTCCTCCTTCGAAGGACCCGCCAGCCAGGCGTTCATTCCGCAACTGGTGCCACGCGAACACCTCGCCAACGCGTTGACGCTAAACGTGCTCTCGACCGATACCGTGGCCGTCGTCGGCCCGGCTGTCGGCGGCATCGCCATCGGAACGTTCGGGGTATCGGCCGCCTTCTGGATCGATGCGGCCTCGTTCTTCGCAGTGGTTGCTGCGCTGTTCATGATGCGCACCCGTGCCGCCGCACCGAAGGCCGAAGGGCATCCGATGCGGGCCTTCTGGCCGGACTTCACTTCGTTCGAGAGCGAGGCATTCTCTGGCAGCTGATGGTGATCGATTTCCTTGCGACGTTGTTCATTTCGCCAACCGGGCTGCTGCCGGTCTTTGCCAAGGACGTGCTCGCCATCGGACCAACCGGGCTGGGAATCCTCTATGCCGCCCCAAGCGCCGGAGCGGTTCTGGGGGCCGGGCTGATGGCGTTTGCGCCTGCGCCGCGTCGACCGGGCCGGATCGTCGCCGCCGCGATCGCCGGATATGCCCTGACTCTTGGCCTATTCGGGATTTCCCACTGGCTCGTTCCAGTGCTAATCCTGCTGGGGCTCGGCGGTGGATTGGACGCGATCAGCATGGCGATGCGGCATACCGTGCGGCAGCTGGCGACGCCGGACGAATTACGTGGGAGAGTCGGCTCGATGGCCGAGGTCTTCTCGGCGGGCGGTCCGCGACTGGGTGAATTCCAGGCCGGGCTCGTGGCGAGCGCGATCGGTGCGCCAGGGGCGATGGTCGCGGGAGGACTGGCTTGCCTGGCGATGGTCGGAACTCACGGCTCTGGGCGCCAAAGCTCTGGTCATATCAGGATGACGAGGTCACACATCCGGTTACCCAGCAGCCAGCCGAGATCGCAAACGACTAGCTCTGGCTAGGCGCCGTCGTCCTCGCTCGGTCATACGGAATGGCACGGGCCCACTCGTCGGCCGTGGTCCTGGCGACGACCACCACGACGGCTCAGTCTCGCTCAGGTTATGAGCGCTGTGGGGCACACCCGGTTCGACGAAGATGAAATCTCCCGGGCCATTTACCAACGAGGCTTTGAGGCCAGGTCCGAACGGTGCTCGAGTCGACCCTGCAGCACGTAGAGCCCAACCTCGTAGCCGTCATGAATATGGGGCTCGATTGATTCACCCGCGCGGAAGCCGCGCGACATTCATCGAAAGGATCTGTGGACCCGACCGTCTTCCCGGAGAGCCCCAGATTATAGTGCGCGCTCTTCCATTGGTCATCTCCCGCGCCCGCGCGTATCGTCGGAATTCACCCAGACGCTCGATCAGCGGATTCGGCGCCTCATGCTCGTCGAACATGCAACCCTCCCGGTGACGACCAAGTGCATCACACTCGTCTCTAAGCTTTCTCTCATCTTTTCGCTGTAGCATATCGTGATTAGCGAAGCGATCATCGCGGAATCAGCCGCACGAAGGTGGACCGCCTGGGTAATGAAGAAATTGACGCTCGCCGTCTTGATCGTCGGCACGTTTGTCATCTACAGCTTCATCTATCGCCAGTCGAATGACCTCGCGTTGATGCCCACGACGGTGGCCGATTCAGGCACGGTCGCGACGGGTATCACGCCAACGTCGGCGGGCTCTGCCAGTATGCCCCCCGACTCCGACCCCGGCGGTTATCGCTACCGTCCCGACTGTGACGCCGACAGATTCGATTCCGACCACAACGTCCGTTGCCCAGGTGCCGACGCTTGCACCACTGCCAACCAGCACGCCAACTCCGACGCCGGACCCGTCCGGCAACTACAAGGATGGCTCCTACGTCGGCCAGGTCGCTGACGCCCAATGGGGGCTGCTCCAGGTCAAGGCGATCGTCAGCAATGGCCAGATCAGCGATGTCCAGTTCCTGCAATACCCCAGCGATCGCTCGCGCTCCGTGCGCATCAACAGCGTCGCCGACCCGATCCTGCGGAACCGAGGCGATCCAGGCGCAGAGTGCACAGGTCGACATCGTCAGCGGCGCGACCGACTCGAGCGAGGCGTTCATCCAGTCGTTGAGCACGGCCCTGTCCCAGGCACAGGGGTAGCCGCGCCGCCGATGAAACAGTGTCGCCTGCTGATGGGCATGCCGATTACTGTGGAGATTCTCGATGACGAGGTTACGGTCGAGACGTTCGACGAGGTCTTCTCCTTCTTCCAGCACGTCGACGAAACCTTCAGCACCTATCGAGATTCGAGCGAGATCTCACGGATCAACCGGGGAGAACTTGCGGTCCGCGACTCGAGCATGGAGGTGCGATCAATCCTGGCGCTGAGCGAGCAGTCCCGGCATGAGACTCAAGGCTTCTTTGACGTCCAGAGAAACGGCCAGATCGACCCATCCGGTGTCGTCAAGGGCTGGGCCGTACAGCAGGCCGCGAACCAACTGGCGCCAGGCCGGTTGCAGCAACTTCTACGTCGACGCCGGGGGAGACATCCAGGTCGCGGGGTTGAAGAACGGGCGTCCGTGGCGAGTTGGGATCAGGAATCCGTTCAATCGCGACGAGATCGTGAAGGTGCTGGCGGTGACTGATTGCGGCATCGCGACATCCGGCACGGCCATACGTGGGCAGCATATCTACAACCCGTTCGAGCCCGGGCGCTCCCCTGGTCGACGTTGCCAGTCTCACGGTGGTGGGGCCGAACGTCTGTGAGGCGGATCGCTTCGCCACGGCGGCGTTCGCCATGGGGACGACCGGCATCACCTTCATCGAATCATTGCCCGGTTTCGAGGGCTACCTGATTGACGCCAATGCCCGGGCCACCTTCACCAGTGGGTTTGGCCGGTACGTGTCTCCGTCATGATGCGCCGCCTCAACGCGTTCATCGACCAGACGACCATGTATCGTCTGCTGCTCTACCTGCTCGTCGTCTACATAGTGACCGGCTTCGTGCTCGCCGCGCGTGGGCAACTCCTGTTCCGACCGGCTTCACTGCTCATCTCGGTTGTTGTCCTGGTGCTCATGTGCTGGGCGTCCAACACGGTCCTGGCGGCGATCTTCGACGTGCCGGTCAATGTTGAGTCAGCCGCGCTCACCGCGCTGATCCTGGCCCTGATCTTTGATCCGCCGGCTATCGCGTGGTGACCTGACCGTCCTCGGCTGGGCGGCGATCCTCGCGATGTCCTCCAAGTACATTCTGTCGCTCTACAACAAGCACGTTTTCGAGGTTGCCGCGCTGTCGGCGGTCGTGATCGGCCTCGCGCTGAAGGACCCGGCGAGCTGGTGGGTCGGGACAACCGGCATGCTACCGGTCGTGCTCATCGGCGGGATCCTGATCGTGCGTAAAGTGCGCCAGGAGTCGTTGGTGGTGGCTTTTCTGTTGGCGGCCATCGCCGGTGAAGCGCTCGCCAGCCTGCAGTCCGGCTTGCTGCTGGGGACCGAGGTGCGGCGACTGGTCGTCGAATCACCCTTGATCTTTTTCGCCTCGATCATGTTGACCGAGCCACTAACGTCTCCACCGACGAAACCGCTGCGTGTTGTCTATGGTGACACCACCGGCGTGCTGTTCGTACCGCAGGTCCACTTGGGCTCAGTCTACTCGACCCCGGAGCTCGCACTGATCATCGGTAACGTCTACTCCTACCTGGTGAGCCCGAAGCGTCGCTTCGTCCTGGAACTGCGCCGGAAAACGCGGATCTCGCCCGACACAGTCGATTTCGCCTTCGCGGCGCCGGCCGGGCTCAGCTTCACGCCCGGCCAGTACATGGAGTGGACGCTCGGCTTTCCACACGCCGACCGGCGGGGCAATCGCCGCTTCTTCACGCTGGCATCATCGCCGACCGAGCGCAATCTGCACCTCGGAGTGAAGTTCTATCCTGAGAGCAGCAGCTTCAAACAGACGATGCTGGCGATGAACCGGCGGGAAACGATTGTTGCTGGGCAAATCGCGGGCGACTTTACCTTGCCGGGCAATCCGCGCAGAAAGCTCGTCTTTATCGCGGGCGGCATCGGCATCACGCCGTTCCGCAGCATGTTGAAGCATCTGATCGATACTGGCGAGCGGCGCGACATCATCGTCTTCTTCGTCAACCGGACCGTGGATGACATCGTCTACCAGGACGTACTCGATGATGCGTACCGACAGCTCGGCATCCCGACTGTCTACACGCTAACCGACACCTCGTCGGTGCCGCGCAACTGGCGCGGCTACACGGGGCGCATGGACACGGAGATGATCGCGCGCGAAGTTCCCGACTTCCACCAGCGCACCTTCTACCTCTCCGGACCGCCGAGGAGATGGTCCGCTCCTACGAACAGATGCTACGGTCGATCGGTGTGCCGGGGCGGCGAATTAGGAAGGACTTCTTCGCCGGCCTCGTCTGAACCCGCTTCTCGTACCCGCTACGGCGTGCAGACCGTCGCCATCATGCTGTTGGTATCGGCGTTGTTGGCGACCTTGTTTACGGTTGCGCGCATCAGGCTCATCGGCTGGAAGGGCGGGCTGGTCTGAATTTCCGGGACGGCGAGATGCGTGACGTAGCAGCCGACATACGTTTGTGTGCTGCCGTCGTTCATCGACGCGACGATGGTCACCGGCACCGATGTGTAGCGCTGCCCAGCCCCTGCGTCCGTGGTGACGTTGCCGATCGTCAGCTTCACCCCTTTGGTATTGGCATAGCCCTGCTGGAACTGATCGAACGGCGCGAGCGTCGACGCGGGAAGTTTTGATTCCCAGTAGGAATAGGCGCGAGCGTACTCACTCCGGTTGATGGCGTTGTAGTAGGAGCGCACGACTTCGGCGCCGTCGCTGCGGTCGGCGAGATAGACGTCCGAGCCGATGCTCTCCGGCTTGCCGGTCGCCATGCCGCCCTGGCCCATATCCGGCTGGGACGGACACGCTTTGGCCAGGAGATCTGTGACGTTCGCGCCACTGTCCGGCCTGCACGATATCTCCCTTTTGAATCGCCATCGGGTGGTACGGCGGGACGGTCTGATTCGCCGGTTGCCCAAGATGAAGGGTGTGAGCAGCCGACGAAGGTATTTCGACCCCTTGTCGCTCGTCGCGCTGTTGAGCTCGACGGGCACCATGAAGTAGAGATTCCCGCGGCCACCCCCGATCCGACCGTTCCAAAGGTCACGTCAACGTGCGTGGTGGTCGCATACCCCTGCTGGAACTGGTCGAACGGCGGCACGTTTGGACTTCCCGGCTCCCAGTAGGAATAGGCGCGGGCGTACTGCTGCATGTTGATCGCGTTGTAGAAGGAATGAACGACTTCGGTGGCCGAGCTGCGATCGTCGAGATAATCGGGCGGCATGAGTCCTGTGCCAGGGGTCGCGGAACTAGCCGGAACCGTGGTCGCGCCCGAGGTCGAGGCTGGCGTGCCGGTCGGGCTTGGGCTTGCGGGCGGAGTGGTGACCGACGTTGGGCTGGGGTCTGAGGTGGTGGGGAGTCGGGGTGGACGACGATTGCGCTGGCGTTGCCGGATGCCGTCGGGGTCGACGACGCTTTCCGCAGGCTGACAGAACCAATGCCA
>CAVVCO010000017.1:0-254728 GCA_963746735.1 uncultured Ignavibacteriales bacterium
GACAGAAAACGGGAAGTTTTATTAATTGACTCTGCATTTTCAGCCTCTTTTGCTGCTATAATTTCACGGGTTTCCTCAAAATCGGTAATTAGAGATTTGATCAATTCTTTGCGCTCATTATTCAGTTTTCTTTGTTCATTCCAGTTGTTAACCTGCAATGCAATTAAAATCCCAATAACGACTAGTAAAATTTCGCCAATTGCATAACGTAAATACGCCATTACTTTATTTTCTGCAGCGAGTTTTTGTCTTACATTTCTAAAGATTTTCATAAGTTGAATTCAATTCATCTATTAGTGTTTGTGTTTTATCTTTTTGGATCATTAGCATAGCGCAATGAAGATTTGCAAGTAGGTATCTAAAATTTACTAAGTTTATCATCGTGAGTTGATTTTCCGGTTTTTTAAGTTGGGCAGCGGTGATAGCTTTTAAATTATTTTCATTCAGGTGTACGTAATTTGCTAAAGTATCTTTTTGATTTTGAGTTAGTATTTTCGAAGTTAATATTTCATCATATATAGAAGACGCTTGAACTTCGCTCAACCTAGTTACACCGGGTACGAAAACTTCATCAGTAAATAAATTATTATTTTTATTAATTATTAGCTCTAAACGTTCTAATTCTTGGTAGTAGTTTATAAGGTTGCCTTTAAATTTATTATCACTGATAATGTCAACATTTCCTGACGAGAGCAGTTCCGTGTATGTAGGATTGATTTTTACAAAAGTTCTTCGACTGGTTAAACTTCCAATTGCTGATGTAAAAGAGCTATCAACCTTAAATTTATGGTGCTCTTTATAATATTTTAAAATTGATTTTGCCGTTTTTGAAAAACCAAATTCAGTATTCAGCTGTTCATCAATTGATTTTATCTGTTCTGTTAAGTCACGCTTAATATTTTTGAGATAAACAGATTCCTTGTTTTTTTCTATTCTGACTGAATTCCAATTATTTACTTGAAGTGCAATCAAAATCCCAATTACTACTAAAATAATTTCACCAATGGCATAACGTAAATATGCCATCACTTTATTTTCAGAAGCCAGTTTTTGTCTAACGTTTTTAAAAAACCTTGTCATTATTTATTACTTAATTAATTCAAAGTTATATGTCTTTTTTGTTAGGTATAGAGTTACTTTATAGTAACCTTTTTTAACAGATATATTTGAGCCATTCCATTTTGTATTTCCGGAAGGAAATGTTTCTCCACCCCAATTAGCTATCCAGCTATTTCCATCTCTGAATTTTACTGATCCATCACCAAGTTTAATTCTTATTTCCCAAATTGATTTTTGTTCATTTATTAAAGTCATAGGAACATTTTCTGTCCAATTTTTATTGGGAGCTGCATCTCCAACAATACCGATATTTTGATATAACAATCTGGCTTTAGGATAATACTGCTTAATTAAATCTAAAATTGTTAGAGCAGATTGTTCTTTGTTTGAAATCATCTGATTTGTTAAAGAATATTGGCTTAAAGCAGATTGTAAAGCATTTTTAAAAGGAACTTCTTTTATTAACTCCAAAATTTTTTTTTGCTGTTCTTTTGTAAAAAAATTAAGATCAATATTTTCAAAATTGTTAAGAGCAGAAAATCCAAATATTAATGATGGTTCCGGTAAATTATAATTTTTTAATAAAGGAGATAGATGTTTTGAAGTAAATTTATCATATTCCAGTTTATCAAAAACGTATGACGCGATGCTTTTATAAAGACGGCTTTGTGATAAGTTCTTGGGATTAAATTCCAATAAATCCATTTGATGAGCTGCTTCTGAAATAAAATTGTTTGGAATTAAATCAATATAGTAAAGTAATGATGGCAATAGCTTCGGATTAATTTTTTCCGGATAATTCAATAGCGTATCGGTAACGTTATACTGCTGCGATATTACTCTTCTATCATTTGATAACTTTTGAACATCCTGATCGATTATAGTATAAATCTGTTCCAATACAGCATTAAATTTTTCATTACTTTTTCTTTGTTCATTCCAATTATTAACCTGCAGTGCAATCAAAATTCCAATAACAACTAGAACAATTTCACCAACGGCGTAGCGTGAGATAAGCCATCACTTTATTTTCGGCAGCGAGTTTTTGTCTGATATTTCTGAATACCTTCATGATAAATCTAAAATTAAATTTGCTTCCATATTCTTTCCAACTAACTATTTCACTTTAATTACTACAAAAGTTACATCATCATCAGGGTCTTCATCGTTTGTCCATCTTGAACCTTCATCTTTTAGGAAATTTACTATTTCTTCTGGTTCTCTTTTAGCATATTCTTCAAAACTGTTTCTTGCTCTTCTGTAACCATACATTTCATTGTTTGCATTTTGCAGTTCTGCAAATCCATCGCTCATCAGCAATAAAGTATCACCTCTTTCAATCATTAATTCTTTAACATCATAAACAGAATCTTTCATTGCTCCTAAAGGCAAGTTATTTAATCCTATCTCTTCAATAGTCTGAGAATTATTTCTATAAATAATAAGGGGAGGCATCCCGGCATTTGTGGTTACAATTTTATTATTTTTAATCTGCACACAAGTAAGCGCCATCATTAATCTGCCGAGACGCATATCTTTAATTGCAGCACTTGCATTTTCAAAAAATGGTTTCAATTCTTTATTAGTTCTATCAGACATAAAAAGAGATTTCATAATCGAAACCATCATCCCGGACATCATTCCATGCCCGGTTGCATCTCCAAGAATAACAGTTAAAGTTCCATCTAAATGAAGATGAAAATCGTAATAGTCTCCGCCAACTTCTGTAGCCGTTTTCATATAGACTGCTATGCTTATGTTTGGCAGTTGGGGTATTTCAGTTGGAAGCATTGACAATTGAAGATTTCGTGCTTCTTCAAGCTCGTGAGATTTTCTTTCACTTTCTTTTTCTGCAATTTGGGCGCGCAGTTCTGCTTCTCTTATTTGTGAATTAATTTTTTCTTTAGATAGCAATCGCCGCCTTTGAACTCTATCTACACCAAAAACGACCAAGCCGAAACAAAGTACATATCCTAAATAAGCCCAAATAGTTCTCCACCAGGGAGAAAGTACTTTTATATTTATAGCCGCTCCTGTTTCATTCCATATACCATCACCATTTGATCCTTTTACTTTAAATACATAATTACCGGGGGGAAGATTAGTGTAAGTAGCAAATCTTCTATTGTCATATATCCAGCCATTTTTATCAAAGCCTTCAAGCATGTAAGCATATTGATTTTTTTCAGGCCTTGAAAAATGAATGGCTGTAAAATCAAACGAAATACTATTTTGACTGTAAGGCAGCTCAATATTTTTTGTATCCAGGATGCTTTTTGTTAAAGGAGAATTTTCAGTGGAAGTAGTTACTAATTTATTAGAAATTTTTAATTGTGTGATATCAATTTTGGGCAACTGTTTATTAATGTTACTGGAATGAAAAGTATTAAATCCGTTTTGACCGGCGAAAAACAAATCTCCGGATTCACTTCTAAAAGATGCTCGTCGTATTAAAGGCATATCCTTGCAATCCGTCTTTTACATCATAGTTGATAAAAATTGGATGCTCAGTATCTTTATTAAATTTAGAAATACCATTTAGAGTGCTTAGCCATAAATTTCCGTATGTATCTTCCTCAATTGCTTGAATATAATTCGAAGGCAGCCCGTCTTTATCATATAAAATTTTAAACGTATTTGATTGTTGATCATATTTAATTAAACCTCCGTTTGTTGCTACCCACGCAACTCTGTCTTTATCTACAAAGATATCATTGATATGTTTTAAGTTTTGACTTGGGAATGTCTTTGAATCGTTCTGTAAATATTCAATTGTATTTTTTCTTATATCGAATTTACTCAAACCTGTATTTGTACCGATTAAAACAGAACCGTCATTTTGATATTCAACTTTCCGAACAAAACGAGAATTTATGTATGGTTGATTCTCACTTGACGAAACAAGACTTTTATAATAATTAACATCAGAGCCTGTTAAATCTAAAACTTGAATTCCCCATAATGAAGAATCATTTGGAGGTGCAGCATTCCATTTACCGTAAGAATGACTGTCATCTGAAATATACCTTAAAGTATAATTTCCTTTTTTTAATGATACTATTCCAACGTAAATCCGATTTTTATAATCACCGCCTATATAGAAAGATTTTGAATAATCATTGTCTATCCATACTGTATCAGATTTTGAATCCTGAAGCCAGCCGTAATCCACCATCCCGGCAGAAGGCAATCCCTCGCCAACAGAAACAATCAGGACATCAGTTTGCTTTGGTATATTAAATTCCTTTTTTAAATCCTGATAATCTCCAACTTCAGTAAGCTTAGCCGCAGCATAATTATTTTTGGAAAGTGAATCTATTGCAGACATTAAGTTTAAATTGTAGGTACGGGCATCATGCGTTGGAATGAATTGCTTGGTTTTATTTTTAGTATCAAATTTTACGACGCCTGTAAAGTTAGTAGCAATCCATAGATTCCCATAATCATCCATTGAAAGATCATATATGCTGTTGTAGTCAACATGAATAAATTTTGAGTTATCACCTAAATCGTAATTAGTAAAAGTGTTATTCGATAGATCCATCATGCTTAAACCATTGCTGGTGCCAAGCCATATATATTTTGAAGAACCTTGCTGAATGCTTCGAACAAGATTATTATTTGTGGAATTTAAACCTCCATGAATGTTTTGATATTTTTTGTAAGTTTTATCCTTTAAACTATATTTGACCAAACCCTCGTCTGTGCCAAGCCAAACGAAATCTTTTTCATTTGGAGTTTTGTAGATTGAAGAAATAGATAGACTTTTATTGGAGTTTGCCATATCAACAGGATTTGTGAAAAGCCGGAAAGGTTCCTTTTGAAAATCTAATTTTAACATTCCATTATTTTGAGTTGCTATCCATAATATTCCGAATTCATCTTTATACAAATACCAAAACCCATCAGAATTATGAACACCATTTGGAAATTCCGATTGATCAATTGGAATAATTTCATTTGTTTTCATGTTATAACGAAAAATTCCATTTTGTGAAGTTGCTATCCAAAGAAATCCATCTTCATCTTGAATTATATTCCCAACCATATTTGTCCAGAATCCAGGTTTTGGATCTTTATTGAAAAGTTTTATTTCATTAAAGTCTTTTGTTATAGGGTTATAATTATAAAATCCGTTTTGAGAACTAATCCAAATTTTTCCGGTTTTATCCTCATAAAGATTAGATATTACCTGCTGTTTAAAAAGATCGGGATTTTTTGAATCAACATTAACAGTTTCAAATAAACCGGTCGATTCATTATATTTAATTAATCCTAAAAAGTTATGATCTGAATAAATTTCGCCGGATGAAGTTTCTAATAATGTAATTGTTAATCCTACCGTAGCTACCTTATTGTTACCGTCTTTTGTGTATTGCTTTTTAATTTCATTGGTTTTTTTATTAAACTGGAAAATACCATCTTGAGTTAAAAGCCACATACGGTTTTTACTGTCCTGAACCATATTATAAATCGCATTTGATGCAGAATTGGATCTGCTGGAATCAGGCAGAAAAGTCTCAAAAGTTTCATTTGCTCTATTATATTTTGAAAATCCAGCCACTGTACAAACCCACAATGTTCCATCATGATCAACCATTGATTTAATTGCAGTATTATTTGGCAATGAGTTTTTATCACTGGGATCGTTTTTATATATTTTGAAATTATAACCGTCATAACGGTTTAAACCATCAGCGGTAGCAATCCACAAAAAACCATATTGATCTTGAATTATATCGTTCACAGAAGTATTTGATAGCCCATCCGGAATGGAAATATGTTCAAAGTTATATTTTTGCTGGGCAAAATTGGTGGCGAAGAGAATGAACAGAAAAAATATAAATAATAAATATTGCTTCAACTTAGATGCAAACATATTTACCTCTTAAATTAATAGTAAACTAAATGTCTTAAGAATTTCTTCTTATTGTTTTCTTTTTATAAAGAGAGGATTTACTAAAGTTAAAAACCAAATGGGCTTAAAATGTCTATTGATGATAATTCAACAGACATCATAAATTTGATTATAATATTTTTAGCTTTAATAATTTATATCGAACAAGGGAACTGATACAATCTTAGTCTAACTTTTATAAGTCACAAATATTCTATTTAGAAATGTTTCATATAATTCATTAATAAGTTTCAATTACAAATAGGTAGCCGGAATTATCGCAGGCATAGGTGAATCGTTTTGCTTGGTAAGATTTTTAATGCTTCATCATACTTTTTATTTTCAACCTTCAGCTAAGTTCTATTCTAAATTTAATTTTGAAATTAGCTGTTTAAAACTGAATCAACAGAATCGGCTTTTTCAGCAAACTGGAATAAACCCATTATTGTAAAGGTTTTTTCAACTGTTGGATCAAGATTTGTAAAAATCAATTTACCATTTGTTTCATTTAATTTTTCAATTAATTCAATCAAATGAGAAATACCAATTGAATTTACAACTTTGGAATTTTCAAGATTTAACACCAGTTTATTTATACCGGAATGTTTGTTAAACTCTTGGACTATTTTTTCGCCGCCGGTGTTATTAATATATCCGTTAGCTTTAATTACAAGTATTTTATCGTGTAATTCAGAAGTCAGATTAAAATCAGTAACCATGAAATTGCTCCATTCAGATTAAATTTTTAATAATTGTAATTTTAGTTCCATTAGGGCCGGATTCTATTATAAGATCATCGGACATAGATTTCATAAGTTTTAAACCCCAGCCGCGTTTGTGTGCGCTGTGAATTTTATCTTTTATATTAGGTTCTTCAACATTCTCCGGGACAAAACCAGTCCCAAAATCAGTAACCAGAATAATTAATTTTTCTTTATCCATTGTGAACTCAACTTGAACATAGGGATTATGATCGCCTGAGTGTTCAAGCCCGTTTATGATTGCTTCTGTAACGATAATTTTTGCTTCACCAATTTTATCATCGGAAATTCCAAGATGCCCTCCCATAATTTGCAGACCTTCAATTGCAACCATTTCAATGTTGGGTACATTTGGCAGCTTAATCTCTAAATTAATATTTGAATTCATTTAATTTCTTTCGAAGTTATTAGAAAATAATTAATGTAATTGGGAGTTCAACAATGAATATAATACTTTTTTTTAAATAACAATAATCAAAATTAAACTTTATTGTTCTTACTATAAACCAAAATCCGAATTATTGTATGTAATTCCTTACCCCATTTTGAAATAACACACACCTTATTAGGCATACTGTAAATTTTATTTGCTGCTAATTAAATATTGTAATTTAAGTTTGTCGACACCGAAATAGATTTAGTGCAAATTCCTAACTTTATCTAAGAAAAATTGAATCTAAACAAATTTTAAAATAATTAAATTCCTGATTGATTTTTAATTTTCCAAAAGTTATTTTGGTGTAAATTATTTTGTTTCCAATTATCATAGGGGAAGCCATGAAACCAAAAACATTTTATTTTACAATTCTATTAATATCAATAATATCTTATTCAAATTTTGCTCAAGAGCCAAAAGTTGAATGGGGTGAAATTCCAAGATCTGATCTCGAAATGACTTCATATCCCGCTGATACTAATGCCACAGCGGTTATTCTTTATGAATATGCTGAATCAACTTTTGATGATGATTTTGATATAGTCCTAAGCGTTCACAAGCGTATTAAAATATTAACCAAGGCAGGTTTTGATTGGGGTACAGAAACTTTATTCTTAAATACAGAAAAAGGCAAACAAAGATTACGAAATGTTGAAGGAGCAACGTATTCATTAAATGAAAAAGGTGAAGTGGTCAAAACAGAATTTGATGATGATGAAATTTATGAAGATGAATATATTAAGAATAGAACTAGTTATAAATTTACTCTTCCGGCATTAAAGCCCGGATGTGTAATTGAAATTCGCTATCAGGTTATATCAGACGATATCCAATTAATAAAGGACTGGACATTTCAAAAAAGTGAACCAGTAAGATGGAGTGAATACAAAGTACGTTTTCCGCGAAATCTTGCTTATGCTATTGTTAAAAGGGGATTCGAACATTGGCAGATTGATGAAGTGAATGAAGTTAATCAAACATTTTCCGGTAATGCTGCTGCACTTATAGGAACAGAAAACATTAAATGCTGGGAATATAAATGGGCTGTAAAGGATATTCCTGCATTACGTGATGAACCTTATATAACTACAATAAACGATTACACAAATGTTGTAAACATTCAATTAGCCGCTTATATGTTTGCAAATGGAGTGAGAAATCAATTGTTTAGTGACTGGAAGGCAATGATAGAAGAATTATTGGATTATAAAGGATTTGGAGATAAGATAGATGTTACTGGTGATGTTGAAGATCTTGGGGTATCGATAACCAAAGGTATTAATGATCCGTTAGATAAAATGAAAGCAATATATAATTGGGTTTCAAAATCAATAGTGTGGGATGGCCATAACAGATATACTGCGGATCAAGATGTAGATGATGTTATTGAATATAAAAAAGGAAATAGTGCCGAAATTAATTTCCTATTAATGTCTTTATTGAAAAGTGTTGGTATAGATTGTAATCCCGTATTATTAAGCACAAGAGATAATGGGGCAATACAAGATATATATCCAATTTATTATCAATTCAATTATGTAATTGCTCAGGTAAAAATTGGCAAAACAAATTACTTGCTCGACCCAACTAATCCGCTGCGTCCTTATGATCTGCTTCCTTCGAAGATACTGAATACCAAAGGGCTGGTAATGCAGCCGGATTTAGTCCAGTGGATTGGGATTAAATCAGATAAAAAAAATGTAGATCGCTCTATGACATTGATCCATGTAAATAAAGACGGCTCAATAAATGGAAGACTCGATAATTCTTTTGCCGAATACAACAGCGTTGCTTATAGAAAAAGTCTTGCGGATAAAAAAGATATTGATGCAGCAAAAGATATACTAAACACTGAATCAGAGGGGATAAACATCGATTCAGTGAAGATTAATAACAGAGACAGTATTCAGGCGTCTTTAAATCTTATTTCTTATATAACATCTGACAGCTATACTCAGAAGAACGGTGATTTAATTTATTTAAATCCAAATTTAATCAACAGATTAAAAGAAAATCCATTTAAATCAAAGGTAAGAAAGTTCGATATAGATTATGGTTATCAGAACGGGGATGTTTCTGTAGTAAATATATATATTCCGGATGGCTATGAACTTAAAGAAAATTTACAGAATAAAACAATAGTAGTGGAAAACTTTGCGTCCTATACAAGAATGGCGGGTGTGGAAAATAATATGCTTCAAATAATAAATAAGCTTGAAATTAATTCATCTCTTGTCAGCTCAAAATATTATACTCAGTTGAAAGAGTTCTATGCTCAAATTGTCGCCATGCAAGCTGAGCAAATTGTACTTGGCCCTAAATCAGCCTCAACTGAAAAAACAAATGAGAAAAATTCAAAAGATAGTAAGGGGAAGTAATGACTAAATTTAGCGTATCTTTTTTATTTTTCTTAGTTATGATCTTCAATTTTAGTAACTCATTTGCTAAGGGAAATGATGAATTAAAGAAATATGATATTAGAAACATCCCACCTGTTCTCCTTAAAGATGCAGATGTTGTGATAAGAGACGACGAAATGAAATTTGAAATTGAAGATGAAAATAGTTCATCATTGGAAGTGACATACGCTGTAACGATATTCAAAAAAACTGATAATCATTACAATAAGCGTGTATTGTATTATGATAAATTTAGAGAGATTGATGACATTGATGGAACTATTTATGACGCTAATGGAGAAGAAGTGAGAACTATGGATAAGGAAGATATCAAAGATTATAGTGCCAGTGATGGTTATTCATTATATGATGACAATCGTGTTAAAGTTGCCGAATTATATTACGATAGATTCCCATATACAGTGGAATTTACTTATAAGCTTTCATATAACTATTCTTTAAATTGGCCAGGATGGAATTCCAGAATTTCAATTGAGCCTGTTCAATATAGTAATTTCGAAGTAATAGTACCGAATGATCAGTCCCTTCGTTATTGGACTAATTCCGATTCATTAAAGCCAAAAATATTGAACATTGATGATAAAAAATCTTACTTGTGGGAAGCAAAAAATCTGTTGCCTTTATCCCAAGAAACTGATCTTGATGACATTGAAGACTTTGCTGCTATTGTAAAAATTGCTCCAAATAATTTTATGGTAGAAGATTATGAAGGCAATATGAATTCTTGGAAAGATTTTGGGTTATGGTATTATGATTTGTATAAAGACAGGCTTAATCTACCCGAATCTTCGAAAAAAGATTTTCAATCAATTATTAATGAAGAAGATAATAAGAGAGAAAAAGTAATTAAGCTTTACAAAAAAATGCAATCACAAACACGGTATGTAAGTGTACAATTAGGAATTGGAGGCTGGCAGCCTTTTGACGCAGCTTATGTTCATGATCATGGTTATGGCGATTGTAAAGCATTATCAAATTATATGGTGACAATTTTGAAGTCGGCAAATATTAATGCTTACCCTGTTTTAATAAATAATGGGCATGAACGAACACCAATGATTACAGAATTTCCAAGTCATCAATTTAATCATGTTATAGTTTGTGTCCCCCTTGAAAAAGATACGTTGTGGCTTGAATGTACATCACAGACAAGGCCTGCCGGCAGTATCGGTTCAGGTAATGAAAATAGAAATGCCTTAATGATTACGCCGGAAGGAGGAGTAATTGTTAAAACTCCATCAACCACTGCTTTACAAAATTTAAGGGAAAAAAGTATCAATGTTTCATTAATGAATGGTTATGCTATTGCTAAAACAAAAATTAAATGGACAGGGGATAGACAAGATTATGTTAGACCAGTTGCTATTGAAGAAACACCTAAAGAAAAAGAAGAATGGATTAAAGATTTATTTGAAGTTCCGGATATAAAAATTAATAAATCTGAATTTAATGAAGATGAAAATCATATCGATCTTTCAGGTGAATTTATTTTATATAAGTATGCTTCTGTTTCAGGAAATAGAATTTTCTTTAATCCAAATTTAATGGAACGAAGAAGCTATGTTCCTGAGGATGTCAATCAAAAATTATCGCCCCACAGATTTTATTATCCAATTATTGATATTGATTCAGCTGTTTATGTATTTCCCCAAAATTATAAAATTGAGTCGTTGCCTATAGAAGTAAATCTGCAATCATCGTTTGGAAGCTTTTTAGAAAAGACAATTCCCGGGACGGAAGGTAAAGTATTTTTTATTAGAAAATTAGAAGTTGACAGTTATGAAGTCCCTGCTGAAAATTATGGTGAGTATCAAAAGTTCTTTAAAGATGTGGTAAAGGCAGATAGAGGACAGGTAGTTTTAATTAAATCTGAGTAATTGAATTAATCAAAATTGATTTTAATGCCATTCTTACCAACGGTGTTAATGCCTTTCAGCCCTTGCAAACCACCGGTATGAATTGCAATTATGGTTTGTCCTTTCTTGAAAAAATCATTTTTAATCAAGTCATAAATTCCATAAAGCATTTTCCCGGTGTAAATTGGTTCTAATTTTATTTTGTGATTTTCATAAAATGTATTTATAAAATTTATAAGCTCAAAATTATATTTTGCATAGCCTCCGAAATGATAATCAAAATTAATTGACCAATTATTATATCTCTTCCCATTATGGTTTAGTATTAGTCTTTCAACTTCCGTATTTAAAAAGCTTGAACCTTTTAAAACTGAAAACCCAAGAGCGCTAGATTCATTATTTAAACCAACAACGATTCCTGCAAGAGTACCTCCTGTGCCACATGGTGTACAGATGTAATCAAAAGGGATTGCAATTGACTTGATAATTTCAGAGCAGCCTTTCACTGCAAATGAATTTGAACCGCCTTCTGGCACTAAATAAAAATCTCCAAATTTATTTTTTAATTTATTTAATAAAATTTCATTATACTTATCTCTATAAACTGATCTATCAAGATAGAACAGCTTCATTCCATTTTCTACAGCAAAACTTAAAGTAGGATTAAGAGGCAAATGTTCTTCACCACGAATGATGCCTATTGATTCAAATCCGAATAAATTGCAAGCTGCTGCAGTAGAAAAAATGTGGTTGGAATAAGCTCCCCCAAAAGTTAGAATTTGTTTTATACCATTGTTTTCAGCTTCGATTAAATTGTATTTTAATTTATACCATTTATTCCCGGAAATTTCAGAAAGAATTAGATCTTCTCTTTTTAAATAAAGATTTATACTTTTACTTAGAAGCAAATCATCTTCGATTTTTTGCAAAGGAGTATTTATTATAGTAAAATAGCTTTTAGGATCCATATGTAAATTTTAAATGAATTTAAAAATCTACTTAATTAAGTAGTTGTTAAAAATAAGAATCTTTATTAAAATAAAGGTTAAATAGTCAACTTAGTTTTATCGATACATGAAAAATTCATTACAAAGCATATTACTACTTTTATTTATTATTTTAATTTCAGCGCAGGGACATGCTAAATTTTCTGAATATCAAATTGAACAATTGAAAATTGAAAATGGCTTATCCCAAAGCACCATTTTATCAATGCTGCAAGATAAAAAAGGATTTATGTGGTTTGGAACTGCCAACGGGTTAAATAAATATGATGGATATAATTTTAGTGTTTACACCCATAACAATTTAGATTCCACTTCTATTTCTGATAACCAAATAACTGCATTATTAGAAGATGAGAATGGATTTATCTGGGTTGGTACTAGAAACGGTGTGTTAAATAAATTTAACAGAGAAACAGAAACATTTGAAAAATTTTATGTTGATATTCCTACGGATGAACAAAGTAGTACTATGGAAGAGTTTTATGAGTATTCCACTGCTTACTCTAGAAATAATAATGAAACCATAACTTCTATTGCCGAAGATAAAAATGGATATCTATGGATTGGAACATGGGGTAAAGGAATAATAAAGTTTAATAAAAGAAATAATACTCACCAGCATTTTTACTCTTATAATAATGATCCTTCAAGTTTAAGTTATAATAGAGTAACTAAAATATTAGTTGATTCACAAGAAAGCATTTGGGTAGGTACATTCGGCGGCGGATTAAATAAAATTATTAAAGAAGAGACTATTACTGATAAAAATAGCGGAAAAAAGAAAGACCATTTAGTTTTCGAACATTTTAGAAATGATCCAGGCAATAAATATTCTATTAGTGACGATAAAATCATTTCACTATACGAAGATAGATTTAATTCACTGTGGATTGGGACATATGAAAGCGGCTTAAATAAATTAAGCAATGAACAAAAGTCGATGCCTTCCAAAACAGCGAGGTTTGTAAAATATTATTACGATAAATATGATCGGTACAGCTTATCAAATAATACAGTAATGGTTATTACCGGAGGGAAAAATGGAGAACTTTGGGTCGGGACTTTTGGCGGCGGTTTGAATAGATATGATTATACCACTGAAAAATTTATTAGATTTATTCATGATCCAAACAATTTGAATTCCATTGGTGATAATGATGTGCTTTCTTTGCTTTATGATAGATCTGGTATTTTATGGGTAGGTACAAATTTAGGCGAAGGAATAAGTAAACTTTCTTATAATGCAGTTAAATTTGATAGGATAAAACCTTCAATTGAAAAAAATCGCGGCCTTTCGGATAATGTAGTTTGGGCAATTTATAATGACACAACAAATTATATTTGGGTGGGTACTTACCGCGGTGGGTTAGATAGGATAAATAAAAAGACAAACGAAGTGAAAGTTTACCGTCATGATACAAATAATCAAAACAGTATAAGTGATAATCATATAAGGGCAATTGAAAAAGATGCTCAAGGTAATTTATGGATTGGAACTTATAACAGTGGCCTAGATAAATTTGATATAAAGAATAATAAATTTTATAGCTTTAGAAAAAGCGATGATCCAAACAGTATTAGTGCGAATCAAATTCAATCAATATGTATTGATAATAAATCTAATTTCTGGATTGGAACCTTCGGCGGCGGGTTGAATTCTTTTAATGAAAAATCTGTTAGAAATAATAAAATAGTATTTAAAAAATATTTACACGATCAGAATGATAAATATAGTTTGAGCGATAATAGAGTTTACTCAATATTGGAAGATTCATACGGATATCTGTGGGTCGGTACACTTGGAGGCGGTTTAAATAAATTTGATAGTAAAAGAAATCTCTTTTTTCACTACATTCATAACGCAAATGATAATACAAGCATAAGTGACGACAGAGTAATATGTATTTATGAAGATAGTCAAAAAAATCTTTGGATAGGAACATATGGCGGCGGACTAAATAAATTTAATAGAAAAGACGAAACATTTAACAGATATTCTTATGGCAATACTTCCGATGTCAGCATTGTATACGGGATTGAAGAGGATGACAAGCATAATCTTTGGTTAAGCAGTGACAACGGAATATTTAAATTTAATATTAAATCTGAAAAATTTGTTAATTATGATTTGAAAGATGGGCTTCAAAGCATGGAATTTAGCGGAGGAGCCTATAGCAAATCTCCAAATGGTTATATTTATTTTGGCGGCATTAATGGGATCAATTATTTTCATCCTGACAGTATTTTTGAAAATAATTTTGTACCGCCTGTTGTAATAACTGCAATAAAGGTATTAAATAAACCACTTAAGGGAGAAAGAGAAAATCTAATTCTTCCTTACAATAAAAATTTTATTACATTCGAGTTTGCATCATTAGATTTTACCAATCCGATAGATAATCATTATATGTATAAACTTGAAGGTTTAGACAAAGACTGGCAAAAAGTTGATGCTTCAATGCGAATGGCTAATTATACTGATTTGTCTCCAGGCAAGTATACTTTTAGAGTTAAGGGTTCTAATAATGATAATCTTTGGAATATTAATGGTGCTGAAATGAGTGTTACTATACTTCCGCCGTTTTGGACAACCTGGTGGTTTATAATGCTTTGTTTAACAGCTGCCTGGTCAATCATATATTACTTAAGTACCATGAAATATAGAAACTTATTATCGATTGAAAAATTAAAAACACGTTTGGCTGCTGATTTACATGATAATATTGGATCCGGGTTAACGGAGATTTCAATTTTAAGTGAACTTGCTGCCAAAGATGTTGAACATTTTCCTCAAAGATCTTCGCAAGAATTAAGAACCATTAGTGACATTTCTCGTCAATTAGTTGATGGAATGAGCGACATTGTTTGGATTGTTAATCCTAAGAGAGATTCGCTATACGATTTAATGATACGTCTAAAAGATTCATACAATGATATACTTGCATCTCTGGGGATCGCATTTAAGACCAACAATATCGAAAAGCTTAAAGAAGTAAAATTGCCAATTGATATTAAGCAAAACTTATATCTTATATTTAAAGAAGGTTTAAATAATTCAATTAAACATAGTAAATGTTCTAAAATTTATTTGGAAGCAAATTTACGCGGAGATGTTCTAGAATTAAGTTTAAGTGATAATGGGATTGGAATTGTGAGTGGTAAATATTATTACGGTAACGGTATGAAAAATATTGAAACCAGGGCAATTTCTATTGGTGGTAAATTAAAATGGAAATCGACTTCAGAAGGAACTATAATTCGCTTTGTAGGTAAGATTGGAAGAATTCAAAAAATTAAAACTATACTTAACAGGAAAACAGTTATTAAATGATTAACATTGCAATTGTAGAAGACAATAACACAATCCGAGAAGGACTCGCAGCATTAATTAATGGTACGAAGGATTACAAATGTGTTGGCAATTATAAGAGCTGTGAAGATTATTTTAAGGAGCTTGACTTTTTAGGTGTTGACGTTGTTCTTATGGATATTGGCCTTCCAGGAATGAATGGTATTGAAGGCGTAAAAAAGACTAAACAAATAAATCCCGACATTAATATATTGATGTTAACTATCTATGAAGAAAGCGAAATTGTTTATGATGCTTTATGTGCCGGTGCATGTGGTTATTTAGTTAAAAAAACACCTCCTGCAAAATTGATTGAAGCGATAAAAGATATTTATGATGGGGGCTCTCCAATGAGTTCACAAATTGCAAGGCAAGTAATTAATTCATTTAGAATTGATAGAAATTATAATTCCCAATACAATCTTTCAAGTCGTGAAAAAGAAGTCCTAACTCTTTTATCCGATGGAAACAATTATCAAGAAATTGGTGATCAATTATATATAAGTGTTGACACGGTTCGACATCATATCAGAAATGTTTATAAAAAGCTCCATGTTCACTCACAATCGGAGGCGGTTGCTAAAGCTATTAGAAAAAAAATAATTTAAGTTAAGTTCTTCAAAAATCGCATATCAATTTAGTACCCTTCAAAAATTAGCTAAAAAATAAACTTTTTTCTTAAAAACAGCATATCTATGCAGTTGTGTTAAAATCATTAAAGAAGTAAATATATTTCGAATAATTCAATATTTATAATTATTTCAAATTGATGGAGGAGTAATGGAAAATCCATTTGAAAACAATTTTAACAAAAATCCATTGCGGGATCTAATTAGTGATGAGGTTTATGAATTATTAAACCTTAGAGGATTGTTCAATGAAACATCAGTAAGAGATAGGGCGATCAGAATGAAATTTAAATTCTTACGATCGCAAAAATTTAGGGCTGGTGATGCTATTGATAAATTAAGAGATGAATATCCCTACCTTCAGTTCGATACTATAAAAAAAATAGTGCATAATCCACCAAAAAGTTATGCATCCTAACTACGATGAAATTATATATTACTCAACCCTAGCATGAAAAATCTTTATTTGATCGCCCGCATCAAATGAAGGAATATGTAGGGTTGAGTTAAACTTAATTATTACACTTAAAACTTTCCAAGATTCAAAGATTTTAGTTTATATATATAATAAAAATAAAAATAAATTATATTTTCTTATAATTTGTTAGATTAATTTGTTTTGATTATAATTACTAAATAAAAAAGTTATTTCTCTTTTTTGTTTTTACAAAAGACTAATGAATTTAATTTTAAATCGTATTTTACAAATGCTTGCCTTTGTTATGGCAGGGGGAGGAACTTTAAGGCCTTGGCTTCAAAAAAAAAGAGGAGTGAAAGTCGGAAAGGATGTATGGATAGGGCAATTTGTTTATATAGATCAGCTATATCCTGACGCTGTAATTATAGGTGATAATTGTACGATTGGGTTAAGGTCAACAATTTTTACACACTTGCACTGGGGAGCCAGAAAAAATAATAACTATGGAAAAGTAGTAATTGGAAAGGATGTTTACATTGGTCCGCACTGTGTTATTTTACCAAATGTAACTATTGGTGACGGAGCTGTTATTAGAGGCGGAACTGTTGTGTCTAGAAATGTTCCTCCTTATACTTTTTGGGGAAATGAAAGTCCAGGTCCTTTGGCAAAAGTTACTACCCCACTTACACATGAATATTCTTATGAAGAATTTGTTCAAGGTTTAAAGCCAATCAGAAAAAGAAATAAAATTTAATTTTATTTCCGTATCCTTGGATATTTTCTCTATATAACCTTATTGACATTTATATCTGATAGTCGTTCTTGATTTTTAGTTTAACTTACTCTAAGTTAATTGTTATATCAGTATTAATAAAATCTAGTTGTGGTTTTTGAATTAATTGTAAAATTTTTTGATAAAAATTTCTCAATTTTTTTAAAAGTTCTCAATAAAAGACTTATTTTAATACAAAAAAAGAATTATTAATAAATAAATGAAGATATTTTTTTTAGCACGGAATTTGTTCTAACTTATAAGAAAATTTTTAATATAAATAGAAATTAAGTTTATGGAATATATACCCGCAATAAGAGAATTTATTGTCGAAAATTTTTTATTTGGTGACGGCGGTCAAGTATCTGATGATACCAATTTTTTTGAAAAAGGAATAATAGATTCAACAGGTATTTTGGAGTTAGTTAGTTATATAGAAGAGACGTATAACTTAACCATTGAAGACGAAGATTTAGTACCCGAAAATTTTTCAAGCTTAAACACTCTTGCTGCTTTTCTTCAAAAAAAACAACCAGTAAATACTCCTAATTAATCATGTGCGGAATTACTGGGGTACTTCATTTAAAAAATCCCAAACCTATCTTTATCCAGAATTTAAAAAAATCACTATCTGTTTTAAAACATAGGGGCCCTGATGAAAAGGGCATTTATGTTGATGATTTAGTTGGATTAGCTCATGCGCGATTAAGTATTATCGGAATAAAAGGAGGAGCACAGCCAATTCATAATGAAGATAAATCATTGTGGATAACATTTAATGGTGAAATTTTTAATTATGCCGAATTAAAGGAAGAATTAGTAAAAAGTGGACATAAGTTTTACACTAGCACCGATACTGAAGTTATTCTTCATCTTTATGAAGAAAAAGGTGTAGAGTTCCTAAAATTCTTGAATGGACAATTTGCATTTGCAATTTGGGATTTAAAATCAAAAGAACTTCTATTGGCAAGAGATAGAGTAGGAATTCGACCGCTTCATTATACAATTCAAAATGATCAATTAATCTTTGCTTCTGAAATCAAAGCAATTTTTGCTTATGATGAAAACGTAGATAGAAAGTTAAATATTTCGTCTTTGGATGAAATATTTACTTATTGGACAAATTTACCTGGTGAAACTATATTTGAAAATATAAAGGAAGTTCCCCCAGGGCATTATTTAAAAATATCTTCTTCTAGTATTTCATTAAATAAATTTTGGGAACTACCAAGTGTTCCGGTAGAAGAAAACTTGAATTGGCCACTTGATAAAATAACAGAAGAAATTAATTCTTTACTCTATGACTCAATTAAATTACGGCTCAGAGCGGATGTGCCTGTCGGGGCATATTTAAGCGGCGGGCTTGATTCTTCAATTATAACTTCAATTGTTCATCACAGCTTTAATAATCAATTAAAAACATTCGGAATACGTTTTGAAGACGATAAATATGACGAAGGAAGTTATCAAACTGAATTAGTTAAAAGACTAAATGTAAATCATTTAGAGATTATAGCTAAAAGTGATAATATTGGCAGCACCTTTCCTAATGTGCTTTGGCATATTGAAAAGCCAATTTTAAGAACTGCTCCTGTTCCTTTGTATATGCTTTCAAATTTAGTTCATCAAGAAAATTTAAAGGTCGTTTTAACGGGAGAAGGCGCAGATGAATTTTTCGGAGGTTATAATATTTTCCGTGAAACTAAAGTTCGTTGGTTCTGGGGAAGGAATCCACAGTCAAAATTACGACCAATGTTATTGGCAAAATTGTATCCTTATATTTTAAATGATCCAAAACTTCTTCCCACTTTAAAAGCCTTTTTTAAAACTGGTATTGAAGACACTAACTATAATTATTTTTCACATTTAATTAGATGGCAAAACACAAATAAAATTAAGAACTTCTTGTTGGATGATTTCAAGCAACTATTAAATATTAATAATTATAATAAATTTGATAAATTTTTAACTGCAAATTTTAATAAATTAGATTACCTCTCTAAAGCACAATACATTGAAGTGACCACATTTTTAAGTAATTATTTATTGTCCTCTCAAGGTGATCGAGTTGCTATGGCAAATTCAATTGAGATTAGATTTCCATTTTTGGATCATAGGTTAATTGAGTTTTTATCGAAGGTGCCATCTAAATGGAAAATTTTGGGAATGAATGAAAAATTCTTACTTAAAAAATTATTTAGAGATAAGCTACCGGAAAGAATAATTAAACGTTCCAAACATCCTTATAGAGCACCGATAAAACAAAGTTTGCTCAATGATAAAAACAAGGAAATGTTTAACGAATATTGCTCATTATCGAAGTTAAAAGAGTCAGGGATTTTTAATGAAGTGAAATCTGAAAAACTGTTTAATAAAATTGCTAAATTTGAAAATCCAAATGAATGGGATAATATGGCTTTAACAGGCATTTTCTCTACTCAAGTTATATACGATAAATTTGTTAAAAATTTTAATCCAAATATAAGTACCAACTTTAAATTAGACTTTTTGTTTGACAACAGAACAACAAAATATGATTGATCCGTTTTTAGTTCATGAATTTCTTACTAAAACTGCTAAAAGGTTACCTGATAAGACCGCATTAATTTTTAATGATGTTAGAATCAGCTATAAAAATCTTCATGAAAAAACTTCAAAGCTTGCATCTTCATTAAAAAAACTTGGAATTAAAAGGCATGATAGAATAATTATTTATTTAGAAAATTCTTCTGACATAGTTATTGCTTTTTATGGAATTTTAAAAGCAGGTGCAACATTCATTATATTAAATGATTCCATTAAAGCTGATAAGCTTAGTTATATTATTAATGACTCATCAGCATCGTTAATAATTACTAATGCAAAAAATATTGATACTGTCAGTCAAGCTACACAAAACGTGATAATTAGTCCAAAGGTTGTTGTAATTGATCTTGGCAATGAACAAAATGTAGAAAATGAAAATTTGTATAACTGGGATGACCTTATAAATAATTTTAATGATCCAATCGATGATTTTGATAAACCGGTATGTGAGGAAATTATTGATTGCGATCTTGCGGCATTGCTTTATACTTCTGGGACGACGGGCGAGCCTAAAGGAGTAATGACTTCTCATTTTAATATGTTAGCGGTTTCAAAAAGCATTTTACAATACTTGGGAAACACAAGTGAAGATATTATTCTAAATGTATTACCACTATCCTTTGGATACGGATTATACCAGGTTATTCCAAGTGTAATGTGTGGTGGAACAGTAATTCTTGAAACATCTTTTATGTTTCCTGTTAAAATTCTTCAGCTTATAGAAAAAGAAAAAGCAACCGGCTTCCCAATGGTACCTACAATCTTTGCTTTACTTTTCAATCTTAAAAATATTGAGAAATATGATTTAAGTTCATTGAGATATATTACTAACGCGGGAGCAGCGCTTTCTGCGGAAAGAATTTTAAGATTAAAAACCATTCTGCCTAACACAAAAATATTTTCAATGTACGGATTAACTGAATGTCAAAGAGTTTCATTTTTAAAACCAGAAGAAATAGAAATTAGGCCAAGCTCAGTTGGGAAAGCGATTCCTAATTGCGAGGTTTTTTTGTTAAACGAAATTGACGAAGAGGTAGAGATTGGAGAAGTTGGGGAATTAGTTGTTCGCGGTTCAAATGTTATGCGTGGTTACTGGAATGCTCCGGAACTAACTAAAAAAACTTTTCGCAGTGGGAAAATTCTTGGTGAAAAATTACTATACTCCGGTGATCTTTTTAAAATGGATAAAGAAGGGTATTTATATTTTGTAAGCAGAAAAGACGATATAATTAAAACCAAAGGCGAAAAGGTAAGTCCAAAAGAAGTTGAACATACAATTAACAGTTTAGATGGTATTATTGATGCGGCTGTTATCCCGGTACCTGACCAGATTCTTGGTAATGCAATTAAAGCGTTTGTAGTTAAGAAAAAAGAATCAAATATTACTGATAAAGAAATATTAAAATATTGTTCAGAAAAATTAGAACCTTTTATGGTTCCCAAATACATTGAATTTATTGACCAGCTTCCCAAAAGCATTAACGGTAAGATTGATAAAAAAGTATTGCTAGCTCGAAATTCTTAATTTAAAAATACCTAGGAGAGAAAATGCCGGTTTCCGTAAAAGAATTAATTAAAATTGACCCTAAAAAAGAAACTGAAAATATTATTTCTAAATTAAAAAATGATATGACAAAAACTCTGAAAAAAAGAGGAGCAGTTGTAGGCATTAGCGGTGGAATTGATTCTTCAGTTGTATTGGCGCTTTGTGCAAAAGCATTTGGCCCAAATAAAGTTTTAGGAATTATGCTACCGGAAAAAGAATCGAGCAAAGATAATTTTATTCTTGCAAGAAGTCTGTGTAAAACTTATGGAGTGAAATATATTATTGAAGACATTACAGGCGCGCTTGAAGGATTCGGCTGCTATAGAAGACGTGACGAAGCAATTAAAAGAGTTTTCCCTGAATTTGATAACAGTTTTAAAGCAAAAATAATTTTACCTGAAAAACTTTTAGATAAAGAAACATTAAATGTTTTCTCTGTAAAAATAATTTCACCCGAAGGTAATAATACAACTATAAGGCTTCCAGTTAAAGAATATCTGGAAATTGTAGCGGCTTCAAATTTTAAACAGAGATCCAGAATGAGCATGCTATACTTTCATGCAGATGCAAGAAACTTTGCTGTTATTGGGACTGGAAATAAAAACGAGCATGAGCAAGGATTTTTTGTTAAATATGGTGATGGCGCTGCTGACTCAAAGCCAATTGCTCACTTATTTAAATCACAAGTATATCAAATTGCCGAATATCTTAATGTCCCTCATGAGATAAGAGAGAGAATACCAACAACAGATACATATAGTGCAGAACAGACTCAAGAGGAGTTTTTCTTTAGAATACCTTTTGATACACTTGATAAAATTTGGATTGGCTGGGAACACGGTATTTCTTCCAATAAAATTGCAGATGATTTAAAATTGTCTGCTCAACAAGTTGAGAACGTGATAAATGATATCCAAAGAAAAATTTCTACCACAGAATATTTAAGACGTGAGCCTTTGTAAAGGTATATTTTTTAAAAAAGATTCTGATTTCTTTTTAATATTTTAAATTGTATTTTTTCTCCAAGTACTTTTCATTTTGATTTAATTCTATTTTTCTATTTAAGAAAATTATTTCTTTCTCTTTTCCTTTCTACTGACCATATTACTAAAATAAGTTTCGCATTTATTATTTATAAATGGAGTTAATCTATTATGGCAGCTAATAATCAAATTCAAAATCTTCTGATAAATTGTGAAAGTACTGGGAAGACATTAGCTTATACTGAAAATGAAATCAAAATGGATTTCAAAGAAACTGATATTTATATAATCAGCGATTTGCATATAGGGGAGGGAATTCAAAAAAATTTTAGTTATGAAGGTACAGAAAATTTTTTCGCAGATTCTTCATTAAAAAGATTTATTGAACATTTACAAAAAAGTAAATCTTATCCCAAATCAACTTTAATTATTAATGGTGACTTTATCGATTTTATTAGAATCGTTTCTTATCCTGTTGAAGATGAAGAATTTATAGAGTGGAAAAATATTTTAGATGAAATCGGAATTAATAAATCAATCGATGAATTAAAAAATTCAATTTCAGAAAAAGAAAGAAAATACGGTTTAAAAACCGATGATTATAAATCAGTTTGGAAGATGCATAGAGCAATTACAGGACATAGAGAAGTATTTGACGCTTTAACAGGCTGGCTTATAGACGGAAATAGATTAATAATTTCAAAAGGTAATCATGACCTTGAATTATATTGGTTAGCTGTAAGAAATTATTATAGGTTGTTTTTTGCTAAAAATGATGTCGGAATAAGCGATGATACAATTAAAAATTTAGAAGAAATAATTTTCCCTAACTTAATTTTTATTGATGGTAGCTTATTAATAAATGAAAAATTTTATATTGAACACGGGCAAAAATATGACCGGTTTACTCATTCTGTTGACGGCTGTTTGCTGGATAATAAAAAAGAATTAAATATCCCATTCGGTTCTTTTTTTAACCGTTATCTATTAAATCAAATAGAGTTGATGTATCCCTTTGTAGATAATGTGAGGCCAAGCCAAAACATTTTGCCAATGCTTCTTCGGGAAAAGTTTTTTGTTGGGTTAAAGTTTCTACTTTATCATATCCCATTTTTATTTTTGATAATTCCCAAAAGATATTACAAATATATGTTTCAAAGAGTTTTTTCTATTGCATTAGCGATTTTAATTCCGTTAGTATTATTTATTATTGGATTTTGGAATTATATTAGTCCAATTTTTAATAGCTCTGCCAAAGGTAGCACGGCTGGAATTTTAGGAATCTTAACCCAACAAGGAATGTCAATACTAGGAAATTTTGGGATGCTTTTTTTATCATATTTACTCGCACGAATTGTTGCCTATTTCCAACTTGATGAACCTAGTTCACTTTCAATTAACGCCAGAGATATTTTTAGTAAAAGGTCTGGATTGGAAGTAATTACAATGGGGCATACTCACAACCCCGATCAATTTAATGATAACGGAAAAATGTTTTTTAATACCGGCACATGGATACCAATCGTAGAAACATCAAGCGCAGACATACGATTAGATAAGACTTATGTTTTTTTTAGAGTGTTAATTGACTCAAATGGTAATTTAAAAGCATCACCTCTGCAGCGATGGAATGACGACTCAAGTCGTGCAGAATACTTAACACTAGTTTATAAAGATTAAGTTTATGACATTTTAATACAAGATACTTTTTATACTTTATTATTATCCTTAGTGTTAAGGAACTGACATCTTTTAATCATGTTGATTGTGATGATCAAATAAGTGAATGAAGCCATAGCGAATAGGAAGATGTTCATTCACCTAATATCAAGAAAATATTATAACAAATGCATTAAGAATCCCATTAAAATACCTGCAGCTACCGCAGAACCAATAACACCGGCAACATTAGGTGCCATTGCATGAATCAATAAATAATTTGTTGGGTCAGCTTTTTGCCCCATCATTTGAGAAATTCTCGCACTGCCGGGTACCGCAGATACACCGGCTGATCCAATTAAAGGATTTATCTTATCTCCTTCTTTTAAAAGAGATTCATAAATTTAGCGAATAAAACTCCACCGGCAGTTGCTATTGCAAATGCAAACGCACCAAGCACGAAAATTAATAATGAATGAGGTGTAAGAAAAACAGTAGCTTGAGTAGAAGCACCTACCGTCAATCCAAGAATAATTGTGACTATATCTATTAAGGAATTTTTTGCAGTGTCACCTAATCTTTTAGTTACACCTGATTCTTTTAATAAATTTCCAAAAAACAACATACCTAACAATGGCAGTGCACCAGGTGTAATAAATGTTGTAAGTATTAAACCAATTATGGGGAAAGAAACTTTCTCTAGCTTCGAAACAGAACGAGGTGGTTTCATTCTGATTTTTCTTTCCTTTTCATTTGTAAACAATTTCATTATTGGTGGCTGAATTACGGGTATTAAAGCCATATAAGAATACGCTGCTATTGCAATAGGCCCAATTAATTCAGGAGCTAATTTAGATGAAAGAAATATTGCAGTTGGCCCATCTGCACCGCCAATAATTCCAATTGAAGCTGCTTGCTGTTGTGTGAACCCCAAAGTAAGAGCTCCTAAAAATGTTATGAAAATTCCTATCTGAGCTGCTGCACCTAGCAGAATTAATTTAGGATTGGAAAGCAAAGCAGAAAAGTCCGTCATTGCACCTATTCCTAAAAATATTAATGGAGGATATATTCCTTTAAGTACACCGTAATAAAGATAGTTGAGCACACTGCCATGTTCATAAATTCCTAACTCCAATCCCACATTTTCTATAAAAGGAATATTCCCAATAATAATTCCAAATCCAATTGGAACAAGTAAAAGAGGTTCGAAGCCTTTTTTGATTGCAAGATAGATAAAAAGTATCCCAATCATTATCATTATAACATGGCCAATGGTTACGTTTGCAAAACCAGTAAATTCAAAGAATTGTTTTAGTCCCTCCATTATGCAGCCTCAATTTCAACTAAAATATCGCCTTCCAAAACTGAATCACCAACATTAAACTTTATAACGGAAATAATACCTTCTTTATCTGAGTTGATATTGTTTTCCATTTTCATTGCTTCCATTACTAAAAGCCTATCACCTAGTTTAACCTTATCTCCAACTTTAACTTTTATTTCCAAAATAGTACCTGGTAGGGGAGCTTTGACAGTTCCCGCACCTTTTCTTTCACTAGGCTTACTTGTCTTTGCTACATTAGTATCTGTAGAAGGGACTGCATGTGTCCGGACTAATTTCGGAGTTTTAGTTACTTTAATTTCTTGTTGAATTTCAACTGTATAATTTGACCCGTTAACATCAACTTCTGCAATATTATCTTCTAGACTAAGTATTTCAACTTCGTAGTTGTTTCCGTGAATTTTAAATTTGAATTTTTTCATTTTATTATTCCGATTTTATTTCTTTGGAAATTCTCTTAACCCGTATATTTTTGAACTCCACGGTGAATAAGTTCTTTGAACTTTTGTAATTGTTAAAACTGTATTTTCGATATCATGTGCTTCTGAAAAGTGCAGGTACAAAGCCATTGATATTGCAGCGTTAATTTCTCCTGAAATAGATAATTCTTTTTCTTCTGCTTCTTCTTTGTGCCCTTCTGATTTTAATCTTTTTCTTAACCGTAATTGAAGCACTTTAGTTAAATTTGTGAAAATAATATAGAGCAGCAATAAAGCTAAAAATACAACTACATATCCGGAAACAGACATTATTATTCCATTGCCGTCAAGTATTTTGGAGGGGTCGAATGTTATATGATTCAATGCTTGAGATTCTTTAACATGCGCTATCGAGTCTTGAATAGCTTTTAATGAATCTTGAATGACTATGTTTTGAAAAATCACTTTACCTCCTTTATAATGGTAAATTAGAATGTTTTTTGGGAGGATTAATGTCTTTTTTTGTAGCAAGCATTTGTAGAGCTCTAATTATTCTAAAGCGAGTGTTCCTTGGTTCAATAACATCATCAATATAACCATACTTAGCTGCCACATAGGGAGTAGCAAACTTTTTCTTGTATTCATCTTCTTTTTGTTTTAGGAATTCTATTCTTTCATTAACATCCTCAATCATCTGAACTTCACGGCTATGAAGAATTTCAATTGCGCCTTTTGGACCCATCACAGCAATTTCAGCACCCGGCCAGGCATAATTAATATCACCACGTAAATGTTTAGAACTCATAACATCATAAGCACCGCCGTAAGCTTTTCGCAGTATGACTGTAATTTTGGGAACAGTTGCTTCACCATATGCAAATAACAATTTAGCGCCGTGAATTATAATTCCGCCATATTCTTGAGCAGTGCCTGGCAAGAATCCTGGGACATCAACTAAAGTTACGATAGGAATATTGAAAGCATCACAAAATCTTACATACCTTGCTGCTTTTCTAGATGCGTTTATATCTAATACTCCTGCTAAATAGTTGGGCTGATTTGCAACAATTCCAACAGGCGTTCCGTTAAACTTAGCAAAACCTGTAACAATATTAGGAGCAAAGTTTCGTTGTACTTCAAGGAACTCACCATTGTCTGCAATGAGCTCAATGATATCTTTAACGTTATAAGGTTTATTTGGATTTTCAGGAATTAAGTCGTTAAGAGAATCTTCCAATCTGTCAATAGGATCATCACATTGAGTTGTAGGCGGATCTTCCAAATTATTTTGTGGTAGATAACTTAATATTTTTCTTATTATTAAAATTCCTTCCTCTTCGTTCTCAGCTACAAAATGCGCTACGCCGGATTTTGTTGAATGAACGGAAGCACCGCCCAATTCTTCTTCCGTTACTTCTTCACCTGTTACCGTCTTTACAACTTTAGGCCCAGTTACAAACATATAGCTTGTATCTTTTACCATGATTGTAAAGTCAGTTAGAGCAGGTGAGTAAACAGCACCACCTGCACAAGGGCCAAATATTGCAGATATTTGTGGTATTACTCCAGAAGCCATAATATTCCTTTGAAAAATATCGGCATAGCCACCAAGACTTTTTACACCTTCTTGAATTCTCGCGCCACCGCTGTCATTTATACCAATTACAGGTGCACCAACCTTCATTGCTTTATCCATAACTTTACAAATTTTTTGTGCATACATTTCAGAAAGTGAACCGCCAAAGACAGTAAAGTCTTGAGAAAAGATATAAACTAATCTTCCGTCAATTGTTCCGTATCCTGTTACAACGCCATCTGAAAGATACGCTTGTTTATCAAGCCCGAAATCAATACTGCGGTGAGAAACGAACATATCAAATTCTTCAAAGCTTCCTTCGTCAAGAAGTAAATTTATTCTTTCACGAGCGGTATATTTTCCTTTTTTATGTTGAGCATCAATACGTTTTTCACCGCCGCCAAGCTTTGCCTGATTACGGAGATCCATTAGCTCTTTAATTTTTGATGACATAGCCATGTTATTCTCGCTAAATTATTTTAATGATTAAATTTTTATGTACAGAAAGTTGGGTAAACTCAACCTTCGCAAAATTCAGTCAAAACCCCGTGAGTAGATTTGGGATGTAAAAATGCAATGTTTAACCCTTCTGCCCCTTTACGTGGTTTTTCGTCAATTAATTGAATACCTTTTTCTTTTACATTATTTAATTGATTCTGAATGTCTTCTACTGCAAATGCAATGTGGTGAACACCTTCACCTTTTTTCTCAATAAATTTTCCAATTGGTCCGTCTGGTTCGGTAGATTCAAGAAGTTCAATTTTTGTTTGTCCAACTTTGAAGAATGCAGTTCGAACTTTTTGGTCCTTTACTTCTTCAATGCTGTAACATTTTAAGCCCAAAATTTCTTCATAATATTTAATTGATTCTTCAAGATTTTTTACTGCGATCCCTATATGTTCAATCTGTGAAATATTCATATAAATGCTCTAGTTTAATTTTAAAGTTAAATAACAACATGTTCCTTATACTCGCCAAAAGTAACCCTCATTGTATTGCAAATTTCCCCAACACTTGCATAAACTCTAACAGCATCTAGAATAAATGGCATTAAATTATTATCACTTAAAGCTGCATTTTTTAATGCCGATAATTTTTCTTCAACCAATTTATTATTTCTTTCAGCTTTAACTTTACTTAAAAATTTAATTTGTTCTTCTTGAACTTTCATATCGATTCTTAATAAATTTTTATGATCGTCTTCATTCATTTGAAATTTATTTACTCCTACAACAATTCTTTCATTGGCTTCAAATTCTTTTTCAAACTTATAAGCAGCTTCCTGAATTTTTGATTGAACATAACCCATTTCAATAGCTTCAATCATTCCTCCAAGTCGAATCAATTTTAGCAATATAATCTTCAGCTTCTTTTTCAATTTGATCAGTTATAGATTCAACATAATATGATCCGGCTAATGGATCGATTGTATTTGTAACACCGCTTTCATTGGCAATAATTTGCTGGGTTTTTAAAGCAATTCTAACAGAGTCTTCCGTTGGTAAGTGCAAGAGCTTCATCTTTGAATTTGTATGGAGGCTTTGTGTCCCGCCAAGAACAGCGGCTAAGGCTTGAATAGTGACCCGGACAATATTGTTATCCATTTGCTGTGCGGTTAAAGTAGAACCGGCAGTCTGTGAATGAAAACGAAGCATCATTGATTTTGGGTCTTTTGCTCCAAATCTATCTTTCATAATTTTTGCCCACAATCTTCTTGCTGCTCTATATTTAGCAACTTCTTCAAAAAGATCATTATGCGCATTAAAGAAAAATGATAATCTTTTAGCAAATTCGTCAACATTTAATCCGGCTTTAATTGCAGCTTCGACGTATGCAATTCCGTCTGCTAATGTAAATCCAACTTCTTGAGCCGCTGTTGATCCAGCTTCACGAATATGATAACCTGAAATAGAAATTGTATTCCATTTTGGAATTTCTTTTGCACAGTACTCAAATATATTTGTAATTAATCTCATTGAAGGTTTGGGTGGATAAATATACGTTCCGCGTGCGATGTATTCTTTCAAAATGTCATTTTGGATTGTCCCGCTTATTTTATCTTTTGAAACGCCTTGTTTTTCCGCAACTGCAATATAGAGTGAAAGTAAAACTGAGGCAGGTGCATTTATAGTCATTGAAGTTGAGACTTTATCTAAAGGAATTTTATCGAATAAAATTTCCATATCAGCTAAAGTATCAATTGCAACTCCAACTTTACCAACTTCGCCGTAAGCCATTGGATCATCACTGTCATAGCCAATTTGAGTGGGGAGGTCGAAGGCAACAGATAATCCGGATTGGCCTTGTTCTAATAAATATCTATAACGTTCGTTAGATTCTTTTGCAGTACCAAAGCCAGCATACTGGCGCATAGTCCAGAACTTGCCTCTGTACATCGTCGGCTGAATTCCTCTAGTGAAAGGATAATTACCAGGGAATCCAATTTTATTATTATAATCATCTTGATCAATATTTACAGGTGTATAAAGCGGATCAACCGGAGTAAAAGAGATGGTTGAAAATTCTTTCAGACGTTCTGGAGCTTTACCAACAAATTTGTTATAAACATTTTCCTTCCAGGCACTATAATTATTTTGTATTTCTTCTTTTATTATTTCTTTAGTTTCTTCCATAATCTTTTTATGCTCCTTATGCTTTAAACTAAAGCACGATGAAAATATTTTTCGGTTAAAAAATAGTCTAATTCCTCTCTAAATTTAGGATGAGCAACATCAATTAAAGCTTTTGCTCTCTGCCTAACAGATTTGCCATATAAATCAGCAACACCGTATTCAGTTACAACATAATGAACATCACCGCGTGAAGTTGTAACTCCTGAACCTAATGTAAGATGAGGCGCAATTCTTGAAATCTTGCCTTTCGCGGCTGTTGAAGGTAAGGCAATTATTGGCTTTCCGCCCTTGCTTCTAGAAGCGCCTCGAATGAAATCTAATTGCCCGCCAAACCCACTGTATAATCTAGATCCAATCGAATCGGCGCAAACTTGGCCAGTTAAATCCACCTGAATAGCAGCATTGATGGCAACCATTTTTTCATTTTGTGCGACGATAAAAGGGTCATTAGTGTAATCGGAAGGATGAAATTCCATTAATGGATCATTATCAATAAAATCAAAAAGTTTTTTTGAGCCTAAAACGAATGAAGCAATTATTTTCCCTGGATGAAGAGTTTTTCGTTCATTGGTAATTACCCCTTCTTCTACTAATTTAATTACACCATCAGAGAATAATTCTGTATGAATTCCTAAATGTTCTCTACCAGTTAAATAGCCGAGTACAGAATCTGCAGCCGGCCCAATTCCGGTTTGAATAGTTGAACCATCTTCAATTAATTCAGCAATATTTTTTGCCATTTTATTAATTATAGATTCATCTTCCGGTGAAACTTCTCTATAGCCTTCTTTTAATTCTTTTAAAGGAGTGTCTTGTTCAACACATAAATCAATTTTATCAATATGAATAAAGGAATCTCCCAACGATCGCGGCATGCTTGGATTAATTTGTGCAATAACTAATTTTGCAGTTTCCGCTGCGGCTTTTGTACATTCAATGCCTACACCGAAACTACAAAATCCATATTTATCAGGTGGGGAAACATTTATTAAAGCGACATCCAATGGGAGAATATTTTTTTTAAATAATCCGGGAACTTCAAATAAAAAAATAGGAGTAAAGTCTGCACGCCCTTCATTTACAGCTTGACGAACATTTTTTCCAATGAATAATGCGTTGTGCCTAAAATGGCCTTCCATTTCGGGATTGGTATAAGGAGTTTCTCCGAATGTTAAAATATGTACTACTTCAACATCAGTTAATTCAAGATAACGTTCACACATTGCATTGACTAGGTTAACAGGAGTTGCACAGCCAGGATGGATATAAACTCTGTCCCCTGATTTAATTGCATTTACAGCTTCATCAGCAGTTCGCAATTTTGCTTTATAATGATCTATCCATTTCATGTTATCCTTTCAAATAGATAAAACAAAAATAGTTTTGCTATTTACTTTTATCTCTCAGAAGCTAAGCCCCAACTTTTGGGTGACCGCCACAAACTTGAAAGAATTAATTCTCTCATAAAGATAAATTCTTTTGGAAGTTTATCATATAACTTAGAGAATAATTCTTCATGCGATAAAATTTCTTGTTTCCATTTTTCTCTATCAACTGCCATTAACTTATGAAAAACAGCAGGCGTAATTTCTTCTAGGCCTTCCCAGTTTAATGCTTTATATGCAGGCATCCAGCCAAGAGGGCTTTCAATTGCATAGCTTCTACCGTGTACTCTATCAATAATCCATTTTAGCACACGCATATTTTCACCAAAGCCCGGCCAAATAAAATTTCCTTCTTCATCTTTTCTAAACCAATTTACTCCAAAAATTCTCGGTGGGTCTGCTAACTTTCTTCCGAAGTTTAGCCAATGGTTAAAATAATCTGCCATATGATAACCGCAGAAGGGAAGCATTGCCATGGGATCTCTTCTAACTTTTCCAACAACACCTGCAGCAGCAGCAGTTGTTTCAGAGCCCATTGTTGCTGCCATGTAAACACCAAAATTCCAGTTTGCGGATTGGTAAACTAAAGGAACTGTGTCGCTTCGTCTACCGCCAAAAATTAAAGCGCTAATCTGAACTCCATCAGGATTTTCCCATTCGGAATCAATACAAGGACATTGATAAGCCGGAGCTGTAAATCTTGCATTTGGATGAGCAGCTTTTGTTCCTTTGTCCGGTGTCCATTCGTTACCATGCCAGTCAATTAATTTTTCAGGAGTTTCGTCTGTCATTCCTTCCCACCAAACATCGCCATCTAAAGTCATTGCAACATTCGTAAAAATTGAGTTGGATTTTATGGATGCCATTGCATTCGGATTTGATTTTTCGGAAGTTCCCGGCGCAACACCAAAATATCCAGCTTCAGGATTTATAGCACGAAGTCTTCCTTCATTTCCTATTTTAATCCACGCAATATCATCACCAACAGTTGTAACTTTCCATCCATCAAATGCTTTTGGAGGAATTAACATAGCAAAATTAGTTTTACCACATGCACTGGGGAATGCAGCTGCTACATAAGTTTTTTCTTTTTCAGGTGATTCAACACCAAGTATGAGCATGTGTTCAGCCAGCCAGCCTTCATCTCTCGCCATGTTGGAAGCTATTCTTAATGCTAAACATTTTTTACCAAGTAAAGCGTTGCCGCCATATCCACTTCCATATGAAATTATAGATCTCTCTTCTGGAAAATGTACAATATATTTATTGTCTTTATTACATGGCCACGGTACATCTTTTTCCCCTGGCTTCAGGGGAGCGCCTATAGAATGTAAACATGGAATAAAATCATTTTCACCTAAAACATCTAAAACTTTTTTACCCATTCGAGTCATTATTTTCATATTGACCACAACATAAGGTGAATCAGTTATTTCAATTCCAATTTGTGCAATTGAAGAACCAAGAGGTCCCATGCTGAACGGTATTATATACATTGTTCTTCCCTGCATACAACCGTCAAACAAGTTATTCAGAATTTTTTTCATTTCAACTGGCGCCATCCAATTATTTGTTGGACCAGAATCTATTTTTCTTAAGCTGCAAATAAAAGTTCGGTCTTCAACCCTAGCAACATCGCTTGGATCAGAGAATGCGACATAACTGTTAGGCCGTTTCATTTCGTTTAATTTTTTAAATGTTCCAGTTTCAACTAATTTATTACAAAGAGTATTGTACTCTTCATCGGAACCATCACACCAATGTACATTTTCAGGTTTGCACAGATTTATGTTTTTCTCCACCCATTCAATAAGCTTTGTATTTTTCACATATGCAGGATGATCCATCAATTACTCCCTTCCTAAGTAATGAGAATTAAAAATTTTTCTTCGTTTGATCTTTACACTTTTGGCAAAGTATATGCCATTTTAAGAATATTTTAAACTTTGAATTAACGCCTTAATTGAATAATAAAAAATTAAAACATTGCTAATATAATTATAAATGAGAAATTATTTTTTTGTTTGTTCTTGTATTTGAGAAATATTGATAAATAATTTTAAAACCGTATAGATATGTTTTATTTAAAATTAAAAGTTTGATTTAAAAATTTCCTTTAAGAGTTCTTGCAAAAAAAACGTGCTTTCTATATATTTACACGCTCAAATTGAATTCGGTTTTACCGGGTTTGAACAATTAGGCAAATAGTTCTTGAATAGTTTAATAGACTAATGATGCCGGGGTGGCGGAATTGGTAGACGCACAGGACTTAAAATCCTGTGGGAATTTATTCCCGTGCCGGTTCGAGTCCGGCCCTCGGTACTGAAAAGCTTAACATTTGTTTTGCTTTTAGCAATTTCAAAATGAACAATTAATAGTAAGTTTAATTGTTCATTTTTTATTAATGTAATTTTTGATTATTCATTTTCAAGCTTGGGTTCTTAGCTCAGTTGGTTAGAGCGTCTGCTTGACGTGCAGAAGGTCATAGGTTCGAATCCTATAGAACCCACGAACAATATAAATGAATGTGTAGTAAAAAATTAAGATTTCTAAATTTAGATTTTTATTAGTTAAATTATTAAATGAATAAAATAGTAATCACATTTCCTGATGGTAATTCAAAAGAATTTGATAAAGGAGTAACCGCTTATCAAGTTGCTGAATCAATTTCTTCCAGACTTGCACAAGATACACTTGCAGCAGAGGTGAATGGATTTGTTAAAGATTTAAATTCTCAGATTAATAATAACTCCATTGTTAAATTTTTAATGTTTGATGATCCAAAGGGGAAAGAAGTTTACTGGCATTCAACTTCTCATCTCATGGCTCATGCTATTCAAGATATTTATCCGGAAGCAAAATTTGGTGTAGGACCTGCGATTGAAAATGGATTCTATTATGATATTGATATCAGCAGTCATCTTACTGAGGAAGATTTAAAAAAGATTGAAGAAAGAATGTCCGAACTCTCCAAATCAAATAATCCATTTGTTAGAGTTGATCTTCCTAAAAAAGAAGCGGTAGATTTCTTTACTAAAAAAGGTGATAACTATAAAACTGAAATCCTTTCTGAGATAGATGAGAACACACAAGATATTAGTTTATATAAAGAAGGTGATTTTACAGATCTTTGCCGAGGCCCTCATTTACCGTCAACCGGGAAAATAAAATATGTTAAACTGCTTAACATTTCCGGTTCATATTGGCGCGGAGATGAACACAACAAACAGCTTCAAAGAATTTATGGTATTTCTTTCCCTAAGAAAAAAATGCTTGATGATTATTTAACTCTACTTGAAGAAGCAAAGAAAAGGGACCACCGAAAACTTGGTAAAGAATTAGAATTATTTTTCTTCACACCAGCTGTTGGCGCAGGACTTCCAATATGGCTGCCCAAGGGAACTATTTTAAGAGAAACGCTTGAAAGATTTTTACGTGAGGAACAAACAAAGAGAAATTATCTGCCTGTAATTACTCCGCACATTGGAAATATAAATTTATACAAAACAAGCGGGCATTATCCTTATTACAGTGACAGTCAATTTCCTCCGTTAAAATTTGCTGATAGTGATGAAGAATATCTATTAAAGCCGATGAATTGTCCTCATCATTTTCAAATCTATGCTTCAAAACCAAGAAGCTATAGAGATCTTCCTATTCGATATGCTGAATTTGGAACTGTTTACAGATATGAGCAATCCGGTGAGTTAAATGGATTAACAAGAGTTAGAAGTTTTGCTGTTGATGATTCCCATATGTTTGTTCGTCAAGATCAATTAAAAGATGAATTGTGCAACGTAATTGATTTAATTCAATATGTTTTCAAAGTGATGGGTTTTGAAGATTTTACAACCCAGCTTTCTTTTAGAGATGACAATGCAGAAAAATATGGCGGCGACATTTCTCAATGGGAAAAAGCTCAAAAGGAAATTAAAGAAGCTGCTGACATAATGAAGTTAAAATATACTATCGAAGAAGGTGAAGCAGCTTTCTACGGACCTAAAATAGATTTTATGGTTAAAGATGTTCTTGGAAGAAAATGGCAGCTGGGAACGGTTCAAATTGATTATGTAATGCCTGAGAGATTTAATCTTGAATATATTGGAAGTGATGGACAAAAACATCGTCCAGTTGTAATTCACCGCGCTCCATTTGGTTCACTTGAAAGATTTATAGGTGTTTTAATTGAACATTTTGCAGGTGAATTTCCTTTATGGTTGGCACCAATTCAAGTTGCTGTTATCCCGGTTTCACAGAATTTTATTGAATATTCTAAAAAAGTTTTTGATGAATTAAAAGAAAAAAACATCAAAGTAGAGTTTGATGAACGCAACGAAAAAGTTGGCTATAAAATTCGAGATTGGGAAACTCAGAAGGTTCCGTATATGCTAATTCTTGGTGAAAAGGAGCAGACTGCGGGAAATATTTCCGTTCGCCAGCATAAGAAAGGTGACCTTGGTTCGTTGTCTTTAAGCGAATTTATTGATAATATTGAAACCGAAATAAAAAAGAAAATTTAAACAACAATAAGAGAGGTATTCAATCGCTCAAAAAGAAAATGTAAGAATAAATGAAGAAATTAAAGCCCAAAAAGTTCGGGTAATAGATATAGATGGAGCACAATTAGGAGTTTTTACTGTTCGCGATGCTCTTAAACATGCTGCGGAAAGAGGACAAGACTTAATTGAGATTGCTCCACAAGCAAATCCTCCTGTATGCAAAATAATTGACTTTGGTAAGTTTAAATATGAACAACAGAAACGGGAGAAAATTCAAAAGAAAAATCAAACTGTTTCTATTCTAAAAGAAATTAGATTACACCCGAATACAGATGTTCATGATTTTGAATTTAAGCTGAAGCATGCTGTTAACTTTCTTGAAGAAGGGAATAAAGTTAAAGTTGTGGTTATGTTTAAGGGAAGAGAAATGGCGTACACCGAACTGGGCGCAGAGTTATTAAATAGATTTATTGAGCGTATTGATGATGTCTCTAAAGTTGAATCTCCTCCAAAGTTGGAAGGAAGAAATATGAGCGCTATTTTAGTCCCGGAAAAAGTTAAAACTAAAAAGAATAAATAAATTAGGGTTATAAAATGCCGAAAATGAAAAGCAACAGCGGTGCAAGAAAAACTTTTAGGAAAACCGCTTCAGGTAAATTTAAAAGAAAGAAAGCTTATAAAAGCCATATACTTTCTTCTAAAACAACAAAACGTAAAAGAAATTTAAGACACGCTACTTTAGTTTCAGATGCCGAACACAAGCGTGTTGTGAGAATGGTACAATAATAAAAGAGGAAAGATCAATATGCCACGTTCAAAAAATAAAGTAGCTGCACACCTGAGAAGGAAAAAAATATTAAAGAGTGCAAAAGGTTATTGGGGTGCAAGAAGTAAAGTCTATACTGTTGCAAAGAACCATGTTGAAAAAGGATGGGTTCACGCATATAGAGACAGAAAATTAAAAAAGAGAACTTTCAGACAGTTATGGATTGCCAGAATTAACGCTGCTGCACGAGCTAACGGAACAACTTATTCCAGGTTAATTCACGCTCTTGATGTAAAAGGTGTTAATGTTAATAGAAAAATATTAGCAAGTCTTGCTTTAGAAAATCCATCAGCTTTTACTGAATTAGTGAATTTTAGCGCTAACTAATTTTAATACCCTCTTGAAATAGTTTTACCTATTTTAAAGAGGGTATTGCTTTAAATAATCTTAAGATTGCTATGCTTGACGAAAAAATAACCTCAGTTTCCGAAGATTTTGAAAAAGATATTAAGGATGTTTCTGATTTAAAGCAGCTTGAAGAGTTGCGAATTAAGTATTTAAGTCGAAATGGACTAGTTACAAATCTTTTTGAAAATCTTAAAAATGCCTCTAAGGAGGAAAAACCGCTTCTTGGAAAGAATTTAAATTTACTTCGAAATGATATAACTGAAAAATTTAATACTTTAAAAGAGAAATTAGAATCTGAATCTTCTTCAACTGAAGTAAAGTTAGATTTAACATTACCTGCTTATAATTTAAAAGTTGGCAGCAAACATATTCTAACTCAAACTCTGGATGAAATAAAAACAATTTTTAAAGGATTAGGTTTTTCTATTTATGAGGGACCTGAACTGGAATCAGATTATTATAATTTTGAAGCATTGAATTTCCCACCTGATCATCCGGCAAGAGATATGCAAGATACATTCTTTGTGAGTGATGATTTTCTATTAAGGACTCATACTTCTCCTGTTCAAATTAGGGTGATGGAAAAAGAGCAACCGCCTGTTCGTGCAATTATGCCGGGAAGAGTTTACCGTAACGAAGCTGTAAGTTCAAGAAGCTATTGCATGTTCCACCAGGTTGAAGGTTTGTACGTTGATACAGATGTTACATTCAGCGAATTAAAAGGAACATTAGTTGCATTTGCAAAACAATTTTATGGAGATGATCTAAAGTACAGATTCCGTCCAAGCTTTTTCCCGTTTACCGAACCAAGCGCTGAGATGGACATAACTTGTTTCTTGTGCCATGGAAAAGGGTGCAAAGTATGCAAGCAATCCGGCTGGCTGGAAATACTTGGGTGCGGGATGGTTGATCCGAATGTTTATTCTTATGTTAAATATGATCCTGAAAAATACACCGGCTATGCATTTGGGATGGGAATAGAAAGAACGGCAATGTTAAAATATGGAATAACAGATATCCGTGATTTTTTTGAAAATGATTTTAGATTTCTAAAACAATTCTAAATTAAGGTAACTGAATTGAAAATCTCCTTAAACTGGTTAAAATATTATGTCGATTTAAAAGGCATTTCTACAAAAGAAATAGTAGACAAACTTACTATGTCCGGATTGGAAGTTGAAGATGTTGTTGACCAATCGGCAATGTATGAAAATTTTGTAGTAGGATTTGTTAAAGAAAAAGCTAAACATCCAAATGCTGATAAACTTTCTTTGTGCAAAGTATCAATCGGTGATGAAGAGTTTCAAGTAATTTGCGGCGCTCCAAATGTTGATGCCGGACAAAAAGTTGTATTTGCAAAAATTGGAGCAATAGTTCCCAAAGGTGAATTTAAAATTACAAAAGCAAAGATAAGAGGTGTTGAATCATTTGGAATGATTTGTTCTGAAGCTGAATTGGAAATTAGTGATGACCATTCCGGAATTATGGTGCTTCCAGATGATTTGAAAGAAGGTAAGCCAATTAGTGAAGCTTTAAATTTAAATGACGTAATTTTAGAAATTGCTATAACTCCAAACCGTTCAGATGCTCTTTCACATATTGGCGTTGCTAGAGATCTAGCTGCCATTTTTGAAAGAGAGTTGAAACTTCCTTCTATTCAATTAAAAAAATCATCTCAAAAAATTGAAGGACTTGCTTCAGTAGAAATTATTGATACAGAAAATTGCCCACGGTATTCTTCTTGTGTTGTGACTAATGTGAAAATTCAAGAATCACCAGAATGGCTGAAAAAAAGATTGACTGCTATTGGGCTACGGCCAATTTCAAACATTGTTGATGTAACAAATTACGTAATGTATGAAACAGGCCAGCCATTACATGCTTTTGATTTAGAAAAACTTTCTGGTAATAAAATAATCGTCAGAAGTACTGAAGAGATTTCAAATTTTACAACCCTTGATTCAAAGGAAAGAAAACTTCCAAAGAATACCTTAATGATTTGTGATTCTGAAAAGCCAGTTGCAATTGCCGGAGTGATGGGTGGTGAAAATTCGGAAATATCAGATTCAACAAAAAATATTTTGTTGGAAAGTGCATACTTTAATCCTTCAAGTATTAGAAGAACTTCCAAAGCATTGGGCTTATCAACAGAAGCTTCTTATAGATTTGAAAGAGGAACTGACCCGAATAAAACTTTATTTACTGCAGAAAGAGCTGCACAATTAATTGCGGAATTAAGTGGTGGTGAAATTGCTGACGGGGTGATTGATGAATATCCAAATAATATTGAACTAAAAGAAGTTCAATTAAGATATGATAGAGTAAAAAGAATTTTAGGATATGATATTCCCAAAGAAAAGATTCAATATATTTTAAAAAGGTTTAGGATTAGAAATAATTTCAGTTACGGAAAATGATTTACAAATTTCCGTTCCAACATTTCGCCCTGATATAGAAAGGGAAATAGACCTTATTGAAGAAATCGCCAGGATTTATGGTTATGATAATATTCCAACCATTTCTAAAATAAATATTACACTTAGCCATAAAGTTGATGAATCAAATTTTGAGAGCAGATTAAGAGATACTGCCATTTCACTGGGTTTATTTGAAATGATCAACAATCCGCTACAAAGTGAAAACCATGCATCTTTAATTGGAGATAAAATTGCTTTACAAAATCCGCAAAGCCTGGACATGGCTTTTCTAAGAACCTCATTGATTCCGGGAGTTCTGCAGGTTATTTCTAATAATATAAAAGTAGGCGAAAAAAATCTTTCACTTTTTGAAATCGGAAATGTCTTTAATAAAATCTCGTCAGATGGAATTAAAAGCTTTGATGATTTTGAGGAAAAGAAAAAAATTATTATTGCGGTTACAGGTAATTTAACTGAAAAAGAATGGAATTTAGAAGAAAGAAATTATGATTTATATTATTTAAAGGGAATTGTAAATGCAATAATTTCTAAATTTTCGCTTGACAATGTTTTAAATGATTCCTATTATCACGATGTAAATACAATTTACGATTATCACTTCACAAAAAACTTTTCTACAAAGAGCGAAAGCCATATAGAAAAGCAAATTGGAGTTGGTGGTAAAATTAAAAAAGCTGTTCTTAAAAATTTTGATATAAATCAGGATGTTTATTGTTTCGAATTTGATATAGATGAATTAAGTAAGATTAAAGCCTCTTCAAAAACTTTTATTGAGCCATTAAAATATCCCAAGATTTTTAGAGATTTTGCTTTTATATTTGACAAAGAAATTTCTTATGATGAAGTAAAAACTTTTATCAATAAAAAAAGTTCATCGCTTTTAAAATCGGTTAATTTATTTGATCTTTTTGAAAGTGAAGTTTTAGGCGATAACAAAAAAAGTATGGCATTTTCTCTCGAGTATTTTGATGAATCAAGAACTTTAAAAGAAGAGGAAGTCGAAAAAGATTTTGTTAATTTAATTGCGTTAGTAACAAAAAAATTTAATGCAGCATTAAGAGGCAAATAATTGGCGGAATTGTCTAAATATGAAATTCTTTTAAGTGATTTATCTTCTTTGGAATCACAAGCCGTAATAGTTAAAAATCAATATAAGGATTTATCTGAACGCAACGTTGAACTTGAAAAAAACTTAAGAGAATGTCAGAAAGAAAATGCTACTCTTATTCAAAAGCTAAAAAGTCTTGAAACGGAATTTGAAAGTTTTAAAAGTGATTCGGAGGGGCAATTTATAAATTTATTAAATACGAAGGAGAGAGAGACCCTAAAAGCTAAGATTCAAAATTTAATTTCAAAAATAGATTATCATTTAAGTTCTTAATTTTATTGATCGTAAGATGGAATGACATAAATGACAGATAAAAAGAAGCTCAAAATAAAAATATTTGACAAAGAATATTCTTTATTGGTCGAAAATGAAGAAATAGCTAAAGAATTAGCTATTTATGTAAATAAAGTTATGGAAGAAACGAAAGACGAACTTCCCGATCAACCTGCACAGACTATTGCTATCATTGCTTGTTTGAATATTGCTTATGATTTATTTTTAGAAAAGAATAAAAATCGGGAGTTTGTAATTCAGGCATCCGATAAAGTTAAAAAGCTAAAGCTTCTTTTAAACGATCCAGTCATGTCAGAACCATCCTAAATATTTAATACCGCTCTGTCAGTCCTTACAAATGAAAAACTAACATCATTTAATAGGGATTTTGACTTTAGGCGCCTATTGCAGGCCTCATCCTGTCTCGGCAGGATTCTGAAAGATTTATTCTCGGATAGATTGATTAAGACAGTGGAAGCAAAAAGCGTTTGAGCGATTTCCCAAACTGACTTACTTAGGGTTTTTCCTATGTAATCGGTGGCTGGCAGATGCGGTTTAATTTTACATAACCCAATACTGGAGGAAAAATGGATCCATTTCTGCTAATAACGATGGGCATTATCCTTTCGATATTATTCTTTTTTTTGGGGTGGATGATTAATTCGAAATCCGGAAAGAATAGCAAGGTTGTCGCTGAAGAAAAAGCTAAACAAATTATTGCAGATGCACAGAAGGAAGCTAATAATATTAAAAGAGAAAAGCTGCTTGAGGTTAAAGATGAATGGTACAAGAAAAAAATTGAGTTTGATGGCGAAGTAAATCAGAAAAGACAAAAATTATCAACTACTGAAAAACAGCTTTCTACACGAGAAGAAAATATCGAGAAGAAATTTGATTTAGTAATTAAAAAGGAAAGAGATAATAAACAGTTTGAAAAAGAGATAACTGAACAAAAAAAAGAATTAGAATACAAGCTTTCCGAAGCTCAAAGGCTTGAGCAAGAACAGAATTCCAAGCTTGAAAGAATTTCCGGCATGACAGCAGATGATGCAAAAAAAATGCTGATTGAAAACATGGTTAGTCAAGCTAAGATTGACAGCACACAAACCATTAAAGAAATTCATGATCAAGCAAAGTTAGATGCTAAAAAAGAAGCTCAAAAAATTATAGTACAGGCAATACAAAGAACTGCTGCAGATCATTCAATTGAAACTACAGTTTCTGTAGTGCAAATTCAGAATGATGACATGAAAGGACGAATTATCGGGAAAGAGGGAAGAAACATTCGTGCTTTCGAAGCTGCTACCGGGGTTGATGTTATTGTTGATGATACGCCTGAAGCTGTTATACTTTCTTCGTTTGATCAATTTAGAAGAGAAGTTGCTAGAGTTTCTCTTGAAAGATTAATTGCAGACGGTAGAATCCATCCTGCAAGAATTGAAGAAGTTGTAGAAAAAGTCCAGCAAGAACTTGAAGAAGAAATGGTTCGTGAAGGGGAGAATACAATATTACAGCTTGGACTTCATAATATGCATCCTGAGCTAATTAAGCACATTGGCAGGATGAGGTACAGATCTAGCTATGGACAAAATCTTTTACAGCATAGCGTCGAAGTTGGATTTCTTACCGGTATTATGGCTTCGGAGTTAGGTTTGGATGTAAGTATGGCTAAAAGAGCTGGACTGCTTCACGATGTTGGCAAAACAGTTGATAAATCTGTTGAAGGGCCGCATGCTTTGATTGGTTATGATTTATGTAAGAAGTTTAAAGAGAATCCAATTGTATGTAATGCTGTTGGTTCACACCATGAAGATATTGAGATGGAACATCCCATTGCGCCATTAGTTCAGGCTGCAGATGCAATTAGCGGTGCCCGTCCCGGAGCAAGAAGAGAACCTCTTGAAGGTTATGTTAAAAGATTGGAGACACTTGAAGCACTTGCAAAATCCTTTGAAGGAGTGGCAAAAACTTATGCAATTCAAGCCGGTCGTGAAATTAGAGTTGTAGTTGAACATGATAAAATTGATGACGTGGTTGCAGATAAATTATCACATGATATTGCTACGAAAATTGAAGGAGAGATGGAATATCCGGGACAGATAAAAGTAACGGTTATTAGAGAAGTAAGAAAAATTAGTTACGCTAAGTAAAAAATATAAAAATTATATTTGAGTAACCTTCAAGGCCTTCATGACCTTGAAGGTTTTTTAGTATTATTAAGAAATATTGGTTTTATTATCCAACTTATATTTATTTTAGAGCCATGAAAAACAAATCACTTAAAATTGCTGTGACAGGTGGAATTGGTTCCGGGAAAAGTACATTCTGTGAATATATTAAATCAAAAGGATTTCCATTACTTAAAGCAGATGATATCTCGAAAGAAATTTTAGCAAATGATGGTGACGTTAAAAAGAAAATAATAAAAGCTTTTGGCGATGAATCATTTAAAGATGGAAAACCGAATAAAGTTTATTTAGCGGAAAAGGTATTTTCTAATCCTAAAAATGTAATTAAAATTAATTCTATACTTCATCCAAAGGTTATTATAAAGACAGAAGAACTTTTATATGAATTGTCAAAAAACAATAAATTAATTTTTGTTGAAGCTGCTTTAATTTACGAAGCAGACATGGAAGATTTATTTGATTATGTTGTCTTGGTTACTGCCGATGAAAAAATAAGAATGGAAAGAAAAACAAAGCTCGATAATTTTTCTGAAAAAACATTTATCGAAAGAAATGAAAATCAGATACCGGATGAAGAAAAAAAGAAGAGGGCTGATTTTATTTTTGAGAATAATTCAAGTTTGAATGAATTAAAAACAAAAGTTGATTTACTAATAAAATTAATGGCTTAATTGTTAAATTGCCACATTGCCAAATTGTTCTATCTAAAACAGTTAAACAATAAAGCAATTTATCAATTCAAATATATCAAAATGTAAATATGACAAAGATTGCATTTCAAGGTGAGCGCGGTGCATTTAGCGAAATTGCCGCAAAAAAATATTTTAGTGAGAAAGTTAAGGTTTCTCCTTCGTATTCTTTTGATGAAGTTTTTCAAAAGGTGAAGAATGGTGTGGTAAATTATGGTGTAATTCCTATCGAAAACTCCTTGTACGGCAGCATTTTTGAAACTTATGATTTACTTTTAAAATATTCTTTATCAATAATTGGTGAATTAAATCTTCAAATAAATCATCATTTAATTGCAGCTAAAAATTTTAAAATCTCACAGATAAAAAAAATATATTCTCATCCCCAAGCTTTGGGACAATGTTCAATATTTCTTAATAAATTAAAAAATACAAAAGTCTTACCTGCTTATGATACTGCCGGTTCAGCATTATTAGCAATACAGGAGCAAAATGAAGATGTTGCGGCAATTACGAGTAAAGAAGCTGCAGAAATTTATAACTTAAAAATATTGAAGAGTAATATTCAAAATAACGAAGAAAATTTTACTAGATTTTTAATTATAAGCAAAAACAAAAATCGGAGAAAAATTATTAATCCAAAATCATCTTTATGTTTTGAATTAAAAAGTATGCCTGGTGCTTTGTTTAGAGCATTAAGCGTTTTTGCTTTAAGAGATATCGATTTAGTAAAAATTGAATCACGTCCAATTCCACACAAACCTTTCCAATATATGTTCTATGTAGATTTATTAGGTGATTTAAATAACGATAAAATTAATTTGGCGATAAATCACTTAAATGAAATTTCAGTTACAGTTAAAAAATTCGGTTCATACGAATCCGGCAAAACATATAAAAGTTAAAAATCTGAAATTGATTTCTTATCATCTTAAAACTAAATTTGTGCTCAAAATTTTATGGAGTAATCTTGTCAATACTAAATAAAGCAATTGTTGCGGTCGTCCAAAAGATGCCCAAATCAATTGTGTGGGTCTTCTCTAAAAAATACATCGCTGGAGAGACTTTACAAGATGCAGTTAACCTAACTAAATCCTTAAACGAAAAAGGAATTTACGCCACGCTTGATGTTTTGGGTGAAGCAATTCAAAACAAAACTGAAGCTGTCAATTTTAAGAATGAAGCATTGAAAGTTTTTGATGCAATAGTTGAAAATAATTTAATGGCAAATCTTTCATTAAAACCATCACAAATGGGTTTAAGCTTAGACGAGAAATTTGCGTTCGAACAAATTGGAGAGCTTTGCGAAAAAGCAAAAGGAATAAATAATTTTGTTCGAATCGATATGGAAGATTCAACTTTGACTGATTCAACTTTAAATTTGTATAAAAAACTTCATGAAAAATGCAGCAACGTTGGAGTTGTAGTTCAGGCTTATCTTCGCAGAACTTACGATGACGTAGTCAGGTACAATAAAATTGGAGCTAATTATCGTTTGTGCAAAGGTATTTATGTTGAGTCGCCTAATATTGCATATAAAGACAAGCAAGCAATTAGAGATAGTTATGTAAAATGCTTGAAAGCGATGTTTAAAGAAGGGAATTATGTTGGCATTGCAACTCACGATGAATTTTTAATTAATGAAGCATATAAACTGATAAAGGAAATGAATATTCCAAAAGATAAATTTGAATTTCAAATGCTTCTTGGAGTGCGTGAAGATTTGCGAGATAAAATAAATAAAGACGGTTATAAAATTAGAGTTTATGTCCCATATGGTGAACAGTGGTATTTATATTCAATGAGGCGACTAAAAGAAAATCCCCAGGTTGCCGGACATGTTTTTAAAAATATTTTTTCAATCAATTAAATTTATTGCTGATGAATGTTTTAGGAATTGAAAGCTCGTGTGATGAAACTTCTGTTGCAGTTATTTCTAATAATAAGTTAAAAGCAAATTTAATTTCTTCGCAAGATTTTCATAAAAAATACGGCGGCGTTGTTCCAGAATTATCAAGCAGGGCTCATCTCCAAATTGTAAATCCTTTGGTTAAAGATGCACTTAAAATTTCTAATCTTGAATTAAAAGATATTGATTTAATTTGTGCTACGGCCGGCCCAGGGTTAATTGGCGCTTTGCTTGTTGGATTAACTTACGCAAAAGGCTTAGCCTATTCTTTACAGAAACCTTTTGTAGGAGTTAACCATATTGAAGGGCATATTTATTCCGGGTTTTTAATGGATGAACAGCCTGAATTCCCATATCTTACAATGGTAGTTTCCGGGGGGCATACACTTTTACTCCTAGTTGAAAGTTTTACAGAAATTAAAAAACTTGGTTCTACGGTTGATGATGCCGCAGGAGAAGCTTTTGATAAGGTTTCAAAAATGATTGGGCTTGGATATCCAGGCGGGCCGATGATTCAAAAATATGCTTTGCAGGGTGATGCAAATAAAATCGATTTCCCAATTGCAGATTTGAAAGAAACATATAATTTTTCTTTTAGTGGATTAAAAACGGCTGTGCTAAGGTATATCCAGAAAAAATATTCTGATTCTAAAAATATTCCCAAAGAGGATTTGCCTGATATTGCGGCATCTTTTCAAAAAGCAGTTACAATAGCATTAATACAAAAAGCTGAAAAAGCCATTCAAAATTATGATCTAAAAACTATTTCATTAGTTGGTGGTGTTGCGGCTAATAAAAAATTACGAGAAGAATTTTCAAAGATTGCTGAAAAGTATCAAAAGAAACTAGTCATTCCTGCTTTTGAATTTTGCGGTGATAACGCCGCAATGATTGCTTTTAGAGGGGCAAAGCTTTATGAAGCCGGACAGAAAAATGAACTAGACTATGGCGCTTATCCTGGCTTGCCTAAAAATTATTTTTCATAAAAATTTTTCAATAGAAATATTTTCTTTAATTTGAACTGATGGATAACGTTTATAAAAAAATAGAGAATGAGTTAAATAATCTTTCCTCAGAAGAGCGACTTCAGATTATGGAAGAATTGCGGAAAGAAATAGATAAGATAGATGAAAAACTTGTAAAGCTTTTAAGCCGCAGATCATTACATGCAATTCTTATTGGAAGAGTTAAAAGAACTTTAAATTTGCCTACCTATAATCCTGAAAGAGAAAAACAAATTGCTGATAGGATATCTGCTTTTTTAGAAAGCCCTTTAAGCAAAGAAGGATTGGCAAGAATTTATGAAAGAATAATTGACGAAGCTCGCGTCATCCAAAAAGATGAATTGGAGAAAGGTATTATTTATAAAATTCCGGAAATTAAAACTAAAATTAGTCTGAGGAATATTTTTAAGCGAAAAGATTTTCTAATTGTCATTTCATTTTTTGTAATTCTTTTATCTATTTTCTATTACACTTTTTTTACACCTAATTATTATGAGGGTAATTCTCCTAAAACAATAGATATTAAAAAGGGAGAAACATTATCAGAAATAGCAGATGATTTGTATGGAAAAGAAATAATTCCAAGCAAATCGAATTTTAAAATAGCATCATTTATATACGGTGCTGAAAAAAATTTGAAAGCCGGAAGATTTCATATCACGAATGGATTAAGTTATCTTGATTTACTTGACAATTTAATTTCAGGTAAAGCGGATTATTTAAAAACTATAAAAATATTTAATGGAAAATCAGATAATGGATTGGCAGAATGTTGAAAAATGAAATCCAAGTAGATTCATCTGCCTTTGTTGAATTAACAAGAAATAAGTCTTTGCTTGATTCACTGGGAATAAAAGCTCCAACACTCATGGGTTATTTGTTGCCCCAGCAATATTCACTTTACGAACATAGCACACCTAAAGAAGCATTTGATTCACTTTATAATGGATTCCGGAAATTCATGAAAGATTCCTTAATGCAAAAAGTAAATGAATCAAAATATTCACTTCATGAACTATTAACTCTTGCTTCAATTGTCCAGGGTGAAACAAACAAAGTCGAAGAGATGCCTATAATTGCTGGAGTTTATTTTAATAGGTTAAGAATTGGAATGAAGCTTCAGGCTGATCCGACCATCCAGTACATCATGAATAATAAGAATGATACTGATGGCAGATGGAAAAGAATTTTGTATGACGACTTAAAAACCGATAGCCCGTATAATACTTATAAATATGCTGGCCTTCCGCCAAATCCCATTAACAATCCAGGAAAAGCTGCCATACTTGCTGTATTGTATCCTGATAAAAATGATTATTATTACTTTGTAGCAGATGGTAATGGCGGGCATAAATTTGCAAAAAGTTTTTCTCAACATATTCGATTAGTAAGAGAATACAGAAAATGGTTAAAGAGTCAGGTAAAAAATTGAGTAATATTTTCTTAGCTGGCGTTTCTAAAGTGCCATCACTTAAGAAATCTTTTGTCTATTACATTTCAATTTTATTATTATTTGTTTTTTCAGATTGCGCCAATCAATTGCCGCCTGGTGGGGGAGATGTCGATAAAATTCCACCAAAAATTGTAGAAGTATATCCAGCACAGGGAACCATAAATTTTGAAGATGATTATTTTGAAATAGGTTTTTCAGAATACGTGGATAAACGTTCTGTTAAAGACGCGATATTTATTTCACCTGCAATTGATGGTTCTTTAGAACTTGATTGGAGCGGGAAATATGTCCGGGTTTATTTCCCGGATTCGTTGAAAAATAATGTTACTTATGTTGTAACAATCGGGACAGATGTGGTTGACTTAAACAATAAAAACCGGATGGCGGAAGCATACACTTTAACTTTTTCTACCGGAAATAAAATTGATAAAGGAATCATATCAGGGAGAATATTTAATCCAAAACCGGACGGCACATTAATCTTTGCTTATAAGTTAAATGGTGATACAATAAATCCTGCTAAAAAGAAACCGGATTATATTTCACAAGCTGGAAAAGATGGTGCTTTTAAATTATCTGCATTAGCTAATGGTGATTATCGAGTGTTCGCAATATTAGATGAGTATAGAGATTTACTTTACCAGGCCGGACAAGACAAGTTTGGAGTGCCATACAAAGATTTTATAATTGATGATAGAGATACTCTAATAAAAAATTTGAACTTTTTTCTATCGATGCAAGATACGGCACAGCCTCGTTTGTTAAGTTCAATTATGACAGATAGAAATCATATATTAGTTAATTTTAATGAAGTTGTTGATTCAACAATAATTAAAACAAGCAACTTCCAAATTTATGATTCAACCACGAACAAAAAAATTAGGACAGTTTACGCATACAAGGGAAATACAAAAAAGACAGAAATGGTCTTAGCCATTAACGACAGTCTTCCAATAGATAATAATGTTTATCTATTTGTAGATACTGTCAAAGATAAATATGGAAATATTTATACTAATGATTTTTCTCAAATAACAGTAAGCGAAAAAAGGGATACATTATTTAATATTTTAAAATCGTCTATTCCAAGCAACAGCAGCAAGGGAGCAGATTTTAAAAACCAGCATTTTGTTTTTTATTTCGATGACGGTTTTGATTCGGTAAAAGCTAAAACCGGAATTACATTTAGTGATACTTCAGGCAAAAAAATAAATTTTAGAACTAAATTTATTGATGATGCTTCATTTGAAATTATCCCTGCAAAATATTTAGAGCCTGAGAAAGATTATTTGATAAAGTTTGATCTTTCAAAATTTACTGATGCTGCTGGAAATAAAATAGATTCTATTTATCAATACAAATTTTCAACTATAAGTGGATTGGATTTTACGGGAGTTACCGGGAAAATTTATAACGCAGATAATTCAAAAAATCCAATTATAGTTTTACAGAATACAAAAGTTGGAAACTTGGTTTATAGACAAAAGTTAAATAATAATACTTTTGATTTTGAAAGAGTGGAAGCGGGCAAATACATGCTTTGGTGTTACCTGGATGAAGACAGCAGCGGCACATATAATTATGGAGATTTATTCCCATTCAAGCCCGCAGAAGAATTTTCTGTTTATAAAGATACTCTGAATTTAAGGCCAAGATGGGTTCAAACTGATTTAAATTTCCTCTTTAAATAAACTTTAATACAAATAATATTTTTCTGATAATATTTTAAAACTATCAACATCTTTATTTAAAAAATCTTTTATTGAATCGTAGTTCATTTTTTCCGTAAACAATTCTCTTACTTTATCTGAACCACAGACCTTATCAAACATTTTTAATCTTGATTCATCGCAAAGTTTAAATGGATTTTTATCCGGGTATAATTCATTATTTACTTGCAAAAATAAAAACTGGATACTCATTAAATTTATTTTAGAGTAATCAGTAATATGAATTTGAACTCCATGTAATTCTTTCCCATTATCATGTCCATAAAAAGGCTTAAATGTTATTGGGCGGAAAATTACTCCCGGAAGATTTAGCTCATTCATCTTATTAGCTAACAATTCTGGATTGATCCAATCTGCTGCTAAAACTTGAAAAGGTAGAGTATATCCAACTCCTTCGGATATTACACCTAATTCTCCTAGGATTCCTGTTGCTACGTAAAATTCAGGGGAATAGTTATGGGGAATATGAGGAGAAGTTGGAACCCATTGAAGTTTTGTATCTTCAAAAGTCATTTCTCTTTTCCAATTTTCCATTTGAACAACAGTAAGTTCACACTTTACACTATCTCCGAGCATCCCTTCAGAATTAAGCATCTTAGCTAATTCGCCGCATGTAAGCCCATATACATAAGGAATACTAAATTGGCTAACAAATGAATGATAATTTTCTTCAACTAAGTTGCCTTCAATTTTCAACCCGCCTAAAGGATTTGGCCTATCTAATACTACGAATTCAATGTCGTTTTCTGCTGCCGCCTGTATTGCAAGCCCCATTGTACTTATATAAGTGTATGATCTGCAGCCAATATCTTGAATATCATAAACAAGCACATCTATGCCTTTTAACATTTCAGGTGTAGGTTTTCTTGTTTTGCCGTATAATGAAAATACAGGAAGTTTAGTTTGAGCATCGGTATAGTTTCCGACATAGTCTCCTGCTGCGTAGTCGCCTCTAACTCCGTGTTCAGGTCCATATAACGCCACAAGATTTACATTCTTGGCTTCATATAAAATATCTATTGTTGATTTTAATTTTGAATCAACTCCGGTTGGGTTTGTTATTAAACCGACTCGTTTCCCTTGAAGAATATTAAAATTATTTTCTTCTAAGACTTCAATTCCAGTTTTAACTATTGGAACTTGAGAAAACATATTACACGCTATAAGAATAATAAATAGTAAAATAAGTTTTTTCAATTTGTATTCTTTCTATTATTATAAATTATTTCCCCATTTTTTATAGTAATTACATTTATATTATTTCCAACATTGTAAACTATATCTGAATAATCAGTTGTTTCAAAAACAGAGAAATCAGCTTTTTTACCAATTTCAATACTGCCGATTTTATTACTCATTCCTAAAACTTTAGCGGCATTTATTGTAACTGCAGAAATTGTTTCTTCTATCAGCATTCCCATTTTTAATGCTGCAAGGCTCATTATAAAATTTAAATTAGAAATGTGGGAAGAACCTGGATTATAATCAGTTGACAAGGCAACGACAACATCATTATCAATCAGTTTTCTTGCCGGGGCATATTGATAATTCAAGAAGAAAGAAACTCCAGGCAATAGAACAGCCGCTGTATCACTATTTTTCAATTTGAATAAGTCTGAGTCATTAATAACTTCAAGATGATCGACACTTGAAACATGATGCTTTAATGCCACATCAAGCCCGCCAATTGAGTTAAATTGATCTGTATGTAATCTGAGTTGCATTCCAAAACTACTTGCCAGTGAAAAAATCTTATCGATTTCTAATGCTGAAAAAGCAGTTGATTCGCAAAATCCATCACAGAAATTTGCTAAGTTATTTTTAGCAATGTATGGAAGCATTTCATCACAAATGCTTTTGATATATTTATTATGATCATTCTTTAGTTCATTAGGGAATGTATGTGCACCAAGAAAAGTTGGAATGATATCGATTGGATAAATATCGTTTAAATGATTTATCACTTTTAAAAGTTTAATTTCATTTTCAAAGTTTAATCCGTAACCGCTTTTAATTTCTAAAGTAGTGATTCCCTGAGAAATGAAATAATCTATTTTGGGTTTCATTAAATTAATTAATTCTTCAAATGAAGATTTCCTTACCGCCTGAACGGTTGAATTTATTCCGCCGCCGGCTTTCGCAATTTCTTCATAATTAACACCGCTAATTTTTTTCCTAAACTCATCAGCACGCGAACCGGCAAATGCTGTGTGGGTATGGCATTCAACTAAACCTGGTAAAACGATTCTATCTTTTAAATCAATAAAATTTTCATCCCTATTTTTCGGTAATGATGAATTTGGAATTATATCCTTTATAAACTCATTTTCAATTACTATGGAATGTTCAAAGACTGGTTTAATTTCTTTTTGTTCTGGTCCTCTTTTATAACCAATACCTGAAGAATCAACAGTAACAATTTGTGCGGGGTTAATTAAATATTTTATCAATTTACTGCTGCTGTTTAACTACATTAATATTCTCACTAATAACACGTGAATCTTTGTAGCCTAATTGATTTAATTTAAATTTTAAATTATTAGCTTCTTGCTGATTAATAAAATCGCCAATCTTCACTTTATAAAACGGTGGTTCAAATTCTAAATAAATATTCTTTTGATTTATCTTCAAATATAATTCGGATTTTAATTCGTTTGCTTTTTGTAAATCGTCTGTTGATAAAACCTGAACCCTGTATCCTGGAGTGGTTGTTGTAACAAAGGATGATGAGTCAATCTTTGAAGTATCAGGTTTAGGGAAAGAATACCAAATATCATATTTGCTTAAATCAGATGATCCTTTAACTTCAGGGATTGCAATTGTTGTATGATAAGGGGTCAAGTCGAAATTATCATCAATTTTTTGCGAAACATTTTCTTTATTATTCGTTCTCTCTTCATCACTATTTACTCCTTTTTTAGAAGAAGAACAGCCGACAAAAAGAAATACTACTGCAGCAAACCATAAAACTGCTAATTCAAAATTTTTCATTCACTCTACCAAAAATCATTTTTTTATGAATTAAATAATATTAAAAAATACCTAAAAAAACATAATAAAATAAAATATTCTCATTTATTAGCTGTCTAAAAATACTGCTTAATACAAAAGTAAAGCTGAATTAGTGCAATCATCTTTATTTTGAGAAAACACTTTATTTTTCGTAAATTACACTGTTAATTTTAAATATTTCTCACTAAAAAAGAATTAACCTCTATGGCTTCAAAAAAATTCAAAATCCTTTTTGTTACATCTGAAGTAGTTCCCTTTGTAAAAACCGGGGGATTAGCCGATGTTTCGGCAGCGCTGCCTCAAATGCTAGCTGAAATGGGACATGAAGTAAGAATTGTTGTTCCCAAATATGGTGCTGTTGATGATAGAAAATTTAAAATTCACGAAGTAGTTCGGTTAAAGGATTTGAATATTAAAATAGGTGATAAAGAGGTTATTTTTTCTTTGAAGTCTTGTTTTTTGCCAGGACAAAAAGTTAGAGTTCAAATTTACTTTTTAGATAATCAAGAATATTTTGGAAGTAGAAATAGTCTTTATCAAGATCCAAGAACCGGTGAAGATTATCCGGACAATGATGAAAGATTTATTCTGCTTGCGAAATCAGTGTTTGAATTAATTACAAAACTTGGCTGGATACCCGACATAATTCATTGTAATGATTGGCAATGCGGACTTGTGCCGGCATATTTGAAAAATAACTTCAAGGATGAAGAACAATTTTCAACTTTCAAAACACTTTTCACAATTCATAATCTTGCTTACCAGGGTAATTTCTCTAAATCAATATTTAAAAAATTAGATTTACCTGAAGAATTAAATTCTGAAAAAGGAATTCTTCATAATGGCAAAATAAATTTTCTAAAAAGTGGGTTGCTTTTTGCGGATGTTATTAACACAGTTAGCGAAACTTATGCAAATGAAATTAGAACTATTGATGACATAGGTGCCGGCTTAAAAAATATTTTAGCAAAAAGAAAAGATGATCTGTATGGAATTGTAAATGGAATTGATACAAAAGTTTGGAACCCTGAAAAGGATAAATTGATACCCAAAAAATACACTTCAAAACATCTAGAAGCTAAAGAAGAAAACAAAAAAGAGTTGGCTGAGAAATTTGGGTTTGAATATAAACCTGAAATTCCTATCATTGGCTTAATTTCACGATTATACGACGTAAAAGGTTTTGATCTTTTAACAAAAGCATTTCCGGATTTAATGAAACTGGATGTACAAGTAATTTTATTAGGAACCGGAGATAAGAAATATCATACGTTCTTTGATAAAGCAGCTTCGAAATATTCTAAAAAGTTTGCTGCTTATTTAGGTTTTAATGATGAATTAGCTCATTTAATTGAAGCAGGCGCGGATATGTTTTTAATGCCTTCTCTTTATGAACCTTGCGGGTTAAATCAAATGTACAGCTTAATGTATGGAACTGTGCCAATTGTAAGAGAAACTGGCGGACTTGCAGATACAGTGATAAATTATGATGAAAAGAGTGATGAAGGTAATGGATTTGTCTTTAAGAAATATGATACAAAATCAATGGTTAAAGAAGTAGAGAGAGCAGTAAAGATTTTCGATGATAAAAAAATATGGACAAAAATTATGAAAGCAGGAATGAAATCTGATTTTAGCTGGAATTCTTCTGCAAAGAAGTATATTGATTTATATAAAACTGTTCTTAATTCTAATTGATGAAATTTGCTGCTGTTTTTTTAGATAGAGACGGGACTATAAACGAAGACCCCGGCTATTTAGGCGAGCCGGAAAAAGTAAAACTCTTACCGGGTGTTGGAAAAGCACTTTCTTATTTGAAAAATGTATTACATTTTAGATTGATTGTTATTTCAAATCAATCTGGGATAGCTAGAGGGCTGATTACAAAAGAAAATGTTGAGAAAGTTAATAACAGGATTAATGAAATTTTGCTGCAAGATAATGTTTCTATTGACGCATTTTACTTCTGTCCGTTTCATCCGGATTTTAATAATTCCGAAGATTGCGTGTGCAGGAAACCATCACCAAAATTAGTATTAGATGCAGCAAAAGATATGGAAATTGATTTAACATCATCATACTTTGTTGGGGACTCAGTTTCAGATATTGAATGCGGAAAAAACGCTGGTTTAAAAACAATACTTGTAAAAACCGGTTATGGAGAGGAAAGTATTTCTATCTTGCAAAAGCAAAAGAATTTTCCCACTTTTGTTGCCGAAAATTTAATTAGTGTTAGTAATTTTATTTATAAAGATTTTACCGGAGTAAATTAATTGTTTTTATCCAGAATATACTTTGTAGCTGTAATTGTTCTTACAGGTTTATTTTTATATTCATGCAAAGATGCCCCTGATGCTATAGGCTTGAATGAAGTTCAACAAGAAAAACCAAACTATGTACATTTTAACAGTGATACAGTAAATCAATCTTCTAATACCTTCAAACATGTTATTCCTTTATTTAATTATAATCGTATACTGGTGGGGAAAAAGGATAATGTTAAGGCTTCAACCTTAATAAAATTTTATATAAACCTTCCTGATACAATCGCAAATGCAATAAAAGCCGACAGTCTAAATATTGTATCATCTACAGTTGAGCTAGTTCGAAATTATTATTTTGGAGATAGTACTGCCAATATTGATTTTAATGCTTATGAAATAAATTCTGAATGGAGTTCAAATTTTACTTCCGATAGCCTTAATTCTTTATCTATTGGGGCAACAGATCTTATTCAAAGCAAAGATTTGGGTGATTCGTTATATAACTTTACTATTGACAATAGTGTAGTTAAAACCTGGCTTCAAGTTGCTGTCGATACAACCTTGCCTAATGTATATGGCTTTATAATTAAGCCGACAGAAAATTCAGAAAAAGTTGTAGGTTTTTATCCACTTACTACTAGCTTAACTTATATTCCAAACTTGCAAGTTGTGCTTGAAAAACCAGGTATTTATGTAGATACATTAAATTTTTATCCATATAGAAATTTAAGTGTTGTTGAAGGCTCATTACCAACAGTTAGTCAAGGAAATATTTCAATCCAAGGTGGATTGACAGCAAATAGCAAGCTTTGGTTTGATGTTTCCAGTATTCCTCCGGATGCTGCAATTTCAAAGTCAGAATTAGTTCTAAAACTTGATACTACACAAACAGTTATTGGCAGTACTTCTAATACATCAATTTTAATTTATAGCTTAATTGATAGTACAAATATCGATAGCATCTATAGTTCTTCTCTTATTCTAAGTAAAAGCGGAGATAGTCTTTATGTTTCAAGCAATACCTTAACTGCTTATGTTGATAATTGGATAAGAACCGGCAATAACCAGGGGCTGCGGCTTACAATTTACGGAGAAAATACTGGGCTAGAACTGTTTTCAATTAAAGGTAGTAATGATGCTAATATTGCTGACAGGCCTAAACTAAAATTAACTTATACTAGATTGAAATAGCATGAAATTTAAATTTGTTGTTGTATTTTTATTTTTAACTATTAGTTACTCATTTGCTCAAAATAGTTCAACTTATTCTAGGTTAGGGATAGGTGATTTAATGTACTCATATTCTGGGCGGAGTCTTGGAATGGGTGAGAGCGGTGTAGCAAATTCTGATTATAATTTTATTGGTATATTAAATCCAGCCGGTTGGAACTCTCTTAATAGAACGCGTATTGAAATTGGCGGTTATTATAACGGACTTTATATATCCAACAGTTCTATAAAGAAATACTATTCCGAAACTGAATTTACAGGTTTTACTTTCGGATTCCCTGTCAGCCGTGTATACGGAATTAGTGCAGTTTTAGGAATAGTCCCATATTCTAATGTTAGCTATAAATCTGAAGCAGATAATTCTGTTCAAAGCGGAATTTCAGGCTCTATGATTACCTATGAAGGAACAGGCGGCTTATCTAAGATGTTTATAGGTACATCTTATACTCTTCCTTTTAATTTGAGCATTGGAGCTACTTTGGATTATTATTTTGGAAATTTAAGATATTCTTCATTGATAGATCTTGATGGAACAGGAACATATCAAACAAAATTTTTAAGAGATTACCGCCCCAATGGAATTGGAACAACTGTTGGACTTATCAGTCCGGATTTTTCTAGTATTTTAAATTCAAAAGGAATCTCAAATCTAAGGTTTGGAATTTCCGCAAATATAATTACAAAACTTTCTACAGATACACTACTAACTTATTCTTCTCCGGTTATAACCGATACAATCGCCAATGGTTCTGCAAAGATGGATATTCCTACAAGAATAAGTTCAGGAGTTAGCTTTGTATTAAACAAATATTATAGATTTAATGTAGATTATGTTTTTCAGCCATTTAAGGATTATGCTTTTAACGGAAACAAGTTTTCAAGCTTACGGAATATTACAAAATTAAGTTCGGGATTTGAATATAGGCCTCAAATCGATCTTGGGTCAACATTTTGGGAACAAATCATCTGGCGTGCAGGTTTAAGCTATGAGCAAACTCAATACAAGGTAAATGGTACTGGGATAAATCAATTTTCAATTTCAGGCGGGTTATCGTTGCCTTTGGGTATTGGAAATAGTTTAGATTTAGCATTAGAATATTCAACAAGAGGTACAACCAGCTCGAATTTGATGAAAGAAAATATTATCAAACTAGGCCTGGGAATTAGTTTCGGCGAACTTTGGTTCATACGTCAAGAAAAATAAAACACTTAACAAATTAAGGGTAAAAAATTGAAAATAAGAATGAAAATATTTGGTGCAGCTACCTTCATTTATCTATTCTTTTCTGTTTCTTCTTCTTTTGCATATACGTTAACTAATGAAGTAGCATTATCTGATTCAAACAATCCAGATATAAATAAGCTTAGGGCAACATACAGCCTATTTTCAGAATATTATAAAAATAAAGATTATAAAAGCGCTCTCCCGTATGGCTGGCAGGTGCTGCAGCAAGATCCTAAAATGTTTGCTAAATGGATTTATTATAAAATGGAAGATGCATTATGGTATCTTCATGATTCTACAGATATAGCTCCTGAAGAAAAGAAAGCTGTGGGCGACACAATTGTTTATTTGTATAAATTGGCTATGGAAAATTATCCTTCTGATAAAGCCTTTTTCCAGGAAAGGGAGGCATTTGTTACAGAAAGCTGGTTAAATTGGGATATTGATAAAGTAATAAAAGAATATGAAAAAGCTGCACACATTGATACTAACATGTCATCATATTATTATAATAGATTGGGTCAGCTATATATTAAGAAATCTGAAACTGATCAAGAATATCTTGTAAAAGCCATTACACTTTATTCTATGTTAAGTGATAGAGAACCCGACAATCCTCAATGGCCAGATATACTTCAATCTATTGTTAAAAACCCAGAAGATCTATTAGCGATTTTAAAAAAGCAGTGGGAGAAAGAGCCGCAGAATGCTGAAAAAGCTTATAAATATGCAGACATGGCCCAAAGGCTTGGTAAATATCAGGAATCCATTAAGCCGCTTGAATTTTTAGTTTCACAAAGCCCGGAAGGTGTTAACTATTGGACAAAACTCGCCAATGCCTATCAAAAAACAGAGCAATGGAATAAATCTGAAGATGCATATAAAACTTTGGAGAAAATCGATTCTCAAAATAAAAATCATTATTTAAATCTCGGAATTATATATGACGAGAAAGGACAGCCAAGTGCAGCTAGAGCACAGTATCTAAAAGCAAGTGAAGTTGGAAAGGGTTGGGGATTACCAATCTATTATGAAGGTTTATTATATGAAAAATCTGCAAGAAGTTGCGGAGAATTTAATTTTGAAGCTAAATTAGTTTATCAACTTGCTGTAGATACATACAGAAAAGCTGCTACCATGGACCCAACTGTTACACAAGCTCGTGAAAGAGCAAATGCTTTATCTAGTTCAGTTCCGACTCAGGAGGATTATTTCTTCCATAAATATAAATCTGGAGATATAATTCCAATTAAAGGTGAATGTTATAACTGGATAGAAAAAACCATAAAGGTACCTTAATGATTTTATTTCACAAATTTTTTATCAAATTTATTTTTGATAAAAAATTTTGATATAAGTAATTTTCAAAAGGTTTCGTAATTTTATTTGCGAAACCTTTTCTATTTATCTAATTCATAATCAAATAAAACCGGTTTAAAATATGTATGATAGCTTAAAAAAAGATGAAAAAATTTTTGAAATCTTAAATCTTGAAACAAAAAGACAGCAGGAAAAGCTTGAATTGATTGCTTCAGAAAATTTTGTTAGTCCGGCTGTTCTTGAAGCTGCTGGTTCGGTTCTTACTAATAAATATGCAGAAGGATATCCAGGTAAAAGATATTACGGTGGATGTGAATTTGTTGATATGGCTGAAGAACTTGCACGAGAAAGACTTAAAGAATTATTTAATGCTGAATATGTAAATGTACAGCCTCATAGCGGTTCTCAAGCAAATATGGCTGTCTTAATGACTGTTTTGAAACCGGGAGATAAATTCCTTGGATTAAGTTTAGCACACGGTGGGCATTTAACTCATGGTTCTCCTGTAAACTTTTCGGGGCAGTTATATGAGGCAGTAGGTTATTCTTTAAATAAGGAAACTAAATTATTAGATTATAATATAATAGAAGATTTAGCTAAAAAAGAAAAACCAAAAATGATTATAACCGGGGCCAGCGCTTACTCAAGAGAGTGGGATTATAAAAAATTCCGTGAGATCGCTGATTCGGTAGGTGCTTTTTTAATGTGCGATATGGCTCATCCTGCTGGCTTAATTGCAAAAGGTTTATTAAATAATCCGCTCCCATACTGTGATTTTGTTACTTCAACTACGCACAAAACTTTACGAGGTCCTCGCGGCGGTATAATACTTATAGGAAAAGACAAAGAAAATTCTTTTGGAATCAAGACACCTAAAGGTGACAGAACAAAAATGATGTCTGAATTAATTGATTCTATGGTAATGCCGGGAATTCAAGGCGGTCCTTTGATGCACATAATTATGGCTAAGGCAGTTGCGTTTGGAGAGGCATTAAATGATTCTTTTTTATTATATGCAAAACAAATAATAAATAATTCTAAAAAGCTTGCAGAAAAATTAATTGAATATAATTTTGATATAATTTCAAATGGTACTGATAATCATTTAATGCTTATTGATTTGTCAAATAAAAATATTACTGGTAAACAGGCTGAGCAATCTTTAGGTAAAGCTGGAATAACAGTGAATAAAAACATGGTGCCATTCGATTCACGCAGTCCATTTGTTACAAGCGGAATTAGAGTTGGAACTCCGGCAGTAACAACCCGAGGCATGAAAGAAAATGAAATGATTGAGATTGCAGAATTTATTAATCGTGCAGTTTCAAATTTTGAAGATGATAAGAAGTTAGATGAAATTAAATTAGAAGTTAAAAAACTTTGCTCACAATTCCCTTTATATTCTGAATTAAATTAAATAGAAAAAGCTACTGTGGCAGACCGGGAAATTACCAATCATAATTCTGAAGCTGAAGAAGATCTTGGCGGAGAAATGTCTTTTCTTGACCATCTCGAAGAATTGAGATGGCGTCTTATCTATTCATTAATTGGTTTAGTTGTTGGCACAGCTATTTGCTGGATATTCATTGATTTTTTAGTAAATGCCATATTATTAAAACCAGCAATGGATTCCGGAGCAAAACTACAGAACCTTAGGCCATTCGGACAATTATTCATGTATATGCAAGTTGCAATAGTTGGTGGAGTAATTTTAAGTCTTCCCAATATCTTTTACCAGCTTTGGAGTTTTATAGCCCCAGCGTTAAAAAAGAAAGAACGTAAATATGCACTGATGATTGTTTTTTATTCAACAGTTTGTTTTTTAAGCGGAATTGTATTTGCGTATTATGTCATGCTGCCGTTAACCTTAAAGTTTGCAGCACAATTTGGTACAAAGGAGATCGCTAATCAATTTGCCATTGATGAATATCTTTCAATTATTATTAGTGTAATGCTTGCCGCTGGCTTTATATTTGAACTTCCGATGATTTCATTTTTCTTAACAAAGCTTGGCATTCTTAAGCCTCAATACATGAGAAAATACCGTAGGCATGCAATTGTTGTTATTATGATTTTGGCTGCATTTCTTACACCGGGAACAGATCCGGTTTCGCAAATTGTACTTGCAGTCCCGTTGGTTTTATTATATGAAATAAGTATTTTCATTTCAAAAATTTCAGTTAAAAAAGTTGATTAAAAAAGATCTTTCAGAAATAAGCAAGCCTATAAAATCCGAGTTAGAAACTTTTAACGAATTATATAAGCAATCCATAAAATCCAATGTTGGATTAGTTGATCTGATTGCTAAATATATAATTAGACAAAAAGGTAAAAAAATTCGTCCTCTTCTTGTATTGCTTGCTGCAAAAGTTGCTGGAGGTATTAATGATAGAAGCTACCGCGGCGCAGTTTTAGTTGAACTTCTTCATACTGCAACTTTAGTACATGATGATGTAGTTGATAATGCAGACATGCGAAGAGGGTTCTGGTCGATAAACGCGGTATTTAAAAATAAAGCTGCTGTACTTATGGGGGATTATCTTTTAGCTAGGGGCCTACTAATTGCCGTTGATGGGAAAGATTATGATTTTTTAGGAGTAATAACAAATACAGTAAAAAGAATGTCTGAGGGCGAACTGCTCCAGATTAGGAAAACTCGTAAGCTTGATATAGATGAAGAAACATACTTTAAAATCATTTCGGATAAGACGGCATCTCTTTTAGAAACTTGCTGTCAGATTGGAGCTTTGAGTAGTACTGAAAACCCAGAGTATCAACAGGCAATGAAAAAATTTGGTGAATCAATTGGAATGGCATTTCAAATAAGAGATGATATTTTAGATTATGAAGGAACTGCAACATTAATAGGGAAGCCGGTTGGCGGAGATATTAAAGAAAAGAAAATTACTTTACCACTCATTTATTCTTTAAATCAAGTTTCAAAATCAGAAGCAGATTCAATTAGAAAATTAATTAAAAACGGTGGTAAAAAAGAAGATGTTCAAAAAATAATTGAATTTGTAAGAAAAAATAACGGTATCGAGTATGCCCTTAAAGTTGCACATGATTATTCAACAACTGCAATGGAAATGCTAAAAATATTTCCTGACTCTCCCAGCAAAATTGCGCTTCAGGCTTTAGTTGATTTTATAACAGATCGAAAGAACTAATTTCTCCTTAATCGTAACTTCATTTCTGATCTTTTATAGCTTCCTTAAAAACAAATCCTTTAACCGGTGCTCTTAAAGTTAAAACCGGACAAGGAGCTTTTCTAACTACTTTTTCAGCAGTGCTGCCGAATAAAATATGCTCTATCCCAGTATGCCCATGTGTAGCTATAATAATTAGGTCAACATCCTCTTCATTTGCGGTTTCTATAATTTCAATAAATGGTTTGCCGGTTTTAACAATTGTTCCCGATTTTATTTCAGGTGGAATTTCTTTCTTTGCAAGATTATCTAATTCTTCTTTAGCGCGTATATCCATCTCGACATCAACTGAAGGCATAGCAATTTGACCCATGCTAAAATCTGGTGGATAAATTACAGGTTCTACAACATAAATTAATATTAGCTCTGCATTAAAAGCTTTAACAAAATTAACCGCATATTTTAATGCGCTTTTAGAATAGTCGGAAAAATCAATTGGGGCGAGAACTTTTTTAATATCCGGTTTCATAATCTTTCCCTACATTTATTTTTAATTCATTTTGAATTTTGAAATTATCTTCGTTTAATTTTCTTAAGCGTACAGCAACAATATGTGAAATGCCCTGCAATATTTTTATACCTTTACGTGGATACTTTTCTATAAAATCATCTAAATCCGGTTTGAAGATTACAGCCAGCCTTGTTTCATTTTTTGCAACTGCGGAAGCAGATCTTTTTTCACCATCTACTAATGCCAATTCTCCAAAAAAATCACCTTTCTTAAAAGTTGCTAATGAAATAATAGAACCTTCCTCATTCGTTCTTTGAATAGTAACTTCACCAACACGAATTAAATATAATCCGATGCCTGGATCACCCTGGTAAAAAATATATTCGCCCGGCAAATAACTACGATTATGAATTATATTAGTTAAAAGAGAAATATCTTTTCTATTTAATTCACTAAAAAGGGGAATAGATAATAATGATTTTTCAAGGTCTGCTTTATCTGTAGGTGATTTAAAAAGATTCGCCCAAAAGCTGCTGTGAATAATTCTGTTATTATTTTTTAAATCTTCCATAATTCCTCTTATTGAAAAATTCCAGATTCAGCAACACGCCATAGTTTTTGACATGGAAATTTATTTTCGTAAAGCGCTCTGCCAACTATTACAGAATCTACTCCAATTGGTATTAGGTTCTGAACATCCATTAATTCATCTTTATTTCTAATTCCGCCGGAAAGAGTAATTTTTTTATGAGTAGCGCCAGCTATTTCTTCTGCGAGTTTTAAATTTGGACCTCCAAGCAATCCATTTCTAATTACATCTGTAACGATAAATCTTTCTATTCCCATATCCGACATTTTCTTTGCAAAATCTAAATAAGAAATACCAGTTTTAGTTCTTCGTCCTCGAATAATTAATTCACTGTCAACAATATCAAGTCCGATTGTTATTCTAAGGGGTCCGTATTTTTCAAATAGCTGCTTGAATAATTCCGGTTTATCAATTGCCATTGTTCCAATAACAAGCCTCGAAACTCCCATTTCCAGCAGTTCATCTGCATCCTCCATTGTTCTGATGCCGCCGGCAAATTCAACTGGAATTATAACAGAATTACAAATCTCATGAATGATTTTAAAATTTTTATGTGAATGTTCATGCGCACCATCAAAATCAACAATATGAATCATCTTTGCATTTTCCGTTCGCCAAATTTTTGCCATTTCAATCGGATCGCTTCCGTATTCAATACAATCCAATTCAGGAATTCCTTGAACAACTCGAACAGTTTTTCCATTCTTAATATCAATTGAAGGAATAACTAAGTAAGTATCGCATATTAATTTATTTTTTCTCCAAAATTTCTTTCATAAAAATACAGAAATGAAGAGTAAAAATAAATGAAATAGTCTAATGAAAAGTACTGAAGTGATGTGAATATATCTGCGTATAATTCATTAAAAGCACAACAATAAAAATATTTTAATAAGTTTTCGTATTTTAATTGAGGAATTAAATTATTTGAAAATAACTATTTCCCATTGTTCTTCAAAACATACCGGCTGATTATAAGTTTTTGTATTTCATTTGTCCCTTCAAATATTCTCATTATTCGGGCATCGCGAAAAAATCTTTCCAATGGAAGTTCTCTTGAGAAACCCATTCCGCCATGAATTTGAATAGCTTTATCTGCTATATCTGATACTGCTTCCGAACAAATTAATTTTACAATTGCAGCTTCCTTAGAAATATCTTTTTTCAAATCATAATTATAAGCTGTTCTATATACTATGCTTTCCATACAATAAATTTGGGCTTCAATTTCAGCCAGCATAAATTGAATTGCTTCAAATTTAGAAATGGTTTTATCAAACTGTTTTCTTTGTTTTGAATATTTTGTTGAGATTTCTAAAAGTTCTTTTGATGCACCAAGACATCCTGCACCTAAACCTAATCTTCCTGTATCCAAAGCCGCCATTGCAATTAAGAATCCTTTTCCGTCTTGGCCAATAATATTTTCAACTGGCACTTCAACGTCTTCGAAAGACATAGAATTAGTTATACTGCCTCTTATTCCAAGTTTTTTTTCTGGAGGCCCAATGGTAACCCCGGGAAAATCTTTTTCAACAACAAATCCTGTAATACCTTTTTTAGTTCTTGCAAACACAGAAAATACATCAGCTATACCGGCATTAGTGATCCAAACTTTTGTGCCATTCAATATCCATTTATCACCTTTAAGTGTAGCAGAAGTTTTAAGATTAAATGAATCTGAACCAGCTTCAGGTTCAGTTAATGCAAAGGCAGCTATTTTTTCTCCCGATGTTAATTGAGGCAAGTATTTTTTTTTAAGAAATTCGCTTCCTCCTATATAAATAGAATTTGTGCCTATGGATTGATGTGCGCCAATAAAAGTTGCAGTAGATGGACAGGCTTTTGTAATTTCTTCCTGCATTATACAATAACCCATTTCGCCAAATCCGCCACCACCATATTCTTCAGGAAATGAAACTCCTAAAAATCCCACTTCAGCAATTTTTCTGATTAATTCTTTTGGAATACTTTCATTTCTATCTATTTCTGCTGCAAGAGGCCTAATTTCTGCGTCTGTGAATTCTTTAACCAATGCTCTTAGCATTTTGTGGTCATCAGAAAAACTAAAGTCCATTATAATCCTATATTTCTTTAAATTTCGTAAATAATATTTAATTGAAATAATAAAACAAGCAAATATACTTCTAAACAAACTTTAATAAAGTGCAAATTCTTTAATTTTACTATAGAAAAAGAAAAGTTGAATTTTATTCAAAAATCTTGACTTTTCTAAGTTTAATAACCATATTTCAACTCAATGAGCGAAGATTTTATTCTAACCACCACTCAAAACAACGAGCTTAGAATTTCTGCTTTTGGAAGCGAGAGAATAAATTCAGCACCTTGTATTATATTAGTTCACGGCTTTAAGGGTTTTAAAGATTGGGGATCTTTTCCTTATGTTGCCAAATACTTTGCAAATGAAGGTTATTTTGTTCTTACTTTTAATTTTTCGCATAATGGTGTTGGAGATAGACTAACAGAGTTTACTGAGCTTGATAAATTTTCTGAAAACACTTTTTCATTAGAAATTTCAGAATTGTCCGAATTAATACTTGCTTATAAAGATGGTTTCTTCGGAAAAATATCTAACAATAAAGTTGGGCTGATCGGACACAGCAGAGGCGGCGCAATATCTCTATTAACTGCCTCAAAATTAAAAGAAATTAATGCTGTTGCAGTTTGGGCTTCAGTAGCTAATTTTGATAGGTATTCAATCCGACAAAAAGAAGTATGGCGGCAAAAAGGGAAATTTGAAGTTTTGAATACTAGAACAAAACAGGTTATGGCATTAAATATTTCTTTGCTAGATGATCTTGAAAAAAATAAACATGATCTTTTAAATATTGAAAAAGCTGTTAAGAATTTACATCGTCCTTTATTAATAGCACATGGAGAGCAGGATCTTGCTGTCAAAATTGATGAAGGAGAATTGATTTATAATTGGTCCGATAAAAATTTAACTAAATTTTTTAAGATACCTTCAACCGGACATACATTCAATGCGAAACATCCATTTGAAGGAAGTAACCCGGTTCTTGAAAACTTACTTAACGAGACAAAATATTTTTTTAATAATAATTTAAATTGAGGATAGTAATGCAAACCAATCAAAATATCGAAAGTAATTCGCTTACGCATGTATTCAATAAAGTTACCACCAACCGATTATTTTGGATAATAACATTTTCATTTTTAACTGTTGCAGGCGCCCAAGTAGCAATTCCTGTACAACCGGTTCCATTTACATTGCAAACAATGATGGTTGTTTTAGCCGGTGCATTTTTAGGTTCTAAAAATGGAGCTTATTCCCAATTACTTTATTTAATTTTAGGAAGCACGGGATTACCGGTCTTTGCTAATGGAGCTGCGGGGATAGCTTATTTATTTGGACCGACAGGCGGATACTTATTAGCATTTCCGCTTGGTGCTTATTTAACAGGGTACATTATTGAAAAAAATAAAAATTATGTAGTCGTAACTCTTGCTATGTTTGCTGGAGAAGCCTTGGTGATATTGTTGGGCACTTTATTTTTAAATGTATTTTATATTAAAGATTTTGCAGAAGCTTTAAAAGTTGGTGGAATATTATTTTCACTGGCAACTGTAATTAAAGTATTTGCCGCAGTTAGCATTTACTTTGGAGTAACAAAAAGTTATAAAAAACTTCCATAATGTTATTATTATAATAGGAACTTATTAACTCTTTTATGGAATTAAAAAATATCATTTTTATTGTTTTTTTTATTGCTGCAGTTAGTTTTTTCGCATGGAGCTGTCGTAATCTTTTCAAGTATATGATGACGGCTAAAAAGAAAGATGATCGATTTGACAGAATAGGTGAACGATTAAAAAGAGTTTGGACGATTGCATTTGCTCAAAAAAAATTATTAAGAGACCCAAAAGCCGGCACTCTTCATTTTTTAATATTCTGGGGATTTGTTCTTTTTCTTTTTGCAGTGCTTGAAGCAATTATACAAGGGTTTTATTCACCTTTTAATCTAAGCTTTACCGGTGTGTTTTATTCCTTTGTGACAATTGTTCAAGATGTATTTGCTGTAATTGTTATAGGAGCGGTTGTATATGCTTTGTACAGAAGATTTATAGTCCATGTACCAAGATTAGAAGTTGATAAAGCTGGTAAATTAGATGCAACATTTATTTTATTAATGATTGCATTTATCTGCATATTTATGCTTGGTGAGAATGCAGCTTTGATAGCTAAAAATAATTTTATTCTTCATGATTATGCAGTTCGTCCGATTTCATTTCCTTTAAGTAAAGCTATCTTCAGTTCTAACAACAGCAGTGCTTCAACATGGTATGAGATTTTTTGGTGGGCACATATTTCGGTTATTTTTGGATTTATGAACTATTTGCCTTATTCAAAACATTTACATGTTATTACTTCTATTCCAAATACTTTTTTTGCGAATCTGCCGGAGAAGAGAAATGTATTAAAACCGTTAAATCTTGAGGATGAAAACGTTGAAGTATTTGGAGCTGCTGATGTTGAGCATTTGTCATGGAAGCAAATTTTAGACGGATATTCATGTACGGAATGTGGAAGATGTACTTCTGTTTGTCCCGCAGCAACTGTTGGAAAATCTTTATCGCCGAGAAAAATTATTGTAGATGTAAGAAGAAGGATGCATGAAAAAGGTCCTTTGCTTGCTGAAGGAAAATCAGACGAAGAAATTTTTGGAAAAACTTTAATTCATGATTTTATAACTGATAAAGAATTGTGGCAGTGTACAACTTGCAGTGCATGCGTTCAAGAATGCCCTGTAATGATTGAACACCTTGATACAATTTCTGATTTAAGAAGAAATTTAGTTCTAACTGAATCACAGTTTCCATCAAATTTAAATAATGTTTTTAAAAGTATTGAAACAAATTTTACCCCATGGGCTTTCAATCAGTCTGACCGTGCAAATTGGGCTGAAGGTATGAATATTAAAACTTTGGCAGAAGATTCAAATGGAGAAATATTATTTTGGGTTGGATGTGCAGGATCATTTGATAACCGTTATAAGAAAGTTACTCAGTCATTCGCAAAGCTAATGCAGAAAGCTGGAGTCGATTTTAGGATATTAGGTACTGAAGAAAAGTGCAATGGTGATACTGCAAGAAGATTAGGAAACGAATATTTAGCACAAATGATGATGCAGGAAAATATTGCAACTCTTAATAATTATGGAGTAAAGAAAATTGTTACTGCTTGTCCTCATTGTTTTCATTCATTGGGCAATGAGTACAAACAGTTTGGCGGTAATTTTGAGGTGATGCATCACACGCAGTTAATTGATGAGCTAATTAGCTCACAAAAAATAAAATTAAAAGATGCTTCCGAAACAAAAAAAATTGATGTAACTTATCATGATTCTTGTTATCTTGGCAGATATAATGAAGTTTACGATCCACCTCGCAAGAATCTTGAAAGAATAAAAAGTTTAAATCTTCTGGAGATGAAAAGAAACAAAAGCAAAGGTTTCTGTTGTGGTGCAGGCGGCGGTAGAATGTTTTTAGAAGATGAAGAAGGGGGAAGTATAAATGTTGAAAGAACTCGTGAAGCTTTAGAAACAAAAGCAGATACTATAGCTTCGGCATGTCCTTTTTGCATGACTATGATGACTGATGGTGTTAAGCATTTTGATAAATCAGAGGAAGTCGCAGTGAAAGATATTGCAGAAATCATTTTAGAGAACTCACAATAAATAAATAATCTATCAACAAACTTAGGAGGTGTTTTATGAAAAATCTTGAAGATCTTATGCAAGCAGTTAGAGGTTTGGAAACTGATTTCCAAAAATTCTATGAGAAAGGACAAGCTGCGGCTGGTACAAGGTTGCGTAAAGGTTTAAGCGAATTAAGAAGAGTTGCACAAGACATGAGAAAAGATGTTCAGGAAGTCAAATCTCAGAGAAAAGCTGAGAAACAAGGTTAAAACTTCTTTTACTTGCTAAAGATTAAGGCTGAATCTATTTTGATTCAGCCTTATTTTATTTAAACTGAAATAATTATTATTGAAAATACATTGTTTAGAATTCATCTGTTAAAATTAAAATCGAATTTTATATTAAACCTTACACTGGCTTTATTATTTACTTTATCATTCTGTAATAATATTATAGCAGATCAAGAAAATACAAATCAACAAAATGATACAATTACAATTTCTGTTGTCGGCGATTTAATGTGTCATTCACCTCAGTTTAATTATGCGAGGGTTGGAAAAGACTCATTTGATTTTAACTCGGTTTACAGAGAAGTAAAAAAATATTTTGGCGAATCCGACTTTCTTTTTGGTAATCTTGAAACAGTAACAGCAGGAAATAAAAAGCCATATTCAGGCTATCCATTCTTTAATACCCCTGATGAATTTATTACTGCTTTAGCAAATGCGGGATTTGATTTATTATCAACAGCGAATAATCATGCTTTAGATCAAAGTGAAGCTGGAGTTCGAAGGACAATCGAACAATTAAAGAAGAATGACATTGCTTATAATGGGACTTTTCTTTCACAAGAAGACAGAGATTCCATAAGAGTATTTGATATTAAAGGAATACGGGTAGCTTTTTTGGCTTATACTTTTGGAACAAATGGAATTGCTGTACCCAAAGGAAAATCTTATCTAATCAATTTAATTGATTACACAAAAATTCGATGATGATATAATTTCTGCTAAAGAAAAAAAAGTTGATATAGTCCTGGTTCATTTTCACTTCGGGACAGAATATAAACGTGAGCCAACAGATTATCAAAAAAATGTAGTAGATTCAACAATAAAATATGGAGCAGATATTATTATTGGAGGACATCCTCATGTAATAGAACCGGTAGAATATTTTAAATCAAATTCAGATGATATTGATTCTGTATTTGTTGAATATTCCATGGGCAATTTTGTTTCAAATCAAAGATGGCGCTATTCTGATTGCGGATTAATTTTGAATCTAAATATTGTGAAAGACTGGGATAAAGATACCGTTTACTTATCAGACGTAAATTATATCCCGACCTGGGTTTTTAAGGGAGAAACAACAAACGGGAAGGAATATATAATTCTACCCAGCGAAATTGCATTCAGTAATTTCATACCTGAATATCTAACCTTAAAAGACATTGATTTGATGAAAGAGTCATTTAACGATACAAAATATATTCTCACCAAATACACCAACCGAATAAAGCTTAAAAGTATAAAAGGAAATTGGATACCAATCTTCTTTCATGCTTTAGATATAATACAATAGTATTTATTTTAAAACAAAGATCTTATAGGGCATTAATCTTTATATAAATGGAATTAATGATTATTGTTATATTTATTATTCATTTTTAAAAAGTTAATTACAATGGATATAAATAAAATTAAGTTTGTATTCACGGATGAGTTTGCGGATGCAGTAATTGAAGAAATGGAGAAATAGTTTTGAGTAAAAGAACCCCGCTGTTTTTAATTTTTCTAACTGTATTTATTGACCTGCTTGGTTTTGGAATATTAATTCCTATACTGCCAACATTTGCCACTAAAGAATTAGGCATGAATGAAACAGCAATTGGAATCGCTATTGCTTTATATTCATTTATACAATTTTTATTCAATCCATTCTTGGGAAAACTTTCTGATAAGCACGGAAGAAAACCAGTCATCGTTATTTGTCTTTTGTTAAATGCAGCCGGGTATATAATTTTTGCTTATTCACATTCATTTGCAATGCTTTTATTTTCAAGAGTAGTAGGCGGAATTGGCGGAAGCAGCGTTAGCGTAGCTCAAGCTTATATTGCTGATGTTACCACAAAAGAAAACCGTTCTAAGGGGATGGGAGTAATTGGGGCAGCCTTTGGATTAGGTTTTGTATTTGGCCCTTTATTCGGCGGTATACTTTCAAAATTTGGTTATGATATTGCCGGATTTGCAAGTGCTGGATTTTCTTTCATTGCGTTTTTATCAACAGTTTTCTTTTTACCTGAATCTCACAAGAGTATTAATAAAGAATTAAAAATTGAAAAGAAACTTTTTGATGTTGCAGCATTTAAAAAAATATTTAGTCGGTCTGACCTTGGAACTCTTATTATTTTGTATTTTACTCTAACTTTTTCAACAGCAACCATTTACGGGACTTTTGCACTACTTGGATATAAAGTTTATGGTTTCACTGATATGCAAAACGGTTATATTTTTGGAATTGTTGGTTTGGTTGGTGCCCTAGTTCAAGGTGGATTGATAAGGGTTATTTCAAAACATCTTTCTGATTTAAAACTTGTTGCCATAGGCTCTTTTCTTATGATAATAGGTTTAGGAATGCTGCCTTATGGAGGAAACTTTATTGGGATTTCAATTGTTGCTGTTATATTGGCACTTGGAACCGGAATGTTACAGCCAACATTATTAAGTCTAGTTTCTAAAGTTACGACTGATAAAGAACAAGGTATTACTTTAGGTGTTAATCAATCATTTTCAGCATTTGCACGTGTACTAGGGCCGCTTTGGGGAGGTTTTGCGTTTGAGTTTTTGGGATATGCATTTCCATTTATAACCGGGTCAGTATTTACATTATTTATTTTTTTATTAGCCATTACCTATCTTCCTAAAAAAATTAAAGTTGATCAAAGCAAATTATCTGCTTAAATTATTTCTCAAAATATTATCAAGTTTATGTTTGATGTAGGAAATATAAAAAAAGAGAAAGCAATTCTTTTAGCTCCCATGGAGGATGTCACCGACATTTCATTTAGAATAATTTGTAAAGAATTAGGAGCTGATGTTGTTTACACAGAATTTGTAAACACCGAGGGATTGGTACGTGCCTCTGAAAAGACACACAAAAAGTTAAAGATAATTGAAAAAGAAAGACCAGTTGGAATTCAAATATACGGTGGAAACATTGAATCAATGGTTGGGGGAGCTAAAATTGCAGAAGAGGAAAACCCAGATTTAATTGACATCAACGCCGGCTGCTGGGTTAAAAACGTTGTTGGAAATGGAGCCGGTTCCGCATTATTAAAAGACCCGCCGTACATGCAAAAACTTGTTAAAGAAGTTGTAGATAATGTTTCTTTACCTGTGACCGTTAAAACTAGATTGGGGTGGGATAACAACAGCATTCAAATTCTTGAAGTCGCAAAAAGACTTGAAGATGTTGGAGTTAAAGCGTTAACAATCCATTGCAGAACAAGAGCAATGGGACATAAAGGCGATGCATACTGGGAATGGATTCCAAGAATAAAAGAAGTAGTAAATATTCCAGTTGTGCTTAAATGGAAATGTTTTAACAGCAGAAGATGTTAAACGTGCCTTTGATGAAACAAATGCTGATGCAGTGATGATTGCCCGTGGAGCAATTGGGAATCCATGGATATTTAAAGAAGCTAAAGAATTATTAGAAACAGGGAATGTTTTGTCGACAATAGATGAAACAACAAAAATTAAAACTTGTTTACGACATTTACAGATTGCTACTGAAATAAAAGGGGAAAGGCGTGCAGTAATTGAGCATAGGAAATTTTATTCGGGATATTTAAAAGCATTGCCAAATGTATCTCAAATTCGCAAATCACTTATGGCAGAAATTGAGTATAATGCTGTTGAAGACATTCTTCTAAAATATCTTGATGAATTGCTCAACTTTGAAATTGCTATTTAGCTTTCCCGTGGGTTAATGAAAATTAATACTCGCTTTTATTTTTAATATCAATTATTTTTAATGAAATTAATTTTAAGATTTTAGTTATTTAAATAAATTTATTCTATAAAATTTTATTATATGATTAGAACATCGTTAAAAGACGGAACTGCTGTAATTTCTTTAAACAGGCCGGAAAAAAGGAATTCGCTTCATCCAAAATTAATTGAACAGCTTAAAATTAAGTTTGAAGAATTAAAATTGGATACAAATGTAAAAGTTGTAATTCTTACAGGAGAGGGAAGTAGTTTTTGTGCCGGAGCAGATTTACAATATTTAAATGAAATAAAAGAATATTCTGTTATTGATAATCAGAGCGATTCTCAGAATTTAGGCAATTTATTTTTAGAAATATATAAATTTCCTAAACCGGTTATTGCGGCTGTAAATGGCCCGGCAATTGCGGGTGGTTGCGGGTTAGCTTCTGTTTGTGATTTCATTGTTGCTGGCGAAAATTCAAAGTTTGGTTATACTGAAGTTAAAATAGGATTTATACCTGCAATCGTTTCGATTTTTTTAATTAAAAAAATAGGAGAAGGAAGAGCAAAGCAGCTTCTTTTAAGTGGAGAATTAATTTCAGGAAAAAGAGCTTATGAAATGGGACTTGTGCAAATTATTATTCGGAAGATGTGATGAAGGATGTCATTTTCTCTGGCAGATAAGTTAAAAAGTAATTCGGAATACAGCATGCAATTGACTAAAAATATGATTGATAAAATATCAAATCTAAATGTTGAAGAAGCTGTTAAATCTTGTATTCAATTAAATACAATAAGCAGATCAAGTAAAGATTTCAAAACTGGATTAAATAATTTTCTCAATAAGAAATAGGAATATTAATGTCAGAAAATTTAAAACAATATATTAGAAGCATAAAAGACTTTCCTAAACAAGGCATTATGTTTAGAGATATTACAACATTGCTGCAAAACCCTGTATCATTAAAATTAACTCTTCAGCAGTTATTTGAAAGTTCTAAGGATTTGGATATAAATAAAGTTGTTGGGATTGAAGCACGCGGATTTATTTATGGAGCAATGCTTGCAGAGAAATTGAATGTAGGGTTTGCTCCCATTAGAAAACCTGGCAAACTTCCATCTGAAAAAGTACAAGAATCTTATACTTTAGAATACGGTACTGATACAATAGAGATTCATAAAGATGCAATCAAGCCTGGTGAAAAAGTATTAATTCATGATGACCTTTTAGCAACCGGAGGAACAGCTAAAGCTGCAGCTAATTTAGTTGAAAAACTCGGAGGTAAAGTTATCCAACTATCCTTTATCATTGAGCTTACCTTTTTGAACGGAAGGAAACTATTGCCTAATTATAACGTGAATTCTTTAGTTTCTTATGATAGTGAAGACTAATAATGAGAGAAGTTACATTTCTAAAAAATAATGCTGAGAAATGGAAACAGTTTGAATCTTATTTATCAAAAACTAATAATTATAATTCCGACCAATTAGCTGAATTATTTATACAATTAACGGATGATCTTGCTTATTCAAAAACTTTTTACCCCAAAAGCAGAACAACTTTATACTTAAATTCACTTGCTTCCAAAGTTCATCAGCATATTTATAGAAATAAAAAAGAAGAGAAAAGTAAATTTGTTTATTTCTGGAGCAAGGAACTCCCATCATTATTTTATAAGCGTCGGAAAGAATTATTCATATCATTTTCAATTTTTATTATTGCATTAATTATTGGGTTATTTTCCGCTGCCAATAATGATTCATTTGTTAGATTGGTCTTAGGTGATTCATATATTAATATGACATCAGAAAATATGTCTAAGGGAGATCCGATGGCGGTATATAAGCAGATGAATCAGGTTGATATGTTTTTAGGAATAACATTTAATAATATTCGTGTTTCTTTCTTCGCGTTTATTTTAGGTATCTTCTTTTCATTTGGTACTGCGTATATTTTGTTTTCAAACGGGATTATGCTGGGAGCATTTGAATATTTCTTTTTCCAAAAAGGATTTCTAATACAATCTTTATTAGCTGTTTGGCTTCATGGCACTTTGGAAATATCAGCTATTATTATTGCCGGAGGTGCAGGCCTCACCATTGGTAACAGTATACTTTTTCCCGGCACATATTCTAGAGGACAATCTTTTTTAACTGCTGCGCAAGATGGGGTTAGAATTGTAATAGGATTGATACCAATTTTTATTACAGCCGGTTTTTTAGAATCATTTTTAACACGATATACTGAAATGCCGCTGTTTCTAAATTTAATTATTATACTTGCATCTTTGAGTTTCATTATATGGTATGTTGTTATTTTTCCTTCAAGACAATTTAAAAGGGGCTTAAATTATGATTAAAAATGAAAAAATTGAATTTCGCAAGTTAAGGGATTTTGGAGAATTAATTAATGTAACCTTTGAATTCTTAAAACAAAATTTAAAAAAACTAGGGCTTTCGATACTTTTCATAGTTAGTCCTCTCGCGTTAATAAGTGGAATATTAGGCGGCATTTATAATGCTTCCAACTTTAATAATATCACAGCCATGAGATTTTCTTTTAATTGGCCATTACTGTTTCTACATTACATTTTTATTTTGATTACTGTTCATCTTTTAGTTACAGTAACTTATTCATATATATTTTTATATTTCGAAAAAAATGTTGCTGACATTGAAGTTTCAGACGTTTTTCAAAAAACGAAAGAATTTTTCTTCCCATTTTTAGGTGCTTCCATAGGCGTCTTTTTAGCAGTTATAGTTGGAACAATGTTATTTATTGTGCCGGGAATTTATTTGTCTATTACATTATCAACCATTTATGCAGTGAAAATGATTGAACATAAAGGATTTTTTGATTCCTTTGAAAGGTGTCGTTATTTAATTAAAGATAACTGGTGGTTTACATTTGGATTGATTTTAATCTTTGCAGTGATTCAATATTTTTTCTCGTTTATACTTCAGATTCCAATGACAATTGTAAATTTTGTTGGAATGATGCATACTTTAAATAAGGGAGCTTCAGTGAATGAAACTATTGTTATGATAACAAGTTTAATTTATACTTTTTCCTTTTTCTTTTATACAATAGGGATAATCGGAATTACCTTCCATTATTTTAACCTTGTCGAGCAAAAAGAAGCAAGGGGATTAATGCAGAAAATAGAAACTATTAATATGACAAATAATATTTCTTGAAGCTGTGAAATATTTATTAATAATTATTTTTCTTTCGACTTTAATATTTAACACGGCAAAAGCTGAAGAGTCTAGCGATACTTTGATGAATAATGCTGTGTTTGATACTTCAAAAGTAGAAGTTCGAACCCCTACAGAAAGTACCTTAAACAAATATCGAAATAACAAAGATTTTATTTATGACAGAGCTGAGTCATCACTTAGTTTTTGGGATAAGATTACAATCTGGATTAATAATCGTTTAAAAGAATTATTCACATCTGAAGGATTCCCGGTAATTATCAGATACTTTTTGTATTTAATAGTCGCGGTGGCCGCTATTCTTGTGATATTTGTTTTATTAAAATCCAATGTGCGTGGAATATTTTATGGTAAGCAAATGAATTCGGCTACACGTTTTAAAATTGTAGATGAAGACATTAACAAAATGGATTTTGAAAGAAGAATCAACGAAGCTGTCAATAACAAAGATTATAGGCTTGCCGTTAGACTTTATTATCTAAAAATGTTAAAACTGCTTTCAGATAAAAAAATAATTGACTGGCAAATAAACAAAACTAATTCGGCTTACTTAAAAGAAGTTAGAAATATAAATTTGCATAGTCACTTTGATAAAATAACTTCAATTTTTGAATGGATTTGGTATGGAGAGTTTCCTATTGATGAAGCAAACTTTATTAAAGTTAGGGATATATTTACTGAATTCAATAGTAATATAGATAATAGTAGATGAAGAAATATTCCAAATATATTACTTTGCTTTTGATCCTATTATTGATTTCAATTTTATTTCTTTTATTATCACCAAAAGAAATTAATTGGTCTTACAGCTTTTCCAAAGATGATAAAATACCATATGGAAATTTCGTTACATATAAAGCCGTTAATGAAATATTTGATGAAGGAGTTTCCCCGGTTGACGAACCAATTTATAATAATGTTGATATCAAATTAGATTCAGCAATGAATTACATCTTTATTAATGATAATTTTTCACCTGATAAATTAGATGCACAAACATTACTTGAGTTTATTAAAAAAGGCAATGATGTTTTTATTTCGGCAGGATATTTTAATAAAACTTTCTGTGATACTTTTAATGTTAAAACATCACTTAAATTAATTAATCAAGATTCCCTAAAAGTAAATTTTTATAACCCGCAATTAAAACGAAATCAATTTTATGTTTATAAAAAGGTTCCTTTTGATAATTATTTTACAAGCTTCTCCGATTCAAATACAGTAGTTCTTGGAATGAATAATTCTAATCAACCAAATTTTATTAAATTAAACATTGGGAATGGGTGTTTATATATAAACCTCGTTCCGTTGGCTTTTACAAATTATAATGTTTTAGATACAGTCAACTCAAATTATATTTTCAAAGCATTGTCTTACCTGCCGGCAGAAAATTATACTTATTGGGATGAATATTATAAAGCGGGCAGATCAATGATTAGAACCCCATTGGTTTATATTTTGAGTACAGAGCCGCTAACCTGGGCTTATTATGTTTCTATATTTACAATAATTATATATATAATTTTTGAAGGTAAAAGGAAGCAGCGGATAATCCCTATAATTAAACCTTTAACAAATACTACACTTCAATTTGTAGAAACTATCGGCAAGCTTTATTATCAGAAAAAAGACCATAAAAATATAGCCATGAAAAAAATTAATTATTTCATAGACCAGTTAAGGAATAATTATTACATTAAAGGGAAGTCATTTAATGAAGAAGAGATAAAACAGATTTCTGAAAAATCAAAAATAAGTCTTACTAAAATTAAAACGGTATTCGATTTTATAAATGATATAGAAATGAAAACTAAAATATCAGAAGACGAACTTAAAAACTTAAATTCTTTAATTGAATCATTTTATAATTCAGCAGGTATTTATGGAAGAACAATTTAATCTAACAAGCAGAACTGATTTTACCGAATTACATAATTCGGTAAATGATATTAGAAATGAAATCAGGAAAATAATTGTCGGGCAGGACAAAATTATTGATTTATTAATTGCAGCTATTCTTGCGGATGGCCATGTCCTAATTGAAGGCGTTCCTGGTATCGCAAAAACTTTGATTGCCAAAATACTTTCAAAAACTATTTCAAGTAATTTTTCCAGGATACAATTCACTCCTGATTTAATGCCGTCTGACATTATTGGAACATCTATTTTTAATATGAAAACGTCGGAGTTTGAATTTAATAAAGGCCCTATATTTTCAAATATTATTTTAATAGATGAAATAAATCGCGCACCCGCAAAAACGCAAGCAGCGCTTTTTGAAGTAATGGAAGAAAGACAAATTACCGTAGATGGCAAAACTTATATAATGGAACAGCCGTTCATTGTTTTTGCCACTCAAAATCCGATTGAGCATGAAGGTACATATAGGCTTCCGGAAGCTGAGCTTGATAGATTTTTGTTCAAAGCCGAAATAAATTATCCTTCCCTTGAAGAAGAAACTAAAATTTTGCTTGAACTTCATAACAGGAAAAATGCAAATGATTTATCAATGATTAAAACCGTCTTGTCATCAGATAATTTAATACAGCATCGAAATAAAATAAAAGATATTCACATCGATGAAAATATAGCTAAATATGTTGCTCAAATTATTAATAAAACACGTAACAATAGTGATCTATATTTAGGAGGTTCTCCCAGAGCATCTCTTGCAGTTTTAATCGGGGCAAAAGCTTTTGCAGCGATGAAGGGAAGAGATTTTATAACTCCGGATGATGTACGAGAAGTTGTTTTCCCGGCTTTGAAGCACCGCTTAATATTAACACCGGAAAAGGAAATGGAAGGAATTCAAGTTGATGAAATTATAAAAAGAATAATTGATAAGATTGAGGTTCCAAGGTAGTGAAGTTACTAAAATCATTTTATTTTTCTCAAATCTTTTTTATAACAGCATGGGGATTAGTTTTATTATTTATCCTTTCATACTTTTCCACAAATTTTATTTTAATTCCAAAGCTATTACTATTTATTCTTGTTCTAACAATTATTATTGATACAACAATTTTATTTATTAATAAAAATGGTGTAAATGGAGGGAGAAAAACATCAGCAAGATTTTCAAATGGTGATGATAACGAAGTAATAGTTTCATTTGAAAATAATTATAGCTTTAAAATTAATATAGTATTAATAGATGAAATTCCGCATCAATTTCAAATAAGAGATTTTAAAATAAAGTTAAAACTTGATCCCGGAGAAAGTAAAACTATCTCATACAATTTAAAGCCAGTAAAGAGGGGAGAATATAATTTTGGAAACTTAAATATTTATGTTTCTTCTCCATTGAATATTATAAGAAGGAAATTTGTTTTTGACGGCAACAAAACGGTGCCTGTTTATCCTTCATTTATTCAAATGCACAAATATGGACTTTTAGCTATTTCAAACCGGCTGACAGAAGTTGGGATAAAAAAAATTAGAAAGATAGGGCGCTCCACAGAATTTGACCAAATTAGAAATTATGTTACGGGCGATGATTACAGAACTATTAACTGGAAAGCTACGGCTAGAAAAAGCGAACTTATGGTTAATCACTATGTAGATGAAAAATCTCAGCAAGTTTATAGTGTTATTGATATGGGCAGAACAATGAAAATGCCTTTTAACGGAATGAGTCTAGTAGATTATGCAATTAATTCAAGCCTTGTGATTTCTAGTGTAGCAATCCATAAGCAGGACAAAGCTGGAATAGTTACTTTTTCAAATAAAGTCGGCGCTATATTACCTTCTGAAAATCGATCAACACAAATGTTGAAAATTCTTGAAGTACTTTATAACCAGGAAACAGAATTTCTTGAATCAGATTATGAAAAATTATGTGCTGACATATTAGCAAAAATTAAACATAGAAGCTTAATTTTACTTTACACAAATTTTGAGACTCTTGATGGGTTGAAACGACAATTATTTTATATTAAAAAGCTTGCACTTTATCATCTAGTAGTAATAATATTTTTTGAGAACACAGAACTTTATTCACTGTTGGAATCAGATCCAGCTAATACAGAACAAATATATATTAAAACTATTGCTGAAAAATTTGCATTGGATAAAAGACAAATAGTAAAAGAATTGGAGAAAAATAATATTCAATCAATATTAACTTCTCCGGAAAAATTATCGATTAATACAATAAATAAGTACCTTGAATTAAAAGCCAGGGGTATGATTTAGATATTGGGAGCAAACCCAATTTCTTTAAGAAAATGGATTTGTAAAATACTGAACGAGTTTACAGTTATGGAAAAAATACAAATTGAAACCACTCAAAATGTTACTATCGATTACGATGTTGCAAGTATTGGAGATAGAATTTTAGCCGCATTGATAGACTATTTAATAATATTCGGTTATGCGATTGCTTTATTAATTATGACTTCGTTACTTAATAACTTTGTTCCAAGGTCTATTGGATTTTGGACAATATTGTTTTTACCTGTTTTCTTTTATGATCTTGCATGTGAATTATTTTTAGATGGACAATCATTCGGTAAAAAAATTAGAAAGATAAAAGTTGTCAAATTAGACGGCACACAGCCTTCGTTTATTAGTTATTTTTTAAGATGGATCATTCGTCCGATTGATGTTACATTTACTTACGGTACCGTAGCAATGATTACTATGTTTGTAAATGGAAAAGGGCAGAGGCTTGGTGACCTGGCAGCAAATACTTCCATCATAAAGTTGAAAAAAGATTTAGCACTTGAAGATACAATTTATAAAAAAGTGGATGAAACTTATGAAGTGCAATTCCCTGAAGTTTCAAATTTAACCGATAGTGATGTTGGAATAATTCAAGACGTATTGGACCAGATTGGAAAGATTACAGATCATTATATTTATGAAGAAATTCTATCTAAAACTAAAAATGAAATAACGCGTAAAATAGGAGTTACCACAGATATTAGACCATTATCTTTTCTGTACATAGTTATGAAAGATTATAATTACATAAACGGTAAGTAATTATTAAGATTTAAATAAAAAAATGCCGGATTAGAATCCGGCACTTTATAGTTAGCCTAAGTAAATAAGTGAGCTAAAATTACTTATTTAGCTTTGCTAAAATTATTTGCAACTTCATCCCAATTAACAACATTCCACCAGTTTTCAATATAATCTGGACGCTTGTTCTGGTATTTAAGATAGTATGCATGCTCCCAAACATCTAATCCAAGAATTGGAGTTCCTTTTTTATCAGCAACATCCATAACAGGGTTATCTTGATTTGGAGTCGAAGTAATTTCAAGCTTTACCGTTAGCAACAATTAACCAGGCCCAACCGGAACCAAAGCGTGTAGCAGCAGCAGTGCTGAATTGCTTTTTGAATTCTTCGACTGAACCAAAAGAATCATTCACAGCTTTTTCAAGATCACCTTTTGGAAATCCGCCGCCGCCTTTTTTCATTATTGTCCAGAATAAAGAATGGTTATAGTGTCCGCCGCCATTATTTCTAACTGCAATAGGGTGTTTGGATACATTCTTTAAAATGTCTACTAGCGATTTGCTTTCTAATTCAGTTCCATCAATTGCTTTATTCAAATTTGTCACATAACCGTTGTGATGTTTAGTGTAATGTATTTCCATAGTCTGTTTGTCAATATATGGTTCCAATGCATCAAACTCATAGGGTAGTTTTGGCAATTCAAATTTTCCCATTATAGTAATCCTCCTTTAAATTAGATTTACTTATTATTGTTGATATTGTTTGAGTAAAGTTATTTAATTAGAAAATAATAGTTTTAATCAAACAATAAATGATTTGTTAGTTATTTTAATATTGATTAAACACCAAATGATTCGCCGCAGCCGCAAGTTTTTACAGCATTCGGATTATTGAATACGAATCCTTTGCCATTTAATCCATCTGAAAAATCAAGTTCTGTTCCGCTTAAATAAAAAAGACTTTTCCCGTCGACATATAGCTTTACATCTTTGTCTTCTATTACAGTATCGCCTTCTTTTTGATCAGCGTCGAAGCCAAGTGTATAAGTCAAGCCGGAACAGCCGCCGCCTTTAACACCAACTCTCAATCCATAAGATTCAGGAATGTTATTTTCACTTCTGATTTTCTTCACTTCATTAGAAGCTTTTTCAGTTATTTTAATTTCAGATTCAATTTGAACATTTGGCATATTCATCATTCCTTTTTTGTATTATTAAATAATATAAATAAGTATTTATTTTCAACTGTTAACAAAATTATAATGGGTCGCCTGGGACAGCGGTCACAAATTCAGGATAATTGATTTTCCAGGCAAGTTTACTTACCGGAACAAATATTTTTTCTCCAACTAAGAATTCAGCTAACTTATTTGAAATTTCTTCGGCTTGCGGATAAGTCACTTTTATGTCTTTGCTCTCTAAAAATTTCCGAACTCCATAATGAAAATCTCTATAAAAGAAATTCGAGTTATGGAACAAAGGAAATCTTGCTTTTAGAAAATTCAAAAATACTTGGTTATCATTTTTAATTAAATTGAAATATTGATTTTGTTTATCGTCCATAGTTTTTCTCAGTTAATTGTTTCGAGTGATTTAAGTTTTCTTTTTGGTGATTCCATTCTTAATTGGTTAACAGTTTTTACCACCTTGTCAATTGTATAATCAATTTCTTCTTCGGTATTAAATCTACCTATCCCAAAACGGATCGAAGATTGAGATTGTTCATCGGATAAACCGATTGCTTTTAACACATGACTTGGTTTCAATGTGGCAGAGGTACAAGCAGCTCCGGTTGAAACAGCTATTTCTCTCATATTCATTATTAATGTTTCCGCTTTTACATCTTCAAAACTTAAATTAAGATTATTAGGCAGTCTATTTTCAAGTGAACCATTTAAATGAACATTTTCTAAATTATTAAATATACCTTTATACAGTTTGTCCCTCAGTTTTTTTAGATGAATAATTTCATTGTCAAAATTATCTCTATTGATTTCAATCGCTTTTCCAAAGCCGACTATGGCAGGCACATTTAAAGTCCCTGGCCTTAATTTATTTTCTTGTCCACCGCCGAATAATTGCGGAGCTATTTTCAACGCCGGTGATTTCTTTTTAACGTATAAAGCGCCGATACCTTTTGACCCGTAAATTTTATGCGCTGTGAATGAAACTAAATCAGAATAATTTTCTTTAACATCAAAATTTATTTTCCCGATTGCTTGTGCGGCATCAGTATGAAATATAATATTATTCTTATGGCAGATCTCTCCAATCGCTTTAATATTGTTTATAGAGCCGATTTCATTATTTGCAGTCATTATTGAAACAAGTATTGTATCCTTCTTAATTGATTTCTTAAAATCATCAATATTAATTTGGCCATTTGAATCAACAGGGAGGTAAGTAACTTCAAATCCCTTTTGTTCCAAATAACTTAACGAATCCAATACAGCACTATGTTCAGTAGAAGATGTAATTATATGCTTGCCTTTAGAATAGTAGCTTTGTGCAATACCAAAATGAACTAAGTTTATTGATTCGGTTGAACCGCTAGTAAAAATTAATTCATTTTTATCTGCGCCGATAAATTCAGCAATTGTTTTTCTTGATTTCTCAACAGCGCTTTCAGCTTCCCATCCAAATGAATGATTTTTGCTTCCGGCATTTCCATACTTCTCTAGAAAGTATGGTTTCATAGCATCAAAAACCATAGGGTCAAGCTGCGTCGTTGAATGATTATCAAGATAAATTGGAAACTTCATATAAATACAATTTATAAAATTTGACTGATAGTTGTCTGCTTAAAAACTCTATCTATTTCAGTTTGAACTTTTGATAGGGGATTTCTTATTTGACAGCAATCAAATCTTGCACAATCTTTTTTAGATCCATTTTCTTTCATGCAATTTGTAATCTGAATTTTTTCAATTGCGGAAATAACATCACTTAAAGTAATATCATTTGCATTACGCATTAAAGAATAGCCGCCTTTAACTCCTTGATAGGAGACAATAATATTCTTCTTGGTTAGCTTTTGAAGAATTTTAGATAAAATTTCATAGGGTATATCATATCCATTTGAAATTTCTTTAGCTGTAATACAATTGCAAGAATTGTTTATTGCCATGTATTTAACAGCTAAAAGTGCGTATTCAGTTTTTTTTGATAGTTTAAGCATGAAATAGGACTTATTTAGTCTAGTATCAAACTTAAAGAAAAATATCTTAAAATCAAATTATTTATAAATGGAGTAGATTAAAATAGAATTAAATTAAATGATCAAACATAAAGTAGGTCAATACAAATAAAATTAGATTTGATTAAAATCCTAATAAGCCAATTGAAGTTTTAGCAAGGTTTACTAATGGTGTAAAGTAAATTCCAAAAATTAAAACGGGAGTAAGTAATGCAATAATAACTATTGTATTCCCAATTGGTATTGAAAATGGGGCAACTTCTTTTTCACCTTTTTGTATGTAAAGATTTTTTAGAACGCGGATGTAATAGTAAAGCGCAACAACTGTATTTAACAATGCTATTACAGCAACGGTAATCATTTTAGCATCAACTAAAGCCATGAATATATACAGCTTTGCAATAAAGCCTGCTGTTGGCGGAAGTCCGGTTAACGAAACTAAAAATATTGCTAATGCAATTCCAAGCAGGGGATTTGAATATCCAAGGCCTTTATAATCATCTAAATCTTCGCTGCCAATTTTATTTGCAATAAGCATTACAACATAAAATGCTCCAAGATTCATGAAAGCATAAACAGCAAAGTAAATCATGATTGCAATCAATCCTTGATTTGACATAACTGTTAATCCAAGCAATAAATAACCGGCATGGGCAATGCTTGAATAAGCTAATAACCTTTTCATATTGTTCTGCCACAAAGCAGCAAAGTTGCCAAGTGTCATTGTTAATATTGAAATAAGAATTAGGAATGATTTCCAGTCGATAATGTTTATTAACTCCCAATAACCATCTGCACTTACTGATTTAACAAATGTTACTTTTATAAATCTAATAAGTAATGCAAAGCCTGCAGCCTTACTTGCGATTGAAAGGTAAGCAGTAATTGTAATAGGTGCGCCTTCGTACACATCTGGAGTCCAAAAGTGAAAAGGTGCGGCAGATATTTTATATCCGATTCCAACAAAAATAAAAATACCGGCTAATATAAAAGTTAAGCTCTGAAATTGGGGAGCCTGAATTAAAGAATTAATTTCGTAAATATTTGTGCTTCCGGTAAGTCCATAAATAATTGAAATACCGAATAACATTATTCCCGAAGAAACACCGCCGTAAATAATATACTTCAATGAAGCTTCGCTGTTACGCAATGATTTTTTTGTGAACCCGGCTAACACATACGACGATAAAGAAACCAATTCTAAAGAGAGATAAATCAAAATTAAATCAGCCGAAGAAATCATGAAGAACATGCCGAGAATCATTCCGAAAATTAAAGCATAATATTCTCCCTGCCTATCAAATACGGATTTGATTTCATCCGAAGAAAGTGAAAATATTACAACTAAGAAAGATGCTAATAGTACAATCATCTTGAAGAAAGCACCAAAGGCATCAACACTGACAAGTCCTTTATTCCCGCTTGAAACTGAAGCGAATGTATTATAATCAAATTGAGCAATTACAAAATATGCCGTAACTAATAATCCCAAAAGTGATAAGTAGGGGAGGAATTTTTTGTTTTTAGACATTATTAAATCTAAAGTAACAACTAAAACTAAAGTAATAGAAATAGTTATTTCGGGTTTGAATAAGTAAAGGCTGTCTGTGATATAATTTAAATTCACTTTATCAACTTGATTATATTCTTAAAATTTCATTCTCTAATTATTTTAAAAGCTTCCTATAGAACTAAAGAAAGACTGTGACTTAATTAAAAAGTGAACCATCTGATTAACGGATGAGTTCATCAAATTAAGCATTGCTGCCGGGTAAACACCTAAAAAGATTACAACCAGGCTTAATGGAACCAGCATGAAATATTCTCTCATTGTAAGGTCAGTAAGTCCGCTCCATTTTTCATTTAATTTGCCAAGATAAATTCTTTGGAATGTCCAGAGCATGTAGCCAGCGCCAAGTAAAATTCCTAAAGTTGAAATTATTGCGATAATTCTTATAGTTTCAAATCCAAAAGCACCGAAGAAAATAAATGCTTCGGAAATAAAACCGCTCAACCCTGGCAGCCCAATCGCTGCAAAGAATGCTAAAGTAGTAAAGCCTGTATATATGGGCATCTGAGTTGCTAGACCGCCAAATTCTTCAATACCTCGAGTATGAGCACGATCATAGACTATTCCAACAATAATGAAGAGCATAGCTGTAATTGTACCATGGTTAAACATTTGCAGTACAGCACCTGATATACCCATGGTATTCAATGCCGCCATACCCAACAATACAAAACCCATGTGTGATACTGACGAATAAGCAATCAGCTTCTTGAAATCTTTTTGCGCCATCGCGCAGAGTGCCCCATAGATAATATTTATCATTCCAAACAATGCAATGTACCATGCCAAATCTCTAGTGATTTCAGGGAACATTGGATAACAAATTCTTAGAATACCGTAAGTACCCATTTTTAGTAACACGCCTGCAAGTATAACGCTGATAGCAGTTGGAGCTTCAACGTGCGCATCAGGCAGCCATGTATGGAAAGGGAACATAGGAATTTTTATTGCAAACCCGATAAACAAAGCGAGGAAGGCATACAGCCTTAAATTATTTGGATTAAGCGGAGATAAAATTCCGGTACTTAAATAATTACTTGAATTCATCAATGCAAGCATATTAAAGGTGTACACTCTTGTTCCATCAGCAAGAGTTTCCATTGAACTGAAATACAACCCGATGATTGCTAAAAGTATAAATACACTTCCAAGTAAAGTATAAAGGAAAAACTTAATTGCTGCATATTCTCGTCTTGGGCCGCCCCAGATTCCAATTAGGAAGTACATCGGGAGTAACATTAATTCCCAGAAGATGTAGAATAAGAAGAAATCAAGAGCAACAAAAACTCCCATCATCCCGGTATCAAGTAAAAGGAATAAAGCGAAATAACCTTTAACTGATTTTGAAATATTCCATGAAGCAAGTGTTGCTATGAAAGTTATTAAAGCAGTTAAAAATACTAAAGGAACGCTTATACCATCTACACCAAGGAAATAATCAATTTTAATCCTTCCAATCCATGACATCCCGGAAATATCAATCCAGGTAAACATTTCTTTGAATTGGAATGAGCTCGCATCAAAAATGCCGCCTTTTGTATAATCAAATGCCGCAAGAATTATAATCGAAAGCAGCAATTGTATACCGGTTATGCCCAGTGTTAAATTTTTTACAGCTTTCTCTTGCGTTTTAGGAATGAACATAATTAAAATCATTCCTATGATTGGGAGAAAAGTTATTAACGATAAAATTGGGAAGTGTTCCATGCCTTACCTAAAAAGTCTTAAATAAAAATAAAAGTATAACTATTGAGAAAATTACAAACACCAAATAAGTCTGAACTTTTCCAGTTTGAAATCTTCTGAAGATCAAACCAAAGAAGCCGCTTAAATAAGCCATAAAGTTTACTAGTCCGTCAACAACGATTGAATCAAACCTGCCGCTGAAAGTGGAGATACCTTTGGTTACTGTAGCAGTTCCGTTTACAATACCGTCAATAATTTTGCTGTCAAACCATGCTAAAAACCTGCTTAGCATAAGAGTACCGCCCACGAAAGTTGCGTCATATATTTCATCAAAGTACCATTTGTTATATGACAGCTTATACAATGGTTTAATTGAGGCCGCAAGCTTGTCGGGATCCCACTTTTTCCATTGGTAAAACATAAATGCAATGAAAATTCCGAATCCGGCCATACTTAATGATAGAGCCATTGCAGGGTAGTGAGCTTGATGCATTGCATGAGTATATGTTTCTGAAAATGTTATCTCTTCTCCTGCTGATTCTTCCATTACCGGTTCTTCAGTATCTGTTTTCATAAAAGAGTATCGAGCTTCTTGCGGAACTGATATTGCAGGAGGATGAACCCATTTTGACATAAACCAGCCTGCTCCAGGATTCATGGGATTTGGTGTATACCAGATGAAAATTGATAAACCCGATAACACAACCAATGGCATAGCCATATTAAATTTGGATTCATGAGCATGATCATATTTATGCTGATCTCTCGGAGTACCATGGAATGTAAGAATAATTAATCTGAACATATAGAATGCAGTTAGCAGTGCAACAAAGAATCCGACAATAGCAAAGAACCAATGTCCAGTAAGTGATCCAAAAGCAAAACTACCCGCAAGTATACCATCCTTACTTAAAAATCCTGATGTAAGAGGAATACCAGAAATAGCTAAAGTAGCAATTAAAAAGGAAGCATAGGTAATGGGCATTTTCTTTCTGAGGCCGCCCATTTTTGTAATGTCTTGCTCATGGTGCATTGCATGAATAACTGAACCGGAATCAAGAAATAAACATGCTTTAAAGAACGCATGTGTAATCAAATGAAAGAAAGCAAATTGATAAGCGCCAATTCCTAAAGCCATTACCATGTATCCCAATTGGCTTATAGTTGAATAAGCTAAAACTTTTTTAATATCATTTTGTGTCAATGCGATAGTTGCCGGGATAAATGCAGATAAAGCACCAATGATTGCGATGAACATTAAAGCATCGCCGGTAAGCATTGTAAAAATTCTTGTAATAAAATAAACACCGGCAGCAACCATAGTAGCAGCATGTATTAATGCACTTACAGGTGTTGGGCCTTCCATTGCATCGGGCAGCCACACATGAAGAGGGAATTGAGCAGATTTACCAATTGCTCCGCAGAATAATAAGATTCCAGTAATTGTTAAACCTGTTGTGCTGTCAAATGGAAGATGTCCGATTGATATTTCATGAAAAATAGTTTCAAATGTGAAAGTGTGATAAGTTGTAAATAAAATTAAAATGCCGGCAAACATTCCAAGGTCGCCAACTCTATTTACAATAAAAGCTTTTTTTGATGCATCAGAAGCAGATTTCTTTTCAAACCAAAAACCGATTAATAGATAAGATGATAAACCGACAAGCTCCCAGAAGATGTATATCATCAAAACATTGTGAGTAAGAACGATGCCTGTCATTGAAAAAGTAAAAATGCCGAGATAAGCAAAATACCTGTTATATCTTATATCACCTTTCATGTAATCAAGCGAGAAGATATGAACCAGCATACTTATTAGAAAAACAACAAAGAGCATTATTGCGGATATATTATCAATCAAAATTCCTAATTCAATATGAAGCGCCCCGATAATTGGAACACTGCCCAGGTCTATCCAAGTAAATTGTGATACAATTGCTTTTGAAGGGAAGTAATTTAATTTTGAAAAAAGAATTACGACTGCAATTATAAATGATAAGACGATAATTACATTTTCAAATATGAAACCTTTTTTAACTCTCTCTCCCATGAATATCGTTACAACAAATCCAAAGAGAGGAAGAAAGAGTAAAACAACTGCAAGTACTACTAGTAAAGATTCAGACATTACTTATTATCTTTTAAATTTTTAATCTTTTAAAGTATCAATTTCATCAACATTAACTGTTGAAAATGTTTTATAAATATTTAACACGATAGCCAAAGCTATAGCGGCTTCGGCAGCAGCAAGTACAATTACGAACAAAGCAATCAACTGTCCTTGATTTCCGAAGTTTCCAAATTTTGCAAATGCTATAAAATTTATGTTAGCTGAATTAAGAATTAATTCAATTCCCATTAGAACCATCACAGCATTTTTCCTGGTTACAATACCAAATAGTCCTAAAGCAAAAAGAACTGTACTGACGATTATGAAATGATTTAATCCTATGCTCATAATTATTTTCTGGCTATTGAAGCAGCCCCAATTAAAGCGATTAATAAAATTATTCCTAGAAGTTCAAAGATTACAACATACTCCTGCATCAAATGCATACCTAAGTTTAATGTTGATGAAGGTGCAGTGAAAGAATCCATTACTTTCCAATCTGTACCAATTAAAGTTGCTGTTAGAACACCCCAGAGAACTCCTACTCCTATTGCAGCCGGAGCAACTTGAATTGTCCCGGTTTTGATTTCAACATTTGTGATTTTATTTGTAAGCATCACACCGAAAATCATTAAAATTAATATGCCGCCTACATACACTATAAGCTGAATGATTGCAACAAAATCAGCTCCGAGTAAAACATATATCCCGGCAACTCCAAAAAAAGTAAACAATAGATAGAAAGCTGAGTAAACTATATTTCTTGTGGTTACTACAAAGAAAGCCGATATAAGTGTTATGGCTGCAAAAAGATAAAATATAATAGCGTACATACTTTTTATTTACTGTTTATTTTCTTCTGATTTTTGTTTTTCTGCTTCAGCTTTTTTCTTAGCTGCTTCGGCTGCAGCAGCGGCTTTTTGTGCTGCTTTTTCAGCTTCCATTTTTGCGAAGTTATCTTTCTTTTCAACTATCTCGTCAGGAGTGAGAGTTACAAAATCATAAACTAAATCTCTTCGTTCAAATTCTGAAAACTCATATACATCCGTCATATAAATACATTCAGTAGGACAGGGGAATACACATAGCTGGCAGTAGCAGCATTTTGCTATATCAATATCAAATTTAGTTACCCAAAGAGCCTTCTTTTTTCCATTAGAAGTTTTTCCCAAATCTTCTGTAGGCATGCTTTTAATTGTTTCTATTGAAATACAATCTACAGGACAAGCACGGGCACATTGATCGCAGCCGATGCAATCATCCATATTTACATAAAGGCGGTTTCGTTCTCTTTCGGGAAGTTTTAATTTAACATCAGGATATTGAATTGTAACCGATGGAACGAAAAGATGTTTAAATGTAATTTTCATTCCAATAAAAACCGGAACCAATCCATTCCAAATATTTAATAAATATTGTTTCATAATTATAAAACTGTTATAAGCCCTACTATCAATAAATTAACAAATGCAATCGGTATCAAATATTTCCAGCATAAAGCCATAAGCTGGTCTACTCTTAATCTTGGTAGTGTCCATCTTAACCACATTTGTACAACGACAAAGAAAGTTCCTTTTGCTAAAAACCAAAAAAATTGTTCAATCGGAATTAACCAAGGTAAATGAAGTGTATTTCCAAGATAACCGACGGGTGATTGATAACCGCCAAAAAATAATGCTGCTACAACTGCCGATACAGCAAACATATTTGCATATTCTGCTAAGAAGAACATTGCGAACTTCATTCCCGAATATTCAGTGTGATATCCGGATACTAATTCGGATTCTGCTTCAGGAATATCAAAAGGAGTTCTATTAACTTCAGCAAGCGTACTTATATAAATAACTACAAAACCAATTATCATTAAAGGAATAAATATGAATTTTGAAATTCCTAATTCAGGCCCGCCGAAAATCATCCAGTTCCAAAAATGTCCGGTTTGCATTTCGCTTAAAGTGTAAAGATTAAGAGTTCCGGTAATCATAACTATACTCAAAACAACTAGTATGGTGGGAATTTCATAGCTGATTATCTGAGCAGCTGAACGCATTGCGCCAAGTAATGAATACTTATTATTTGATGACCAGCCAGCCATCAAAATTCCGGCAACAACAATTCCAGAGATTCCAATGATAAAAAATATTCCCAAATCAATACTAGACCCTATAAAGATACCGGTTAACGGAATAGCAGCGAATGCAGCGTAACTACCGGCAAAAACTAATATTGGTGCTAAATTGAAAAGCCTTTTATCGTTATCGTTTGCAACTATGTCTTCTTTCTGAATAAGTTTTATTAAATCTGCTATAGTTTGAAGATATCCATGCCAGCCGACCCTCATTGGCCCTAATCTGTCCTGCATGTGTGCAGATACTTTTCTTTCAAGCCAAACAGCAACAAGAACGAAAGGAAGGACAAGTAAAAACAATGGAATGACGCTTCCAATTAAAATTGAGATGATTTCGCTATTAGTAATTTTGAAAAAGTAATCGTAAAGCATCATCTGTCTACTTCTCCTAAAACTATATCAACACTTCCAAGAATTGTAATTATATCCGCGACCATGTGTCCTTTGCACAATTCATTCATTACACTAAGATTCACAAAGGACGGGCCTCTTACTTTTATGCGAAATGGATTTGGAGTTCCATTGCTAATTATAAAATAGCCTAATTCGCCGCGAGGATTTTCAACTCTCGCATAAACCTGTCCAACAGGTGGCTTAATTCTTTTGGGAATAGCTGAAGTTACATCACCTTCAGGTAATTGTTCTAAAGCCTGTTCAATAATTTTTAAGCTTTCTTCCATTTCAAGAATACGTACAAAATATCTGTCCCAGCTATCACCAACAGTTCCCATTCTGCCATCACCGACAGGAATATCAAAATCAAATTTATTGTAAACTGAATAAGGATCATTTTTTCTTAAATCCCATTTCATTCCGGAGGCTCTAAGCATTGGTCCGGTTATACCAAAATTAATTGCAGTATCAACAGGAAGAATTCCAATGTTTGCTGTTCGTTCTATGAAAATTGAATTATAGCTAAGCAGGTCGTTATATTCTTTTATCTGCGGCCTAAAATAAGTTATAAATTCTTTTGTGAGTCTAACAAAATCCGGGTGAAGGTCATGCGATAATCCGCCAACCCAAATGTAGTTATAAAGTAATCTTGCGCCGCAGGTTATTTCAAACAGATTTAAAATTTTCTCTCTATCTCTAAATGCAAATAAGAAGGGTGTGAACGCTCCAATATCAGCACCGTAAGTACCAAACGCAACCAAGTGAGATGCAATTCTCTGAAGCTCACCCATTATTACGCGGATATATTCAACTCTTTCCGGTAACTCAATTCCAAGAAGTTTTTCAACGGCAACTGCATAACCAAATTCATTATACATCGAAGCAAGATAATCCATTCTGTCTGTGTAAGGAATAACTTGAGGATAGGTCATCGCTTCTGTATGTTTTTCAAAACAACGATGGAGGTATCCAATATGAGGAATTACCTTTGTTATAATTTCACCTTCAAGCTGAAGTTCTAATCTTAAAACACCATGAGTCGATGGATGCTGCGGACCCATGTTAAGAATCATTTCTTCAGTCTTGATTTGACTATTAGGATCTTTTATTTCTGTAGTTTCTATATTCATTTCAATTTTAATATGGAACTTTCATTCCTTGATAAAATTCAGGATTCTTATAATCTTTTCTCAAAGGATGGCCAGCTTCCCAATCATAAGGCATTAGAATTCTCCTTAAGTCAGGATGATTTAAAAAATTAATTCCTATTAGATCATAAGCTTCACGCTCATGCCAGTCAGCGCATTTCCAAACACTTTCAACAGAGTTAATTTCAGGATTCTCTCTGCTTGCAGAAACTTTTAAAGTTATTTTATGAGTAAGTGAGGTCGATTCCAAATGATAATAGACACTCAATGTTCCACCGATGATTTTATCACCGCTTTCATCTTTTTGAGTTTGTCCATTAGCATCATCAACACCTGAAAGATTCATAAGACTATCAAATAATAAATTTGGGTCGTCATGAAGAAAAGTACATACTTCATCTATTTTTAATGGATCAACAACAATGAATGGTTCAACAGGCTGGCTGGAAGATAATTCAACAATAGCTTCACCGAATTTTTCTTTTAAAAGATTATAAATTTCTTCAGGATTTTTCATGCAGATTTTTTTACAAATGATTCGTTTCTAATTTTTTCTTGAAGCTTCAATAAACCTTCCAATAATGCTTCAGGACGCGGAGGGCAGCCTGGAACATAAACATCAACAGGTATAACTCTATCAACACCTTTTAATACGTGATAACCATGTTCCCAATAAGGACCTCCACAGTTTGAACAGCTACCCATAGAAATAACATATTTTGGATCTGGCATTTGTTCATAAAGTCTTTTAATTCTAATTGCCATTTTAAGAGTTACAGTACCGGAAATTATTATAACGTCTGATTGACGTGGTGATGGTCGCGGGATTACGCCAAACCTGTCAAAATCATAATGTGAAGCAGAAGTTGCCATCATTTCAATTGCGCAGCAGGCTAAGCCGAAACTCATTTGCCATAGCGATGATAATCTTGCCCAGTTGAACAAGTCATCTACTTTTGCAACTACGATGTTATCTGTTTGAAATTGTTTGTCTAAAATACCCATATTAAACTGTTTCCGTTGGTGTCAATACTTCTTTAGTCAGGACTTTTTTAGTTAAATTAATTTTATTTATTTGAGGCGGGTTAACTTTAGGTTTCTCCCATTCAAGATCTCCTTTTCTCCATTCGTAAGCCATGCCTAAACCAAGTAAAAATAGGAAAATAGCACCCACCAAAAATCCTCCCATTCCGAAACTTTTATATGCTAAGGCCCAGGGAATAAGAAGAACAACCTCGACGTCAAATATTAGGAAGATAAGTGCAACAACATAAAATCGTATATTAAACTTTACCCAAGGAGAACCTTGAACATCTTCACCACATTCATAAGTAAGTAATTTTTCTTTTGTTGGTCGTGCAGGCCTGATAAATTTAGCTACGAATACTACAACCACCACGAAAATTACGGCAACTAAAAGGAAGGCGAATATTTTACCAAATTCTGTTAACATATTTGATTAAATTGGTTTTGAAAATAAATCTTTCCCTTGAGACAAACAAAATAAAACAAAATCATCGGGTCAAAACTAATAAATATAAACTTTAAAATTTCAAATGCCGTAACTTTGACAATATATATGCCAGTTAAAAAACAGAAAAAAAATAAAATACTTTAATAATTGTTTCTAGTATTTCCAAAAATAAGAAATTAATTATTAATGTTTTCCATCAAAGAGAATTTTTTTTATAACACTTGCTTAATTCAAAAAATTCTAAAAATTGATTATAACTTCAATTAAAATTATATTTTACAAATTAAATTATTGATATTTTTTTATGCGCTCTACTTATGCTGTTATTAATATTTCTAACCTCAAAAAGAATTACATTAATATAAAACGAAAAGTAAAAGATGTTAAAATAATGGCTGTTGTTAAAGCCGATGCTTATGGACATGGAATGAAAGAGGTTGTATATGCCTTAAATTCATTTAATGATAAAAAACCAGACTATTATGCCGTCGCAATTCCGGATGAAGCAGCTGAGCTTAGAAAATTTAAAATCAAACAACCTATTCTAGTCTTTGAGCCCTTTATTAAATATGAAGTTGATTTAATATTTAAATATGATCTTTCAGCAACTATTTTTGAAGATCGTCATATTAAATTAATAACTCAAGAATTAAACAAATACAATAAGAAATACATCAGGAAGAAAAAAGTAAAAGTTCATGTAAAAGTTGATACCGGGATGAACCGGCTTGGTATTAGTTATAAAGATGCTTTTAATTTTATTGCTAGATTATGTAAGAATAAAAATTTTGTAATTGATGGAATTTATACTCACTTTGCTACTTCAGATGAAAAGGATAAAGAATTTGCTAATTTACAATTGGCAAGATTCAAAGATCTTTTAAATGAATTAAATAATAATGAAATAAATTACGGCCTTGCTCATGCAGCAAACAGCGGAGCAATTTTAGATATGCCTGAAGCTTATTTCGATATGGTTCGTCCCGGTATTTCATTATATGGTTATTATCCTTCCTTAGAAACAAGTGAGTCAATAGTTTTGAATCCAGTAATGTCTCTTATATCTTATGTGGGTTCAGTAAAAAAAATTAGTAAAGGGGATTCAGTTAGTTATGGGAGAATATTTACGACAAACAAAATAACGAATATTGTTTCTGTTCCAATTGGGTATGCCGACGGTTTTAACAGAAATCTATCTAACAAATCTTTTGCAATTATTAATGGTAAATTGTATCCTCAAGTTGGAAGAGTTACAATGGATAGAATTATGTTTGATGTCGGGAATGATGAAATTAAACCAGGAGAAAAAGTAATTTTGCTTGGCGGCAATAATAATATTAATATTAACGCGTGGGACTGGAGCAAAAAATTAAATACAATTCCCTATGAAATCACTTGCAATATAAGTAAACGAATTCCTCGAGTTTATAAATATTAATGAATCTCATAAAACAATATATAACTCAAAGTATCACCACGGCTTCAAATAACCTCCGGCTAAGCAACCAAAAAATTGAAGTTGTTGCTTTGCTTCGTGATTTTATAATTAAATCTGATGATTTGGAAAATGATCTTAAAAGCATGAAGAAAGTAACTGAGCTTTCTACATTAGCTATTAGGTTAAATGATATTTACAGCTATCTATCTCAACCTCACATAGATCTTTTTAAATTATCTGATAAAATAAAAGAGCATAGTTCTTGGTTAATAAAAGATATAAGCCATATGCTTGATATGGTGAACCCGGTTACATTAGCCCAAGCTTTGGAAAAAATTAATTATAAACCTGACCCGGCTGCCAATGATTTGAAAGAGACTTCTCCTTCAAGTGAAAGTATAAGTATTGATCTTTCAAAAAGAAAATTAGATGAAAATACGTTTGATACAAATTCAGAAATTAATGGGAAAAAATTGGAGAGCGAAAAATTAAAAGAGAATTTAATTTTCGAAGAAGATAAAGAAGATGAAGATTCATTCTTTCAGAATTACGAAGCCTCAATATTAAAACCTATTAAACCAATTGATGCTTTGTTAAAAAATATATCTGAAAATAAAATCGACCAAAATGAAATAATCAGATATGCGCATATTATGAAGAATAATGGTGAACAATCATCAAAAATCGGTTTTGAAATTATTTCAAACATGCATAAAGTTATTTCTAAAGCGCTGTTTTTAATTAACGTAAACAAGCTGGCAATTAGCAAGGATGTTATAGAAGCTTTGCGGGCATGCTTAATAGTAATTGTAGCAGTAGTTAGGGGAAAAGAAGTTGATATTACAAATTATTTAAATAAAGCTGAAGAATTCGGGAAGAGAATTCAAACTATAAAAATAAAGGAATTTAGTTAAATGGAATTATTTGCTGTGATAATGGCTGGAGGAGTCGGTTCGAGGTTTTGGCCAAGAAGTAAGGAAAAAACGCCAAAGCAATTATTAAAAATTTTTGGTGAAAATACGATGATTCAAGATACAGTAAAAAGACTGAAAGATATTGTTAAAGACGAAAACATATTTATTATTACAAATAAGCTTCAGAAGCCTGAAATAATAAATCAGCTTTCGCATATTCCTGAAGAAAATATTATTGAAGAACCTTTCGGTCGAAATACTGCTGCTTGTATAGGGCTTGCCTCTGTGGTCATTGAAAATAAAATGAAAGATGCAGTAATGATTGTACTTCCTGCCGATCATATTATAAAAGATATCGATGCATTTCATAAAACAATTAAACGTGCTGCTAATTTTGCTTATGAATCAAAAGGATTAGTAACTATTGGGATTAGTCCTTCAAGGCCGGAAACAGGATTCGGATATATTCAAATTGATGAAACTGAAGTATCTGAAAATATTTATAAAGTAATCAGTTTTGCTGAAAAACCAAATTACGCTACTGCCGTTAGATTTTTTGAGAGTGGAGATTTCCTGTGGAACAGTGGCATGTTTATTTGGCGGGCTGATACAATTCTTGAAGAGATACAATACCACATGCAGGATTTATACGAAGGATTAGGTTACATTAAAAATGACTTAAATACTTCTTCTTTTGATCAAACTGTGTCTAAAGTTTACGGACAGCTTAAAAGCATTTCAATTGACTACGGGATTATGGAAAAATCCAGTAAAGTTTATTTGACTAAAGGAGATTTTTCATGGAGTGATGTCGGAAGCTGGGAAGAAGTCTATCAGATTTCAAAAAAAGATGATGACGGCAATTCTGTCATTGGTAATGTTTTTACAGATATGACAGTCGATTCATACATTTACTCACCAAATAAATTTACTGCAGTAATTGGAATTGAAAATTTAATTGTTATAAACACCGATGATGCATTATTAATTGTAAGAAGAGATCAGTGTCAGGAAGTTAAAAAAGTAGTGGATCATTTAAAGGTTAATAAATTGAACGAATATTTGTAGCTCCAAGACTTCATTATGAAAAATCTAATTACAGAACTTGATATTGCAAAGTTACATAAAAGCGGGAAGACAATAATTCCAATCGGGAATGATGATATTTTAACTCCATCGGCTAAGGATAAAATTAAATCTCTCGGTATGAAAATAATTACCAAAGAGGAAGCGGAGAGATTGTATGCTGAAGATCCAAATATATCAACTACTGTTAAAGAAAAAAGAATTGCTATTGGCTGCGATCATACTGGATTCAAAGTAAAGAATCTATTAATAAAAATATTAAGTAGTAAAGGATTTGAGCTAATTGATGTCGGCACTTATGATGAACAGTCTTGCGATTATCCTGATTTCGCTTTTGCCGTAGCATCAAAAGTGAAAGAGAAAAAAGTTGATTTCGGAATTGTAATAGATGCAACAGGAATTCCTTCTGCTATAGCTGCAAACAAAGTAAAAGGTATTCGTGCCGCAACTTGTTATAATGAATTTTCTGCAAGAAGTGCCAGAGAACATAATAATGCAAACGTTGTTAGTGCTTGGGGCAAAATCTTTAGGTGAAGAAACGATAAAATCGATCTTAGAAGTTTGGCTGGCAACGGGCTTTGGTGGAGGCCGTCATCAAAAAAGATTGAATAAGATCACTACAATTGAAAATAATTCTTTGTAACATCATCTTTGATAATATCAAAAAACATAAGTAAATATTTTATAATTAATTGAAAATGAGTTAGTATTATGAGATTGTTAATTACTGTGGTAATATTTTTAGGTTTTAATATTATATATGCACAAACGAGTGTAAAAAACGTAACTGAAATTACAAATTTGAATGAAGGAAAATATTATCATCCAAAATTCTCAAACGACGATTCAAAAATATTTTTTACTACAGAAAATTATAAGGGGATTTATTATTACGATGTTAGTGAAAAACAAATTAAGACAGTCAGTGAAGATATTGGTGCAGGTTATGAATATTCATTAACGCCTGATGATAAAACTATTTATTATAGGGTTGATAATTATATAAACGGGAAAAAATATTCTTCCATAAAATCTAAAGATTTAAGTAATCTTGAAGAGAAAACATTAATCAATAACCAAAGAGAATTATCATCACCAAAAATTTTAGATGATGGGAAGGTTGCATACAATCTAAATGATCAATTAAAATCGGAATCTACAAGTGAAGATTTAAAAAATATTTTATCTAAAAATGATGCTTTGGTTTTCATAGAAAATTCAAAAATTGCTCTTTACATCGATGGACAAAAAAGAATTTTAACTCCTGCGGGAGACGGAAATTATATATGGCCATCAATCTCTCCTGATAAATCTAAGATATTATTTACCTTAGCAGGAAAAGGAACTTTTATTTCCGACCTTAACGGAAATATTATTTCTCAACTCGGCTATGCTGATGCACCTCAATGGTCATCGGATAGTAAATGGATTGTGTACATGGTAGACAAAGACAATGGAGACTATGTTACTAGTTCTGATATATTTATTTCTTCAGTTGATGCAGCAACAATATTACAATTAACAAACACACCTGATGAATTTGAGATGTACCCTGAAATTAATCATTCAGGAAATAAAATTGTTTGCAACACTTACGATGGTAAGATTCTTTTAATTGAATTAAGCAGTGAGTTATAATATGAGATATTCAATGAAAAGATACATGTTGTTATTATTCTTGATTTCTTTTTTAACCGTTAATAATTTCTCCCAAGATTTCAGTGGAATTAAGATTTGTATAAATCCAGGACATGGAGGGTATGATTCAAACGACAGGTATATTCCTGAAACAGGCTTTTGGGAATCTGTTGGAAATCTTGATAAAGGATTGGCTTTGCGGGACATTTTAGTTGGGATGAATGCAAATATTGTAATGACTAGAACTACAAATACCAGCGCAGGTGATTTACCGCTTTCACAAATTGTCGCAATAGCTAATGCGAACAATGTAGATTATTTTCATGCTATCCATAGTAATGCATATGACGGGAAATCAAATTATACACTTCTTTTATTTCAAGGATTTGATAATAATCCGACATACGATAGCGCAAAAGTTATGGGTAACCTTATAGCAAATGATATTTACATTGCTCACCGGACAACAGGAAAATATAATAGAGGTGATTTTGATTTTTATGGAACAGGACAGCCTTACCTTGGAGTGTTTAAAGGATTAAATATGCCAGGCACTCTTTCGGAAGGATCATTTCATGATTATATCCCTGAATCATGGAGATTGAGAGACAAAGCTTATACAAAGCATGAAGCCTGGGCAATTGAAAAAGCATTTGTAAGTTATTTCCATTTAGATCAAAACTCTTATGGTGAAATAGCCGGGGTAGTTAGAGATCCATCCCAAAATGTAGATTATTATTATATACCTTCAACTAATGATCAAAAGAAACCGCTGAATAATATTAAAGTAACTTTAATGCCTAATAATATTGTTTATAATGGAGATGAATTTAATAATGGATTTTTTCTTTTTGATAGCTTAGCTCCCGGCGAGTATAAAGTAATTTATGAAGATGACGGTTACTTTAAAGATTCTTCTACCGTTACCGTCCAAGCTGGTAAAACTAGTTTTGCAGATAAATACTTACAATACGATACAACGATTGCCCCTATAGTTTTGTCCTCACTTCCTGCTGATGATCCAGACAGCGTTAAAGTTACATCACAAATTGAAATTTCCTTTAACCGGCAAATGGATACTGCATCAGTGAGAAATGCTTTTTCAATATCTCCGCCGGCAACAGGAATATTTAGTTGGGAAGAAAATAATCAGAAGATGATTTTTACGGGCGATTCGTTAACTAAAGCTACAAGGTATACGGTTACCATTTCAACTGAAGCAAAAAGTATTTGGAATGTAAACCTTGATAGTAATTATTCATTTAGCTTTACTACTAAAAATAGAGATCAGTTAAAATTAGTTAAAACTTATCCTGTAAATAATCAAAATAATATAAGTACAACCGTTCAATTCAGAGTATATTTTGATGATCCGGTTTCGCAAGGTTCCTTAGCTGGAAGAGTTAATCTTTATGATATGCTTGATAATAGATTAAGCATTAAAAACGCAAAGATATTTACAGAAAATGGTCTTGGGGTTGTGTATTTTGAACCTAAAGATCCATTAGATTTCAATTCGGAATATAGGGTGATTTTATCAACAGGTATTCAGGATACAGCAGGTTATAATTTGTTAAATGAATTTACTTTAAATTTTAAAACAGGAACAAATCTTAATTTTACAACCAAAGTAATTGATGATTTTGAGAATAGCAGCAACTGGTCATTTATTCAGAATGGTACCGATACTAATTTAACTAGTTTTGATTTGTCTGCTTATAGAAAACTCAATGGATCTTATTCAGGTTATGTTAAATATAATTTCATTACTGATACTGCTAATATTTCTCTTAGCAGTTATAACACAATCAGTGAGCAGATAACAGACAGCACAGAGTTTGGGATTTGGGTATTTGGAGATAATAGTAAAAACACTATTAACTTTATATTAACTAACCAGACTTCAACACCAAAATCATATTTTACTGATACATTAAATTGGACTGGGTGGGAATTTAAATATTATCCGATTAAAAACATTTTAGCTGATAATAAAGACCTTTATTATACGATCACAGTAAAAAAAGATTCAAACGGAGAGAATTCTGGTGAATTATATTTGGATGATGCTTCATTAACTTCTGTCTTGACATCAACAAAAGAAAAAGAGAATAAAATTCCAAAATCATATTCATTATCCCAAAATTATCCTAATCCGTTTAATCCAAGTACTGTTATTAAATGGCAAGCGCCAGTTGCGGGGCGGCAGACTATTAAGGTTTACAATATATTAGGAAATGAAGTTGCAACCTTAGTAGATGAATATAAGCCGGCAGGAACCTATGAAGTTGAGTTTAATACCTCTTCAGCGTTACGAAATCTGGCTTCCGGAGTTTATTTCTATCAATTAAAATCCGGGAATTTTATCCAAACAAAGAAAATGATTTTAATGAAATAAAGATCGTTACAAAAATTTTCCTTAATTCGTGAATGATTTAAAATATTTCTAATTTTGTATGTATAAAAAATAAAAAGAATGTGAAGTGTTTATAAAACCTTCCATGTGGAATTTCAACACATTTAATTTTCATTCAAAATCATTAGTTATTTATTTTAGTAGGATGTACTTTGCTTATCGTTAATGCTGCGGTAGAAAAAACAATCGAACTTGATAATAATGTTTATCTCCTTAAAATGTATTGCCCCAAAATTGCCTCTACTATAAAACCTGGTGAGTTTCTAAATATTCGTGTTTCCAAAACAATGTTTCCTTTACTTCGTCGTCCATTTAGCGTATGTGATGTGGAAGGAGATTTTATTTATATAATGTTTAATGTGTTTGGAGAAGGGACGAAACTACTTTCAAGAAAACAAAAGGGAGACTTAATTGATGTTCTCGGTCCTCTTGGCCATGGCTTTAATTTGGAAGGAGATTACGAAACTGCAGTTATCGTGGGTGGTGGGTTAGGTGCTGCTCCATTTCCTTATGTTACAAGGGAAATAAGTTCACTAAAAAAAATAATGACTTTTATTGGAGGGCGAACCCATAAGGATGTGATAACTTATGGAATGAAAAATATACTCATTTCAACTGACGATGGGTCAATGGGAACTAAAGGAACAGTTGTAGATTTGTTAAATGAAAATCTTGATTCATTAAAATCTGATAAAGTTAAAATGTTTGCCTGCGGTCCAACTGCAATGCTCAAAGCAATAAAAGCATTTTGTGAGAAAAATAAAATTGACTGTGAGATGTCAACAGAATGCGCTATGGCATGCGGGTTTGGAATTTGTCAGGGCTGTCCTGTTGAATCTACAGAGCATTCCGAAAAATATTTACTTGTTTGTAAAGATGGTCCGGTTTTTAATGTGAAAGACGTTGTTCTATGAAGCAAATTGATCTTTCTGTTCAAATAGGTACATTAAAATTACGCAATCCAATAATGCTGGCTTCAGGAACTGTTGGATACGGAAATGAAATTTCAGAGTTCACGGACTTAAATAAAATTGGCGCAATTGTTACAAAATCATTAAGTTTAAAACCAAGAAAAGGGAATCCTCCTCAAAGAATAGTTGAAACTCCTGCTGGAATGTTAAATGCTATAGGCTTGGCTAATGTTGGAGTAGAGGTTTTTCTTAAAGAAAAAATTCCTTTCTTAAAAAAATATGATGTACCTTTAATTTGTAATATCGCCGCAAGCACCATTGAAGAATATGTTGAATGCACAAAAATTCTTACCGGCGAAGAAACAATTAAGGCTTTTGAAATTAATGTTTCTTGCCCGAATGTAAAAGAAGGCGGTTTGCAGTTTGGCAATGATGTAAAGTCAGTCGGTAAAGTAACAGAAAAAGTCAGAGCCGCTACTGACAAACCTGTTATAATTAAATTATCACCAAATGTTTCTTATATTTCTGAATTTGCAAAAGTTGTGAAGCATGAAGGCGGAGATGCAGTTTCAGCGATAAATACTTTAGTTGGAACTTCATTTAATATTTTTACTCGTAAGCCAAAGTTATTTAATGTTAGCTGGAGGACTTTCCGGTCCAGCAATAAAACCTGTTGCTCTTGCTAAAGTGCTCGAGATTAAACAAAAGGTACCTGGTATTCCGATAATAGGAATAGGAGGTATTATGAATTGGAAAGATGTAGTAGAATTTATGATTGTTGGTGCATCAGCAGTTCAACTCGGGACATTAAATTTTATTGATCCATCAGCAAGTACAGAAATTTTAAGCAAACTTGAAGAATATTGTATTACTGCCGGTATTGATAAACTTTCAGAATTAACAGGTTCGTATATCATATAATTAAAATGAACTTAAAAGAATCACTCGATAAACTTTTTTCGCTTCATACTTTTGGGATGAAGCTTGGGCTTGATAATATAAAGTTATTTTTAGATCATATCGGCAATCCTCAATTTAGCTTAAAAGCTTTTCACATTGCCGGATCAAATGGAAAGGGAAGTACTGCGGCTTTTATTTCTAGTATTTTGCAAGAATTTAATTATAATGTTGGACTTTATACTTCTCCGCATTTTGTGAATTTCAATGAAAGAATTTTAATAAATGATCAGCAAATTCCAGATCAGTTCGTCTCTGATTTTGTTAATTCGTACAATGATTTTATAGATGAACATCAACTAACTTTTTTTGAAGTAACTACGGCAATGGCTTTTAAATATTTTAATGAAATGAAAGTTGATTATGCCGTAATTGAAACAGGACTTGGCGGCCGTTTGGACGCAACAAATGTTTTAACTCCATTAGCAGTAGTGTTTACAGCAATAGGCCTTGAACATACAAATGTTTTAGGTAATACTATTGAAGAAATTACTAATGAAAAAGCTGCCATTATAAAAGAAGGTATAAAAGTATTCTGCGGAATGCTGCCTATAACATCGTTAAAAATGATCGGTAAAAAATGTAATGCTCTTAAAAGTGAATTATTCAGGTTGGACGAGTATTCAAATCTAAAAAATAACAACCTTGAATTATATACTGAAGAACTTGAAATTGATGACTGGACAACTTCATTGTACGGACAATTCCAGCAATATAATGGCGCACTTGCTGCACTTGCTGTATCTAAAACACTTGCTTTGAATGATTCAAACGTTATAGCAAGAGGAATTAAAAATGTTGTCTCAAATACAAATATTCAAGGAAGATATGAATTTATAAATAAGAAGCCGGATATAATTTTTGATTCGGCTCATAATCCTCAAAGCGTTGACGTATTTTTATCTGAGTTTAAAAGGCAAACTAAAAACTATTCTAATACAGCATTGCTATTTACTTGTATGAAAGATAAAAATGCTAAAAATATGCTGGAACAGTTAAAAAAATATTTTGACACTATTTATTTAACAGAAATAAATAATGTTAGATCATATTCTATCGAAGAACTTAAAACAATTGCGGACGAACTAAAAATAAATACAAAAACTTCCGAGAATCCCTCAGATTTGGTTAAATCATATTTTAGCAGGGCAGGTAAAGATTGCCTGGTGGTTTTAGGAAGTATGTACTTGCTTGGTGAAATAAAAACAGAATTACAAAAAGAAATTGCTTGACATTATTTTTTTTTAGATGTAAGTTTCGAGAAATCCTCTTGTTCCTTTCATAATTAAAACATTTAAGAAAAAATATAATTAAAACCCCTTAAGCATGTCTAGTTAATTTCCTTGATAATGAACAAATATTACAATAATAAAAATTTAATTTTCAATAAATAGTAGTGGGAATACAAAATGCCAATGGATATCTCTGAACTCAAGTCTAAAAAAATTGTTGAGTTAAATGAAATCGCTAAAGACCTTCAAATTTCAGGGTATAGCGATTTAAGAAAACAAGAATTAATTTTCAAAATCTTAGAAGCACAGACCGCCAAAGATGGGCTTACATTTTCAAAAGGAGTTTTGGAAGTGCTGCCTGATGGCTACGGATTTTTAAGGTCTTCAGATTATAACTATTTACCTTCTCCTGACGATATTTACGTTTCACCTTCACAAATTAAAAAATTCAGTCTAAGAACAGGTGATTTCGTAAGCGGACAAGTTAGGCCTCCAAAAGAAGGTGAAAGATTTTTTGCTTTGCTAAGAGTTGAAGCCGTAAACGGTTTAGCCCCCGAGAATATCAGGGAACGAACTTTATTTGATAACTTAATTCCTGTTTATCCCACTAAAAGAATTAATATTGAATCTGCTCCCGGTGAATATTCCATGAGAGTTATGGATCTTTTATCTCCAATTGGAAAAGGGCAAAGAGGATTGGTTGTTTCTCCACCTAAAAGCGGTAAAACAATTCTTCTTCAAAAAATAGCAAACTCGATAACCAGGAATCATCCTGAAATTAAAATGATTATTCTGCTAATCGATGAACGCCCTGAAGAAGTAACAGATATGGAACGTTCCGTAAAAGCTGAAGTAATCAGTTCAACTTTTGATGAGCCAGCCGAAAGGCACGTTCAAGTTGCAGACATGGTTATTGAAAAAGCAAAACGTCTTGTGGAGGCAAAAGAAGATGTTGTAATTCTTCTAGATAGTATAACCAGACTTGCAAGAGCACATAACATTGTTGTTCCTCACTCTGGAAGGATACTTTCCGGTGGTGTTGATTCAAATGCACTACATAAACCCAAAAGATTTTTTGGTGCTGCTAGAAACACAGAAGACGGCGGCAGTTTAACTATCATTGCAACAGCATTGATTGATACCGGCAGCCGTATGGATGACGTAATCTTTGAAGAATTCAAAGGTACAGGCAACATGGAATTAGTACTTAACCGTGATTTGAGTGATAGAAGAATTTTCCCGGCAATTGATGTAAACCGTTCCGGAACTCGCCGAGAAGAATTGTTAATGAAAGAAGATGATCTTCAAAAAGTTTGGATTCTTAGAAAAATATTAAGTGAATTCTCTCCAGTAGAAGCAATGGATTTCTTACTGGACAAAATTAGAGGAACCAAAAACAATAAAGAATTCCTTAACAATATGAATAGTTAATTATTTAATAATAAATAAAGTAGGGGACATATAATTTGAATTCTCCATTAATTATTAAAGCTGTTTTATTTTGTTTATTTATTTCAGCTTTAACTTATTCTCAATCTCCAATTCCACAAGGTGCAAAGCTTGAAAAAATTGGATCAGGATTACTTCAACCGGAAGGTCCTGTGTGGAAAGATGGCGTTGGATTATTATTCAGCGACATAAAGGCTAATAAAATTTATAAATGGTCGCCTGCGGATAGTATAACCACTTATTTATCTCCAAGCGATAGTTCAAATGGGTTGACAATAAACCATAATGGATTACTACTCTTAACTCAAATGAGATTAAGAAGAGTTGCTATACAAGATTCAGAACGGAACAATAATCCGATAGCTTCTACATTCAGAGGAAAAATTTAATTCCCCTAATGATCTTAGTTGAAAAATCTGATGGAGCAGTTTTTTTTACTGATCCGGATTTCAATGTCCCTTTTCCCTTATAATCAGAGAGTTGAATTTTAAAGGAATTTATAGAATAAGTCCAATCTGGATTCATTAAATTATTGGATAGCACATTTGATAAACCAAACGGAATTTGTTTTTCACCGGATGAAAAAAAATTATATGTAAATGAATCTCCCAAGTGCAGAATATATGTCTGGGATGTGGTGGACGATTCGTTAATCACAAATAAAAAATTATTTTATCAAATCCCGGCTTCAGGTTATGCAGACGGAATGAAAGTCGACTCAAGTGGAAATGTTTACTGCACTGGCCCAACAGGCATATGGATTATTTCACCAGATGGACAATATCTTGATAAAATCGCAATGACTGAAAATCCTTCAAATTGTAATTGGGGAGATGCCGATAAAAAAACGTTGTATATAACTGCAGGAAAAAGTTTGTATAGGATTAGGTTAGCATCTTTAACAGACGCTAAAGACAAAGTGTCTAATAAATTACAATCATTTAAATTATTCTCAAACTATCCAAATCCCTTTAACCCAACTACAAAGATAAAATATTCCATCCCCTTCGTAGAGACGCATCGCAATGCGTCTGTACAGTTAAAAGTTTATGACATTTTAGGAAATGAAATACCGAGCATTGTGAATAAACAACAGCAGCCCGGCAATTATGAGGTTAATTTTAACGCATCAAATCTTGCCAGCGGGATTTATTTTTATCAATTAACTGCAGGGCCATTTGTTAGTACGAAGAAGATGCTGCTTTTAAAATAATATTAAGATATTCTAATTTCACAAATTTAAATAAAGAGAGAATTTATTTCTTGACTTATTATTATTTAATTCTACTGGAAGACTGTAAAAAGATATACCACCGCTTTATCCTTGCATAAGTAATTGAAATACATAATCTTTACCCTTAAAAAAATATGCGAAAAATTATTTTAATTTGTTTAATCGCTTTCTTAACTACACTTTCATTTGGACAAAGAAACTTCAAAAAGAATCGTGATAATCCGTTTCAGACTTTTTACCCTGAATTAAATATAGTTCCATTTGACTCACTTTATGAGGTTTATTTCTCTTATAGAATTCCTTATAACCGGATCGTTTTTGAAAAAGATAATAATGTTTATAATGCAAGTTACAGCATTTCTGTAGAAGTGGTTGATACAAATTCAAATTTTGTAGCAAGGCAGTTAGTTGATAAAAGAATTAAAGTTAATAGTTTTGAAGAGACGAACAGCGATAATCTTTATTCTGATGGACTAATAAAGTTTAGAATAAAAAAAGGAAGATTTAATTTTGTTCCGGTTTTTACAGACGTCAATTCGAACATTGAAATAAGATCTCATGAGATACCTTTGTATCCTGATGATTTTTCATCTAAAATTTATAATCATCCGATTATAGTTAATTCGCAAAAAGTAAACATTAATGGAAGTGAAGAATATGAGCTCACAAATTATGGAGGCAGCATACCTTTCAATGAAAAGAGCTGCGATTTAATAATACCTGTGTCTGATACAAGCATATCTAAATTGCATCTAGTTATGTTGAATAATAAAGATACTGTTTCAACAGAAGATATTAGTGAACATTATAAATCTTATCTTTCACTTATGTTTAGTGACGATAAAATAACTTTAAATAATTCTGAAAATATATATCAAACTAATAATTTTGTCATCAGAAATTTTAACAGCAAGTTATATGAAGGAGACTTGACATTAATTGTTTCAGATGGAATGGATTTAAAATCAAAAAAGAAATATTATTTTAATGTAAGATGGTTTAACAAACCAATTTCACTAATGGACCCTGAATATGCGATAAAGGCATTGAAGTATGCAGTTAATCAAAATGTAATTGACAGCATGCTTGATGAAAAGGATGAAGATTATCCAAAAGCTCTATTTAAATATTGGGCAAAAAATGATCCCACTCCTAATACTGCCTATAATCCATTGATGCAAGAATATTATTCAAGAGTGGATTATGCATCTAAAAATTTTTCAACCATAAGCGGAAAGAACGGGGTAAATACTGATAGAGGGAAGATATTTATTCAATTTGGAAAACCGCAAAAGATTGATAGGTATTCAAACGATAAAGGAAAAATTGTTGAAACATGGTTTTATGAAAATCCCAAGAGAAAATTTATTTTTACAGATTTTACAGGGACTGGCAATTTTTCATTACAAGATATTTAATAGATGAAAAGATTTGTTTTTACTTGCGGTGATGTTAACGGTATTGGCCCTGAAATAGTCATTAAAGCACTTAATAGAATAACAAAGGGTAGAGACAAAAAGCAGTTTATCTTTATCTGCCCGAAAAATATTTTTAACGAAGTTTCAAAAATAACTAAGCCTACTTTTGATTATAGCTTTTCAAATTCAATAGGAAATTTTAGTAATAACAAAGTTATTGTTATTAACTTAAAAGATGTAAAACCAAAGTGGGGATCCTCTTCAAAAGAAGCAGGGCAGTCTTCATTTGATTCGATTAAATTATCATTTGATTTACTTTTAAAAAGAAAGCTGATGCAGTTATTACTGCACCAATCTCTAAAACAAGCCTCAATCTTGCCGGAATTAATTTCCCGGGACATACAGAAATGTATGCCGAATGGTGCAATGAAAAAGCAAAGCCCGGGAATTATATCGATTATGTAATGATGTTTCTATCTAAAAAAATGAATGCTGCTTTAATCACTATTCATAACCCGGTTAAAAATATTTCCTCAATGCTAAAAAAAGAAATCCTTAAAAAGAAACTAGAAGTAATTATTAATTCTCTTAAAAATGATTTGAATATTAAAGTTCCCTCTATAGCTGTTTTGGGATTAAATCCGCATGCCGGAGAAAATGGTTTAATCGGCAATGAAGAAATAGAAATAATCTCACCTGTTATTAAAACATTTCAAAATAGTATTGAGATACAAGGCCCTTTTGTACCTGATGCTTTCTTTGCAAATCATTCTTATAAAAACTTTAACATAGTAGTTGGGATGTATCATGACCAAGTATTAATACCTTTTAAGATGATTAATTTTTCTTCAGGTGTTAATTTTACTGCAGGCCTTCCAATTGTTAGAACATCACCAGATCATGGAACTGCTTTTGATATTGCCGGCAAAAATTTAGCGGATGAATTCAGTATATTAGAGGCCTATCATTATGCAGAAAAAATTGTTAAAAACAGATTTTCAAATGCAAAGGAAACAGCAAGCTAAAATTTATAATGAAGTCGCTTTGATTTATGATTACTTAATGAAAAGCGTAGATTATAAATACTGGTCGGATTATATCTATTCAATCACAAAGAAACACATCAAATCAAATTCTAATATTTTAGAACTTGCAGCTGGAAATTGCAGTTTCTCAAAATATTTTATTAAAAGATATCCAAATCTTATTGTAACAGATCTATCTTTAAAAATGCTTCAGCATAAAACACAAAAAAATATTCCTAAAGTCTGCTGCAGTATGATTGATTTACCGTTTAATATCAAATTCAATCTAATCTATTCTACCTTCGACAGCATTAATTATATTTTAACAGAAAATGAATTAATTAAATTATTTAAAGTTATAAATTATTCTTTAACTGATAAAGGTATTGTTACTTTTGATGTCAGTCTTGAAAAAAACAGTTATAAGCATTTAAGATATTCGCATAGAGAAGGTATCTATCAGAAAATTCATTTTGAACAGAAAAGTGAATACAATGAAAAAACAAGAATTCATAAAAATAGTTTCGAAATAAATAAAGACGGTAAAATATTTAAAGAAGTTCATAAACAAAAAATTTATCCCTTTGAAACTTATTTCGATTTACTTGATCAGACAGGTTTTTTTGTTGTAAATTGTTATGAAGCTTTTACTTTTAATAATGGAAAAAGTAACTCAGATAGAGTACAATTTGTAATTAAAAAAATGAAATAAGAATATGCTGTCAATTAATAATGTTGATTTCAGTTATCCCGCACAAAACGTATTTACAAATTTAAATTTAGAATTAAATGCCGGTGAGTTCAGCTTTTTAATAGGGAAGAGCGGTTCAGGGAAAAGCACGCTTTTACAAATGATTTACATGAATATTATTCCTTCTCTTGGATACGTCCAGGTTGATAAATATAATTCCAAAACAATAAAACCAAATGAACTTCCTGAACTAAGGCGAAAACTTGGTATTGTGTTCCAGGATTTTAAACTGTTAAATGATAGAACCATATTTGATAACATTGCCTTTGTATTAGAAGTTATAAATGTTCCTTCTAAAGAAATTAAAAGAAGGGTTAACAATGCATTAACGGATGTTGGCCTGGTTCATAGAAAAAACAGCATGCCGGATGAGTTATCCGGTGGTGAAAAGCAGCGTGTTGCAATTGCAAGGGCTTTAATTAATGAGCCTGTATTAATTCTAGCAGATGAGCCAACAGGAAATTTAGACCCCGAAACTTCTAAAGAAATTTTAGAAATCTTGTTAAAAATAAATTCGAGGGGGACAGCAATTTTATTTGCTACGCATAATTATGATATTGTAAAACGATACAAAGCTAAAATTTATAAGATTCAAGACGGCAAAGCTCTTAAGGCTGTGCTTAAGCAGAAAGTGTAATATGGTTTCCTAGTCTTTCTTTCAATGCGGCAAGTATATCATCCGTAACTTTTTCAATCGGATTTAATGCATTTATGCGAATTACTTTATTCTTTTCTTCAAAATATTTTACCACTGGCCTTGTTTCAGTTGCATATATCTCTAAGCGCCTTCTAATAACTTCTTCCTTATCATCTTGTCTCTGGTAAAAACTATTTTCAGACCCGCAGTTTGGACAAGTTATACTGTTTTTAATATCGTCATAATTAAAAATACTATGACAAACTTTACATGCTCTTCTGTTTGTAAGTCTTTTTACAATTTCATTTTCATTAGCTTTTAAAATAACCAAATATAAATCAGGTAATTTCATTTCCTTTAATAAATTTTCAAAGTGCTCTGCTTGAGTTGTTGTCCTTGGAAATCCATCTAAAATAAAACCATTTTTGCTTTCAGGTTTAGTTATAGCATCCTTAATTATTCCGAGCATAATATCGTCATGGACAAGTTCCCCGGCTTCAATGGTCTTTTTAGCTTGTATTCCTAAAGGAGTTTTATTTTTTACTGCTGCACGCAGAATATCTCCGGTTGAAATATGAGAAATGTTAAGTTTTGATGATAAGATTTTGGCTTGTGTGCCTTTGCCTACCCCTGGTGAACCGAATAAAATGAAACGCATCAAATTTCCATTTTTTTTGTAATACAAATTATTACTAATAACTGTTTTAATCAAGTTTAGTTTAAAGTTTATAATTATTACTGAAGTTGTATGTCATAAAAAATTCAAATGGTTATTTAGATTTATTTCTAAGTTTATTAAAAAATACCTTTAGCAATTGTTTGCTTTCCACTTCAAATAAACCTGAATATGTTTTTATTTTATGATTGGTTTTGCCTTCTTCCGCAAGATTATAAACTGACCCGCATGCACCAAATTTAGGATCATATACAGCAAAGTAAATATTTTGAATCCTGCTTGATAATAATGCCCCGGTACACATTATACATGGTTCAAGTGTTACATAAATATCGCATTCATTTAAATTCCAATTACCTAAATTGTTTGAAGCAGCAGTTATTGCAATCATCTCCGCGTGTGCTGTTGCATCTTTTAGTTTCTCTACTTGATTATAACCTTTTCCAATTATTTTATTTTTATAAACAACAACAGCACCAACGGGCACTTCATCATCTTCAAAAGCTTTTTCTGCTTCATGCAAAGCAGCGTACATAAAACGGTATGTGTCTTCGTTAAACATCAGAGCTGCTAATAAACATATGGAATTATGAAATAGGGTTTGTAAAAAGTTAAAATTAAAATGTTTTTTTGACTTTTGAATTAAGCTAGTACGCCCGGAAGGATTCGAACCCTCAACCCTTTGATCCGAAGTCAAATGCTCTGTCCAGTTGAGCTACGGGCGCATAAGAAAACTTTCCAAATGGAACTTTATAAATTAAAAACTTAATACAAAAATAAGATTGTAATTTCTATATACAAATAACATTCAAGATTATTTTAAGAATCTTATTTTATTATAGCTTAACTAATTAAAATTTATTTGGGAAATAATTTGAAACGATAAATGAGGAATCTGAAATAGGCCCCGCCCAGTTGAGCAGGGCTGACAAAGATCTCAGGATAATAAACATTATCCAAAGTCTGTTTGAGGACCCCTACAACATAGTAGACAATTGTCAGACCAACAGCAATGCAAATGGACACATTGCGATTTCGGAAGACTTTTTGTTTAATATTTAATAAAGAACAAAATGGACATAAATTAACAGATATAAGCGATAAAAAACAAAAGATAGAAATAATTCAACAGCGTAGCCGTATAAAGTGTATTTGCATAATGAAAAAAGTCATATGGAATAAGAGGAAAGGAAACAAAGTTTTTAGTGCACCCGTGGAGATTCGAACTCCAAACCTTTTGATCCGTAGTCAAATGCTCTATCCAGTTGAGCTACGGGTGCAAAAATTAGATTTCAAATATACTATAAACGCATTTTATTTTCAAAAACGAATAATGACTCAAATGAAAACAATAATTAGAGTTGCCATTCATAATTCGAATAAAAACCTATGTCTCAATTCTCATTTTGCTCTCAATTCAAGATATATCAAAACAAAAATTATTATCAAAAATTGAATAAAGTAATTGGTACAATAGTTGGCTTAGTAAGAGTACCTCCCACTTAGCAGTGGTACCGGCAGGAAGAAGCAGTGTTGTAAATGTTGTTGGAGGGCGCTTTTTCCTCGCCGGTTTTTTTTATAAGATAGTATCCGGATCTAAATTTTCGGATTCAATATCTTTAAAATATTTTGCTGTCCCAACTTTTAATTCATAAGTAGAAGCATCATCACAAACAATAATTCCTTTCGGATGAATCTGCAAAGCACTAACTGTCCACATGTGATTTAAACCTTCTTCAACAACTTTTGATAATGCACGAGCTTTATTATGCCCGCTGATAATTATTAAGACTTCGTGTGAATCTAAAACTGTTTTTACCCCGACAGTTAAAGCTGTATGCGGAACTTTATTTATATCGTTATCAAAAAATCTTGAATTGGCAATCATGGTATCCATAGTTAATGTTTTTACCCTTGTTAAAGATGCCAGCGAAGAACCCGGTTCATTAAAAGCGATGTGGCCGTCTGGGCCGATACCACCAACAAATAAATTTATTCCACCTGCTGCTTTTATTCTTCTTTCGTAATTATCACATTCTTTTTCCAGATTTTTAGCATTACCATTTAAGATATTTATGTTTTTCTTATCGATATCAATATGATTGAAGAAATTATTAAACATAAAGGAATGATAACTTTCAGGGTGTTCTTCGGGCAAACCGACATATTCATCCATATTGAAAGTCTTAACATTTTTGAAAGTTACTTTACCTTTTTTGTTAAGCTTAATTAATTCTTTGTACATACCGATAGGGGAGGAGCCTGTTGGTAATCCTAAAACGAATTTCTTTTTAGCTGTTGCTTTGAACTGATTAATGCTACTGGCAACATAATTTGCCGCCCATTTTGAAACTAGATTATAATCGGGCTGAATAATTAGTCTCATGAATAATCTCCTTAATTTAATTAATAAATAGAAATTTATTCATTAGAAATATACTCACAATCTTTGGGAATTTCCGGTTTAACAATTAATACTTCTTCTCTTAGAAGCGCAACCTTACCTGGTTCCATTCCCTTTTTCTTTACTACATATTTTTTTTGAGTAAAAGAAACCGGAACCATCCCTGAAGTTTTTGCTTTACTGTGATATGCTGCTAAAGAAGCTGCTTTCTTTAAAATATTTTTAGGAACGGCTTCCTTAGAATTATCTACACGAAGCACAACATGAGAGCCGGGAACACTCCTCGCATGGAACCAAAAATCATTTTGCTTTGCAAACTTTGTAGTAAGTAAATCATTATTCTGGCTGTCTTTCCCGACAAACACAAAGTATTTATTTTCCAATAAATATTTTTTGAACTTGCTTTGTATTTCATCTTTATTTGATGAAGAAATTTCTTCCTTAATTTTCAATTCTTTCATTATAATTCTATAATTTTGTATACTTTCTTCAGATAAAAATTTATTTTCAATTTCTTTTAACTTATCAAATTTAATTTTATAATCATTAAAAAGCTGTTTTGATTTTTGAAAAGAGATCCTTTGGTTTTTTGCTTTATCAAAATAAATATCAGCATTTTTTTTAGGGGAATACTTTTCATCAAGCTTAATAATTATCGGGATATTATTTTCATAAATATCTTCAATAAGTATCTCATTCATTCCGCTTTTAATTTTATGAAGATTAATCAAAAGTAAATTACCGTATTTTTTATATTCTTCTTCTTTTGTACCGTTTTCAATCCGTGCTTTCAAATTATTTAGCTTTGATGATACTTTTGTCAGCTCACTTGATAAGTGTTTTTCAATCTTCTTTTTTAAATTTAAAATTGAATTGAAATAATATTCCTTTGATAAGTAAGCATTAATTGCATCAAAAATATTTTCAAATGTCTCTATTTTTGAGTATGGAATGCTCTTAAAATTATCAAATGCCAGCTTCTGTTTATTTTGAAATTCGTCTGTGAAAATAACCGGATTACTATTTTGAATTTCTAATATTATTCCTTCTAATATATCTTTGAGCTTTTTAGAAGATACGATTTCATTTTTAGTAATAATTAAATCTTCTCTTAATTTAACTTCATTTAATATTTCTTTCCCGATGAAAGGGTATTTGCTTTTTATTTGAGATTCAAATTGCTGGCTTTCATCGATATCAATTTCAACATTATTAAAACTGTTTATAAAATTTGCTGCATTTAATTCATTAAATAATTGATCAGTTGATTCTTCGACAATATTTTTAAATGAACTTTGAATTATATCTTCCTTCACTAAAAATAGATTAGTAAACTTACCTCGTATTGTAAAATAAAAATCACAGCTGGATGTTATTATTTTTATAATTCTATCTGAATCAGAAATTTGAAATTCAATTATCTCAGCGGGTAAATATTCATAAAAGAAATCAATTGTATTTTTTTTTGCTCGATGAAATTCATTTTTTAGAGTAATATAAGGCATTCCAGGGTTGACGGATATTTCCAGAAATTTAGAATTATCTTGATACTTCATCTCAAAAACAACTTTATCTCTATCCTGCGAAAATATATTAACAATTTTGAAATTGTGTAATTCTTTGTTAGCCTCAAGAATAATTCGGTTTAAGTAGAAATAATTTTTATACATAGTAGTTTAAAATAAAAAAAGGGTTGGACATTTATCCAACCCTAAATTATAATATCATATTATCATTTAATGCGCTGATCCGGTTTTAGCTTTTACAATCGCATTTAAAGATTTAATTCTTGAGAAAATAAAAACTCCACCAAGAAATGCTGCAACAGTCATCAACAAAAAGAATATTTTCTTATCATCAAAGCTGTCCCAAAAACTGGTCATAATTCCGGCAACTTTTCCGCCAAGAGAAGTTGACAAGAACCATCCGCCCATCATTAAAGCTGTTGTTCTTGCTGGTGCTAATTTTGAGACAAGAGATAGTCCAATTGGACTTAAAAATATTTCACTAACTGTAAAAACACCGTAAGTTAAAAACAACCACATAGCGGTGGTTTTATGCGTATAAACAGACGGCACAGACATAATTGCAAAAACCATTATCAATGACGATAGCCCGGAAATAAATAATGCATATCCAAATTTAGAAACAGTTGTTGGTTCTTTGCCCCGCCTTCTTAGCCAAGCAAAAAGGCCAACAAGAATCGGAGTAAGTACAATTATAAAAAACGGATTTATAGATTGAAATAATTCAGCATTTGCTAATCTTACATCTTCACCAGGCTTTGGCCATTGATCTTTAGGCACATTTTCAAAATATGGATCTGGTCCCTGAACCATAATAGCCTGACCATTTTCATCTGTGACCACCTTTAGATTTTTATCAACCTTTTCTACAGGCCTCGGATTGGTATTTACGCTTTGCAGCATATCAATTTTTTCAGCAGGTCCGGCTAATACTTGTGGAATTTCTCTATTTGTGTAAGTCTGCGCCCAGATTGTAAGTGAAGTTGCATTTTGATTATAAATTGTCCAGAATATAATTGAAACAGTAAATATAAAAAGTAAAGCACCAATACTTTTTTTATCCTGTCCTGCTGATTTCATCCATAAAGAAACATAGAAAGATATAACCGGTATACATGCAAAGATAAAAGCATCATTCGAATTTGAACCGAATAAATTATTAGGGATAAGCCAGCCAATAACTGCGAAAATAATTGCAGGAAGAAAAACATAAAGAAATATTTTCATCATAGGCATGTCTTCTTTTTCCATGGGTTTTCTTACGTCTGCAAATTTGATATGCTTAAGTCCGGTTGAGATCCATATTAATGCAAGTACTAGACCTACTCCTGCAGCCGCAAAAGCATAACCCCAGCCATAATTATTTCTTAAATATGCCGCCACAAAATTGCAGACAAGCGCTCCAATATTAATTCCCATATAAAAGATATTATATGCCGAATCTTTCAAAGGTTTTAATTCTTCTGTGTTATAAATTATTCCTAATATGGTACTAATATTTGGTTTGAAAAATCCATTACCTACTATTATTAATCCTAAGAGAAACAAATAAAGCGGTATCACCAGGAAAGGCTAAACCAAAATACCCGGCTGCCATTAAAGAGCCGCCAATGTATATCGATTTAATGTAGCCTAGGTAACGGTCAGCAAGTAGACCGCCTATAAATGGAGTTAAATAAACTAACGCAATGAATGATCCCACAATATCCGCTGCTGTTTTTGTGTCAAAACCTTTTCCGCCGGTTTTAGAATCAATTAAATAGAGAAGCAGAATTCCAACCATCAAATAGTAACCAAAGCGCTCCCACATTTCAGTAAAAAATAGAACGTAAAGACCGCGGGGATGTTTCTTAAACATTAGAACCTCATTTAATAAATTTTAGTGAGTGATAAATTAATATTTTGTATTGTGGAAATATTTGAAATGATTTTAAGAAAGTAAGCAAAGCTATTTTCTGATTTTATGTTTAGTTGGTTTCAAATATATATTATTTAACCTTTTTTTCATAATTATAATTGAATGATAAATTCATTCATTATGAAAATCATGGAATAAAAGAATTTCGGGCATACGTTCTAAAAAATCAGAAATTTATTAAGTTAAGTTTAAGATCAAATTTAAATTTATAATTTAAGTTAAGTTCATTCAGACATTCAAGCAATCAACCATACTTACGTTCTTCAGTTATTTGTCGGCACAATATCGAGAATTTAACACCAATTTAACTTATACCATTGTTATGTTTCTTGTATAAGAAAACACCATTCTATATATTTGGTTTCATGAAAAATATCCTTAAAATCAATTTTATTCGGAAAACTTTTTATTTTTTAATAGGTATCGTTGTATTCCTTCTGGCAATGAACTATTTAGTTATGCCCTGGTATGTAAGCAGGCCTGAGAAAAGAGTTCCCAATGTTGTTGGTTTAAAGGAAGCAGAAGCCTTTTCTTTACTAAAAAATGCTGATCTTCAACCAGTCATATCCGATACAACATTTGACCAAAAATATCCTAAAGGAACAATAATTCTTCAAAAACCTGAGAATGGAAAAATTGTAAAAGAAGGAAGAAATATTTATCTATTTATAAGCGGCGGAGAACCAACTGTAGTTGTTCCTTTACTTAAGGGAAAATCTATTAACGAAGCAAAATTCACTCTCGAAAGAATAGGACTAAAATTAGGCGGTATAACCGAAAATGTTTCAAATCATCCTAAGAATATGATCTTTGACCAACAATATGCAGAAGGTACTCCTTTGAAAAAAGGAGCGGAGGTTGGAATAACTATAAGCGTTGGGCAAGGTGAATCTGGGGAAATATTTGTCCCGGATTTAATTGGTAAATCTGTTACTGAAGCAGAAAGAATTTTAGCGGATAGTACTTTAAAAGTTGGAAAGATTAATTATCAGCGTTCGTTTTCTCTTTTACCGAATACAATCTTAGATCAATATCCGAGTAAAGGAAATAAAGTAAATAGAGGCGATGCTATTGATTTGTTTGTAACAAAATCAGCAGAACAACAACAAGAAATTATAGAGAAGTAAATGGGAATTTTAGCAGCATCAATTTTAGCCTCAGATTTATCTAATCTTTCCCAGCAAATAAGATTAGCCGAACTTGGCGGAGCAGACTGGATTCATTGTGATATAATGGATGGGCATTTTGTGCCTAATGTTACTTTCGGACCGGTGATAGTTAAAGCTGCCAGAAGATCAACTAAACTGCCATTAGATGTTCATCTGATGATTGAACATCCGGAAAGATATATAGAGCAGTTTGCAGAAGCTGGCGCAAATTCAATTACTGTGCATCAAGAGGCTGTAATTCATCTTAATAGAACTGTGCAGCATCTTAAAGAACTTAATGTTAAAGCCGGTGTTTCAATTAATCCTTCAACTCCGATAAACGTTCTTAGAGATATAGTGGAATATATTGATATGGTATTAATAATGTCGGTTAATCCCAGGGTTTGGTGGTCAGACTTTTATAACAAATTCTTTAAGAAGAGTTAGAGAAACAGTTATGCTTCGCGAAAAAATGGATGCAAATTTTTTAATTGAAATTGATGGCGGTATTGACAAGCATACAATTAAATCAGCACAACAAGCTGGATGCGATGTTTTTGTCGCTGGTACTGCTGTGTTCAAATCTGATAATGTAACTGCCGCTGCTTTGGAATTGAAAAATCTGATTAGCAGCAAATAGAAATATTTTAATTTATAGTTAACAAAACATTTCAGCCTGACTTCTTTTAATCTATTGTGAATAAAAGTTTAAACTAATATTTGAAAAATTTCTGGATGCAATTCCAAGGCTTAGTAAAGGTTTAAATATTTTCAAAATAACTCAACTAACAATTACTCTGGAGAAAAAATGAAATTAGCTTTGATTGGTGGAGATATTGTAACTCCATTTAGACTAATAAAAAATGGAACGGTTTTAATAGACGGGCAAAAAATTTATAGAATAGGAAAATCACACGATGTTATTTTGCCTGATGATTGTGAAACGATTGATGTAAGCGGAAGAATTATTGCTCCCGGATTTGTTGACTTGCTGGTACATGGCGGCGGCGGTTCTGGTTTTGCCGATGAGAACGATAACAGCATTGAAAAAGTAAGTCAATATTTTTTACAAAACGGTTCAACTACAGTTTTAGCTTCACTATTTGCAAAACCTGAGCAGCAATTGTTAGGAGATTTAAGAAGAGTTGCAGAATATATTGAAAATAATCCTGAGTCGAATATAAAAGGTATTCACATGGAAGGGCCCTATCTTAATAAAGATTTAAAAGGCGCAATGAATGAAAGTTATTTATGGAAACCTTCTGTTGAATCATGGAATAAAATGTGGGAAGCATCAAAAGGACATATAAAAATAATGACCATTGCTCCCGAATTACCTGGAGCTATTGAAGTATTAAGAGAAGCTTCAAGCCAGGGAGTAGTTTTGTCAATAGGGCATTCAATGGCCAATTACGATGAAATAGAGCTAGCAATTGATAACGGGGCTGCACATGTAACCCATATTTTTAATGCGATGAGGCCTTTCCATCATCGTACTCCGGGAGTTATTCTCGGCGCACTTCTTCGTAATGAATTAAAGATTGAATTGATCGCAGATACACTTCATGTTCATCCGGCAGTTATGGAGCTGCTGCTAAAATTAAAAGGAGCTAGTGGAATTGTACTCGTTTCAGATTCAATCAGAGCCGGTGGAATGCATGAAGGTGAATATGAATTTGCCGATCAAAAAGTTTTTATGAAAGCAAAGAGAGCATATCTTGAAGATGGAACACTTGCCGGAAGTACGCTTACTTTAAATATTGCTATAAAAAATATGATTGAAACTGCAAATGCAAAAGTAACAGAAGCATTTAGAATGGCTTCATTAAATGGTGCAAAGGTAATAAATCTTGAGCATAAAAAAGGGAATACTTGCCAGCGGGAAAGATGCCGATATTGTTGTGCTTAATGAAAATTATGATGTGGAAATGACAATTCTTTTAGGCAAAATTGCTTATAAAAAAACGACTGCGTAAAATAGCCGGGACAATAAATCTTATACAGTATTTGATTTGAGAACAAAAATCAATTAAGTTTCTGTTGATATTAATTGATGACTTATTAAAAATACATTAAAACATACCAGAAATTCTATCCTAATTAAGGACATTGCATTTATTGCCTAATAAGGCAGTTGTTTGCTTTGTTCTATCTAATCTCTAATTAAAGAGAAAAATAAAATATTTTAAAATATTTAGGAGAAATTAAAATTGGAAAAATTAATTTCATTAGGATGGAATACGTTTTTTGATGAGCAATTTAATAAATACAAAGACAGAGGATTTATTCCAGCTAGGGTCGCAGTTGAGCATAAGCAAAGATATTTGCTTTATTCTGAAAATGGAGAGGTAAATGGTGAAGTAACAGGAAAATTATTATATACATCAAACTCAAATTCAGAATTACCTAAAACCGGGGATTGGGTTGTTGGGATTTTATTTGAAGATGAAAATAAAATAATAATTCATGATGTACTGGAAAGAAAAACAAAACTTTCAAGAAAATCTTCTGATAAAAAAACTGATGAACAAATAATAGCTGCAAATGTAGATATAGTTTTTATTGTTCAAAGTCTTGATAATAATTTTAACCCAAACAGGATTGATAGGTATCTAACTGCTGTAATTGAAAGCGGCGCTGAGCCAATTATTATATTAAATAAATCTGATCTGGTCGAAAATCCGGATGAGAAAGTAATTCAATTAAAAAATCGTGGTATTGAAATACCAATTTTATTAATGAGTGCAGAGAATGGTTATGGTGTGAATGAATTAATGAAATATTTGAGCGAAGGAGTTACTGGAGTATTTACCGGCTCATCCGGAGTTGGTAAATCTACTATTATAAATCAATTGCTTGGAAAAGAATTAATTAAAACACAGGAAATAAGTGAATCTGTTTTAAAAGGAAAACATACCACTACAAAAAGAGAACTAATTCTATTACCTGAAGGCGGAATTTTAATCGATACTCCGGGTATGCGTGAATTCCAGCTTTGGAATGTTTCGGAAGGTTTAGATTCTGCTTTTAGTGATATTGAACAATTAGAAGCTAAATGTAAGTTTAAAGATTGTTCTCATACTGCAGAAACAGGTTGTGCAGTTCTTGAAGCTTTAAATAACGGTTCTTTATCAAATGAAAGATATAAAAGTTATAAAAAGCTTCAGAAAGAATTATTATATCTCGAAGGTAGGCAAAGCTTATCAGCAAAACAAGCAAAGAAACAGTTGTCAAAACAGATTAATAGATATCTAAAAGAATTTTATAAATACCGGTAATAATGATTATAATAAATTGAAATATGTCACCTCTTCGAGGTTTTTGCTGTCATATTAATAAAATTACTATAATATTATCAGCCCTTCGGGCTTTATGAATTGGTAGATTACAGTTTAATAGAGTTAGAATTTTCAAACATCGAAGGCGTGATATTATTATAGAAAAGGGTATTCCTAAATATCATAAAACCACGAAGTGGTGACATTATTATAGAATGAAATTATAAAAATGATTGAATTAAATTATTTTCCGGTTTAACTTGCAGCCATGAAAATCAAAGCAATCATAACCGGTACGACCGGCATGGTGGGTGAAGGTGTTATGCACGAATGCCTTAACCATCCTGATGTTGAAGAAGTGCTTATAATAAATAGAAGAAGCGGAAATTTTAAGCATCCAAAACTGAAAGAAATCATTCACAAAAATTTTTATGACTTCACTGATATTAAAATTGATTTGAGTTGGATACAATGCATGTTTCTTTTGTCTTGGGACAACTTCCGTTGGAAAGAAAGAAGAAGAATACACAAAAATTACTTTTGATATTACAAAAGCTTTAGCAGATACTCTTGTTAAATTAAATCCGGATATGACTTTTTGTTATATCTCTGGTGCCGGAACAGACAGCACTGAAAAGGGAAGAACTATGTGGGCAAGAGTAAAAGGCAGAACAGAAAATTATATTTTGAATTTAGGTTTTCGCCAGGCTTTTGCTTTCCGTCCTGCAATTATAATTCCCACAAAAGGGCTTAAAAATACTTTAAGCTTTTATAAATATTTATTCTTTCTTTTACCGGTTATTAAATTATTCTTTCCAAAACATATATGCTCTTTAAAAGAAATTGGTTTGGCAATGATAAACACTGTATACAAAGGATTTTATAAAGATGTTTTGGAGGTTGAGGACATTGTTAAGCTGTCAAAGAATTAATATATAATTATAATTCTTAACTAATTATTTCTATTTAATCTTCGCTCTCCTCAATCTTAATGAATTAGTAAATACACTAACATAACTCATTACCATAGCTACAAGGTGAATTATTTGCTGGATATGATGATAAAAAATCTCCGATGTGTAATAAACATCGGAGATAAAAAAAGGTTATAAAAAAAAATTATTTCTCTGCAACATTTACTTTTGGAATATCTGTTCTGAATGCAACCAAATTGTGCCCAATCATTTTAACTTCATAAGTTTTGTCATTTGTCATCAGCATTATTTTGCCGTCAACTGTTTTCTCTTGAATTAACTTTCCATCCGGCATTACCAGCATGGTCTTATTACCAACTTCTTTTACTGACCAAAAATTCCCATCAGGCATTTTCATACCTTTTGCCTTTGAACCATCCATTTTAAATGTAGACCCTTCACTTGCACTTCTTGTTAATAGTATTGCATCGCTATCAAAACTGCCGTCGTACATTTTGGCTTCCGCTAATATTTTTTGATCGCTTGTGCTGACACCGGGCAGAACATTATTTGGTTTGTCTTTATTTGTTGAAACCTGTGCCGTCTCGTTTGAGTTATTTTTGCTCGTCTTTTCAGAAGTTTGATCATTCTTATTTTGACCACATCCAACGATAAGAAATGCCAAAATTGTGAAAAGTAAAAATAGCTTTTTCATTTTATCCTCACCTTTTATTTCAAATATACAATAAGAAGATACAGCTATTGTTAGTCGAACTAAATCTCACAGCGCACAGTATTAAAATAAATAGTGTGAATAAATGATAAAAGAAGTGTTTACGAAAAATATTTACTAATGGATTGTCTATTTAATCTTAGCTCTCCGCAATCTTAATGAATTGGACACAACACTAACAGAGCTCATTGCCATTGCTGCCGCAGCAAACATTGGGTTTAATAGTCCCAGTGCAGAAATTGGAATTCCAATTACATTATAAATAAATGCCCAGAAAAGATTTTGCTTTATTGTTCCAATTGTTTTGTGAGACAGATTTATTGCATGCACAACTCCTCTCAAATCACCGCTGATTAAAGTTATATCAGCGGCTTCAATTGCGATATCTGTTCCGGTACCAATTGCAATTCCGACATCAGCTTGTGCAAGGGCAGGGGAGTCGTTTATTCCATCGCCAACCATTGCAACAATCTTTCCTTGTGCTTGCAGTTCTTTAACTTTGTTAGCTTTATCTTGCGGAAGGACCTCTGCAATTACATTATCTATTCCAGCTTCTTTTGCAATTGCTCTAGCTGTTTTTTCATTATCGCCTGTAATCATTAAGACTTCAATATTCTTTTTCTTTAGTTGTGCTATCGCTTCTTTTGCGTTAGAATTTAAAGTATCAGCAATTGCAATTATGCCGGTTAATTTTTTATTGATAGAAATATAAATAGGGGTCTTACCTTCGGAAGCAAGCTGGAATGATTTTTCTTCATAATTATTATTTGTTGAAGAAGAATATTTTTTTATGAATGATAAATTACCAATTGCAATCTCATCACCAGAGATATTGGCGGTTATTCCTGATCCGGTAGTGGAAAGAAAATTATCCACATCACTAAAAACCACGGAATTGTTTTTAGCGTATTCAACAATTGATTTACCTAAAGGGTGTTCAGACTTATTTTCAACTGAAGCTGCTTTTTGAATTAATTCATTTTTACTAAATCCATTTAAAGGAATAATGTCTGTTACAATTGGTTTCCCTGTTGTTACTGTTCCGGTTTTATCAAGCACAACTGTTGTAATTTTATTTGCGCGTTCAAGACTTTCAGCATTTTTAATCAATATACCATTTGAAGCACCTAATCCTGAACCAACCATAATTGCTGTTGGAGTAGCTAAACCAAGAGCACATGGACAAGCTATAATCATCACAGCAATAAAATTTATCATTGCCTGGTTGAAAGGAATTCCAACTACAAAAAACCAAGTTAAAAAAGTGATTGCGGCAATACCAATAACAGTCGGGACAAAAACGCCGGCTATTTTATCAGCTAAACTTTGTATCGGAGCTTTTGAACCTTGAGCGTCTTCAACCAGTTTAATTATTTGAGCAATAACTGTTTCTTTTCCAACTGCGGTTGCTTTGTATTCTATGCTTCCGTTATTATTAATTGTTCCGCCAACAACTTTATTTTTTACTGTTTTATCTACCGGAATGCTTTCGCCTGTAATCATTGATTCATCAATTGAGGTGGAGCCTTTTGTAATTACCCCATCAACTGGAATTTTTTCACCAGGGCGAACAATGATAATATCATCCTTTTGAACATCATTTATATTGATATCGATTTCATTACCGGATCTAATTACTCTTGCGGTTTTTGGCTGGAGTCCAATTAATTTCTTAATGGCAGAAGTTGTTTTGGATTTTGCTCGTGCTTCAAGTAATCTACCCATTAAAATTAAAGTTACAATTGTTACAGCGGTGTCAAAATAAATATGCTGGCCGGCATCAGTAATCGATAATAAGGTTGGAAATAAAACAGCAATGGTGCTGTATACATAAGCAGTGCCTGTACCTACGGCAACAAGTGTATTCATATCTGCGGAAAAATGTTTTACAAGCTGCCAGGCAATTGAAAAAAATCTTTTACCGGAAATAAACATCACAAAAGTTGTAGCAAGAAAAAGCAGCCTGTTAATATAAACTTGAGATATAGGGACAATCTGATTAAACCATTCGGTCATGCTTAACATGCTTATTAACATTATTGGAACAGTAAGCACAGCACTAAAAATAAATTCACGTTTAAGTTTTTTATAGCTTTCTTTTTCTTCCAAACTGTCCGGAATTTCATTCGCTTCAGTATCTTTTTTTTCTGATGAAGAAATATCAAGCTTATAACCGGCATCGTTCACAATTTGTGCTAAAGCCGCTAAATCAGTTTTTGATTCATCAAATTCTAGGCTTACTTTTTCAGTGGCAAGATTTACATTAACTGTTCCAACGCCTTCAACTTTTTTTAGAGTTTTTTCAACTCTTGCCACACAGCTTGCGCAAGTCATACCTTCAACAGGTAAAGTAAGTGTTTTAATTTTTCCAGATTCCATTGTCTATTTTTTAATTTAAATAATTTATACAATAAATATTTTTTAGAATGACATTCCGAACTTGCTTGTAGCAGTCAAGCTTGTTTTGGGATCTTTAATTCACCAAGAGATGCTGAAACGAGTTTAGCATTACACCTGCCTAATTTGAAACTACTTTATATCCTGCTTCTTCAATAGCATCGATAATCTTTTTATTATCAATTTGATTTTCATCAAACTCAACTTTTGCCGAACCTATTTCTACATTATCTATCTTTAAGTTTTCAATTTTCTGTAATTCTTTTTTAACTGCCATTACACAATGTCCGCAAGACATTCCTTCAATCTTAAATTCTTTCTGTGTCATTTTAATATTTCCTTTTTTTAATTAAGAATAATTATTTATACGAACGAAAATTAACAATTCAGGCAAAGGGAAGCGTTACACAATTTTAATAAAGTGTTATAGAATTATTAGTTGAAAGGATCTGGCTTTACGGGACTATTTTATCGATTGGTTTTCTTTCCTGGTTTGTAAGATCTTTAAATTGGCTGGCTGTTAATCCTGTAACTTTTTTAAATTGATTAGAAAGGTGCTGAACGCTGCTATAACCTAGCCGGTATGCAATTTCACTTAAAGTCAATTCTCCGTATTTAAGCAGCTCCTTGGCACGTTCTATTTTTTGCAGGATAAAATAATGCTCGATAGTTATGTTTTCAATTGAAGAGAACAATGAACTTAAATAATTATAATCATAACCGGTATTTTCAACCAACACCTTTGAAATGTTTTTATCCTTATCTTTTTCAGAATCATTATAAATATGCTCAATGACTATAATTTTAATTTGCTCAATGGTCTTGGCTTTTTTGTCTTCAATCAACTCAAAACCGTTTTCTATTAAAACGTTTTTTATTTCAGTCATAGGCAAATCCTTTTCTTCACCACTTACCACTGCTTCACCGAGAATGATACTTCTAACATCTAAGTTTAATTTTTCTAACTCTTCTTTAACCACTTTTATGCATCGGTTGCAAACCATGTTTTTAATTGTTAAAGTAGTCGAAGAATGATCCTTTTCTAAATCTATATTTTTCATCTCAACATAAAATATTATTTATAACAGTTTTAATTAAGTGAAGTATAATTTAATATTCAAGTTAAAGAATTGCACAAATAAAAGAAGCACACCAGGCAAATATTTGCCCGGTATGCTATTATGATGGAGATAGAATATTTACAAAATATTTCTAGCCTATAAAAGATTAATACGTGCCTTTAGATTCCTGTTTAGAGGAAACTGTAGTAACTTTAGAATCTACCATCGACCAAAATTCAGCTTTATCTTTTTCCCAATTAGATTTCTGAGTCGGATTAAGTAAATCATCAATAGCAGTATTAGTAGTTGTTTTTTCTGTTGATAAATCTGTCTTACCGCTTTGTACAGCGCCTTGAACATCATCCTGGTATGAAACTAAAATATTTTTTAGTTGTTTAGTTTGTTCATCACTTAAGTTTAACTTTCCTGATAGATCTTGTGATAATTCCGAAGCTATTTGAGCTTTAGGACTGTCTTGAGTCTGCAGTTGTTTACTTTGCTGTTGTCCTTGATCTTGAGCTTTTACCAAAACAGTAGAGAAAAACAAAAATGCTAGAAATAACCAGTGAATTAGCAAAAACTTTTGCGCCCATCTTAAACATAAAAACCTCTCATGATTATTAAAAATATTTATAACTGTTAGTATTACAAGAACAGCATTGTATAGACAATTTGAATGCCAACGAGAAAATTTATGGTAAGCTTGAACCTAGTATAACCTTAAAGATTTGCTAATAGATTGTGTGATACACATCTACCGAATATTTTTCAGACTATTGAAGATTATGCATGAATGTAGATCACATAAGAGGTTATTACAAATAAAATATAAATCAAATATCAATTTCTTTTTAACAAAATATTTTAATTAAATTTAACTGTCTAAAATCCCAATAATATTAATATAAGATACTTAATGAAGTTTGATCGGAAAAACTTTACGGATGAATTATTAATTAATTTGTACAAAGAAATTCTCCTTCCAAGATTAATCGAAGAAAAAAAGCTTAAACTATTACGACAGGGAAAAATAACAAAATGGTTTTCCGGTATGGGGCAGGAAGCAATTGCAGTCGGTTCTGCTTTGGCGATGAATGAAGATGAATACATTTTACCTATGCATAGGAATTTAGGAGTTTTTACTTCAAGAAATATTTGGCTTCACAAATTATTCACTCAGTTCCAAGGAAAAGCAAACGGGTTTACAAAGGGAAGGGACCGTTCATTTCACTTCGGTTCAAATGAACATCATATAGTTGGAATGATTTCACACTTAGGCCCGCAGCTTGGAGTTGCGGATGGAATTGCACTATGGCATTCAATTAAGAAAGAAAAAAAGTGCGTACTTGTTTTTACCGGAGAAGGTGGAACTAGTGAAGGTGATTTCCATGAAGCATTAAATGTTGCTGCAGTTTGGAATTTACCTGTAATCTTTATGATTGAAAATAATGCATACGGTTTATCTACACCAACAAATGAACAGTATAGATGCAAAGCTCTAATAGACAAAGGTATAGGCTATGGAATTGAAGCCATACAAATTGATGGCAATAATATATTAGATGTTTACTCAACTGTTAAGAACCGTGCTAAGAAAATAAGAGAAGAGCCCCGGCCAATTTTAATTGAAGCAATTACATTTAGAATGCGTGGACATGAGGAAGCTTCAGGAATAAAATACGTCCCTAAAAATTTAATAGAGCAGTGGTCAAAGAAAGATCCGATTAATAATTATGAAAACTTTTTGAAATCAATTGGATTGATTGATGATAATTTTATTTCAAAGACAAGAAATGATTTCCTGGTGCTGATTAACAAAGAATGGGAATTAGCACAAGCTGAGACAAATATTATTCCCAATACGGAAAAAGAATTAACAGACGTTTATGCACCATTCGATCAAAAAGTTATATCAACTTCATATAAAAAGGTATCGAATAAAAAATTTATTAATGCAATTTCGGATGCTTTAAATCAGAGTATGGAAAAGTTTAATAATCTGATTATCATGGGACAAGATGTTGCAGAATATGGAGGAGTTTTCAAAGTAACAGATGGTTTCCTAAATAAGTTTGGGAAAGAAAGAGTTAGAAATACTCCACTGTGCGAATCTGCAATAATAGGAGCCGGACTTGGATATGCAATTAAGGGAGGGAAATCAGTTGTGGAAATGCAGTTTGCTGATTTTGTTTCGAGCGGTTTTACACAAGTTGTAAATAATCTTGCTAAAACTTATTACAGGTGGGGACAAAATGCTGATGTTGTGATTCGAATGCCGACTGGTGCAGGGGTAGCTGCCGGGCCATTCCATTCGCAGTCAAATGAAGCTTGGTTTTTTCATACACCAGGATTAAAAATTGTTTACCCTTCAACACCTTTTGATGCTAAAGGATTATTGAATGCTGCAATTGAAGATCCGAACCCTGTGATGTACTTTGAGCACAAAGTACTTTATCGTTCAATCACGGAAGAAATACCTGATGAATATTATACTATTGAAATAGGAAAAGCCAGACTAGTAAATGAAGGAGAAGATTTATCAATAATCACTTACGGAATGGGGGTTCATTGGGCTAAAGAAATATTGAAAGAATTTCTCTGGGACTTCAATCGATATTCTTGATTTAAGAAGTTTAATTCCATGGGATAAAAATGCTAGTCAAAAAAACTGTAATAAAAACTGGTAAAGTTTTAATTCTTCATGAAGACACTTTAACTGGAGGAATAGGCGGCGAGATATCTGCATGGATTTCAGAAAATTGTTTTGAATTTTTGGATGCCCCAATTTTAAGATGTGCAAGTCTTGATACGCCGGTTCCTTTTAATTCAAATCTTGAAAATAATTATTTAGCAAAACAAAGATTAAAAGAAAATATTTCTAAACTAATAGAATATTAAAAATGTTTTGTTTCTGTTAATAGTTCTATATATCAAATTCATAAAGAATAAGATGCAATGAACAATAAGAATTAAATGAAAAGAAATTTAAATATTTTAAAATTCCATTTTATAAAATGAAATAATTGCCAATTGTGTAAAAGATTTCAACTAAAATATTCTATTTATTCTATCCTGTGTTTTATCTCTATTTTACTTATTGAACTTTTATTATTTTTAAACCAATTCACAAATGAACTATTAATTTTAATGATGTCATTATTCATCAATAAATATTTTTATTGTTCTTTAATATATATTCTAAAAACAAAAAACTTAAGGTTAAAATGAAAATATTAATAGCGCTTCTTTCCACTTTTGTAGGATTGATTATTCTAGCAATAATATTTATTTATTCAGGGGTGTACAATGTTAGCGCAATGAATCAAGATACTGGTATAGTAAAATGGGTTTTGGAAACAACGAGTGATAATTCAGTGGAACATCATTCCAGCGATTTAAAAGTGCCAAATCTAGATGATCCTTCAATGATTGAAATGGGTGTAAGCCATTATAAGGAAATGTGCCAAAGCTGTCATCAAGGGCCAGGAACAGGAGAATCGGAATTAGCAAAAGGATTAAATCCGCCGGCTCCTAATTTATTTAAGTATGGAAAATACATGAATCCAAAACATTTATTTTGGGTGACAAAAAATGGAATTAAAATGACAGGAATGCCGGCATGGGGTAAAACTCATTCGGATGATAAAATTTGGGCTATTGTTGCTGCTGTTAAAAAACTCTCTAGTATTTCTCCGGAAAAATATAATTCAGTTCAGACTGAAAATGATGAACCAGGAGAACAAGCTGAAAAAACAGAAAGCAAACTTCGTTATCATTAAGTCCATTTGATTTTGTAAATAAACCAAATAAAAACTATTATGATGATTAAGAATTTATCCTGCATAGGCTTTAATATTTTATTTTTAGCCTTTGTAGGATTTAATAATTTGCAAGCACAAACTTCTAAGGGTGAAGGAACTTCAAAATCATGGGTTGCTCCTAAATCTGCGGATAAATTGAAAAATCCTTTAGCTGGAATAATGGAAGCAACGAAAAAAGGGAAGAAGTTATTTAGCGACAATTGTTATGAGTGTCATGGTGATAGCGGCTTAGGAAATGGCCCGTCTGCATATATGCTTGATCCGAAACCTGCCAATTTGACTTCAGAAAAAGTACAAAAACAAAGTGACGGTGCGATATTCTGGAAAATAAGTGAAGGCGACAATGGTGCAATGGTTTCATATAAAGACAGCTTTAGTGAAAAGCAGCGTTGGCAATTGGTAAATTATATAAGGCAGTTAAGTTTTGAAAATAAAACTGGAAAAAAGTAGCTGCTTTTTCTGCCATTATTGGTGAAAGAAATTATGAAGGTAGATCATCACTTTAATTGGTTAAATAAATTTAAATATTATTTATTATCATTTTTAATAGCTTCAAATTTAAGTTTAGCCGGCGGTCCGCCCTGGAGAACTGATGATCCTATTCCAGTTGATTTCAAACAGCATGAATTATATTTATTTACAACCGGGATAAGTGATGATGGAGGAGTCAGTGGTGTTGGTCCGGCAGTTGAATTTAATTATGGAATATTTCCAAATACTCAATTTCATGTTGTATTCCCTTTAGCTTTTGATATTCCAAAAGTCGGTGAAAAACACTTTGGTTATGGTGATACTGAACTTGGTTTCAAATATAGATTCGTTGAACAAACAGAAAATATTCCTGCTATTGCCACTTTTCCTATTGCAGAATTTCCAACTGGAAATGCATCAAACAATTTAGGTAATGGAAAAACTCAATTATATCTTCCAATCTGGATACAAAAAGATATTGGGAACTGGACAGTCTGCACAGGAGGGGGGTATTGGATAAATCCTGGTACAGATAACAAGAACTGGCAATTTTACGGTTTTCAAGTTCAATATAATTTCTCTGATAATTTTTATCTCGGGGCAGAAACATTTCGTCAAACGGCTGCAACAACTGATTCAGAAGGATATACCGGAATCCATATTGGAGGTGCTGTAACTGTTGTGAAAATTATCAATTATTATTTTCTACAGATGCGGGAAATGGAATTACATCTTACAAACACTTTGCATATTACTTTGGGCTTTATCACGATTTTTAGTTTCAATTAGGTAAAATCTCATGTAACTAAATCCTCTCTTTTCAATATTAAATATTACAGATAAAGGGTATCTCTCGTTAATGAGTGATAATAGGGTATGTCAAATACTTTCTTTCAATTTTAGGATACATATATTCCTTTGTTTAATGTCTCTTTAAATCGTAAATTTTGAATCAATTTTGAAAAAATAATTTCACATGGGAGAACGATTGGATTCAACTTATAAATCTGCCGGTGTAGATATTGAAGCCGGTGATGAAACAGTTAGAAGAATTAAAGGTTTTGCTAAATCAACATTCAATAAAAATGTTTTATCAGATATTGGCTTGTTTGGAGCCTTCTATGAACTTGATTTATCCGGCTATAAAAATCCGGTTTTAGTTTCCAGCGTTGACGGTGTCGGTACTAAATTAAAAATTGCTTTTGAAATGGATAAGCATAACACTGTCGGCCAGGATTTAGTGAATCATTGTGTAAACGATATTGCTGTTTGCGGAGCTAAGCCAATGTACTTCCTGGATTACCTTGCTTTTGGAAAATTAAATCCTGATAAAGCAGAAAAAATAATTGAAGGATTTTCAATTGCCTGTAAAGAAAATGGATGTGCTTTAATTGGAGGCGAAACCGCTGAAATGCCTGGATTGTATTCCGGGGAAGAGTATGACATGTCTGGAACAATCGTTGGGATTGTTGATAAGCAAAAAGTAATTGACGGCAAAGAAATAAAAAAAGGAGACGTACTTTTAGGGTTTTCCTCAAATGGGCTTCATACAAACGGGTATTCTCTTGCCAGAAAAGTGTTATTGAATAAATATAAAGTAAATGATAAGCCTGATGGATTTGACAATGAACTTGGGTTAGAACTATTAAGAGTTCACAAGTCTTACTTGAAATTGATTTCATATCTCAAAGAGAGCATGAAAATAAAAGGGCTTTCTCATATTACTGGTGGAGGTATTATCGGCAACACAAAAAGAATTTTACCTAATGGCTTATCATTAAAAATAAATTGGGATAGATGGGAGATACCGTCAATATTTAAGCTGATTCAACAGACCGGAAAAATTTCCGACGAAGAAATGAGAAATGTTTTTAATCTTGGTATTGGTTTAATAGCAGTTATTTCTAAAAATGATGAGCAAAAAGCAATTCAACTTTCTAATGATGTTAATGAACATCCAATTGTTATTGGGGAAGTTGTATAGCATTATTATTGTATAAGTGTTTTAATAAACCCTATTTCTTTGAGAAATTGGGTTTATAATTTCCACAGCATTTTAAAATAATTAGCATCTTCTTTTAATTTTTCAATTCTTAATTTTCAATTGTAAATAAGCAATAACCTATTTATTTTTTCTTTTATGAAAATCTCTTTAATATTTTTAATTATTTCTCTGCTAATGTTTAATAGCTGTGATAAAGGCATTGAACCCTTGCCCACTGGAATAGGTTTTAGCGGAACAATTACTTTTACAGGTAATTGGCCTGAAGGAATAACCAGGACTTATTTGGTTGTATTTAAAAATGAATTAAAATCTGCGGCTGATTTTAGCCCTTTAAATATTAAATTCATTAGTTCTGAAATTCCTTTTGGAGCAACTGTTTTTAATTATAGTTCAGCAGATTCTGCATTTGGTTCTATAAGCCCGGGCAGATATGAATACGTTGTAGTTGCTCAATCGAAAACTCCAACTTTATCTCTTAATCGAATTGATTGGACAGTTGCAGGTGTTTATTATAATAGTTCGGACACAACTACACCGGGGCTTTTAATTGTTCCAGATAATGGAATAGCTAAAAACATAAATATAAATTGTGATTTTAATAATCCGCCACCACAGCCTCCAGGCGGAGCACAACAAGTAAAACGATTAATAATGAAAAATTATCTTTTCATATTTTTTCTATTTTTGAGTGAGTTGACTTATCCTCAAACGTACTCTATAAGCGGAGTAGTTACAGATTCTAATTCTGGTGAGCCGTTAATTGGTGCAAATGTGTCTTTAAAATTAACTACTTATGGGTCTGCGACAGATGTTAAAGGTAATTATAAGATAGATGAGTTAAAGCCTGGTATTTACAATATGCAAGTATCTTACATCGGTTATCAAACTAAAATAATAGATAGTATTAAAATTATTGATAAATCAGTTTCTGTAAATGTTCAATTGGTCCCTGGAAAAGTTTTTATTACGGATAGCCCCGTAGTATCAGCATCAAAATATGTTCAGCTTATTTCCGATCTTCCTGTTAAAGCTGAAATAATTCCAGCAGCTTCATTTTCAAAGAATGATTTTACAAACCTTGAAGATGCTCTTCGATATGTTCCTGGAATAAATATGACTGATGACCAAATTAGTATTCGCGGTTCAAGCGGATACAGTAGGGGAGCAGGCTCACGAGTTATGTTAACTTTAGATGGAATTCCTTTTTATACCGGAGATACTGGTGAAACCATATGGGAAGTAATTCCAACTGCTGTTATTAAAGATGTTGAAATAATCAAAGGTGCTGCAAGCTCTCTTTATGGTTCATCCGCAATTGGCGGAGTAATAAATGTATTAACTAAAGAATTTTCTTCAGAACCTGTTACTTACATAAAATCCGGGATTGGATTTTACGGCAAACCTTCTTATAATGAATGGAATTGGTCAAATCAATACAGAAGCTTTAACAGTCTAACGCTAGGGCATTCACAACGAATTAATAAATTTAGTTTTGGTTTATCCTTTTCCCGCCTGGAAGATAACAGCTACCGGCAAAACAATTTTTCAAAAAAATATCTCGGCTTTTTAAAAGCAAAATATGATTTTACTAATTTATCTTCGCTTACTTTTTTGCTAAATACGTTTATCAAAAGAGGCGGTAATTTTGTTTATTGGAAGGATTCTAGAAATGCTCTCATTCCGCCGGATGCTGACCAGGGTCAAAGAGTTTCAACAAACCGGCATTTACTTGGATTGATTTATAAAAATATTTATTCTGATAATTTTTATTACGAAGCTAGGGCAAGCTATTATTACACAAATTGGGATGACGGTTCACAAGCAAATAATAATTCTACAACAAATTTATTTAGAGGTGAATTTCAGACTACAATAAAACCTTTCGATGATGCCGTGCTGGTGAGCGGAATTGAAGCTTCAAATGCAAAAGTTAATTCAAATATTTTTGGAAATAGGTCATCAAATTCATTTGGAGTTTATTCTCAAATGGATTATGATTTTTCAAAGTTGTGGAAAGGTACATTAGGAATACGATATGATTATACAAAGATAGATTCGATAAAAAGTAACTCTTCTGTTTCGCCTAAAGCTGGAATAAATTATAAACCGCTTTCCAATTTAATTTTAAGAGCATTTGCCGGAACCGGTTTTAGAGCTCCAACTCTTGCTGAAGCTTTTACATCAACGACTTCAAATGGCGTAACTATTAAACCCAATCCAAGGTTAAAACCTGAAAGCAGTTTTAATGCAGAAGTTGGAGTAAATTATCAATTAAATTCGACTGTGAATTTGGATGCAAGTATTTATCAAAATGAATTATATGATTTTATCGAAGCCGGTGTTGATGCTTCCGATGGAAAAATAACTTTTAATAATGTAACACGCGCCAGAGTTCAAGGGATTGAATTTGTCTCGAATTATTCTTTTTTGAATAACGCTTTAAATTTTGTTTTAAGCTATGATTATTTATGGGCTATAGATTTGAATATGAATACATTTTTAAAATATCGGCCTAGACATACAGCATTAATAAAAGCAGATTATAAAATCGGCCGATTTGATCTCGGCAGTGATTTTAGATATTCAAGCAGAGTTGAACAAATCGATGAAGAATTAATTAATTTAGGAATTGTTAAAGATGGTGATTTAAGAGTTGCTGTTTATGTCTTTGATTTTAATGCTGCCTACAGCTTTGGTTCACTTCCTTTAAAGCTCTATTTAAATCTTAAAAATATTTTTAATTATAATTATGTAGAGCTAATCGGTAACCTTGAACCTCCACGTAATATTTCATTAAGTTTGGAAATGAATTTCTAAACTTAATTTTTTCATTAATAAAGATTTTAAAATGTTTGTTGATACACACGCTCATATTTTTCTTCCCAATTTTGAAGGTGAAGTTGATTCAGTTATAAAAAATGCAGTTGACAACGGAGTAGATTATATAATTGTTCCAGCTACTGATATTGAAACTTCAAAGCAAGTTGTAGAATTAACAAAAAAATACGATATGGTTTACGGTGCTGTCGGTGTTCATCCACATGACAGTAAAGATTGGAGCAATGATTGGATAACGCAGATTGAAGAGTTAGCAAAGAATGAAAAGATAGTCGCAATAGGGGAAATAGGTCTGGATTATTATTATGATTTCTCTCCCAATGAAAAGCAAATTGAAGCACTCAAAGCACAAATTGATTTAGCATTAAAATTAGATTTGCCAGTTGTTATTCATAACCGAGATTCAGATGAAGATATGCTGAAAGTGATTCATGAATACAGTGGAAGTGGATTGAGAGCACAATTTCATTGTTTTAATGGTTCGCTGGATGATTCGCGTGAACTTATTAAAATGCATCACTTAATTTCTTTCACCGGCAATATTACTTTTAAAAAAGCTGATGAGTTGAGAGATATTGTTTCCAAAACAAGTCTGGACCATGTAATGATTGAAACTGATTCTCCGTTTATGACTCCAGTTCCATACAGAGGCAAAAGGAATGAGCCGGCTTATGTTAAATTTGTTGCTGAACAAATTGCAGATATTCATAAAATATCCGTTGAAGATGTTGGTAGAATAACTTCATACAATGCATTCAAATTTTTTGGAGTGGGGAGTAAACCTAAAACCAGCTTCACTTATAAATTAAAAAATAATTTATACATTAATGTTACTAACCGCTGCAATGCTGATTGTGTTTTTTGCGATAGAAAAGGCGAGGCAGTGCTGCATGGATATAATTTGAAGATGACAAAAAGTGAAGAACCTTCTGCCGAAGTTTATATTAAAGAAATCGGCGATCCGAAGAATTACAAAGAAATAGTATTTTGCGGTTATGGTGAGCCAACAACTCGTTGGGATGTTGTAAAACAAGTTGCCAAATTTGTAAAAGAAAATGGCGGCAAAACCAGGCTTGATACAAACGGCCATGGCAGCTTCATAAATAAAAGAGATATTACTTCTGAACTTAAAAATATAATTGATGTAGTTTCAATCAGTTTGAATGCAACCAGTGCGCATCAATATGCAGAAATAATGAGACTTGAGCCGCGCATGTTTAATGAAATGATTAACTTTGCAAAGAATGCTAAATCTTATGCCGGGCAAGTTGTAATGTCGGTTGTTTCTATTGAGGGATTGGATATTGAAAAAGCTAGAGATATAGTTGAAAATAAAGTCGGAGCAGAGTTTAGAGTTCGCCAATTTTTTTAATATAAAAGTTATAATTAAATCTCGTCATTTCGACGAGAGGGAGAAATCATTTAAATACTTTTTAAGATTTCTCTCTGTAAGACTTTTTTGAAATGACCACTAAAATTATTTTATCTAATAAACTAAAACATCTTTCATAAACAAAATTCAATACTAATGAAAAAAATCTTAATACTAATCTTCGTTTCCTCAATTTTAATATTCTCTCAAGATAAGCAAATATTAATAACAAGAATTGACAGTCTGCTTAATGATGATTATTTCAAATCAACAGATATTGCTATTGAAGCATATGACCTAACAACAAGAGACTCATTATACCAGCATCACTCTAATATGCTAATGCACCCTGCATCAAATATGAAAGTACTTACTACGGCTGCAGGATTAGTTTTTCTTGGACCTAAATATAATTTTGCTACTTCACTTTATTACACTGGCTTTATTGCAGATAGTATTATTTACGGTGATTTATATGCGGTCGGCGGTTTAGATCCGGATTTCACCACCAAAGATTTAGATTCAATGGTTGTGCTGTTAAAGAATCTTGGGGTGAAAGAAATATTCGGAAATATTTACGGCGATGTTTCAATGTGTGATTCACTTTTCTGGGGCAACGGATGGATGTGGGATGATGACCCTTCTACAGATGCACCTTATATGACTGCTCTAAATATTAATACCAACGCAATTCAAGTTAAGGTGAATTATAGAAATAATATACCGGAAGTAACCTTAATTCCAGATACAAAATATGTTGATGTTAAATTTATTTCATACACAGGAGATACAGATAACAACAAACCGGTTATAATTGATAGAGATTGGATAAACCGCAAGAACACCATTTTAATTAAACGCGATACAACCATAAACATTCCGGATGATTATGAAACTTCTGAAACTGTAAATGTATGGCAGCCGGAATTTTATTTCTTAACATTGTTAAAAGAATCTTTAATTAGGCACGGAATAGAATTTAACGGTATAAAACAAATTAAAACTCTTCCGCAAAATTCAATCAAAGCCTGCAGCCATCAATGGGAGTATGATTCTGTAATTGTAAACCTAAATAAAGTCAGCTATAACCTCGGTGCTGAAATGACGCTTCGTGCTATGGGTGAAAAATATTTCGGCAAACCAGCTTCAGCTAAAAAAGGATTAAAGTTGATTGATTCTTTAATTACTCTCTGCAAGTTGGACCCTAAAATTTATAGGATAGTAGACGGCTCCGGGGTTTCGCATTATAATTTAGTTACAGCTCATCTGCTTCTTTCCGTGTTGAAATATATGTACTATCAGTATCCTGATTTATATAAAATTTTGTATTATTCGTTTCCAATAGGTGGCGCTGATGGAACTCTTGATACAAGGATGTTTGATACAAGCGCACAAAATAATGTTCATGCTAAAACCGGTTCGTTAAGCGGAGTTTCAACATTATCTGGATATCTGACTGCTAAGAATGGACATGAAATTGTATTTTCAATTATGGAGCAGAATTTTGTTGGTACAGCAAAACCGGCTAGAGATTACCAGGATAAGATTTGTGAGATATTGACTGAGTATTAGTTTTTTGCAATTGTCATTTCGAATGAGTCTTCGAGTGAGAAATCTAAATAATTATTTAAAAGATTTCTCCCTTACGGTCGAAAAGACAATTTCAATAATACGATTCTTTTTTCCATTTAGAAATAGTTTCAAAAAGTCTTAACTTTAAAAATTCAATATTTATCAACTAACAAAAATATTTTGATGTACAGGAAATATGGTTTTCTAATTATTGTATTTATTATTGCTATTAATTTTATTTTTCTTTCCTGTAATAAAAGTACTGAAGAACAGCCTTCCAAGCCTTTATATGAACTGTCAGCTCCTGATTCTATACCAGCTTTCAATGCAAAAAATGCTTATGATTATACGGAAGCCCAAACTTTAGTAGGGCCGCGTAACCCTGGCTCAATAGGGCATGATAAAATGCTTGCTTATCTGCAGAGTGAATTAAGAAAATATGCGGATGAAGTGGAACTTGAACCGTTTAATTATACCGGCTATGATAATGAGGCCCTGCGACTAACAAATATAATCGGCAGGTTTAATCCTCAAAGTAAAGATAGAATTTTGTTGTGTGCTCATTGGGATACTCGTCCACGTGCTGAACACGCAACAGTCGAAGCATTAAAAAGTAAGCCGATACTTGGTGCAAACGATGGTGCCAGCGGAGTGGGAGTTCTTCTCGAACTTGCCCAAGTATTAAAGCAGAAAAAAATTAGTTACGGTGTTGATATTGTTCTATTTGATGGTGAAGATTATGGCAAAGAAAATGACTTAAATTTATTTTGTTTGGGCTCAAAGTATTTTGCCGCTGAATATTACAAAAATAATTATCCTGCATTTGGAATATTATTGGATATGGTTGGCGATAAAGAAGCATCTTTCGCAAAAGAGCAAAACTCAATTCAATATGCTCCTGATGTAGTAAATATGATATGGAATACTGCTTCTTTAAAAAATGCATCTGTTTTTAATCAAGCGGAAGGATCAGCAATTTATGATGACCATATTCCATTAAATCAGGCTGGCATTAGGACTGTTGATATAATTGATGCAGAATTAGTTGGCGCCGATACTCCCAACAAACGAAGAAACTATTGGCATTCAGAAAATGACACCATGCAGAATATAAGTGAAGAAACATTGCAGCAAGTCGGTGATGTTTTAACTTATTTCATTTATTCATTAAAGTTTAATTATTGAAGCTGTAAATGGCGTGCAGTACCTAATAAACTCTGGATTGTCATTTCGAAGGAGTCATCGACTGAGAAATCTCTTAGTTAAAATAATATGAATGATAAAAAATATTTTATATGCGTATTAACTAATTGGAATAATAAAGTGATGTATATTGGAGTAACCAATAATTTACCTAGAAGAATATATGAGCATAAAAATAAACTAATTGATGGTTTTACAAAAAGATATAAGTTAAATAAGCTTGTTTATTATGAAAAATTTTATGATGTACATTTAGCATTGAATAGGTAAAAAGAATTGAAAAAATGGAGAAGAGAAAAAAAGAATAAATTAGTGGAAAGTTTAAATATAGATTGGAAAGATTTAAGTGAAGATTTTAATTAATGTTAATGTATCAAAAATTATGATATTAAAGATTTCTCCTTCCTTTGGTCGTCGAAATGAGATATGCAGCAATTACAAAAAAATATATATCTAAAAATTACAAATCATGAAACGTTTTAAAGAATTTATAATAACAGCTAAGCCATTTGACGTTGACGTAATCTCCGGTGCTTTATGGAATCTTGATATTGACGGTATAACCGAAGAAGAAGACTGCTTAAAAGTTTACGCCGATAAAAAGAAAGATATTGACGACCTTGAAATTGTTTTTGCATTGGAGCGGCTTGTTGAATATAAACAAATTATAGAATTTAAAGTTGAAGAGCATTTAGTTGAACAAAAAAACTGGAACAAGGAATGGGAAAAGGGGATAAATGTAATTCATGTCTCGGATAAGATTGTTATTAAACCAACCTTCAAAAAATATAAAGCAAAGCCGGGTGAAATTGTAATTACAATTGATCCCAAAATGTCATTCGGAACCGGAGAGCATCAAACCACAAAATTAGTTTTGAACGAACTGGAAAAAGAGATTAAAGGCGGCGAAAAAGTTTTGGATGTCGGCAGCGGAAGCGGCATACTGTCAATAACAGCGATCAAACTTGGAGCAGCTTCGGCAATTGCAATTGATAATGACGAATGGTGCTACGAAAATGCCTGGGAAAACGCCGAATTAAATGTGGTTGTAAATAAGATTGATATCAAAACCGGTGAGATAAAAGATATAGAAGAAAATGATTTTGATTTAATAATTGCCAACATCCAAAAAAATGTATTACTGAAAATTGCGGATGAAATAAGCAAAAGAATTAAACCAAACGGCAAAATTATTTTATCCGGTTTATTGAAAAAAGATGAAAAAGACATAAAAGAAAAATATGAGCAATTAGGTTTTGAACTTCTTAACAAAAACCAGATGGATGAGTGGATAGTTTTAGTATTTCATAAAACTTAGCATTTGGTTTTAATTTTTTTTCTGCTAATAAAAGTTCTATTATTTTCTAAACTAAATTATTGCATCAATTTTTCTTTTTTAACAAAGAACGAAAATACTTTTCCGCTTCTTTAGGTTTGTATAAATCCTCTGGAGTTTGTTCCACTGATGGAACTTTCCCTTTTAACAAATCATCAATTACTTGTTCATTCAATCTTTCCGGATGGATTCTCCCGGCAATTTTCCCTTTTGAATTAATCATCACAATATTTGGTATTGCCCATGCGTTGTATCTTTCAAACATTGCAAAGCTGGTATCAATTCCTATTTCGCTTTTTAACGGATGCTTAATTAAAAATTTTTCTACCAGACTTTTAGGTTCGTATGTAATGGATATGAACTTTATTTCCCTTCCTTTATATTTTTCTATAAGTGAATCAATGTGAGGTATAGACTCAATGCAGGGGGCGCACCAGGTTGCCCAAAAATCAATTAAGTAAACTTTGTTATGTAAATCGCTGCTTTTATATGTAACTGTTTTGCTTGAGTTAATCTCTGTGTAGGATATTTCCGGAGGAAGTTGCCCGGCATGTAAATAATTATCTTGTGCTAATAAATTAACTGAAGTGATAACTGCTAATAAACAAAACATAAATGCATAACGGAACATTATAGTCCTCCAATAAATAAGTATTTAGATTAGACTTCTATAAACCACTTAAGGTTGGGTAAAATTATGTAATCGGACTTATTAGAACAGATGAGAAAGACATAAAAGATAAATATGAGCAATTAGGTTTTGAACTGCTTAACAAAAACCAGATGGATGTGTGGATTGCTTTGGCATTTACAAAAAATGATTAATTAATTTTTCTTATTTCACTAATGCCACTAAACACGTGTTCAGTAAGGAAAATATTTCTCTATAATATGAGATTAACTAAATAGGATATTAATTTCACACTGTGTTTATCGAAAAGTGACCGATAGGATGAACATGTTAACTTCATGTTTCGACAGGCTCAACATGACAATTTCTCTTGTAACAAAACCTATGTCAAACTGAGTGCAGCAGCTTTCCTTCTTTTAACAGCACTAATTTAATTATAATTTATATTTCAAAAATTAACACCTGTTAAATATCTTTCATATTTAATATCAGCCGTACCGACACCAGACGGATTAGCTGTTGTTGAAATCCGAACATTTTTAAAAGTAATAGATATTCTTACTAAACCTTTCTGATTTACATATTCATTATAATTTATAGTGCTGTCAACCGTTCCATTGCTGTTCAAATATTTCCAGTGAATTTTATAACATTCAAAATTGCCGAAATCTGTACTTAGAGTTTCAGTTCCAACAACTTCTTTATTTATAATTAGGGATGAATTAGTAAGATTCCATTCCTCTCCAATAGTAATTGGATAAGCGTAAATTATTCTTGGCGGATCAAGAAAAAGAATACTATCACTTAATGTTTTGGCAAAGCCGGCTGAGACTTCTTGTGATTTTATTAATTCTTCCACAGAGCTGAAATATTCGCCGTTAAATAAAAACCTTTTCGCATTAACGGTTTTGGGCAAAACCAGGCTGGGATTATTACTATAGGCATATTTTATTAAGCCATTATCTTCATTTGAATAATAGGAATAAGCATCCGCATATCTATCACTTGTTTCTTTAAGCTCAAATAATTTTTTAGAATTAAGGGTTGTATCCTTAGTAACAGCTACATTAAGGTTCACATTTATATTTGGCAACATGTATTTAATTGTGTCGGGTTGAATATTCGAATATTCAAATAAAGCATTATACGTCCATTGATTCCCAATCTTTAAAGGATAAGTCAAATCATTATCGACGGGTACAACCGGGTTAGAAGAATGCTGGCACGACTGAAAAATTGTTATTGATATAAGAAGTAAAACTAATATTAAGCTTTTCACTTTTCCGCCTATTTAATAAAATTATTAGAATGTATTTAATACTGACTTATGAGACCTCTATTATGTGTAAACCGTTGAAACGGTTCGATATTATTCTTTCTAGGTTAACACCGGGATTAATCCCGGTGTTAATGAAATCCCAAACTTTATGCTTAACTGTTTTAACAGTTTTTAATCTTAAGTATAAACTTGGATAATACTAACTAATTAACTGAAAATTGTTTTAATCCTTGTAGAAAATTATTATTTGCTCACCCTATGATATAAAAAGTAAAGAATTGTAAATCCCATTTTTAAGCTGGCTTAATATTAAATAATTTACAATTACATTCAACAGCAAAAACTATATGTAGCATTAAGGCAGCTTTTAATCTGGAGTAAGTTCTGAATTTATTATAAAAACAAAAATGATGAGCGGATAGTACAGGTTTTCCGAAATGAACAAAATTCTTGCTATAATATATTATATAAATTAAGTTGTTTTCTCGAACTGTAAAAAATAAAATATTACATTTTAATTAATATCATATGAAATTCACAAACATATATGAAAAAACTTGATATAAAACTTGAAAATTGTTACGGAATTGGAAAGCTAGAATTCGTTTTTGATTTTTCAAATAGCAATACTCATTTAATATATGCCCCGAATGGTACTATGAAATCATCCTTCGCAAGGACATTACAAGATATTTCGAAAAACGATAAGAAAATAGTACCATGTGATAGAATACATCAGAATCGGAAAACACAATATGAATTGAAAGTTGATGGTACTAAGATAAATCCTGAAATAATTTTAGTAGTTGATGCAGAAGATAACACATACGATGCAACGAAAAAGATAAGTAACTTTATTGCTAGCAAAGAACTAAAGCAAAAATATGACAACATCTATTTAGAACTTGATTCTCATAAGAATGAGTTCATCAAAAAACTTAAGCAAATTTCGCAGAGCAGTGACTGCGAAAGTGAATTTGTGGATACCTTTACAACTTCATTGAACAATCTCTATGAATCATTAGATTCAATTATCAAAAGACTTAATGATAAGCATACTAAATATAATTTTAAATACAATGATGTCTTTGACAAAAAAGGAAATGTTAGGAAATTTTTAGAGAAGAACCAGAAATTATTAAATCAGTACTTTGAGGAATATGAAGACTTATTAACCAAATCGAGTTTTTTCAAAAAGTCAGAAAACTCATTTGGCACATACCAAGCTAGTGAAATATTAAAAGCAATAGATGATAATTCATATTTTGAAGCTGGACATAAATTTATTTTAGATGGAAATGTTATAATAGAATCTGCTGTGAAATTAAAAGAATTAGTTGAAAAAGAACTAACTAAAATAATAAACGATACTAAACTAAAAGAAACCTTCGATAAAGTTGACAAAGCTCTTGGAAATAATAGTGAACTAAGAATATTTAAGAAGGTCATTGAAAAGGATAATTTATTGCTAATAGAGCTTAGAAAATATGACGACTTTAAGAAAAAAGTTTGGATTTCATATTTTTCTGAATTAAAAAATGAAGCAATTGAACTATCAAAGTTTTACAATCCAAAAAAAAAGAATTAGAAAAAATAATCCAACAGGCGAAAAAAGAATTTGAGGTTTGGAAATTAATCATTGATAAGTTTAATTCAAGATTTTACGTCCCATTCAAAGTAATCTTAACTAATCAAGAAGATATAATATTAAAAGAAGAAACAGCAAACATAGAATTTGAATATCAAGATAAAGATGAAGAACCGGTGAAACAAGATAAAGGAACTCTTCTTAAAATTTTAAGCAAAGGCGAACAAAGGGCTTTTTACATTCTACAATTGTTGTTTGACATTGAAGCAAGGAAAGATAATTCAACTAATCTAATAATTTTTGACGATATTGCAGACTCTTTTGACTATAAGAATAAATATGCAATAATCGAATATCTAAAAGACTTACACAATGAAAATAATTTTAGGAATATTATTCTCACTCACAACTTTGATTTTTATAGAACGGTAATATCAAGATTATATTTAAGTAATACTGTTCATATGATAGCAAAGGATGAAAATAGGATTATTAATTTTTCAGCCGGTCAGTATAGGAAAAATGTTTTAAAATATTTTCTATCACAATTCGATGAACCTAAAATTTTTATAAGTTTAATAACTTTTGCAAGAAATATTGTAGAATACACTGAATCCAACACTTCTTCGAATTATCATCAGACTTACAAGTTGTCTTCCATATAAAATCTGATTCAGCAACTATTAAAGCAAATGATATATTAGAAATATATCAATCTAAATTTTCTACTTGTAATGGGAAAACAATCACCTTTGGGAATAAAAATATTATCGAATTCATCATTGAAACAGCTGATTCGATTTTGCTGAAACTACTATTAATGAAATACTTTTAGAAAATAAAATCGTATTATCGATAGCAATTCGCTTAAAAGCAGAAGATTATATGATTAGGAATCTTTCCAGCTTTTAATTTAACAAAAATAACCACAAAACAATTTAATGCATTGTTTGATGAATTTCGCAAACTTAATAAGGCAAATGAAATTCTAATACTAGATAAAGTGAATTTGATGACTCCTGAAAATATTCATATGAATGCTTTTATGTATGAACCTTTAATTGATATTTCATTATACCATTTGAAAGAATTATATAAAAAAGTTAGTTCTCTCAACTAAAAAAGTTATCCCCAATTTTTCATAATCTCACCAAAACATTCAACCGCTAAATTAGACTTTTTTCACAGGCAAATTGGCAGAAATGTCTTAAGATTTAACAAAAATCCGCTGTAATGCGGCTACTTCCACTATATTTATCTCTGCTTCCACTTACAATACGTTTGCTACCAGATTATTTATCATTGCTTCCACTTACAATATGGCTGCTTCCAGTCACAATGCCATTCCTTCTGCTTACAATATGGTTGCTACCACTCACAATGTCATTTCTTCTAGTCACTTTGTGATTGCTTCCACTCACTTTGCGGTTCCTTCCAGTCACAATGTCATTGCTTCTGCTTACAATATGGTTCCTACCAGATTACATTGCCGTTCCTACTGCTCACTATGTGGTTCCTTCCAGTCACAATGCCATTCCTACTGCTTACATTGAGGTTCCTCCCGGTTATTTTAGCAAAATACAGCACTAAAAACACCCCCATGAACGTAAGGAGATAAAAATCATTATATAGTAACCTTTTTTTTAATCCTTAGTCTAATGTATTATACAGTATTAAATTACGGGAGGAGTGAAATGCTTAAAAATACAATTATCTTATCTATCATAATCTTAACAGCAGCATGGGTTAATATTTACAGCGAAAACCTGGATGTAATTAAAGAGAAAACATTCCAGATACAGCCCGGTAAATATCTAAAGGTTGATGCATCAAGCGGGGGAGTATCAATTACTTCATGGGATAAAAATGAAGTTTATGTTAAAATCTTAGGGAATGAAAAGACAAAAGACAAAATGGAATTCAAATTTAAAAATGACGATGATGAAGTTGAAGTAATTGTAAAGAAGAAAAACTGGCTCTCAGATTGGTTCTCAAGCGGGATTAAGCTTAGAATTGAAATTACAGTACCTAAAAACTTTAATACAAGAGTAGAAACCAGCGGCGGCGGAATAAGCATTGAAGATGTTTCCGGGAATATAAAACTCTCAACATCAGGAGGCGGTATAACATTTAAAGATGTCAGCGGTAAATTTGATGTATCCACATCGGGCGGCGGTATAACAGGGATTAATTTTCACGGTGATCTCGACGCTTCAACTTCAGGAGGAGGCATTAGATTAAGCGGCAGCGATTCTAAAATTAAAGCAGAAACTTCCGGCGGAAGCATCTCACTTGATTATGAAGGTGAAAATAAGGGCATCTACTTAAGCACATCCGGCGGAGGCATACAGATAAATCTTCCGGAAGATTTTAATGCATCTGCAAAATTATCTACATCCGGCGGTAGTGTTCATTGCAATTTAACTGCTAACAACGCTGAGAAAATTTCATCTAAAAAATTTATTGCAGATCTAAATAAAGGCGGCAATACTCTTTATGCAGAAACTTCGGGAGGCAGCATTACTGTTTCAAAGAAGTAAAGAAAATCTCACGACTCTGCCTGTCGGTAGGCAAGTTCGCCCGTCCCTCGACTCCGCTCGCGGGATGACGCTAGAAATCTGTTCGATGTCGTGGTGAGCGTAGTCGAACCATGAAGCTAAGTCTACAAGAATCTGGGAGATACTAAAAAGTAAAGAAAAAGAGAAAACGAAAGTCCACTCAAACGGAGTGGATAAAGCGCTCCTTTGAGGAATTAACTTTTCCAAGTAAGATGAAACTTAAGATAATATAATTTTACATATAGATAGAATTATAAATGTATAAGAAATGAATGATAACAAAGTCTCCTCCTCGGAGGGGATAAAGAGGTGGGTATATAACTAGTAATTTTATTCAAACACTTTCATAACCTCAACAAAACTTTCTAGACCACTTTAAAGAACGCTGCCATAACCATGTCCGGGTTTTGTCCATGCATCTAACAAATAAAGATTTTTTATTGAAGTTGAATGCCCAATTCTGGTACTGAATGAGTTGTCCAATTTTTGATCGAATCCGTAAATTGTATTTACAAAATTAATATTAAAGCCTTCTTCCATCCTCTGAAAGAAGGCTCAGTTTTTTTCACATGATAAGAAATAACAGATTTCTTCTATGTCTTTTCTGTTTATGGTTTTAATTTACTGAGAACATCAAGCATTGCCGGAGATAAATCCGCATGGTGATGAATTATTTTCCACTGTCCATCCTTAAGGTGATAAATGTTAGTAACCCTCTGTCCTATCTTAACATCATTCCCGGCAAGTTTAAATCCGCCCGTTTCTGTGCCTATCTCATAAGCTACGTCACCAACAACACGGATAAGTTGATCCTTCAATTCAACTTTACCACCTGTTGCTAATCCGGCAACTTGATCGAATGAATTTTTGACAGCTTTCCAGCCGACATCCCTGCCGTCGATTGGGTGCATAGCAGTTACGCTTTCATCATGCGACCAAATCCCATCCATTTTGCCGGCTACTCCTAACGACATATCTGTTAAAGCATTGTAGAACTGCTTTGACACTTTACGGACATCCTCTTCTTTTGACATTTACTATTCTCCTTTTATTTAATGAATAAAGAATATTGATTAAGCTGAAAATTCATGCACGAATCGGCTTATAAGAATAGGAACTATTGAAAAAGTTATTTATTAAATAATAAAAATTGTTTTAATAAAATATTACAGGATAAGGATATTCGTTTTGCCAAGAAAATCATGAGGATTAAGAGTAATGCGATTATAATATAACAAAATACTTATTTTATTTTACTTAATGTAACTCAGAGTCATAGAACTAAATTCTAATATAACAACACGAAACGTTAATTACATGTTAATAATAGATTAATATTTTTTAATCTTTATTTATTAACATTGACTTAAAAAGTTAGAACTAAATATCACATTCTAATCTTAACAATATGCTTAAGAAGATAGATTAATTTAATGTATAGACAAAAATGAGAATATAGATCCCCTCCACAGGAGGGGATTTAGGGGTGGGTATTTATTTGACCAATTATATTAATCCCAGTTTTTCATAATCTCACCAAAACATTCCAGGCCGCTATAGAGAACACCGCCATAACCATGACCAGGCTTAGTCCATGCACCTGATAGATAAAGATTTTTTATTGGAGTCGAATGCTCAAGTCTGGTACTACCGGAGTTGTCCAGTGTTTGATCGAATCCATAAATTGCTCCTCTGTAATTTCTGGTGTATCTAATGTTGGTTAACGGCGTACCTATCTCCTTAACTTCAATTGCATCTCTCAAACCGGGAAGGACTGTACTTTCAACTTTATCGATCAGGATGTCAGCCATTCTTTCTTTTTCTTTATTGTACTCTTCCTTATTATTCTTAAAATAATCATCCTTGTATTTTTCCCAATGATCAAATCCCTGTATTGCTAAGATGTTAAGTGTGTTCTTTCCTTCGGGCGAATATCCTTTATAAACGTTATCGTAAAGCATCAAGCCATATCCTCCTTTTTCCAGCTCTGCATCTTTCATTATTTCATAACCGGCATCATCATCATACCCGGTACTATAAAATATTTCGGCATCCGTAATACCGGTTTCTTTAACCAGGTCTTTTTTAAGTCCTAGAAAAACCTGGAAACATGAAAGGCTCACACTTAGCTTTTCCATCTTTGCCAGGTATTCTTTCATGACACTTTTATCATCCAGCATTTTGTTAAATGTATCAAATGTACTTGCATTGGAAATTACAACCTTTGATGTATATTCTTTTCCATCCCCGGTTGCAACACCGTAAGCTGTGTTTTCTTTGGTAAGTATTTTTTCAACCCTGCTGCCGGTAATTACTTTACCGCCGTGGTCTTCAATAAAATTCTCAAAAGCATTGCTTATCTTCTGCGATTTTCCTCTTGGATAATATCCGCCGTTCTTTAAGTAACTGAAAGTCGGCATAGCATAATAATAAGGCGAAAGTTTTGACGGCGGTAATCCGTAATATCCCCATAACGATGAAACAATTGCTTTAAGTTTTGGATTTTTTATTCTTGCATCTACAAGATTTCCCCATGTAAGATTGAATGATTTAACTAAATATGGAAAATCCTGTGCGAAGGTATTCATATTAATTTTTCCGCCCGCAGTAGAATATTTTCCTATATCATTTGTTATTCCCTCCATGTCTTCAAATATTCCATCAATGCCTGTTATTTCTTCGGGGAATAATTCTTTCAGGTTGTTTATATATGCTGTAATATTTTTCTGCGGAACCCTTATATCATAATCGGGGAATATCATTCTGTACGCATTGGGGAGAGGTTCAAATTCAACTTCTTCTATTTCAGGAAATCCGGGGATAAGATTGTGAATGCCGTTTCTCTCTCCGACAGTTGTGGAATGCAGCGAGACATCAAATACAAATCCGCCGGGACGCATAAAGGTAGTTGCATAACCGCCGACTTTAGTATGCTGTTCAATTATCAGCGGTTTAAATCCCTGTCTTGCAAATGCCGCAGCACAGCTCAATCCTCCTAAACCTGAACCAATAATGATTGCGTCATATTCGTTCTCACCTAAAACATTGCCTAAACCTTTTGGAAATATCTGCCAGTCGAGTGATAGGAAAGCAATTCCGCCCAGCGTTTTTTTTATGAAGTCCCTACGATCAATAAGATTTGTTCCCATTTTTTTCCCTCTATTTATTGATATCTTATTCCGCAGCGAAAGAAGTATTATTTATGATGTAAACCTGAAAAAATTAATCTTAAAAAACAATGATTGTTTGATAATCATCAATTAATAAATATTAAACTCACTGTTGTACAAATTAAATCATAAATAAGAAATTTCTTTTATAAATTATTAAATATCTATAGATAAATGAAAAGAATTTATTCCACCCTTTCGGGGTTGAAGGTAAATGGGTTAATAATTTTGCTATAATAATATCAGCCCTTCGGGCTTGTAAAACAAACGCCGAAGGTGTGAAATTATTATAAATAACGGGAATAAATTTAGTTAGAAATCCCGAAGGGATGAGATAAAGAATGGTTTAAAATTGCTTAAATTATTTTTTATTAATTATTTTGAATACAGATAATTAAACTATCCATAAACGTCGACCGTTGCATGCGGCAATAAAATTATTTTATTATCTCTTGAAATTTCGGATCATTTCGAAGACTTTCCATATCATGATCACCTGCGGCTTGTTTTTTTAATTTTGGATTAAGTGTTACCGCTTTTTCAAGAGAAGTTAATGCAGCTTCGTTTTTTCCAGCTGCGAGTCTTATTACAGAAAGGTCATACAAAACTTCCGGGTTTTCCGGAGCCAGCTTTGCCGTATGTTCCATGTGGGGGAGAGCTTCGTCATATTTTTTATTTGTAAATAATGTCCATGCTTCATTCCATGAATAATTCATCTGTGCATAATCAAGCAGGCGTCCCAATTTTTTAAATGGTGCAGGATTATCATCAACGCGGATATCAATTGCACGGTCGTCATAACCGCCGTAACCGGCATGTTCTTTTACAACAATCATTGCCGCAGACTGCTTGCCCCTTGCATCCCCGCCGGCATCATTACCGGCTAACAATGCAGCATATAATCTATCCGCAAGTGTGCCTTTGGTTTCCAAAAAAGATTTTTCCATTGATGTTACTACAGATTCACCGGCAAGTATATTTCCTTGAATTGCATAGTTAGGTCCGCTTCGTCCGCCGGCCCAGGGCAGACAATCTTTCCCTGTGTATGTAACCGAAGACCCGTCGGAAGAAACTATTCCAAATTGTCTTTGATCAGTGATTATCATCATTTCTCAATAAAATTTCTTTTACTTCGTTGTGGAGTGGCTCCTTTTTCAAGTAAGTCTAATCCCCGCCAGCCGAAACTTGTATTTGCAGATGCTTGAGTAGCAACTGCTCCAACATTAGCTCGTGCCCACGGCACAACAGAGCCAACACTAAAAAACCTTGAAGCTACTGCAATTCCTAGCTCACCGGCTGCGGAATCCCTTGCCACAATAGAAAAAGTTGATACGGGTCTGTATTCCAGTTTTTGTGCATATAGTAAAGGTTCATTGAATTGTAAAATGATTGAAAGGCACGCAATTAAAAGAACAATTCTTTTAAAGATATTCGAATCGAAAATCATAATGATAAAACTCCTTTCAGGAAAGAAAATCGTTTAAGCAATACTTATTAACATAATAAATTTTTAAATTTGAATCCGATAATTTTAATCCATTACCAAACAACAATTAAACAAGATTAACAACATGACAAAACAAACAAATGAAATCAAACAAGTTAATTTTCTCAGAGGCGTTCCTGCCGATGAAGCATTAGCACATTTAATTCCTTTAGCTTCCGAAAGCTATAAAAAGGTAATACAAAAATACGGTACCGGAGTACTCCAATACGGGCATTTCTCCGGCTTTAAACCTTTACGAGATTTAATTGCTAAATGGCATAATGTTAATCCCGATAGAGTAATTGCAGGGAACGGTGGGATGGAAGTTATTTCATTATTCTTTAAATCACTACCCATGAATAGCAGCATTGTTGTTGAAGAAGCAAGTTATGATAGAGTGCTGCTTGATTCAAAACGCTTTGGACATAATTTAATTGGAGTAAAATTAACTAATGATGGAATAGATCTTAATCAATTTGAAGAGATCATAAAAAGGAATAAGATTACTGCTTTCTATGGAATTCCATTTCATCAAAATCCAACAGGTATTAATTATTCAGAAGATAATATTAAATCAGTTGAAAGTTTGTGTAAAGAAAATAATATTCATTGTGTTTGGGACATATGTTATAAAGACCTGCGTTATGACGGAAAATTGAATAAACATATTGAGGTTTCTAATTGGGGCCCGATATTAACAAGTTCGTTTACAAAAACAATTTCTCCCGGGACAAAATGCGGCTACATGATTGTACCTGAAAATTATGTAGAATATTTTACAAAGATAATTGCTAATTCACGTATCAATCCAAATCTACCTACACAGGCTTTTATTGCTGATTTTATTGAATCGGGAGAGTATGAAAAATATTTAAAGTACTTACGCGATTTATATAAACCAAGAATGGACGCACTGAATGCATCTATCAAAAATTATTTACCTCAAGCAAGCCAAGTTGAAATAACCGGGGGATTTTTTGCTACACTTACCTTTGATAATATTTCAGATAATAATGAAAAAGCATTTCTTGAATCAGTAAAAAGTCTTGGAGTGAATATTTCTCCGGCCTGGGACACTATTCCTTCCAACTTTAAAGATGAAAAGAAAGAAAAAGGATTTTTTACAAGATTAACTTTTCCGGCATTTAAGCCTGATGAAATTGAATATGGAATTGAGAAAATAAAAGAAGCGGTTGAAAAGTTTTAGATATCAATAAAGACAGCTGAAGAATAATTGACTCTAATAAAGTTTATAATGTCAAACTGAGCTTGTCGAAGTTTGTATTATTTCTAAATTTGTCATGCTTCGATAAACTCAGCACGACATGATTAATTTTCAGAAGTATTCTATAGTAAATAATGTAATAAAACGAACCCTACATATTGTCAAGCTTAAAGTTTCAGTAGTTGGACTTACCTTAAAATTAGATTTGTTCTTCAAGCAAACTACGCTTCCTTCATACTTAACTGAATTCTTTTTCTTTCAATATCGATATCCACAATACGCACGGTTATTTTCTGGTCTAGTTTTAAAACTTCAGCGGGATCTTTTATAAAACGATCTGTAATTTGAGAAATGTGCAGCAAGCCGTTTTCCTTTATTCCGATATCTACAAATGCACCAAACTTGGTAAGATTAGTTACTATACCGGGCAAACGCATTCCGGGTTTTAAATCTGTTATTTCATTAATCGTTTCTGAAAACGAAAACACTTCTGCTTTACCCCGAGGATCGAGTCCTGGTTTTTCAAGTTCCTGCATTATATCTTTTAATGTCGGCAGGCCAACATCATTTGTTATATAATTATTGATATCAATCATCTGACGAATCTTTGCATCTTCAATTAGTGATTTTACGGTTTGAGATAAATCTTTTGCCATCTTCGAAACTATGGAGTAACTTTCTGGATGAACGGCACTGTTGTCAAGCGGATTATCCGCACCTGGGATTCTTAAAAATCCTGCGCACTGTTCAAACGCTTTAGAACCAAGTCCGCTTATTTTCATTAATTCTTTGCGTGAACGAAAAGATTTATTTTCACGCCGGTAGTTTGTTATTGACTTTGCAAGCTTCGGCCCGATGCCTGAAACATAGCTAAGCAAATGATTGCTTGCTGTATTTAAATTAACTCCAACCTGGTTTACAACGGAAGTAACCACATGATGAAGTTCATCTTTCAAATTATCCTGATCTACATCGTGCTGATACTGTCCAACTCCTATTGATTTAGCATCGATTTTAACAAGCTCGGCAAGTGGATCCATAAGCCTTCTTCCGATAGAAATTGCACCGCGATATGTAAGATCGAGATCGGGAAACTCTTCTCTTGCTGTTTCCGATGCAGAATATATCGATGCACCTGCCTCGTTCACCATAAAGACTTCTGCTGCGCCTGATTTATCAATCAGAGATTTAATAAACCTCTCTGTCTCTCTGCCTGCAGTTCCGTTTCCAATCGCGATGGCTTCAATTTTATATTTTTTAATAAGCTCTTTTACTATTTGTGATGCTTCTTCTGTTTTCGGCTGCGGCGGATGCGGAAAGATAGAGGTGTAATGTAACAGGTTTCCCTGTTGATCGAGACATACAAGTTTACAGCCGGTTCTGAAACCAGGATCTATTGCCATTGTAATTTTCTCTCCGAGCGGGGGAGCTAAAAGCAATTGACGAAGGTTTCCTGAAAATACACGTATGGCTTCTTCATCGGCTTTGGCTTTGGAACTATTTCTAAATTCAGTTTCAATTGATGGGGCTAATAATCTTTTATAAGCATCTTTAATTGCCAATGAAACTTGCTCAGCGGATTCATTTTTATTTTTGATAAATATTTTAGTCAGGTTTTCAATTGCAGTTTCATTATCAATTGCAATTGAAACACGCAAAATTCCTTCTTGCTCAGCTCTGCGGATGGCGAGAATACGATGGCCTGCACAGCGTTTTAACGGTTCGCTGAAATCAAAATAGTCGGTGTACTTTGTTCCTTCATCCTTCTTTTTCTCAACTACTTTTGAACTAATTATTGCATCACGTTCGAATAGCTGCCTGATTGTATTACGGGAATCTGTATTTTCATTAATCCATTCCGCAATAATATCTCTAGCACCTGCTAATGCTGTTTCAATATCCGGCACTTGCATCGTTTAAATATTTTTCCGCTATTGATTCTATCTGCTCTTCCTTCTGTGCCATTATTAATTCTGCAAGAGGCTCTAATCCTTTTTCCCGCGCCGCAGCTTGCTCGTGTTTTTCTTTTTGGTTTGTATGGGAGATAAATATCTTCAAGTTCTGTCATTTCCCAGCAATCATTTATTTTTTTTTCTAAGTCGGGAGTTAACAATTCCTGGTCGTTAATGCTTTTAAGAATAGCTTCACGCCTCTTAACCAAATCAAGCAGTCGTTTCCATTCCTTTTCAATTGCCGATACTTCTGTTTCATCAAGGCTTCCAGTAGCTTCTTTCCTGTAGCGGGAAATAAATGGAATCGTTGCTCCTTCCTCCAACAGCTTAACTGTATTTGAAACCTGTGACTTACTTATTGAAAGAGAGCCGCTTATATGTTTAACAAGAATTTCTGTCATTGTTTTCTTTAATATAGATTATATCGTAATCCCGTAATACCGGGTTCTGAATTATACAAAAGTAATTATAAGTACAAATATAAGTTGATGAGGTTAGTTTCTAAAGTTCTTTCAATCATATTACTCCTCATAGCTTCAATGACTTACTTTATTTCCACAAATTGTTCATCTACATTCCAACCGCTTATTGATACTTCAGCATCATCAATATTATCATTTTTAGTGTAATCTATATATACTTTTTTCTCTTCTCCCGGTAAAACAGAAACATAATTATCACTGTAAAAAACCGGAAGAATTCTTTTTTTAGTAGTCGTATCAACTAGTGAAACGCGATTAAAGAATGCTAAAGGTCCATTTGAAGGATTTTCAATTGTAACTTCTATTCGTCCATCGCTTATTTTCCTTGCAGAAGCAGCAATGTTTACTTTTGACATCTTCTGCAGTCCGCTGTAATTTCCTGTTGAATCCGGCAGCCAATAAAGATTATCATCAAGAATATTTTGAGATGCATCGATTAAACGCAAAGATAAAAAGCCGCCAGTAGCTGGGAAAAATTTATCTAATCTTCTTTTCACTGATTCAATTTTCTGAACAGCAGTTGGGGCTAATTCTACAATCCATTGCAAAACAATTGTATCCTTACCGGCAATATTATAAGCCTTTGCTTGAATCATAAGATCATGCTGTGGTTTGAAAGTATGATTTGCAATCATCAGCATTCCATCCACGGGATTGTACATTGCATGCAATGGTTCATTTGCGTGATGCAAGCCGTATAATCCGCCGTTAGGATCGAGATAATAATCATACATTTGGCCGCGCAAAGCAGTCCATGGATTTTGAGTTTTCCAGATTATCACTCCTGTGTACCAGTCCCACATGTGCGAAATATGGCCTTCCATTAGTCCTCTGTACTGGTCATAGTTTAATAGCTGTGCTTTGTTGGCAAAGTCTTTTACATCTTTAGGTTTTCCGTAAGCATTTATAAAATCTCCATACCAGCCTGGTTTGTGATACCACCAAATAGAATCTGCACTGCTTAATACAGAACCAGGAACAATCTTTTCTTTAGGCATCTTTTCCAGGTCACCTGCAGGAATAAAACGTTGAAGCGATTCGAAATCACCAATTCCAACAGAACCGATTTCAGAGTTGAAAGGGAAGGAGCGTTTTTCCCAAAAATAACTTAACGGTTGAATATGATACGTACCGTCCCCATTTCCGCCAATAGAGTTGTGAGACATACTATCAACATTTGAATATTCAAAAAAGTAACGGGTGCTGTCTAATGCCGGTAGTAAAGAATCAACCATTACTGTTCTTATATCTTCAGGAGGTGTAATTTCATTGCCGCCGCAGTAGAAGGCGAGAGAAGGATGATTTCGAATCATTCTCACCTGGTCATCAACTGATCTTAAAAATAGTTTGTGATCATCAGGATATTTTCGGCGTGTCCACTGGTCTTCCTTTTTCATTGGATCGAACCATTTTCCATTACAATCGCCAGACATCCAAAAATCCTGAAACACGAGTATTCCATATTTGTCGCAAGCGTTATAGAACTCAGGCCTTTCAGTTAAGCTTCCTCCCCATATTCTAATGAGGTTTAGATTCATATCCTTGTGAAACCTAATTTCAGCATCATATCTTTCCGGAGAAAACCGGAGCATTTCATCAGAGGTGATCCAGTTGCCTCCTTCTATAAATATTTTCTGCCCGTTCACAAGTACTTCACGACTCCGTGTACGGCTGTTCCATTTAGTTTGAATTTCACGAATTCCCATATTTACATCTTTTTCATCCATCAATTGATCACTGCTTCCAATAAACTGAAACTTCACTTTATACAAAGGCTGACCTCCATAACCATTCGGCCACCATAATTTTGGATTATCCAATTTGAAATCCGGCAGTTGAACTTTTAAAGTAGAAGATGGATCAATAGACAAATCTTTTTTTATTTCATGATTATCTATAATCACTTTAATTGTCCCGTTGATAGAATGATCGGTTGGATTTTCTATTTCAGTACTTGTTCTAATAATAGCCGGAGCCTGGGGTTGACCTGGAAATCTTTTACCCGGAACAATTGTAATTAAGTGCGGATCATTAAGCGAAATTGAAATTGTTTTTTCAATTGTTACTTTATCCCATATTCCCGTGTTTCTATCATGTATCGGCTGAATCCAATCCCATCCGGCTGTGTACTGATTGGTGAGACTATGTGCTATTGTTCCATCGCCGCCTTGACCTCCATTTGGATTTCCTACAGGATTAGGAGGATAAACAATTACAGCCAAACGGTTATTTCCATCCTTAGAAAGATAGGGAGTTATGTTGTAAGTCTGTCGAAGAAACATTCCATAGTGTGTTGACTTATTAAGCTTGTGGCCATTCATATATATATCGCAGCCGTAATTGACCCCACGGAAATGCAGCCAGACTTGTTCTTCCTCATCAGCAGCTTTTTCATGAAAGTTTTTCACAAACCAGTAAGTGTAATAGTCACTTCCTGTATCATATATATCCGGGATTTTGGTATTGTTCATTCCATAAAATGGATCAGGAATTAATTTATTGTTTAACAGTGTGGTTAAAACAGTTCCGGGAACTTTAGCAGCCATCCAGTTTGTTAATGAAGAAGAAACTTTGGATAATTCCTCACCTGATAATTTTACTTCTTTTATATTTTTACATACCCAGCCTGAATCTAATTCATATTGGTTGTTCGGAAAATTTAATGTATTCTCTTTATGGCCACAGCCGGGAATAACAATTAAATAGAAGCAGAAGAATAACAAGACTGAAATAATTTTATACATTTTATGAACAACCTTCTAATAATATTATGAGTGTATAGAAAAATAAAAATAATAATTTATTAAAACTCTATGTTTAGCTTTATAAGCAAAATTTAATTTTACAAAAGAAGATTTAATAAAATCGTTTTCCATCTTTATTTGAAACCAAATTAAATATTATGAATCAAATGTCATCATAAAAATAATATTAAAGTGTTATTATGGAAAATCAACCTAAGGTAATTTTATTCTCAACTCCAACATGCAGTTTTTGTAGCGCAGCAAAAAGATATTTCAAAGAAAGAAACATTCGTTTTACTGATGTTGATGTATCAAGAGATCAGTCAGCAGCAAGAGACATGATGCGAAGAACAGGACAGATGGGAGTTCCGGTAATTATTATAAATAATAAGCCAATCATAGGTTTTGACAAACCTAAAATAAATCAAATGCTAAATTTACGATAGGATGTCATGGTATGACTATGACAACTAATTAATTTTAAACCTTAAAAATTGAAAGAGCAGTTATGAAAATAAAACCATTAGACGACCGTATTTTACTTGAACCATCAGAAGCTGAAGAAAAAACTGCTTCAGGACTAATAATTCCGGATTCAGCAAAAGAAAAACCAAGAATCGGAACTGTAGTTGCAGTCGGTACAGATGAAGACTTAAGAGAAAAAGTTAAAGAAGGGAATAAAGTTCTCTTCTCAAAATACGGCGGCGATGAAGTAGAAATGAATGGAAAAGAATATAGAATATTACAGCGTTCAGATATTCTTGCCGTTGTTGAAGATTAAGTAATCTTTTTTTTGTAGGGAATGCAGATATACATTCCCTACATATAGAAAAAATTATTCTTCATCTCGTTTATAAATAATATCTCCATCAAAAACAGTCATATCAACTTTTGCATCTTTAATTTTTACTGGATCAATAGTTAAAATATTTTCATCCAAAACTACGAGATCAGCATACTTACCTTTTTCAATACTACCTTTTTTATCTTCTTCAAAAGCTGCATAAGCATTATTTAATGTGTAACATTTTATAGCTTCACCTACACTTATCTTCTGTTCGGGAACCCAGCCGTTTGGGTTTTTACCATCAAGGGTTCTGCGTGTAACTGCGGCGTAAATTCCAAGTAAAGGGTTAATGGGAGCAACTGTCCAGTCACTTCCAAAGCAAAGAATAATTCCGTTATCAATAAAATCTCTGAATCTATACATATCATGTATTCTAATAGGCCCGATTCTTTTTTCAGCCCAAACACCATCATCAATTGCATGATAAGGCTGGCACGAAGCTATTGTTCCGGTTTCTTTAAATAACGGAATGTCTTCTGTCCGTATATGCTGGGCATGTTCAATCCTGAATCTTCTATCCCATTTCGGATTTTGTTCTTCAATTTCCTTATACATATTTAAAATATAATTATTAGCTCTATCGCCAATAGCATGTGTACTTATCTGAAGCTTATGTTTATCTGCATCCAAAGACCATTGTTTTAATCTTCCATCGCTTACAATATCATTAGGCAATCCATAGTTAGTTGAATCATGTGCATAGGGTTCAAAGAACCATGCTGTACTTGAGCCAAGCGAGCCGTCAGCAAAAGCTTTAAGTGAACCTAAAACAAGTTTATCTGAACCGTGGCAGCATTCAACTCCCATATCAATTAAATCTTTATATCGAGCAACAGGATAACGTGTATAAATCCTGCATGTAAGTTTATTTTCTTTTTCCAATTTCTGATATGTTTTAAGGTCCTCCGGCATCGTAATATCTTGAATGCTGGTAACCCCTAATGGTTTTATATGATCCATCGCAGTTAAAGCTGCTTCATAATATTCTTCTTCAGAAGGGTCAGGGATAAAGGAATAAATTAAAGACATTGCATTATCTTTAAGTATCCCAGTAGGTTCACCTGTCTTTTTATCTTTTACAATTAAACCACCATCCGGGCTTGGAGTATTTTTTGTTATACCGGCAAGTTTAAGCGCATAAGAATTAGCAAGTGCCATATGCCCGTCAAATCTATCAACAAAAACAGGTGTATTCGGTGTAAAATTATCAATCATTTCCTTAGTTGGGAGGTCTTTTACTTCCCACGCTTCATGGTCCCAATTGCCGCCTGTAATCCATTTCCCTTGATGAGTAGACACATATTTTTTTAATATATCTTTAAATTCAGTTGTTGATTTTGCCGGACGAAGGTTAATTCCTTGCAGATAAAATCCGCCGCTTATAAAGTGAGTATGATCATCAATAAAGCCAGGAAGCATCAGTCTGCCTTTTAAATCAATTACTTCAGTTGAGTTATTAATTATTTTTTTTGCATCTTCATTAGAACCGACGAATAATATTTTATTGCCTTCTATAATAACAGCTTCTGCAGAAGGCTGTTTGTCATTTACTGTATAGATAATTCCGTTTATAAAAGCTTTCATTTTGCTTTGTCCATATAATGAATTGATAGAAAAAATAACAACAATAATTATAATAGTATAAATAGGCTTCATTAAAAGCTCCTAATTGTTAATATTAAATAATTTAAAAGCTTAATCTTATCCTAAATCTAAAAATAATTTTACCTTGATTCGATAAAATTAAATTAAACATTAATATGATAAGAATAAACCATTATAAATATTTTTAGACGATAGTTGGAAATCATACTAAAAAATAATTAAGTTCGAAGGGCATTAAATTAAAAACTTCTTAAAATAACCTTCAATACTTATGACTTTAGACGTTTTAATCTTTGCAGCACATCCTGATGACGCCGAACTTTCAATGGGGGGAACAATCGCAAAATTTTCTCACAATGAATTGAAAGTCGGAATAATAGATTTTACCAGAGGAGAACTTGGAACACGAGGTACTCCTGAAACACGGCAGAAAGAAGCCTTTCTGGCAGGTACAACTCTTAAAATTTCTATGAGAGAAAATCTAATGCTGCCCGATGGAGGAATTGAACAGAGCAAAGAGAATTTGATGAAAGTGATTATGGCTATTAGAAAATATAAGCCGAAGATTATTTTCGCTCCCTATTTTAATGACCGCCATCCAGATCATATTGATGCCAGTATGCTTGTAAAACGTGCTATGTTTTCATGCGGTTTAACAAAAATAAAAACCTTTGATAAAGAAGTACCTCAGAATGCCTACCGTCCTCAAAAACTTTATTACTACATGCAGACCTACACATTTGAACCTTCTTTTATAGTTGATGTCAGTGATTGCTTTGAAACAAAAATGAAAGCAGTTAATGCTTACGGGTCACAGTTTCATAATCCTAAAAGTGTAGAACCTGAAACATTTATAAGTAAACCAGGATTTATTAATTACATAAAATCACGTGCAGAGTTTTACGGATTTCAAATAGGGAAATATTACGGCGAACCATTCTATTGCGAAGAAGCAGTTGAATTGGATTTGGCGGGGATGCTGAAAAAGACTTCATTATAAATTTATGATGAATGATAACTAATCTTATGTTATTAAGAATCATTATCTTTTAAAAGTTAAATATCTAGCCAGCATGTAAGACTATCTTTTTGTAATAATACATAAAATAATTTTTTATCTTTAATCCACTCTTAATAATCATTTATTTTTTCACTATTTGATTTACTAAATGTACGAATACGAATCAACAAGATACTTTGCACAGGTAACCGGGAAAATGGAAGAACTGGGCGAACAGGAATTACTGAAACTTGGTGCAACTAAAACTAAAATTGATTATAAGGGAATTTATTTTCATGCAGATATTCCAACCATATATAAAATAAATTATACATCACGGCTGCTTTCGAGGGTGCTTGCTCCTTTAGTAATTTTCCCTTGCCATAAAACAAACACCTTGATTAACAAAGCAAAGCAAATTAATTGGGAAGATTTTTTATCCGTTGAAAAAACATTTTCAATCAGTGCTTCCGTTTCCAAAAGCCGAATTACTAATTCATTGTATGCATCGCAATGTTTGAAAGATGGAATTGTTGATTATTTCAGGGAGAAATACGGCAAGCGTCCAAATGTTGAAGTTGTAAATCCTGATGTTCGTTTTAACCTTCATATAAATAAAGATACTGCTATAATAAGTCTTGATTTATCTGGAGAATCGCTTCATAAAAGGGGATATAGACTGCTTGCCGGAGAAGCCCCTATGCAGGAAACTCTTGCCGCCACAATTATAAAGATTAGTAAATGGGATGGTGAGAATCCACTGTGGGATCCAATGTGCGGTTCGGGGACAATTCTATGTGAAGCATTAATGCATTACTGCAGAATACCTGCGCAATATCTCCGCAAGAAATTTGGTTTTTTTAATTTGCCGGAATTTGACCTTGAAGAATGGAACAAAATCAAAAGTGAATACGATAATAAGATTCGTCCGCTGCCCAAAAATATTATTAAAGGAAGTGATAAATCTCCAAATGCTATAGAGGTTGCAAAAAGTAATCTTTCACGACTTCCTTATTCCAATTCAGTTGAACTTTCATGCAAGCCGTTTCAGCGTGTAAAAGGATTTGAGGATGGAACTTTAATTGTTAATCCACCTTATGGAATGAGGCTAGGTAAGCTTGAAGAGGTTCAAACACTCTATAAAGAATTGGGCGATTACCTAAAAACAAATTGCAACGGGACTACTGCTTTTATTTATACAGGCGAACCTTCATTGCGAAAATCTATTGGCTTAAAAACATCAAGAAGAATACATCTTGATAATGGAAAATTAGAAGGTGTGCTTTTGCAAATTGACAGCTATAAAGGGAGCAAGAAGAATAAATGGGAAGAATAACGGGAAAGAATGTAAATGTTGATTACCGTTTATAAATTTTATAATATTAGCTAAAATGTTATTCAATTATTAGGATTTGTTATGAGTGTAGGAGAAATTATAAAACAAATAGATAAACTAGAGCTTTCCGAAAAGCTAATTCTGGTCGAAGACATTTGGGATTCAATTGCGCGAAGTAACTCAGTGCTGCCTCTTTATGATTGGCAAAAAAAGGAATTGGATAAAAGATATAAAGAATACAAAAGTGGGCAGCAAACCCTTCACGAGCCAAAGGAGGTTCACGAAGAAATTAGGAAAAAATATAAGTGAAACTTCTTTATACCAGTAGAGCTAAGAAAGATATAGAGATAGCATTTGAATGGTATGAAAAGCAAAGACGTGGGCTAGGTTTTGAATTCATTGATTGTATCGAAATAGCTCTTAATGAAATTGTCACTTTTCCGGAAATGTATCAGCTATGCTACTCCAACTTTAGAAGGAATGTTATTAGGAGATTTCCTTTCTCGGTTTTTTACACAATCGAAGAAAAAGAAATAATAATACATTCGGTATTTGATAATAGGACAGATCCGGAGAAAAGACCATAGACTAAAGTTTCGATATAAGTACATTGGAGAAAAAATATTTTTAAGCTAAATCTACTTTTATTTTCTCCAGTTGCTCCCATCTTTCATAAAGTTTTTTCACTTTTTCTTTTGCATCTTCAAGCTGTTTATTTAATTCATTTGTCTGTGCTGCATATTTTTCATAAAAGTCCGGAGAGGTGAATATTTTCTCTATTCGTTCAACTTCTGATTCTGCCTCAATGATTTTTTCTTCAATTGCCTCAAGCTCCAATTTATCTTTGTAGCTCATCTTTTTAGTTTGATTTGATTTTGATTTAACAGTTGAAACAACAATCTCTTTTTTAGGTTTTGAATTTTCTTCTTCCTGAATTCGCTGCTTTCTTTTTTGAATATAATAATCATAATCACCTTCGCTGTAATAGATTTCTTCTTTGCCTTCAAATGCTAATATACCGCTGCATACACGGTTTAGAAAATATCTATCGTGACTAACAACAATTACACATCCTTCAAATGAAATTAAAGCTTCTTCTAGTATTCTTAGAGTTGGAAGATCAAGATCATTAGTCGGTTCATCCAGCATAAGAAAATTACCGCCAGTGCATAAAATCTTTGCAAGTGTAAGTCTGCTTTTTTCACCACCGGAAAGCTTGCCTACTTGTGTGTTTATACGGTCATCAGTAAAAAGAAATCTTCTTAAGTAAGTCCAAACGCTTATCCGCTGCTTGCCGAACATTACGGTTTCATTTCCTTCCCCAATTGCTTTCATAACAGAATCTTCATCGTTTAACAGCAGCCTGGACTGATCAACATAGTTGAATTTTGTGGTTTCACCGATTTCAATTATACCTTTGGCAGGGGGTATTTCTCCTAAAATAGTTTTGAGCAAGGAAGTTTTGCCGGAACCGTTTTGTCCAACAACCCCAATATTTTTTCCGGCTTCAAAATTAAAACTAAAATTATTGAATAATAGTTTTTCCGCCAATATTAATTCCTAAATCTTTAATTTCAACAACTTTTTTGCCTAGCCGTTCAGCAGGCGGAATAATTAAATCTACATCAAGTTCAACTTCATTATTTGACTGAGATGAAACTTCATAAAAATTATCTAACCGGCTTTTTGCTTTGGTTCTTCTTGCCCTTGGACCGCGCCTTACCCATTCTAATTCTCTCTTTAAAAACATCTGGCGTTTCTTTTCTTCAACTTCAGCAATCGCTTGTCGTTCAGCTTTATTTATTAAATATTCAGTATAATTCCCTTGGTGTGAATAAAATGTTCCGGAAGAAAGCTCAACAATTCTATTTGCAATTCGATCCAGGAAATAGCGATCATGAGTAACAAAGATGCAAGTTCCTTTATATCCGGAAAGAAAATCCTCAAGCCATTCAATTGATTTTGTATCAAGATGGTTTGTAGGCTCATCAAGAATGAGTAAATCGGGTTTTGAAATTAATGCTCGGCAAATTGCAACACGTCTTTTTTCGCCGCCGGATAAAGTAGAAACAATTCTTTCAGAAGCGGGAGCATTTAAAGATTGGATTAGCATGCTAATTCTTTTTTCAAGATTCCATGAATCCATCCGCAAAATCAATTCTTCAAGATGATGCTTTCTTGGCGATTCATAATGTGTCCGTTCATATTCCTTTATCAAATTGAGTTCAGACTAGAGCGCCTGATAAAATATTTTCATAAACATTTTTTGATTCATCCAATGTAAATTCTTGTGGGAGAAAGCTTACTACAAGGTCTTTTTTCTTTGCAACTTCACCGGAATCGGGCGGCATAAGTCCGGAAATAATTTTTAGAAAGGTGGATTTACCTGCACCGTTTCTTCCAACTAAACCAATGCGGTCGCCTTCATGAACACTTAAAGAAGCTTTATCAAGAATAACCTGTTCACCAAAATGAACTTCTAATTCTAAAGCTGTTAAAATAACGGGTGTTACATTTTCGGACATAAGTACAAATATTTTTAATAATAATTTAAGGAGCAAATATACTGTAAGCTTGACAAGTAATCATCAGAATTTAATGGTATTAATACCAATTAAAATGGAAATTTGATTTGTGGATTTATTAGCGTATGTTAGCGGACGTGATTTTTAAAAGTAGCCTTCACCACAATACCTCATTGATTGCAATTTTTAATAAATCTTAATTTAACAAAACCAGCTGTATTAAAGCATAATAATCTTTCTATGATGTATGATGTTTTAACCCAGCATATTATAGAAAGAATTATGTCATTCGAAAATTTAAATGTCATTAAGCCAATATTAAAAGCACTAGAAAACGAAGGTTATACCACACCAACTCCTATTCAGCAGAAAGCAATTCCTGTAATACTTGAAGGAAAAGATATTCTCGGCAGTGCACAAACGGGAACAGGAAAAACCGCGGCATTTGCAATTCCTATTTTACAAATTCTAAATGAGAAGCGTGAACCGCTTAAACCGGCCGGAAGGAATTCGCGTTTTAAGCAAGATAGAAAAATAAAAGCTTTAGTAATCACTCCAACCCGTGAACTTGCCGTGCAAGTTGGCGAAAGCTTTAGTGTTTATGGAAAACATACCGGACTAAAAAATACTGTCGTTTATGGCGGAGTATCCCAGTATATCCAAACTAATAATTTGAAACGTGGTGTAGATATTCTTATTGCGACTCCAGGCAGATTATTAGACTTAGTTGAGCAAAATATTATCAATCTTTCAAATATAGAAATTCTAGTTTTGGATGAAGCTGATAGAATGCTTGATATGGGTTTTATCATAGATATCAAAAAAATTATATCTAAGATGCCTGCAAAAAGACAAACACTTTTCTTTTCAGCTACAATGCCTAACGAAATTGTTAAGCTTGCAAATAACATATTAACAAATCCGGTAAAAATTGAAATTGCTCCTGAATCAAAAACCGTTGAAGTAATTAAGCAGGCGGTTTATTTTGTTTCAAAACCGGATAAAAAAAATCTGCTGATTCATATTTTAAAAAATGAAAATATTCCATCTGCGCTGGTTTTTACCAGGACAAAACGTGATGCAGATTCAGTAATGAAATTTTTAAATGATTCAAAAATTCACGCTGATTCAATCCATGGAAATAAATCTCAAGGGGCAAGACAGCGTGCATTAAATAATTTTAAATTACAGCGCACCAGAGTTCTAGTGGCAACTGATATTGCAGCAAGAGGAATTGATATTGAAAAATTATCACATGTGTTTAATTTTGATATTCCTGAATACTCTGAAGCATATATTCATAGAATTGGACGTACTGGCAGAGCGGGATTAGGCGGAACAGCTCTTTCGTTTTGCGATTCCCAGGAAAGATATTATCTAAAAGAAATTAATAAGCTGATTAAAACTCCAATCCCCGTGGTAGAAGATCATCCTTTTAAATCAAATAAGGAAGAAGATGATACGATAGAAATCCCTTTAAGAAAATTCAGATCGTCCAAAAAATCCAGTTCGTATCGCCCAAATAAAAATTCATCCAACGACTTCTTTCAGAAAAAAAAGAAATGGGTACGCAAATCAAGCAGCTTTAATAGGAAAAAATCCAATTGACGAATGGAACGATTCGCCGGGAAATTAATCCCGGCAGTCATGTAAAAATTGTTATGAAAGAAGACCAAAGGACAGGGAACTAACCGATGGTTATGTTAAAAATATTCTTACAAAATCTCCACAGCATCCTCGCGGTATTAAAGTCAGACTTGAAACTGGAGAAGTGGGACGAGTGAAGGAGATATTAAATGATTAGTTATTTTAGTTATTCCTGATTAAACAAAAATCCTTCCGCTATCCAAATAATAATATTCCAATCTAAGCGCCTTTTGGCAATCATTCTCTTTTTTTTCTAATTACATGTAGGTAAATTAACTTATATCAACAAATCAAGAAATATTAGATTTCTTATATAATTTAAAATCATTTTTATGATTTTATTTTTTATTTATTGATACACTAAATAATAATTCAAAATAAACTTAAAAAAATATGACTCATAAATTATTTATTTCATTAATAATATTGATCATGTCATCAATAAATCTATCAGCTCAAGATGCCCCTCTAAAAGTTGGAATTGCGGGACTTACTCATACTCACGTGCACGGAATATTAGGACGTAAAGATCGAGGTGATATTCAAATTGTGGGAATTGTTGAACCCAATAAAGATTTAGCATTAAGATATTCAAAACAGTATGGCTTTTCAATGAGCATTGTATTCAATACACTTGAAGAAATGATTGAAGCAAAACATCCGGATGCAGTTTTAGCCTTTGGGACTATTTATGATCACTTAAAAATTGTTGAAGTTTGTGCCCCAAAAGGAATTCATGTAATGGTTGAAAAACCTTTAGCTGTGAGTTTAGAAGCAGCAAATAAAATGAAAGCTCTTGCGGACAAATATAAGATTCATTTATTAACTAATTATGAAACAACTTGGTATCCCTCGAACCACAAAGCATATGATTTGCTTAAAGAAGGAACAATTGGCGATTTACGAAAAGTAGTGGTCCGGGATGGACATAAAGGCCCCAAAAAAATTGGGGTTAATAGTGAATTTTTAGATTGGTTAATTGATCCAGTTCAAAGCGGAGGCGGGGCAATTACAGATTTCGGATGTTACGGTGTAAACTTATTGACATGGTTAATGGACGGAAAAACTCCAACATCTGTTACAGCTGTAACTCAGCAGCTTCAGCCCGAAAATAATCCTAAAGTTGATGATGATGCTACAATAATTTTAACTTATGACAGTGTAAATGCGGTTATTCAACCTTCATGGGATTGGCCGATGGGCAGGAAAGATATGGAACTTTACGGACTTGATGGGGCCATATATGCTGATAACAGAAATACACTTCGCGTCCGCATTGCAGAGGGCTATGATGGATTTAAAGAAGAGAAATTAAAGCTTGAAGAAATGCAAACTCCTTTGGATGATCCATTTGCCTTTTTCGCTGCAGTAGTAAGAAATAAAATAAAATTGAAACCATTTGATCTGTCATCATTAGAAAATAATATGATTGTAATGAAAATACTTGATGCTGCCAGAGAAAGCGCTAGGACTAAAAGAACTGTTGAAATAAATAATTAATTACTATTATAAAATTCAATAGAATTAATCTGATAATTTAAAATGTCAATTTTAGGCTATTATTCGCGCTGCTCTTAAATTTATAAAAATTAGTTTTTATATTTTGCAATAAAGCTTTTTGATAATTTGTATTTTAATATTTATCCTCATTATACATAAGATTTATTTATATCTTAATTTAATTTCATTATAGATTTATGAATCAAATTAAATTCATTTTTATCTTACTTTCCCTTTTTTTATTTGTCACCTGTTCAAACAAAACAAAAGTAGCTTGCGTTGGTGATAGCATCACAGAAGGATACGGTTTGGCCTGGCAAAGTAAAACTAGTTATCCTGTAGTTCTCGACAGCATTTTAGGTCCAAATTATTCAGTATTAAATTTAGGAAGAAGTGCAACAACACTTCGTAAAAAAGGTGATTTCCCTTACTGGATTTGCAAAGAATTTTCAGATGTTTTTGCTTATCGTCCTGATATCATTATAATCATGCTTGGCACTAATGATACTAAAAGCCAAAATTGGAATGAAGAAAGTTATGCCGCAGATTACCAGGCTTTAATTGATACTTTTAAAACAATTCCGAGCAAACCCAAAATTTTTGTGTGCTTGCCTGTTCCAGTATTTAAAACCAAGTGGGGAATTAACGATTCAACAATAACTGCTGGTGAAATACCAATTATTGAAAATTTAGCTAAGAAGAATAATCTTCAGATTATAGACCTTTATCATAAAATGAGCGGACAGGGAGAAAACTTTTTTGATGGGATACATCCAAATGAAAAGGGTGCGAAAATAATGGCGGACATAATAGCGAAGGAAATTAAAAGTAATTAAAACTAAAAAAATAAATTACAAAATGAGAAAGATATAAATTCATAATCATTGCTCTATTAATTTATATTGGGACTGTAGCTGCTCAAACGAAGACAATTGATTTATGGCCGGATGTAGCACCTGGAGCTATTAGTAATCCTAATTATAAAGCTGTTGTAGATTCAGATAAGAATTGGACATGGATGAAAAATATTTCTAATCCTACAATTGATATTTATCCAGCACTACATGGAACTGCAACCGGTACTGCAATTTTAATTTGTCCAGGAGGTGGATATAGTGTTCTCGCAATTAAACATGAAGGTTCGCAGATAGCGGAATGGCTTAGCAAGCTAGGCATAACAGGGATTGTTTTAAAATACCGTTTACCTGATTCAACAATTATGACAAATAAAACTATTGGCCCACTTCAAGATGCACAAAGGGCAATGCGAATTATAAGAAGTCATGCTAGAGAATGGAATATAAATCCAAATAAAATTGGCATACTGGGTTTTTCTGCCGGCGGGCATTTGGCATCAACTTTATCGACTCATTATAATGATAAAGTCTACGAATCAACTGATACAACAAACGCAAAGCCGGATTTTTCTATTCTTATTTACCCGGTTATTACTATGGATTCAACAATCACTCATATGGGCTCAAGAATTAATTTACTTGGAAAACATCCAAGTTCTGAATTAGTGAAAAAATATTCAAATGAATTACAAGTAAATAAAGATACACCACCGGCATTTTTAGTTTGTTCAATGGATGATAATACTGTTCCAATTCAGAATAGTATAGATTATGCACTAGCCCTTAACAAAAATAAAATTTCTTGTGAACTTCATATTTATGAAAAGGGAGGACATGGTTATGGAATGGGGAGATCAACAGGAACGGAATCTACGTGGCCGGAAGCATGTAAAAAGTGGCTTAAAGAGAATGGCTACTTGAAATAATAATTGAATGAATTAATTCTTATTCAATTTTATTCTAAGTAACCTCCTATAACTTCATTTAAAAGGGAATAAAATGAAAATAAAAACTCCACCTTATTTTAGATCGGATATATTCATTTTCAAATTAATTATTATAGTTTTTATTTTCTTAATGATATTATCACCAAAAAATTTAATTTATCCCCAAACAAATAAAAGTAATATAGGAAATGTGCCTCGGGAACACTTGTTATTTGACTTTGGATGGCGATTTGCTTTGGGAAATGCAGTTGATGCCGGCAAAGATTTTAATAATGGAACCGGTTACTTCTCTTATTTTGCTAAAGCCGGATATGGCGATGGAGCGGCTGCAGAAAACTTTGATGACCGCGGTTGGAGAAAAATAGATTTGCCTCACGATTGGTGTGTTGAACTGCATTTTGATTCAACAGCAAGCTACAGTCATGGCTTTAAAGCAATAGGTAGAGACTTTCCTCAAAATAGTATCGGGTGGTATCGCAAAACATTCCTCATTCCTGAATCAGATTTAGGAAAAAGAATTACAATTACGTTTGATGGCGTGTTCCGCAATTCAATTGTTTGGGTAAATGGATTTTATCTTGGTAATGAAAACAGCGGGTATAAAAGTTTTAGTTACGATATAACAGATTATTTGAATTACGGAGCGGATAATGTAATTGCTGTCCGTGTAGATGCAACTATGGAGGAAGGCTGGTTCTATGAAGGGGCTGGTATTTACAGGCATGTTTGGTTAGATAAAACTTCTCCACTGCATGTTAGGAGGTATGGCACTTTTGTAACAACAGAATTGAAAGAAAACAACGCAATAATTACTATTCGTACTACTGTAGAAAATGAATCTGAAAAAGCTAAAGTTTTTAATATTGAAGAGTATATCATAACCGATAAAGGAGTATCTATAGCTTCGGGCAGGTCTAAACAATTAACTTTACAGCCTCATCAAATCCATGAATTTTATAGCAAATATAAAATTGCTAATCCAAGATTATGGTCAATTGAAAATCCTATACTTCAAAAACTAAAAACAACTATAAGTACTGAAGGAAAAGTTGTAGATAATTATGAAACTACTTTTGGAATTAGAACTGTTCGTTTTGATCCAAATGAGGGATTCTTTTTGAATGGAAAAAGAGTTGAACTGAAAGGAACGAATGAGCATCAAGATCATGCGGGAGTTGGGATTGCTATCCCGGATGCTCTCCAGAAATTTCGAATCAAAAAATTAAAAGAAATGGGGAGCAATGCAATTCGCACTTCCCATAATCCGCCTTCACCAGAACTTCTTGATGCATGCGATAAACTTGGTATGCTGGTTCTTGATGAAAATAGATTAATGGGAACTAATAAGGAACATCTTGATTGTCTTGAAACTCTAATGAAAAGAGATAGAAATCATCCAAGTGTAATTCTATGGTCATTGGGGAATGAAGAATGGGCAATTGAAGGTAATGTAAAAGGAACCAGAATAGCTGAAACAATGCAGAACTTTGCGCAGCAGTTTGATTCTTCAAGAGAATTTACGGCTGCATGCAGCGGTGGATGGGATGATGGAATTGGAAAAATAACACAGGTTATGGGATACAATTATATCGTTCAAGGTGATATTGATGAACATCATAAAAAATTTCCATGGCAGCCAGGAGTGGGTACTGAAGAAACAACAACACGCGGAACTCGAGGTATTTATATAACTAATAAATCAAAAGGATTTTTGTCTCCTCTAGACATGATTCATCAAGATAAAGGAGCAGAATTTGGATGGAAATTTTATTCCCAAAGAAAATTTCTGGCAGGACTATTTTATTGGACAGGTTTTGATTATCGAGGAGAACCAAACCCTTTCGGCTGGCCGCAAGTTTGTTCACAATTCGGTATTGTTGATTTATGTGGTTTCCCAAAAGACAATTTTTACTATTTAAAATCATGGTGGGATGATAAACCGGTACTTCATATTGCAACACATTGGAACTGGAAGCACAAAACTGGAAAAGATATTGAAGTAATTGTCTATAGCAATTGCGATCAGGTTGAATTGTTCTTAAATAATAAAAGTTTGGGTAAGAAGGATATGCAGGTAAATGGACATCTTGAATGGAAAGTTAAATATGAAGCGGGAGTTTTATCAGCACGCGGATTTAAAGGAGATAAAGAAATTATTTCTGATAAAGTGGAAACGGCAAATGATCCCTTGGCAATTAAATTAACTGCAGATAGAACGGTAATAAATGCCGATGGAGAAGATGTTTCCGTAATTACAGTTCAGGTAAACGATAATAAAGAAAGAATGGTACCGGAAGCAGATAATGAAATTTATTTTTCATTAAAAGGGCCGGGAAAGATTATTGGAGTAGGGAATGGAAATTCTTCAAGTCATGAAGAAGATAGATATTTTGAAACTATAAAAAGAATAAAGATCCAAGATCTAAAGGAACTGGCTGTGGCTAATTTAAATAATAGGCCAGAAACTGCTGCCGGATTCACTGATTCAAATTGGAAACTTGCGTTCTCAAATCAAAGTGAAGATTGGAGAGAGTACAAAGATTCGCTTATAGTTGTACGCGGAAAATTCAATCTTCCGGAAATTACAAAAGAGACAGAAGTAAATTTGTTTACTAAAAGTATTACAGAAGATCAATCAATTTTTATAAATGGGAAATTGATTGCATCAAACATTAAAAGAGATGATCCAAACCAATCATTTAAGCTTTCCCATAGTTTGATAAAGGAAGGTATAAATGAATATACTTTAACAGGTAAGCGATTTAGAAAAAAGAATCAATGGGATGTTCCAAATACTGATCCGGGATTAGTGCAAGTAATATATCCGGCAGACCAATGGAAACGAAAAGTATTTAATGGATTGGCGCAGGTAATTGTTCAATCTGCTAAGCAGCAAGGAGAAATAACATTAACTGCTATTTCACAAGGGCTAAAACCGTCAGTGATTGTAATTCAAGCAAATAAGGTTGAATTAAAACCGGAAGCAAATTAGGAATTGCTGAATTTATATACTGATTTAACATAAGAAATAGTTACGTAGTTTATCTTGCAACTTAAATAAAGAATTATATAAAATAATGGAAAATAATATTTTAATCTCAACTGATAAATCAAAGTTAGATATTCCTCTTATTCATGAATTTCTAGATAAAAAATCTTACTGGGCAAATGGAAGAAGTTTAGCAGCAGTAAAAAAATCAATTGATAATTCATTATGCTTTGGAGTTTATCTAGATGATAAACAGGTCGGATTTGCAAGAGTCGTTACAGATTATGCAGTGTTTGCCTGGCTGATGGATGTTTTTATTCTTGAAGATTATCGCAAGCAAGGACTTGGGAAATTATTAATGAAAACAATTATGGGATCTGAAGTGTTAAAAGACGTTCATCGATGGGGACTTGGGACAAAAGACGCTCACGAATTATATAAAAAATATGGATTTAAAAATCTTTCTAAACCGGAAAACATGATGGAGAGAATAAATAAGCCGTCATAAATACTTTAAAAAGAAAATCTTATCTTTGTTTTATTAAAATCATTTTATCACAAAATCCTTTCAACTAATTTGGAATATCAGTTCAAAAAATATAAAATCGGAAATCGTATATTCGATTTCAGTAATGCTTTTGTAATGGGTATTTTGAATGTAACGCCTGATTCTTTCTCTGATGGCGGATTATATTTAAATGAAGATGATGCAGTAAATCATGCACTAAAAATGATCGACTCGGGTGCAGATATGATTGATATTGGAGGAGAATCAACTAGACCGGGTTCCGATGTTGTAAGTGAGGAAGAAGAGATTAGAAGGGTAGTGCCAGTTGTTAAAAAAAATATTGGATAAAAAACCAGATACAATAATTTCAGTTGATACCACGAAAAGTGTAGTTGCTCGATGAAGCATTAAAAAATGGCGCACAAATTATAAATGATATTAGCGGATTAACTTTCGATCCCGGTATGATTAATATTATAAAAAAGTTTAATGCGACAGTCATCATTATGCATATTAAAGGAACTCCTAAAAACATGCAGCAAAATCCTTATTACGATGATGTTGTTAAAGAAGTATTTGAATTTTTAAAAATTCAGTCTGATAGGGCTGTCCAAGGGGGAATATCAAAAATAATAATTGATCCGGGAATTGGCTTTGGAAAAAGAATTCAAGATAATTTTGAATTAATTAAAAATTTAAGCGAACTTAAGGCTTTAAATTATCCGGTATTAATCGGATTATCTAGGAAATCATTTTTAGGCAAGACATTGAATTTAGAAATTGATGAGAGAGATACTGCAACGGCAATTATGGAAGGAATCGCTGTTAAGAATGGAGCAAATATAATTAGGACACACAATGTTAATAATGGTGTTCAAGTTTGTAAATTACTCAATCATATAAATTAAAAAATAATGTTTGATCTTTTTAAAATTGGATTTTTAACCGTATCATTTGTTGATATTCTAGATATAGCAATTGTTACTTATATCACTTACCGCTTGTATATGCTTTTAAAAGGAACAATCGCTGCGCAGATATTCGTAGGGTTAATGATTGTTTTCGTTCTCTATTTTATTGCCAATGCTTTAAATCTTCGCGCACTTAGCTGGCTGTTAAAATTGGTTACCGATATTTGGGTAATTGCTTTTGTAATCCTTTTCCAGCCTGAAATAAGAAGACTACTTGTTATAGTAGCCCGCAATAGATTTTTTACATTGTTTGTAAAACCAAACTCACCGGAGGAAGCAGAAATAATTACTGAAGCTGCTTTTGAAATGGCTCAGCATCAGCATGGTGCTTTAATGATATTAGTTAAATCTACAGGCATTAGAGGTTACACTGAAACCGGTGAACAGATTAACGCAAAGTTGAGCAAAGATCTTTTAAGAACAATATTTTTCCCCAGGTCTGCTCTTCATGACGGAGCTGTTGTAATTAAAAATGATGTTATTGAAGCAGCTAGATGCACGCTCCCGTTAAGTACAACTACTTCAGTTAACGGAGAGGCATTAGGAATGAGGCATAGGGCAGGATTAGGGATTTCAGAACAAGCAGACGTTGTAAGTGTAATTGTATCTGAAGAAACTGGCGGAATTTCTGTAGCAGAAAACGGAGCTTTAATAAAGGGGCTTTCAAAAGATGCGTTAAAAAGAAAATTAACTGAATCATTTAGAACTCCCTCGATTAAAGGCTGGAAGGCTATTCTTGAACAACTTAGACAAAAAAAATAATGTTGCGGCTGTTATTCCATTTTACAATGAAAGCGCAAACCTAAATAATATTATAACGCAAACACTGAATTATGTTGATTTCGTTATTACTGTAGATGACGGGTCAACAGATAATTCAAAAGATCAAATACCTTCTTCGAATAATATCATTTTAATTTCATCTGATAAAAATTATGGTAAAGGTCATGCTTTAAATCTTGGATTCAAAAAATCAATTGATATAAATTCTAATGTCACTGTTACTATTGATGCCGATTTACAACATGATCCGAAAGCAATTCCTGATCTACTAAATAAATTAAATCTATTTGATATTATAATAGGCAATAGATTGAATGATTTATCAAATATGCCAATCCACAGAATCATGAGTAATAAAATAACTTCCTTTTTACTTTCGATAAAAACCGGGCAAAGAATAATTGATAGTCAGTGCGGATTTAGGGCATACAAAACTAAAATATTAAATGATATATTACCGATTTCAAATGGGTTTGAAGCAGAAAGTGAAATACTCTTAAACGCTGCAAAAAAGAATTACAAAATCGGTTTTGCTGATGTGCCAACAATTTATGGTAATGAAAAAAGTAAAATGAAAAATATGCAGGCAATTAAAGGATTTCTTAAATTAATCTTTTCTTAAAATTATGGCTAAAAAGAAATGGGAATTAAAAGGACTTCGTAAAAAATTAACTTTTCAAGATGCTGCTGTTAAAATAGTATCTGAAAGGTTAAACCAATTAAATTCTTCAATTAAATTATTTCTTGAACAAAAGACCGTTGAAAATTTACATCTGGTTAGAATTGCATTAAGGCGAGTACGCTACAACATGGAACTGTTTACTATCTGTTTCGATAAAAAAATATTTGTATTGTTTTATAAAAAAATTGAAACACTTCAAGATCTTTCCGGTAAGGTGCGTGATCTTGACGTGATGAAAGAAAACATTGAGCTTCTAAATAAAAATGATAAGGTTGAAATATCTGAAGTAATCAGGACAAAGGTTAATCAAAAAAGAGATCGGTTGAATAATACCTTCATTCTTGAATTAATGAAATTTAATCATTCAAAAGCTTTGAAATCATTTATGAAGCTTTTAGAAAAATAAATAATAAAAAATTATTAGTAGGGAGGAAAAAATGGAATTAAAATATTTTTCTCACTCAGCATTTCAAATCACCACAAACAAAAAAGTAATTCTGATCGACCCATTTTTAGATGACAATCCAACTTCACCTGTAAAATCTAAAGATGTAAATGCTGATTTTATTATTCTCACTCATGCTCATGGTGATCATATTGGTGATGCATTTAAAATTGCAAAGAGAACTAATCCTTTATTTATTTGCGTAAATGAACTGGCTAATTATTGTAAAGAAAAAGGATTTAAAGCTCATAATATGCATATTGGCGGACAGCATGTATTTGATTTCGGAAAAGTAAAGTTTACAATTGCACATCATGGCTCAGAAACACCGGATCATAGATATGGAGGTGAGCCTGCCGGAGTTATTTTGACAATAGAAGATAAAAAGATTTACCACACAGGAGATACAGGTTTATTTTATGATATGAAATTAATCGGTGAAATGAACGAAATAGATTGTATGCTCCTTCCCATCGGTGATAATTTTACAATGGGAATAACAGATGCAGTTAGGGCTGTAGAATTTGTAAACCCAAAATTAGCAATCCCTATGCATTATAATACTTTTGATGTTATAAAAGCTGATCCTGAAGAATTTAAACAAAAAGTTGTGAATAAAGGGATGAAATCACGTGTTTTAGATTATGGCGAGACTATTGAGCTATAAAAATATTTAATTCAAGGAATTAACTAATTTTCAATTTACTTATGAAAATAATATTTTAATACATATTTTTAAGAAATTGAATTATAGTGTATCTTTGATACTTATAATATTATTTTCAATAATTACAATCTCAATTTAATGGCAAAAATAATAGCTATAGCTAATCAAAAGGGTGGAGTTGGTAAAACCACAACTTCAATAAATCTCTCTTCATCCTTAGCGGCTGCTGAAAAAAAAACATTATTAATTGATATTGATCCGCAGGCAAATTCTTCATCCGGTTTAAGTATCCATAATCAAACTCCATCTGTATATGAAGTATTGATTGGGACGAAAGAAATAACCGAAGTTGCAATAAATTCTTTTATGCCGCATCTTGATGTTTTACCTTCAAATATAAATCTTGTTGGAGCGGAAATTGAGATGGTCGATATTGATCATCGTGAAGGCCTTTTAAAAAAGGCGGTACAAAGTATTAAAAATAATTATGAATATATTTTAATTGACTGCCCACCTTCACTGGGTTTACTTACTTTAAACGCGCTTACTGCTGCAGACTCTGTTTTAATCCCTGTTCAGTGCGAATATTTTGCTCTTGAGGGTTTGGGGCAATTATTGAATACGGTCAATATTGTTAAGCAGCATTTTAATAAAAACCTAACAATTGAAGGCGTTTTATTGACAATGTTTGATACAAGGCTGCGATTGTCACATCAGGTTACTGATGAAGTAAAAAAATATTTCGGGGAGAAGGTTTTTGAGACTATAATACATAGAAATGTCAGGATTTCGGAATCTCCGAGTTATGGCAAGCCTGTGATTCTTTATGATGCAATATCTTCGGGTTCTAAAAATTATATGTCTCTTGCTTCAGAATTGATTCAAAGAAATACACCAGTAGAAAAACATAATTAAGTATGAGCAAACTAAAAACAAGTTTAGGACGGGGATTGGATGCGCTTATTAATCAGCAGCATACGAAAAATAAGGATGTTGAAACTGCTGATTATACTGATCTTAGGAAAGATGACGGACAGAATATTGATATATTAGCAAAGATTCCGGTCAGCAATGTAAAACCAAACCCATTTCAGCCGCGTGTTCATTTTGAACCCGAAGCTTTGGAAGAATTAAAAAAATCTATATTGTCTAACGGGTTAATTCAACCTATAACTGTTAGAAGAGTTAGTGAACATGGTTATGAATTAATATCTGGAGAAAGAAGATTACGTGCATGTATTGAGATTGGTTATAAAGATATTCCTGCTTATATAATTAAAGTTGATAACGATGAAAGCATGCTTGCTTTTGCATTAATTGAAAATATCCAGCGCGAAAAATTAAACCCGATTGAAATAGGATTTGCTTATAAACGATTAATGGAGGAATGCAGCTTAACACAGGAAGAAATTGCAGATAAAGTTGGAAAGGATCGTTCAACAGTTGCTAATACAATTAGACTATTAAAGCTGCCAAAAGAAATTCAAGATAGTTTGGTGAAAGAAGAAATTACATCCGGGCATGCCAGGGCATTGATTAATCTTCCATCGGAAGAGCTTCAATTATTTGCTTTAAAGAAGATGAAAGAAGGCAATCTTTCGGTAAGGAAAGTTGAACAACTTGTTAAAAAATTATTGACAGGAACAGATCATAAAAGGAAAATAGGTTCATTCACAACAAAATCAACCGTGTTTTCTGCAAATTTAAATGATGTAGAGGATAAACTTAGAAGAATATTCGGTACAAAAATTTTATGTAAGCAAAAGCAAGACGGTTCCGGTGAAATATTAATTGAATTTTACTCCAATGATGAGCTTGAACGGTTATTTGAACTTTTTGAAATCATTGATAAATCATATCATTAAAATCGCAATCATTTTTTTTACTTTGCAAATTTGTGTTTCGGCGCAGCAAAGTACACTTCAAGACGAAAATAAATCTAATGAAGACACAACCGCCGTGGTTATGACTAAATCACCTTGGGGAGCTGTCCTTCGCAGCGCTATCATTCCTGGCTGGGGACAAATTTATAATGAATCTTATATTAAGGCCCCTGTCATTTGGGGAATTGGTGCGGGCTTAGTAGCAGCATGGATATGGAATAATAATAGATACTGGAATGATGCTAGGCTTTATGCCCAAAGCGGATATCAAACAGATGCATATAAAATAAATCGTAATTTTTTTAGAGACCAGAGAGATTTGGTTACAATTTATATGGGGCTAGTTTATTTTCTTAATTTAGTTGATGCCTATGTTGATGCAGCGCTTTTTGATTTTAATGTTTCGGAAAATTTTTATACACACCAGCCCATGATTGGTCTTAAATTTAATTTTTAATAAACGTATTATGAAAAATACAATCACTTGCGGAAACTGTAATGCTGAAAACCCTTTCTATCAGCTTACTTGTAAAAATTGCAATACTTATTTAAGAGATAGAGTTTATAATGTTGACTTATTTAAAATTCTTGGTCTTTTAGCTGAATCTCCTAAAAAAGCATTTCAACTGATAGTTTTTTCAGAGCATAAAAATTTTATTTACCTAATTTTATTTTTTGCTGCATTAAAATTTTATGTTGATGCAAATTTAATTTCTGTTTGGACTTCTAAACTGAATCAATCTCATGGAAGTATTATATTTGAAATTACAGTAATCCTTTTATTATCAATTCTTTTAATTTTTATTCTTGCAATTATAAATTCGTATATAGGTAAAAGTGCCGGACTAACAAACAGAATAAAAGATAATTTTGCCATTATAATTTATTCACTAACTCCACATGCATTTGCTGCAATAATTCTGTTCCCGTTTGAATTAATACTATTCGGCGAATATTTATTTTCTACGAACCCCTCTCCATTTGCCGTAAAAGAAATAACAGCTTATATGGTTCTGGGGCTTGAAAGCCTGGTCATTTTATGGTCAATCTTTCTATTAATAATTGGTAATTATGTTATAACAAAAAATATATTTTACTCCATAATTGCTGCTTTAATTGTAAATGCTGTAATATTTTATTCACTTTATATAACATCTCAAATATTATTTTAATAAACTCATATGACACAAAATATTTTTGAAAAAGAAAAAGAATTCTTTATTCACACCTACAATAGAATTCCAATTGAAATAAAATCTGGACAAGGTGTTCATTTAATAGATAAAAATGGGAACAGGTATTTAGATTTCTTTTCCGGGTTAGGCGTTAATGCGCTTGGATATGCGCATCCTAAAATTGTTAAAGCCGTAAGTGAGCAAATTGCTAATATTTGGGCATTTATCAAATAATTATATAACAGATGTTCAAATTGAATTTGCAGAATTGCTGCTTAAACATTCCAATATGAGCAAAGTATTTCTAAGTAACAGCGGCACTGAAGCAATTGAAGGAGCAATTAAATTAATAAGAAAAAAATATGGGCCCGATAAAAAAATATATTCTCTAACAAATTCATTTCACGGAAGAACTTATGGTGCAATGAGTCTTACCGCGAGAAGCAAGTATCGAAAAGGTTTTGAACCGCTTCTTCCAAATATTGAACATATTAATTTTAATGATGTAAATGATCTTCAAAATAAAATTGATGGAAACACCGCAGGGATATTTATTGAATTTATTCAGGGCGAAGGTGGGATTAATGTCGTATCACAAGAGTTTGCAGATAAAATAAAAGAACTAAGAAATAAATTCGATTTCCTAATAGTCGCAGATGGAATTCAATGCGGTATTGGCAGAACCGGATTACCGTTCTCTCATAATCATTTAAATATAAATCCTGATATTATTGTAAGTGCAAAAGCAATTGGCGGGGGATTACCATTAGGGGCTATTCTTATTTCATCAGAATTAGAAAATGTTTTTGAAGTTGGAAAACACGGAACAACATTCGGAGGAAATCCGGTAAGCTGTGCTGCCGGAAAAGTTGTTTTGGAAGAAGTATTTGAAAATGGATTGATGAATCAAGCCGCAGAACTTGGTAAATATTTGATAGAACAATTAATTGAATTGAAAAAAATGTACCCCAATGACATTAAAGAAGTCCGTGGAAAAGGGTTTATGGTTGGGGTTGATTTATACTATAATGGAAATAAGATCGTTGAAAGAATGAGAGAAAGAAAAGTTTTAGCTAACTGCACAAATGAAACGGTCATTCGCCTGCTTCCACCTTTAATCATTACAAAAAATGACATAGATTTCTTTTTATATAATTTTCACGAAACTTTGAAATTAAAAGATAAATAATGGAATTAAAAACTGATGTTTTAATTATCGGCAGCGGTATAGCTGGATTATTTTCTGCTTTAAAATTAGCTGAGTTTGCAAATGTAATTGTTGCCACAAAAAAAAATAAATCCGAATCAAACACAAATTATGCTCAAGGCGGTATAGCTTCCGTAATTAGCAAAAACGATTCATTCGAAAAACATGTCAATGATACTTTAGTTGCAGGAGCAAGCCTTTGTAATTTAAGGCATGTTGAAATAATGGTGAATGAAGGCCCGCAGAGAATTTATGACTTAGTTGAAATTGGGACTAAGTTTACAAAGAAGAATGGTGAATTTGATTTAGTAAGAGAAGGCGGCCATTCAATGGCAAGAATTTTACATGCCGCAGATTTAACGGGGAAAGAAATTGAAAGAGCATTAATTGAAGCTGTTAATCAGCATAAGAATATAAATGTTATAGAAAATTCTTCAGCAATTGATTTGATAACAGAGCATAATATTAAACGGCTTAGAAGTTCAAAGTTAGAAAATAGAAATTGCTGGGGCGCGTATATCTTAGATGCAGATAAAAATGAAGTTATAAAAATATCATCCAAAGCAACTTTGCTTGCAACAGGCGGGTTAGGACAAGTTTATCAACATACAACTAATCCATACATTGCAACAGGGGACGGTTTTGCAATGGCATATAGAGCCGGAGCAAAACTTGGCGACATGGAATTTATTCAATTTCATCCTACCTCATTATATACAGAAAAAAAATCAGGTAGTTCTTCTTCACCATCATTTTTAATTTCTGAAGCGGTGAGAGGCTTCGGTGGAATTTTGAGGACAAAGGATGGCGAAGAATTTATGAGTAAATATGATGAACGGAGAGAATTAGCTCCGCGAGATATTGTAGCAAGAGCAATTGATAATGAATTGAAAAAACGTGGCGATGATTTTGTTTATCTTGATGTAACACATAAAAATAAAGATGATATCCTTGAGCATTTCCCGCATATTTATAAAAATTGCTTGAGCGTAGGTATTGATATTACCAAAGATTTTATTCCAGTAGTTCCGGCAGCCCATTATGCTTGTGGCGGCGTTGTTGTAGATGAATTTGCGCGAACATCCTTAAATGGGCTTTATGCTTGCGGAGAAGTATCCATGACAGGAGTTCATGGAGCAAATAGACTTGCAAGCAACTCTCTTTTAGAAGCAGTTGTATTTGCTTATCGAGCTTCAACGAATTTAAAAGAATTTCTTTCTGACTATAAATCTACGATACCGGAAATACCAGATTGGGATGATTCAGGCGCACTTTCTTCAGATGAAAAAATTCTAATAACACATAGCATCAAAGAGATTAAACAAATCATGTGGGATTATGTCGGGATCGTGCGATCTAATTTAAGACTTGAAAGAGCATCTAGAAGAATTCACAACATTTTTATTGAATCAGAAGATCTTTATAAAAAAACGAAAATCTTTGAGGATATTTTAGAATTAAGAAACTTAACTACCTGCGCTCACATAATAATTAAATCTGCTAAAATGAGAAAAGAGAGCAGGGGACTACATTATACATTAGATTATCCCAAAACTTTTCCTGAAGAAAAAGCAGAGGATACAATTTTACAAAATATTAATCCTTAAAATTTTCTTCAATAAATTTTTCAACTGCGCCGTATCTTATTCCTTTTGTACTTACAATTAACGAATCAATATTTAATATCGCCATTAACTTGTAAAGAATTATCGTTCCTGCTAATAAAACATCTTCCCGGCCGCTTACAACAGATTGATATTTCTTTTTTATATCAAAAGAACTCATGGTAGATAATTCATCAATGAGTAATTTGATATCATTCTTTGTTAAGGTACTTCCCTCAATTTTTTCTTCATTATATTCTAAAAGATTTTGCTGAATACATGCAAGTGTGGTCGGGGTACCTGCAATAGCGATGATTTCATCTGGAACAAAATTAATTTTATTAAGATGCTCATTAAATGTTTTTTCAATATGCGATATAAATCCATCGATTTGAAATTTTACGGGAGGGTCATCAACTAAAAAATTTTCTGTCCCGCTGACAACTCCAACATTAAAACTTTTGTTGAATAAAATTTCATTACCTTTGCCGAAAGTTATTTCTGTACTTCCTCCGCCAATATCTATCATTAAACTTTTTTTATTCCCATTCCGGCCGGCTGCGCCAAGAAAAGACATTTGCGCTTCTTCTTCACCAGAAACTATTTTTGTTTCAAATCCAAATTCGCCTTTTATTAGATTTGTAATTTGTTTTGAGTTTGATGCAATCCTAAGAGCATTTGTTCCAGTGACTAAAACTTTTTCACAATTATGCTTCTTTATTATTTGCTGATATTCATTCAGAACTTGAAGCAATGAAAGAATTTTTTCTTTAGAAATATCTTTCCCCGGAACTAACCCTTTTCCAATCCTAGGTATTCTTTGTTCATTTAATATTGATGTCATTGTTTTTTTCTGAATGTCTACATCTGCAATTAGCAAGAGGATTGTGTTTGTACCAATATCGATTGAAGCAATAATCATAATTTTTCTTTATTTTTAGGTTATTAATAATTTAATTATATGCAAAAAGAGAAACTCATTACTAAAATATTCCTGTATATATCTGTTTTATCAGGAATTATTTGGACAGGAACCTATCTTCTTAGACTAAGCCTTTCATATCAACTTTTTGAACCTTATGAATTTGTAGTTAAAAGCAGTTTTACTACAGAAAATATTTTAGGATTTTTAAGTGTATTCATAATTGCTATTAAAACCACATCTATTTGTTATTTAATATTTATCATATCTTATATTATTTTTATTTCAACAACAAATTGCAAACTAAAGCAAAATGGCTGGTTATTCATCATTACAATTATAATATTTTTAACATTTCCATTTGAAATATACTTAATGACAATTGATTATAAAATAATTCAAGACATGAGTTCAATATCTTTTATGACAAATGATGTATTAAATTTAATTATAAAAAGATTTACCTCACTAAATGCATTCCCTTTAATGGAGCTATTTGCATATTTTTCAATAATCTATTTAGCAATATTTCAACCATTGAAGATGGCAGAGAAACAAAATGAAAATTAAAGAAAAAGAATTTGAAGATCTTATAGCGGAACTTAAATCGGTTGCATCCCAGTTAGGTGCCGAAGTAAGATTTGAAAAAGGTGATTTCAAAGGTGGGTATTGCTTGTTAAAAGAAAGTAAAGTGATTGTAATTAATAAGCTGGCAAATCTTCAAAGAAAAGTAATGATACTTTCTGCAGCATTAAAGGAATTGGGAGCAGATGAAATTTATCTCTCACCAAAACTCAGAGAAGTGATTGAAGAGATGACGGAGGAGCAATGAAAATTTTAGTAATAAACGGACCAAATTTGAACTTATTAGGAGCAAGAGATAAAAGTCATTATGGATCAATTACTTTGGAAGATATTAAAAAGTTGTTGGAAAAAGAATTTAGTGATATTTCATTCCATTTTTTTCAGTCTAATATAGAAGGAGAAATAATTGATGAAATACAAAATGCAAAAAGTAAATTTGATGGAATTTTAATTAATCCTGGGGGATACGCCCATACTTCAGTTGCAATAAGAGATGCATTAGCAGATTCATTGTTAAATAAAGTTGAAGTTCATTTATCGCATTTAGTTAATAGAGAAGATTATAGACAAACTTTAATAACCGCTTCTGGCTGTGATGGTTATATTTCAGGATTTAAAGAATATAGTTATATAGCTGGAGTGTATGTTTTATTAAAATTAATTGAAAATAAATAAAGGAAAGAATCAAAGTGATAAAAGCCGTAATATTTGATCTTGATAATACTTTAGTTGATTTCATGAAAATGAAAAGAAGAGCTATTGAAGAAGCAATTCCGGCAATGGTTGATGCCGGTTTAGAAATAACTCCGGAAATAGCAAGTAAGATGATTGATGAAATTTATAAGGAGCAAGGTATAGAATACCAACAAGTATTTGATGAATTTTTAAATCGGGTTTTAAATAAGGTAGATTATAAAATATTATCTGCTGGAATTGTAGCATATAGACGTGCAAGAGAAGCTGCATTAATTCCTTATCCACATGTTTATTCTACATTAAATAAACTTCTTAAAATGGGGATTAAAATGGGAATAGTCTCAGATGCCCCCACTAAAGAAGCCTGGCTTAGATTAGCATATTTGAATTTTCATCACATTGTTGACGCTGTAGTTACTTTTGAGGATACTGGAAAAAGAAAACCAAGCCCCGAACCTTTCCAGCTAATTCTTGATAAGTTAAATGTCAAACCTGAAGAAGCATTAATGGTAGGGGATTGGGCAGAAAGAGATATTATAGGAGCAGCAAAATTGGGAATGAAAACAGCTTTTGCCAGATACGGAGATACTTTTGATACTGAAATACATAATGCTGATTTTGAATTGAGTGATATTGCTGAGTTAATAGATATTATCAATAAAGAAAATGAATTATAGGCATTATTTAAAGCAGATAATTATTTAATCACTTTAAGCTTGATATTAAAAACTCTATTATTTATTTTTCTTGCGAACAATTTTGAGTTAGCATGAAAGATCTTTCAATTAAAAAACTTTACTACTCAATTAGTGAAGTAAGTAAAATCACTGAAGTTGAACAATATGTTCTAAGATATTGGGAAACTGAATTTGAGCAATTAAAACCTCAAAAGAATAGAGCTGGAAACAGAATATATACAAACAAAGATATTAAGCTTATTCTTCAAATTAAAAACTTACTTCGTGACCAAAAATATACAATTGAAGGTGCAAAGAATATTTTGGACAATGGCAGTGTAACTGAAGATCAATTAAGTTTTATTCCTGAGATAGAAAATTCAGGGAATCATAGTGATGTACAAGTTAATGTTGAGGTTAAAAAAGAAAAACCTTCTGTTAAAAAAGATCTGGAAGAAATAAAAAACTTTTTACAGATACTGCTTGCAAAACTTTAATTGAATCGGAACGTGGCGCAGCCCGGTAGCGTACCTGAATGGGGTTCAGGTGGTCGTGGGTTCAAATCCCACCGTTCCGACAAAATAGCCCTCTAAAAATAAATGAGGGCTTTTTTATTGTATTAAATAAATTCAGTCATAAATATATTTTTAAAATTCATAATTATAAATCTTAATGTATATGGTTAAAATCTCTGTCCTCTTAATTTTAATTTTTACATCTCTAGGTTACTATTTGTTTTTTGTCAATAATGATTCAAATGAATCAGTCAAACTAACAGCTACGACTACTTTTGATCCAAATAAAAAAATTAATTATCTAGGAACAGGTGGGGGAGGATGGAGCAATGAAATAGCTGTATATCCATCAAATCCAAATATTGTTTTTGTTGGTTCTGATAATGGAGGTTTGTTTAAATCAACAGATGGCGGAGAATCATGGATGAGACCAATGGGCGCATATGATTCTGAACAAATATTTAATTTTCAAGTATGCGGAGTTGATTATTGACCAATTCAATCCAAATACAGTCTGGGTAGCTACAGGTGCAGGTCCATTTAAATCAACAGACTTAGGTGAAAACTGGAAATATATGGGAGGAAATGGTTTCCCGGTTTTAAATCAAAAAAAATCCAGAGAGACAAATCTTTCTTCAGTGTATGTCCATCCTGCAAATTCAAATTTAGTTTATTTGGGAATAGGAGGTTCGGCAAAACATCGCACAATTCCTGCTGGAAAGTATTTTGAGATTGGATGGAAATCTACAGATGGCGGCCATAGTTGGAAAGCATTAGGAAAAGGCGGGGAAGCTCCAAATTTGAGTAAACCATTATGTGTAAGCAAAATTGCATATTCCTATAACAATCAAAACATTGTTTATTTAGCAGCTAATCAAGGATTATTTAAATCTACTGATGGAGGTGATAGCTGGAAACGTTTATTAAATATAGGTTTTGTGCGAAGTGTTGATGTAGTTAAAAATAATCCCAATAAAGTCTTTTGTGCTATTGATGCTGGCAGAAAAGATAATTCGAACAATGGGATTTGGGTTTCAACAGATGCGGGTAATAATGGAATCATCCTAGTTCGATTAGAGCAGTAAACTATGACACATAGTTATTTAGGCCCTAAATATGTGATTGGATGCAAATTGCTAGATGACAAATGGAAGTTATGTCTATGCTGCTGTATTTGGAAGATTATTACAATCAAATGATGGTGGATAATAATTGGGAGTTTTACAACAGAAAAAATCAAAAACCACTTGATCCCAAAGGTGCGTTTGATGATGGAGGTAATGGATTAAAACAATTTTTTATTTACAATGGTAATAAAAATATTGCTTATGTAGATGGAACTTACATGACATTAAAAACAACTGATCATGGAAAAACTTGGAATCAGACTTATGGAAATAAATTAAAGGATGGAGAATGGATAAATAATGGATACGTAAATACTGTAGTAAAAGATGCATTGATTGATAAAAATAAAATATTTTAGTAGATCCGGATATTGGACTGCAAATTAGTACTAACTCCGGGAAAAGTTGGAAAGTTGTTAGTTCAGATAAATATCCTGCGGGAGCTACTTCGATTTCTGAAGATAATAATAATTACTATGTTTTATTTGGTTCTATAAAAAATGGAGGATTATTTGAAACTTCAAAAAATAATCCTTTTGATTGGAAACTAACTCAAGATTTTACAGGAAGATTTAGTGATTATACATCAATGATATCGTCATATAATGGAAGCACTGAGAAATTATTTATTTCTATTTGGTCTGCTTCTGGAGGACTCTATTCTTCAACTAACAAAAGTCAATTTGTTAAAGAACTTAAATTTGGTTCAGCCTCGACTTCAACTTTTATTTATAAGGATCCTAATGATTCAAAATTATTTCTACACCGGCTTCACTTATAATGATGGAGGTGGATTATTCCGTTCAACAGATTTCGGGGATACATGGAATAGAATTGACTCAGATGAAAATGGAAATGATGTCCGTTGTAGTTGTCGTAAAACCTGGCAATAGTAATTTAATTATTAAAGGTGTTAGAGGATACTCGACTCCAGGTAAAGGCGGAGCTTATAGATCGACCGATTTTGGAAGACATTGGAAAAGAATTGATGAATCAATAAAAATTCCATTTGAATCAACTGGGAAAGAACAGCGAAGATGGGTAAAAAGTTTAGCGTATACTGTTGATGGAAAATTAATTATGGCATATACTAATGATAGTGATGCATATTGGTATCCTGGTATTTATATTAGTTCAGATGATGGAACAACCTGGAAAAAATTGAATACAGATGGGATTTCTGGAAGAATGGATAAAGTGGTTCCAGATCCAATTGATCCGAATATTTTATGGCTATGTACGGATGGAACTGGCGGTGTGAGATATCGAATTAATTAAAATTAAATTAAACTAACTTCAAAAAAATAATTTTAGTCCCACCTTTTTACACGTTTACTCACTTTAATAAATAGGATTTATTAATTAACTTAACAATTCAAAATTTATTGAGTAATAATAATTATATATGACAATATCATCTGACAAACCAAAATGTTTCTGCGGTATATTTGGAATTTACGGTACTCGCGAAGCTGCCTCTAAAACTTATTACGGACTTCATTCACTTCAGCATCGCGGCCAAGAAGCCTCAGGAATTGTTACAAAAGATATTAATGGGAATGATAAATCAGTATTTAATATACATAAGGGAGAGGGATTAGTTTCGGAGGTGTATCATAATCCAAAAGTTTTCACTGAAATTTTATTAGGCGCTTCTGCAATTGGACATAATAGATATTCAACTACCGGTGCTTCTGAATCAATAAAAAATATTCAACCATTTGTAGTTAATTATAGACTTGGAAACTTAGCTATTGCTCATAATGGAAATCTTACAAACGCAAAAGAACTTCGGGAAGAACTTATAAATGAAGGAGCAATTTTTCAAACTACAAGTGATACTGAAGTAATTTTACATTTAATTGCTCGCAGCAGACTTGAAAATCAAATAGATCAGATAAAAGAAGCGCTTTCAAAAATTAAAGGTGCTTATTGTTTGTTGATTTTAACTGATGATAAATTAATTGCGGCCAGAGACCCTTATGGTTTTCGTCCGCTTGCTATGGCAAAATTAAATAATTCTTATATCATTGCGTCGGAAACTTGTGCTTTTGATATTAACTCTGCAAAATTTATTAGGGAAATACATCCCGGTGAATTAGTTGTGATTGATGATGAAGTTTTAGCTACAAATGATATTAAGTCTTATAGTATAGTAGAAGAAAAATTTCCAAAACAGCATTGCATATTTGAGTATATATATTTTTCAAGACCCGACAGTTTTATATTCGGACATAATGTTGATAAAATGCGCAGGAGACTTGGAAAAATTTTAGCCCGTAAACATCCAGTTGAAGATATGGATGGGGATAAAGTAATTGTAATTAGTGTTCCTGATAGTTCAAATACAACAGCGTTAGGCTATCAAAGTGAATTAAAAAAACAAGGGATTTCATCAAAAATTGAAATCGGGTTAATTAGAAGTCATTATATCGGAAGAACCTTTATTCAGCCTGGACAGGCAAATAGAGAAATTGGGGTAAAAATTAAATTTAATATTGTTAAAGGTGTACTCGAAGGTAAAACTGTTGTAGTAGTTGATGATTCAATTGTACGCGGCACTACATCAAAACAACTTGTAAATTTAATAAGAGAAGCTAATCCAAAATCTATTCATTTAAGAATCTCATCTTCTCCAATTATGCACCCATGTTATTATGGAATGGACTTTCCAAGCAAAGCTGAATTGATTGCCAATAGATCAAACGGTGATGTAAAAGAAATTGAAAAATATCTTGAAGTTGATAGTCTGGAATACTTAACAATAGATGAGATGCTGGAAGCAGTTTCCGAGGCTCATCCAGATAACTTTTGTACGGCTTGTTTCTCCGGCAAGTATCCAACAAAAGTGGATTCCAGCTATAAAAAGGAAATGTATGAAGTTTAAGCTGCTAAAGCTTTTTCTAATTTTCATTTTTACTGCAAACATTATTTATTCTCAATCTACATTTTTTATTAAATACAAAAATGATGTTGATAAGAATTCAATTGAAAGTAAAATTCAAACGCAATCAATTATTCCGCAAACTGCTCTTAAAATCTTAAACAAACCTTTGAATTTAAAAACAGAAATTAGTCATTTCGCTAATAATTTAGGAAGTGAAGATGAAAACTTATCGAGAATAATTAAGGTAAATACCAATGTCACAATGAGTATAGAAGAGTTTTCGCAATTATTTAAAGATGATCCTTCAATTGAATACATTGAACCTTCACACACTTATAAAGTTGATTATACACCGAATGATAGTTTATTGAATCAACAATGGGCGTTGGAAAAAATTAAAGCATTTGATGCATGGAATATTACCCAAGGGTCCGATTCAATTGTTATTGGAGTGATTGATACCGGAATTGATTTTTTACATCCCGATTTAAAAAATCATATCTGGCATAATAAAGGTGAAATGGGAACTGACAAAAATGGAAATGATAAACGAACAAATGGAATTGATGATGATGGAAACGGTTTCATAGATGATTGGCAAGGCTGGGATTTTGTAGACAGAGTTGGATTTCCATTTGATACGGTTGGCGGAGATTTTCTCACCTGGGACAATTATCCTTTTGATCCTGTTCCCGGTAATGCCGGATTTCATGCAACTGCTGTAGCAGGTGTAATAGGTGCTGAATCTAATAATTCTTCTGGAATTTCTGGAGTGATGCCTAAAGTTAATTTATTAAATTTAAGAGCATTTGATAACAGCGGAAATGGAGAAGAGGATGATGCGGCAGCGGCAATACTTTATGCAGTAAAGATGGGTGCCAAAGTAATTAATATGAGTTTTGGAGACAACACTTTTTCCTATATCTTAAGAGATGTTATCAGATATGCATATTCAAAAAATGTTGTACTTGTCGGAAGTTCCGGAAATACGAATGATACAGAACTACATTATCCTTCAGGTTATCCGGAAGTAATCTCAGTTGGAAATTCAACAAAAGAAGATTTTTTAACCGGGACTTATGGGTCTACATTAGATTTAGTTGCACCGGGAACAGATATTCTAACTACAGATTTAAATGGAAAATATAATGAGTATAGCGGCACCTCATTTTCAGCACCACATGTTTCCGCTGCAGCAGGATTACTTTTATCTCTAGGCAATTTTACTAACGAAGAAGTAAAACAAATCATAAAATCTACTTGCGATGATGTTGGCGAAACAGGCTGGGATATTAGAAGCGGCGCTGGCAGATTAAATTTATATAAAGCTGTAAGTTCGCTTGCTCCAGCCAAAATAAAAATAAATTATCCTTCACAAGATTTTTCTACTAATCAAGATACTTTAAATATTAATTTAACTGTAATGTCACCATACTTTGTTAGTTACAGTTTATACTTAGGTGATGGTTTAAATACCGACCAATGGACATCGTTACTTACGGATGTTAAATACCAAATATTTAATGATAGTTCTTACAAGTTAGATTTAATAGGCTTAGCAGAAGGCGCTTATACATTAAGGCTTCTTGTTCAAATGATTAATGGCAATACAACAGAGGAACGTATTAATTTTTATGTTGAAAGGACTGCTCCTGAAGTTGAACTTGTTGGTGCTGGTCCGGTTTATTATGGTGATAAATCAACTATTGTTGGTGAATTATATACCAACCAAAAATCGATTACGAAGATGTTCTACAGAAAAGTCGGAGATCAAAATTTTAATTATATAACATTGGATGGATTTAGTACAAATAATGAATTTGTTAAGCAGCTTCATTATGGATTTATTCCAAAACAAATAATTCAACCTAACACCAACTATGAAATTTATTTTGAAGCAGAAAACTTAGCAGGGTTAACTACCCAATTAAAAGACGGTAATAATTATTTTCAATTTAAAACTGATGACGTGCCTTCAATTATACCTTATAAGGAACTGCCATACAGTTTGCCAAATGGAACTATTTATGCAAAGCCGGTTAATTTTTTATCGAATTCTTCGAATGAAATTTTATTTGATAAAGAACAAGATTCAGACAGTACAAATGTTAACTATACTCTGTACTATTTATTAAATGATTCATTGGTTGAAAACAATTCTGTAAAAAATAAAATCCCAATTTATGCCGGGGATCTAAACAATAATGGGAAAGAAGATTTAATTTCAATTCTGTATCCTTCAAGCTATATTGATGAACAAATTCAGACTTCCACTTTTAATTTAGAGAGTAAGCTGACTGTTAATCTTTCAAAAGACACTTCATTTTATCCCGCTCTTGCAATGGATTTTGGAGGTGATGGCAATACTGAAATACTAAGTAATTATTATAGCACAATGCCCACTATTTGGAAAGTCAATAATAATTTTTCAATTTCAAAAATAGACTCTCTCCCTAATTATTCCTTTATCTCTTCTTATGACTCAAGTTCTAGCGGAGAATCTGTAAATAAATTTGGATTAAATTCGTTTACGGTTGCAGATCTTAACGGAGACGGAATCAAAGAGATCTGGATGGTTGATTTTGATGGAGATCTAATAAGCTATAAGATACTGACAAACCCACTCCGGTTTGAAAGAGGGGACAGCTTAATCACACAATTATTCGAAACAAGTTCAAATAAAATTATTGCTTCAGGCGATTTTGATGGCGACGGAATTGATGAAATTGCGGTACTTTTTCAGACTAATAGTATTGCTCCAAATTTTTGGCTGAAGATTTTAAATTTCAAAAATGATAAGCCAAACATTCTTTATGAAAAATTATTTTTAGATCAATCTGCGGAGTTTGCAGGTTTTAATTTTAATAAAGTATTTCAATCACTTCGATTCGCTGACATTGATAACGATGGTAAAGATGAATTGATATTAAATATATTTCCATATGCGTACATCATTAAAAGCAGCGCCAATGGAGGTAAAGTAGTTTTTTATAAAGAGGGTGTAAACACTCAAAATATTTTTACAGGAGACTTAAATAAAAACGGAGTGACAGAAATTGGATTGCAGCTTCCCGATAAATTCAAGTTTTATGAATTTGGTGAATCAAATAAAGCATTAATTCCAACTAATATTTCAGGATATAGCATCGATTCTTCAAATATAAGAATTAGTTGGAATGGTGTAGGACAGAAGTATTTTATTTATAAAGGAAAATCAGAACAGAATATTTCTCTCTATGATTCTACAACACAAACATTTTATGCGGATAAAAATGTTTCAGCTAAAATAAATTACTATTATAAACTGCAATCCTTTAATCAAAACAAACAAAATTCTTTATCTGATTTAACTTCAGCAATAAAAATATATTCTCATGAGCCAGCACAAGTTGTGAGCATTAAAAATCAATCACGTTCTACTTTATTGGTGACTTTCTCAGAACTTGTTAATAACACTATAGAGAATCTGCAATCATTCCAGGTGATGAATTTAGGTTTCCCTAATTCCATTTCCGCAGCTTCCCAAAATTCATATTTACTCACATTTAAAAATGTGCTGCCGGCAGGGATACATCAATTAATAGTAAATAATATTAAAGACTATTATGGCTCGCCAATTCTTGCTGATACAATAAATTTTAATATTGATTCTACGTTAAGCGCAAATCAATTTTTTATTGTCTCTCATTCAATACTTAATCCATTTGAAATAAAAGTAACATTCAATCTTGATGCAGATGAAGCAACTGCAACCGATATTAATAATTATGTATTTAATCCATCTAATAATATTTCTAAGATTGAAATAGATCCTTCGGATAAAAAAACAATTTATATCAATTTAGATAAAACAAAACCAGTTGGCGCAATAGGGAGGGAGTACCGATTAAGACTTGAAAATATTTTATCTTCAACCACGTCGGGAAATATTAAAATTAATTCTGGTGCCGGTAGTTATATAATTCTAACAGATTATGCCGAAAATTTATCTGGAGTTTATGTTTATCCCAATCCAGTACGTATTACTGATGGAAACCAAAAATTAATGTTTGCTAATCTTCCGAAAAAAGCAAAAATTGTTATATTTAAACTAACAGGTGAGCAAGTTAATGAAATTGAAGAATCAAATGGAGACGGTGGCGTTGATTTCAATTTAAAAGATAAAAATGGAAACGAAATTAGCAGTGGAATTTACATATATAGAATTGTTAGATTAGACGCTGATAACAATGAAGTTGAAGAAAAACTTGGTAAATTTGCAGTTATAAAATGATAATTAATCCAAAAGAAATATATACAAAATCGAACTTATTAAGTTTCTTAAGGCTGCTTCTGGTAATTCCATTTTGGATTTTGTTAGATAATTTTAGCAGTCCGGGAATAAGATATTTTACTTTTGCTCTTTGCATCTTTGGTGCAATCACAGATATGCTTGACGGATATCTGGCTAGAAAATTTAATGAAGTTACTGAGCTTGGAAAAATTATAGATCCTTTAGCAGACAAAATTGTTATTGGTGTAATAATATTAAAACTTTATCTAATCGGGATTATCCCAGAGTATTATTTTATAATGATAGTAGGGAGAGATATATTGATATTTCTTGGCGGTATTTTTATCACTAATAAAATTAAGAGAGTTCTTCCATCAAACATGCTTGGTAAAATTACAGTGATAAATATAGGCATTGTAATAATGCTTTTTATTTTAAGAGTCGATACTACGAATTTAATATTTAAAATGATATATGGATTGAGCATAGTATTAATTTTTGTATCTCTAATCGGATATATTATTAGAGCAATTGAATTTTTAAGGCAGAAAGAATATGAATCTATTTAATAATTTAAATTTTGATAAATTAAAAAACGGGCTGTCTAAAACTAGAAGTAAAATTGTAAATTCAATTAATGAAGCAATTACAGGCAAAGCCGTTGTGGATGATAAAACTCTTGACGAGCTTGAAGAAATCTTAGTTTCTTCAGATATAGGTTTTGATATTTCTGAAAAAATAATTGAACAAGCACGGCAAACATATAAAACAGAAAAAGATCGCGAGAATATTAAGCTTGTTGAATATGTTAAAAAAGAATTGGAAAAAGTTTTTGATGAAAATGAAGATTCAAAAAATAATGAAATTAACATAGAGGAATTTAAGCCTTATGTAATTCTTGTAGTAGGAATAAACGGAGCAGGGAAGACAACTACAATTGGAAAACTGGCAAATAACTTTAAAAAAAGCGGATTAAAGGTTATTGTTGGTGCAGCAGATACGTTTAGAGCAGCAGCAAATGAACAGCTTGAGATTTGGGCTCAAAGGGCTGGTGTTGATATCATTCAAAAGGATAAAGGCTCTGACCCTTCCGCTGTTGCTTTTGAGACTGTTCAAAAAGCCATTAAAGAAAAATATGATATTGTGCTTATTGATACTGCCGGAAGACTTCACAACAAAAGTCATTTAATGGATGAGTTGCATAAAATAAAAAGAGTAATAAATAAACTATTAGAATATGCTCCCAATGAAACTTATTTAGTTTTAGATGGTAATACTGGACAGAATGCTTTAATACAGGCACAAGAGTTTTCAAAAGTTACAGATATTTCCGGATTAATCATTACTAAACTTGATGGCACAGCAAAAGGCGGCGCTATTTTTCAGATATGTTCAAAACAAAAAATTCCAGTTAAATATATTGGCGTTGGTGAAAGCATAGATGATTTACAAACTTTTAATCCAGAGCTATTTGTGTCTGCTTTATTTGAAACGAATTAGGAATTAAAATTATGTTTATGAAAAGACCAAATCATAGAGTATTTGATTATCCGGCGAGATTTTACAAACCTGAAACTGATGAAAAGGAAAAACGGAAAAAAAAATTAGGCTTTAGCGCTCAAAGGAAAGTTGATAAAGAGGAAAAAAAGTCCGTTTATTTGGGGGATATATATAATAATTGTGGTTTTTGTTTATTTGAAATTATCTCATCTAATTTAAGAACAATAATTATTAGTTTACATAATATACATTATCGGACATTTACTATAGTAATCAATTAATGTATGCTTTCTATAAATATTTCAAGTTTTTCATCATTCCCAAATACCACCAGCCTATCTGCATTTTTTAATTTATAGTTTGGGTCCGGAGTTATTATTGTGGGTTCACTTTTTTGATCGTATATATCTTTTATGTGCTTGATCATTAAAACTTCTAGACCATAATTATTTCTCAATTTTATTTCAGCTAAAGTTTTACCTAAAAATATATTAGGAACATGAACTTCGATAATTGAATATCCATCAGCAACTTTTGTGGGAGTTGATTTATCCAGTGTTTTTAATTCCTTAGCCAATCCACTTGCTAAGTTTTCTTTTAGAGTTTCGCGGTTATATATCGATAATACTTTTTGTCTTGTGATTGCTCCTAAAACTTCTTTGGGATCATTTGAATTGACAACCGGAAATTGATCTAAATTTAATTTACCGAATAGATTAAGCACATAATCTAAATCATCATCAGTTTTAACAATGGTTATGGATGGATTCGCTATATCTCTTGCTACTATAACGTCTTTCACGATTTCATATTCTGTTATTATTGGCCTTAATTCATTTTCGGTTATAATTCCGGAAAGTTCATTTTGATTATTAACAGTATAGAAAGAGCTATTTGGACTTTCAATTAACTTTCCCATCAATTGCGGAAGACCCATTTCTTCATTAATTAAATCTATCTTTTCTAAATCTACATCATTAACGAATACAGAATTAAGTATATTTGCTTCTCTACCTTCAGATAGTCTAAAACCTTCAGCTTCTAAATGTTTTTCCTGAACTGAACCTCGTAAAGCTATTTGTACAAACATAGTACTGATGATTACTGCAAGCATTAATGGAAGTATAAATGAATAGTTCTGAGTCATTTCAAATATTATTAGTATAGCTGAAATAGGAATTGTATTCACACCACCAAGCATCGCTCCCATTCCGACTAGAACCATAGTGGTTGGATCTATATTTAATCCCCAAACAGTATTGACAATTAATGCGAAAAGATAGCCAAAACATGCTCCAATATATAATGAGGGAGCAAATAATCCGCCAAACCCACCTGAATATAAAATTAACGGAACTAAAATGAATTTCAGAACCATTAAAACCAAAACAACATGCCAGGCAAGAGAACTTGCTAGAATTTCATTTATTGCCCAATAACCTATACCAAAAATCTCTTTATAAAAATATCCGCTAATTCCAACTAAAAGCCCTACAACAATCATTGCAGCCCATTGCGGAATTTTCTTGCTATATATTTTATTCCTGAAAAATAATTGAACGTGATTCGAATATCTTATAAAAAGAACTGAAAGAAGGCCTGAAAAAACTCCTAAAATTGCAAACAAATATAAGTGAGAATAATTTACTGGGCCAGCAAGATGAAATTGAAATACCGATTCATTGCCTAATAGAATTCTAGATACCGCACTGGCAGTTACAGAAGCTAATATTAATGCCGAAAAAGTTGGCGTGTGAAAATCATTTAATAAAATAATTTCAAGCGCAAAGAATACTCCCCCTAAAGGTGAATTAAATATAGCTGATATTGCAGCACCTGCACCTGCAGCAGTAAATATTCTAATTCTTTCATCTGATAGACTGAGAAAACTTCCCAACCTGCTTGCAACACCGCCTCCTAACTGAGCTGCAGGGCCTTCAGGACCTACTGTACCACCTGAACCAATACAAACAACAGGGGCAATAAAATGAAATATGGTAGTCTTTAATGGTATATATCCTCCCCTTAAAGCAACAGCTTTAATCACTTCAGAAACACCTTTATGTTTCGCAGTATCAGGGGCAGCAATTATCATTATAGCTTGTATTAACATACCAATTGCAGGAATTACTACAACAGCAGCTGCTCCTAAAAAGAATAAACCTTCAGCGGTTTGCTCAAAAAATATCCGATTAAAAAATTCTATTGAATTGTGAAAAAATACGGCGGCCAATCCAACAATAATTCCAATTATTACTGAGAAAATTGTGAATGTAGTATAATCCGGTAAAGAGAGTTTAGCTAATTTCTTTTGTAAATCTCTTTTAATGTTTCTTGATTTTATAAATAATTTTAAGAATTGTCTGTTTTTATCGTCTTTCAATTTCAATCTACATAATTAATATTTGAAAAATCCTTCCCCGGTTTTTCTGCCTAATTTATTTGCAGCAACCATTTTTTTTAATAAAGGACAAGGTCTGTACTTTGTATCATTAAATCCGTTGTAGAGTACTTCCAAAATTGCTATGCATACATCTAATCCAATGAAATCAGCCAAAGTTAATGGACCCATAGGATGATTCATTCCTAGCTTCATAACCGTATCAATATCTTCTGCGGAAGCAACCCCTTCAAATAAAGCAAATACAGCTTCATTTATCATTGGCATTAAAATTCTATTCGAAATAAAACCCGGGTAATCAAAAACTTCAACTGGAGTTTTATCTAATCTTAAAGATAAATCACTAATAGTTTTGAAGGTTTCATCACTTGTTGAATAGCCGCGAATAACTTCAACCAATTTCATTACTGGAACAGGATTCATAAAATGCATACCAATAAATTTTTCTGGCCGATGATTCTTTGCTAATTCTGTAATTGAAATTGATGAAGTATTTGAGGCAAAAATAGAATCTTTTTTAATTATATCTTCTAACATATTAAATATTTTAATCTTAGCTTCTTTATTCTCATAAATTGCTTCTATAACTAAATCACTATTCTTGGGTATATTTTTTACTTCAATCACCGGGATTATGTGATTTAGAATTTCGATTTTTTCCTCAGATGATACTATTCCCTTTTTCACTTGCCTATCTAAATTTTTATCAATAGTTGAAATAGCTTTATCAACCAGTTCTTTGTTCATTTCAACAAGATTAACTTTGAATTTTTTTGAGGCAAAAACATGAGCAATACCATTGCCCATTGTTCCACCGCCGATTACTGATACTTCTTTTATATCCATTTTATATTAACTTTTATAATTTTTAACTATTACCGCAGAAGCTTCTCCCCCACCGATACAAAGTGAAGCTAGTCCATAGGTTAAATTTTTCTTCTTCATTTCATGAATTAACGTTACTAAAATTCTTGCTCCGCTTGCACCAATCGGATGTCCTAAAGCTATCGCACCGCCATTAACATTTACTTTAGAATCATCTAAATTAAGTAATTTATTTACAGCCAACGAGACAACCGCAAAAGCCTCATTGATCTCAAAAATATCTATATCTTTGGTTTTCATGTTTGCTTTTTTCAAGACTTTACTTATAGCATCTGCCGGTGCAGTTGTAAATTCTATTGGTGCTTTTGCTGCAGAGCTTTGAGCAACAATTTCAACTAATGGTTCAAGCTTTAATTCCTTTGCTTTTTCTTCTGACATAATTAATAATGCTGCGGCTCCATCATTTACACTTGAGGCATTTGCAGCTGTTACAACCCCATCTTTTTCAAATGCCGGTTTAAGATTTGGGATTTTTTCAAATTTAACTTTTGAGGGTTCTTCATCATCTTCAACAAAAATTTCACCCGTTTTTGTTCTAATTGGAACTTCTACAATTTCCTCTTTAAATCTTTTATTTTTTTGAGCATCCAAAGCTTTTTTATAGGAATTAATTGCAAATTCATCTAGCTGTTGCCTAGTAAAAGAAAATTTTCTTGCACAATCTTCAGCGCAGCTGCCCATGTGAAAATTATTATAAACATCCCACAAACCATCGACAACCATCGAATCGATAATTTCACCATTACCCATTTTATATCCGAACCTTGCTTTAGTCATAACATAAGGGGCATTGCTCATACTTTCCTGGCCGCCAGCTATGATAATATCAGCATCATTTAATAAAATTGCTTGATGAGCAAGCATTACGGCCTTCAGGCCACTTCCACACATTTTATTAATTGTTAAGCATTCCGTTTTGTCAGGTAGTCCGGCGAAAATAGCAGCTTGTCTTCCAGGTGCTTGTCCTAACCCAGCAGTTAAAACATTTCCCATAATAACTTCATCAATTAAATTCACATCAAGTTTTGATTCCTCTATTAAAGATTTAATTGCTATGCTGCCAAGCTGTGGTGCGCTTAAAGAAGAAATAGCTCCGCCAAATGATCCAATGGGAGTTCTTTTGGCAGATGTAATTACAACTTTCCGCATTTGATTTCACCTTTTATATAAATGTAAAGGAATAAACAAAAATAAAGAATTTTCAAAGAATAATCAGTTGTTTATTTCAATAACGTAAAATAAAATATTATTTAATTTGTTTTGTGAGATTTGCTAATTCAAAAATTGTATTGACAACTACAAGATTAATATTAACGTTGTTTTGAATCATAGAAGACAATCTATCAAGAGAATAAACACAATTTGTAATTTTAATATCAGGAAATTTTAAATTGAATTTCTCAATAGTTTCCAGATGTTTTTTAAAATAATAGTCATTTAAATTAAATCTGTGTTTTTGAATATCATTTAACCAAATTATAATCATTTGAATTAGAAGCTTTATGGTTTCTACATCACTTTCTGAAATAAGTTGGGAAAATTCTGCTAAGGCTGAATCATATTTTTTCCCAAATGAATATCTTAAAATGAAAATAGTCTTATCTAAAAGCAGCTCAAAATCATTTTCAATTAATTTTAATGCCGTTGTTATTGAACCCCCAGAAAATTGTGCAACACTTTCTGATAATTCAGGTTCAATATTATAGTAATCAATTAAAATCTTCTTAATGTCTTTATTACTTAGAGGCTGGAAGTTTATTAGCCAGCATCTTGATCTAATTGTCTCCCTAAGTTTTTCAGGATATGGAGTAGATATAATAAATATTACACCTTCAGGAGGCTCTTCCAAGTTTTTAAGCAAAGCATTTTGAGCAGCTTCATTCATTAAGTGAGCATCCGAGATTAAGACAACACGGTATGCAACATCACTAAAATTTAGTGAAAGAAACTTTTTAATATCTCTTATGCTATTGATTTTAATATTATTTGCTTTTGGAAGAATGATTTTATGATAGGGATTTTTGATTTTTACAGATAATTCATCCTTAAATAATTGGATATCATCATCTGATAATTTATCAAAAGGCCCACTATCATCAGTTTCATTTTTCCCCCTGGGAAGAGGAATAATATACTTTACAAAAGGCTCACTTAAATTGGCAATTGAATTAATTATTTGAGAATTATTTCCCGAAGGATTAACATTTTTATTCAATGCTTGAGTAAATCTTATTGCAGTATATTCTTTACCACAGCCCTCTACTCCCTGAAATAAAAACGCATGAGGAATTTTTGAAGATTCGACAATACTTTTTAATATTTCTTTAACGTAATCCTGGCCGTACAAGCCATTCCAATAATTTTCCATAGCAAAAAAAAGGTGCTTTAAGCACCTATACTAATAATCGTCTTCGTTATAAAAAAAGTCCTCATCGGAAGGATAATCAGGCCAAATGTCTTCAATAGATTCGTAAGGTTCATCTGAATCTTCAAGTTCTATTAAATTTTCAATAACTTCATAGGGAGCGCCTATTCTATCAGCGTACTCTAATAGTTCTTCCTTTGTGGCGGGCCATGGGGCATCATCTAAGTAAGCAGCTAGCTCCACCGTCCATATCATAAATTAATCTCCGTTATAAATTTTTCGTCTTATTCTTATTAGTTATTTCAAAGAAGCTAAAATCATCAAAGAAAAATTCAATCGGATTTTGTTTAACTCCATCGTGCTCAACTTCGTAATGAACATGAGGGCCGGATGATAATCCAGAATTACCGCTTTTAGCAATAAGATCACCTCTATTCACTTTTGTACCTCTTTTTACTTTGGCCGAAGATAAGTGGCCATATAGAGTTCTATATCCAAAACCATGATCAATTACTACTGTTAAACCATAACCGCCTTTGTAACCAACAAACTGTATAACGCCAGCACCTGTTGCATAAACCGGAGTACCAATATCAGTTGAAATATCTATTCCTGCATGCATTCTTCTTATATGTAATATGGGATGCATTCTCATGCCAAAATCATGATTGACGTAACCGGTACAGGGTTTAATAGCCGGCATATCGGCATATAGCTTTTTGTTTTCTTTTATTTGGTTAGTGATTTCTCCATAAAGAGTTTTTTCAAATTGAATCTTTCTTGAGACCTCATCAATATAATTAAGTGCTTTCTTTAATTCTAAGTTTTCCGGATCAGCTAAAAAATCAATATTGTTATCAATATAACCGCCGCCAACACCAACCATTCTTTCATCATCAGAAACCGGTGGCAAATTAGCTGCAATTCTTAAGTCATCATTGACCTTCCGTAAATTATTTAACTGTTTATCCAGTCCCTTATATTCCGTCACAATGCCAGTAATTTTATCTCTTAATATTTGATTTTCATTTTTTAATTCTGAAAATCCTTTTTCGGGATTTGCGGCAGAATAAATTAGATAATAACTGCCAACAGCTAAAGAACTTGCTACAATAACAGCTACAATAAATGAAGTTAGAAATTTTGTTTTAAAATTTGTAATTTCAACAAATTGAAGCTTGGTTTTTGAAAAATAATATAATTTTTTCATATTTAGGCCTCGAATGTATATAAATAGGTTAAATTTGTCAAGGCTACTTTAAATTTGGAAAATTATTCGAAATCATGCTCAAAATAATCTACACCTCGAAGATCATCCGAATTTTTACTCCTAATTTTTTCCTTCAATTTTTCCTCGAAAATTTTAGGACTATCGTAGCCATAGTGCTTTAATAAATAATTTAACGAAATTACTTCCGATATAACTGTAATATTTTTCCCTGGTAAAATGGGCAGTTTTACATAAGGGATTTCTACATCAGAAATAATTACCGAATGTTCCTCGAGTCCGGTTCTCGTATATTCCCATTCTGGATCCCAAACTTCAAGTTCTACAATAACTTCAAGCCTCTTTTGATACCTTATTGCCCGTATTCCAAACATTCTTTCCACATCAATTATACCAAGCCCTCTAATTTCCATAAAGTGTTTTGCTATATTGGTTCCTGAACCCATCAGAATACCTTCGCCTTTTTTGGTGAGAATTATTACATCATCACCTACTAACCTATGCCCCCTTTCAACCAAATCCAACGCTACTTCACTCTTCCCTATGCCAGATTTTCCGACAAAAAGCATCCCTACTCCATATACATCTACTAAAGAACCGTGCACTGAAATTCTTGGAGTAAATTGGTCGTCTAAAAAATCACTAACAAAATAATTAAGTTTTGTAGTCGAAAATGGTGTTCCAAATAAAGATGTTTTATATTTATTTGCTAACTCAATAAGAACTGGGAAAGGTTGATTGTTGTCTGTTAATATAACGCATGGAATATCGAATTTAAAAAATCTTTCAAGTGTTTCTTTCTTTTTTTCATCTGTTAATTGAGATAAATATCTTACCTCTGTGTTACCAAATAATTGTACCCTCTGGTAAGAAAATAAATCAACAAACCCGGCCAATGCTAAGCCGGGTCTGTGTAAGTTTTGTTCGTATATTTTTTTATCAAAGCCGGATTCATCAGAATAAAGCTTTAGCTTGAATTTTTCACCAGCGTATTTGTACATGAACCCAACTGAAATGAATTCTTTTCTAGATATTGCTTTAGGATCTATTTTGAACATTAAGCGTGTGCAATCTTTTTAGTTTTATATTTTTTAAGCTGTCTTATTAATTTTCCTACAACTGCACTAACTGATTTTTTGAAATCGTCGGTTTCTTCCTGCGCACTAAATGTTTGTCCAGGAACCGTTAAAATAATCTCTGCAATTTTAACGTCAACTTTATTATTTCTATAACTCAACTTTACATCAGCATTAAGTATGTCGTCATTATATTTTTCCAATGAAGATATTTCTCCATTGATGAAGTCTTTCAAGGTATCATGGGCTTTGAACTTTCGGGCCGTTATTATTACGTTCATTGTTTCCTCCATTAGTTTAAGATTTTGGGTGAGACTTCTTGTAAGTTGATTTTAATCTTTCAATACTTACATGAGTATATATTTGAGTCGTAGACAAATTTTCATGCCCTAGTATCTCCTTTACTGCTCTTAAATCTGCGCCTCTATCTAACATGTGAGTCGCGGCGCTATGACGAAGCACATGAGGACTTTTCTTTTTTATGTCACTTACTTTTGAAAGATACTTATTTACAATTCTATGAACATATCTTGGATAAATTCTAGTATTGTTTTTTGTAATGATTAATGGTGAATCTGGAATGTTGTCATTTTTAAATTCTAAATATTCATTAATAATCGGAATGGATTTCCCTCCAACAGGCACTATTCTAACTTTGCTGCCTTTTCCAAATACTCTTAATGTTTTAGAATGCAAATCAAGATCTATGTTATTTAAATCGCAAAGTTCAGAAACACGAAGTGCGCAACCGTATAATAATTCAAAAATAATTTTTATTGTTTTAGAGTTCTCATCATTCTCATCTGCTAAATTATATATATTTAGAATCGAATCGGTTGTAGTTATTTCAGGCAGTTTTCTTTGCGCCTTAGGATTTGAAATATTTCCAGCCGGATTTGATTCTATATAACCATGCTGAAATCCATACTTAAATAGCCCTCTAATTGACGCTAGATTCCTCGATATAGATTTCTTTTCAATTCCTTTTTCACTTAAAACCATGAGGTATGATTTAATAAATTTTTCTGTTACAGAATCCATATTTTCTTTTGAATATTCTGTACAATATTCTGAAAAATTCTCTAAATCTTTTTTATATGATTTTATAGTATTTGCGGAATATCTTTTAACGTTTTCTAAGTTATCCAGGTATTGATTAGCAGCTTGATTAATCAGCATAAATTTTGATTTAATATTTCTTGCTTTTAAGTGGAAAAAAGCAATTAATTAATTACAATTAACAGTAACTAATTATTTTCTGAACTCAATAAAAGGAATTTATAATTCTTTAGCAATTTATTTTCATACTTTTTCATAATTATTTTTTGAGGTTGTGTTTTGTCGTCATAACCTAATAAATGAAGAATTCCATGAATGACAAGCCTAATAATTTCTTCATTAAAACTGACATTGTATTTTTTCGAATTTGCTTCAGCATCTTTTGAAGAAATAAATATTTCACCATCTATTAAATTCTTTTTCCCTTCATAATTAAAAGTAATTATGTCGGTTGAATAATGATGATTCAAATATTCAATATTAATTTCTTCAATTTGTTCGGTTGAGACAAAATTTATTGTTAAAGAATTTATTTTAAGTTCGAAATAATTTTTTAATTGATGTACTGTTTTGTGAACTAATAATTTATCTATTTTAATATTAGACGAATTATTTACAAATAAGTTTTTTACCACTTTAATTTTTTGTTATTTAATAATTCATTTTGCTTAATGAATCAATCGTAATCTTAGTATATTTTTTATAACGCTCTGCAGATGCTTCGAAGTCATTCATTTCCGCTTCAGTTAAATCTCTTACTACTTTCCCCGGAACTCCGGCAACCAGTTTTCCAGTTGGTACAGTAAAATTTGGTTTTACAACCGTTCCGGCAGCAACTAAAGATTTTTGCTGAACTACTGCACCATCTAATATAATTGCACCCATTCCAATCAAACATAAATCTTCAAGTGTGCAGCCATGCAATGTAACAGAATGCCCTATAGTAACTTTACTGCCAATGCTTAAAGGAAATCTTCCATTTGTTACATGAAGCATGGAGCAATCCTGAATATTTGTCATTGAACCGATTTTAATGTAGTGCACATCTCCACGAATTACTGTGTTATACCAAACACTTGAGTGTTCGCCTATTTCTACATTACCTATAACTTTTACTCCAGAAGCTAGGAAAACCGATTTATGAATTTTCGGGAAATATTCTAAGTAAGGAAACAATTTAATTTCTTCTGTTAAGTACCGAACTTTGGAGGTGTCCATCCTTCTCTTTTCCAGCTTATTAATTCTAAAGTTATATTACCTATAATCACTTTCATATTAGCCACTATTGGTATTGCAGCTTCGTCATCTGAAAACCAGCCTTCAAAATGGCCGGTTAATCCAAAGACGCTTACAAAATCAGTGTAGCCTTCAATCCTTACACATGCAATATCATAATCAACTGCGTCTATGGAAATATCGGAGACTTCGTTATAATAATTAACTTGAGTAGATACCTTTTTTTCAGTTACAAAGCAAGGGATGTCTTGGTTTTTAATTTGCCCTGTGTTCATCCTGGCATAATAAAAAATGGACAATCCGTCCTGATATTCTTTATCTGCTGAAGTAGTTGAATCTACCCATACTTGGTGCGGATAGACTTTACCCTTTTTTATATGGATCTTGGAATTTTTATAGTCAAAATTGTAATCAGTAAAAGTTGTATAATCATCACCTTTAACTAAGCCGCGGAAAAAAATTGAAGCTGTATCTTCATTAATTTTAGTTTCATAAATTTGATGAAGATTAACAAACGGTACTCCAGAATAGGAATCTATAAAAGCCATTGCTTTGTAGTAGGTTTTGCCTTTTTCTGTATTCTTGCTTAATATTTTTAATTTAACTTCGCCAAGTTTTATTAAAGAATATTTGACAACATAGGTAAGCTCTTCGCCAACTTGCAACTTCTTTTCTATATACGGACTGCTTCCCGATATTTTATTTTTTTGAATAGCGAAAGGAGAACTGAAAAAAAAAGAAAATAAAATAATAATTAAAAACCGTCCAATTATTTTCATTTAAGATTTGCCAGGTCTTTTGCTTCACCGAAAAGCTGGGTAGCTTTTTCAACCTGCGTATCGATCTTTAATAAAACAGAATACCAGCCTTCATTCTTCCAATAATTTCGCGCAAGCTGGGCTTTTAATCTTGCAGCAATATATGTTTTATCTTTGTCATAATCTTTTTCAACAAACTTAACACCTTTCCCTGAAGCATATTTTATAAAGTGATTTAATTCATCATTATTAAAATTAAATTCTTTTTGAAATTTCTTTAAATCATCTCCATATTTTGATTTAATTGTTTTACCATCAGAATCTATATAAGAAAGTACAAATTGATAGAACAAATTATTCTTTAAAAGATCAGTTGAATATTTAGTTATGCCCTCAGAAGGGACAAAGTAGTCAGGGGTAATTCCGCCGCCGCCATAGACAACTCTTCCAGCATGAGTTTTATATTTTGGCTTGGAAGTATCTTTTTCTGCAGTATGTTCAAGGTTGTCCATTTCAGTAGTATCTTTTCTTTCACTTACTTCAGCATAATATTCTTCAGTATTTTTAAGATGTTTATAATCTCTTTGAATCAGTCTGCCTGAAGGAGTGTAGTATCGCGATATTGTTAGTCTAACCGCGGAGTTATCAGGCAAATCAAATTGTCTTTGCACCAATCCTTTGCCGAATGTTGTTTCACCAACAATCAAACCTCTATCCCAATCTTGAATTGCACCGGAAACAATTTCACTTGCCGAAGCACTACCTTTATTAACTAAAATAATCAAAGGAGTTTTTTCAAATGGAGATGATTCTGATGAATAATAATCTTCATCAAATTCGGATCTTCGACCTTTTGTGTAAACAATTTTCTTTTTACCGGAAATAAATAAATCAGCAACTTTAACAGCTTGATTTAAGTATCCTCCGGGATTTCCTCTTAAATCCAGAATCAATTCCTGCATGCCTTGATTTTTAAGATCATTTAATGCACTCACCAACTCATCATAAGTAGTTTCAGCAAACCTTGAAACACTTACATACCCAATTTTATTATCAATCATAAAATGAGTATCAACTGAATACAAAGGAATTTTATCTCTTGTTATTTCATATTTAATAGGGTCTTTTACGCCATGCCTGACAATTGTAACATCAACCTTTGTTCCTGCTTTTCCGCGAAGCTTGTTTCTAACATCATCATTAGAAATACCAATTGCACTTTCATCATTGATTTTAATTATCCTATCACCGGACATAATACCAAGTGCCTCACTAGGTCCACCGGTAATTGGCGATACTACAGTTAAAGTATCATTTACTATTTGAAATTCAATCCCAATTCCTTCGAAATCTCCTCTAAAAGATTCTTCAACAGATTCCATTTGCTTTGCCGGAATATATACCGAATGAGGATCCAATTTGCTGAGCATTCCATTTATTGCTGCTTCAACTAATTTTTGTGTATCTACGTTTTCAACATAATATTTTTCAGTATATGTAAGAACGTCGTTAAATTTTACAATATTATTTCTAAGATTATCATCCGAAAAAACTTTTTGTATCTGAGTACCGAGTACAATACCCAAAGTTAAAATTATTACACCGATAGGGATTTTAAAATGTTTGAAATTCATCTATCTCTCCAGTTTCCTTAAAGCTTAACTGATAAATTCAAAAAGGAATTTGTTTCGTTGCTAGAGTAGCTTTTATTAAAAATATTAAATACGTATGAAAATTTTATCTGGTTAATTGGTTCGTAAAATACTGAAATTGAATAATTTCTTGAATACTGTAAATCACCATCTAGAAATTTAACTCTCTCTGAATCAAACAACCTATGTCCAAGACTAATGTCGCCGCCAACATTTCTAATTGTTCCATCTTTCATAACTGGGTTTGCACCATGTTCTGCATATGAAAAGCTAGCCGTTAAACTTAATCTGTTACTAAACCTATAATTTATTTGACTAAAAAACAATCCAGTATTTGGCTGAATATCCGGTCCTAAATTGTATCCGAAGTTTGTAAAGGCGTTTTTAATTAGTCGGTGACTAAAAGTATATGGTTCTATTCTTAAATATTCCAGATGAATATCCAAAGGGATTATATCATACAAATTTGTTGAATATGCACCAATATTAAACATTGTTTCATTTCCCCACCAGCCTTTTCCGATTTGACCAAATTGCATATCGTCAATCAAGAAAGTAGTGAAAAGTTTCAATCCTTTGATTGATTTATTATTGTAATCAAAGAACAACATTGAATTATCTCTATCCTGGTTCGCATGCTCAACAGATTTATAAAAATTGAAGGGGTTAAGATAGGAAAGATCTAATGGACGATCGCCATAAATTATTAATTCTCCTACACCAAAATCAAAATGACGTGAAAAATTAAAACCTATTCTATGATAGCCGATATATTTTTCTTCAATTCTAGCAGAGCCCCCAGTGATAGTATCAGTGTCATAAGAAACAGGCCCAAGTAGTTTTCCATGAAAATATGAGAAGCTAAAAAAGTCATAATTTATTTTAAAGGAAATATAATCAAATAATGGAGAGTTGCTTGCCAGAATTGATTTGGTCACTCCATAACCAACATTCATTCGATCTCTTCCAATTTTAAATTTCACTACATCAAAATCGGCGGTTAAATAACCTGCGGTTTCATCAAAAAAGGATTCTGTGGTCGACTCATTGAATTTATAATTGTATTTAATATCTTCTCTAGCTAATGCAGCTGTACGGTTTCCAAAAACATTCCCGTTTGTGCCGTGTATTCCAAATCCAAATTTACCTAGGAATGTTCCGCGAATTTCGCCTCCAATAACACCAATTAAGGTAGATCGGCCTGTTGAATCACTAATTTTTCTATTTATATATTCGCCTTCACCTAATAGATTAATAAAAATATTTGCTTTGCCTGGATTAACATTATAATATAAATATTTCTCTTTTTGATTTAGAAGATCGTAATTATCTTTTCCAAATATTGCTTCAGCGTTTTCAGTTGTTCCATAAAGCTCAAGCTCAAACTCTACTTTTAAATCTTCCAGTAATTTAGTGTCTGATTTATCCAGCTTAATGTTATTTTGAATTACCTGCTGCAAATAGCCTGCTATTACTTTACGAGTTTTAGGTATTTCAAAAGAGTTGTAATGATCTATAATCTGCTGTGTCTCCATCCTATCTAAAAATTCATAAACAGGATTATCAACACTTACATATTCGGCTTGTGCAAAAACAATCGAGGTTATAATCACGATAAGTAAAAAAACTTTCTTCATCTTACCGTACCTGTTCCCATACTTTTGAAATTGATTTATTCTTCACAATCACAGAAACACTGTTTTTCATCCATGACCAGGTTACGTTCATGTATCCAAACTTTCTAAATCTTCGAGGTGATTCATAAACATTAATTTTATTTGTATATAATATTTTGCCAAGTTTTCTTATTCTTTTAAACAAATCAAAATCTTCACCGGCAGCAAGATTTTCATTAAAGCCATTTATTTTTTCAAATATTTCTCTTCTAATTATTTGGCACTCCCCTCTTCCCATACCGACTCCTAAATAATTTAGAGACCAGAAATATGAATTGTATAAACCATGAAATATTTTATCAGAAAATTTTTCTTCTTCAGGAAATATTTTAACAAAGCAAGTCATAGCGATATAATTACTATTGATGAATTTATGATTTACGTAATTAAAAAATTTTAATGGTTCTTTTAAAACTACATCGCCATTAAGAAATATAAATATTTCACCGTTTGCATGTCTTGCCCCAAGGTTTCTTCCTTCAGCAATATTCTGCTTATGACTTTTAGAATGTATTTTAACAATATCAGCAAGTTCAAGAGCAATTTTAATTGTACAATCTTTACTTCCCCCATCAGAGATAACTACTTCAATATCATTATCTTTTCTTAATTGAGAATCGTTCAATTGGTTTAGCAATTGAGGAAGTAATTTTTCTTCATTTAAAACTGGAATAATAATACTATACTTCAATATTATTCCTTAATAAATCAAAATAATATGAAGTTGAGCAAGAATAAGTCCGCATCTGTAAAAAATTAGATTTATAATAGTAACTATTTGAATAGAATAAAATTAATATAGAAATATTTTTACGCACAAATTTCCTAATTATAAATATTATCAAAATATCAAATAGCAATTATTTTTATATGTCATTTATAATTTATCTCAGCCTTTTATTTCAGGTTTCATCTGGGGAAAGAATATAACATCACGTATTGAAGATTGATTTGTTAAAAGCATAACTAATCTATCTATTCCAATCCCAATACCGGCCGTTGGAGGCATTCCATATTCCAAAGCGCGTATAAAATCTTCATCAATCTGATGTGCCTCTTCGTCACCTGCTTCTTTCATTTTGACCTGGCCTTCAAATCGTTCTCTCTGATCAATAGGATCATTCAATTCACTAAAAGCGTTACATAATTCTCTTCCGGCAACATATCCTTCAAACCTTTCAACCAATCCTTCTTTGCTTCTATGCTTTTTGGCTAATGGAGAAATCTCGATTGGATAGTCAACTATAAAGCACGGCTGAATTAATTCAGGCTGAACAGACTCACTAAATATTTCATCTATTAATTGAGCCTTAGTTTCATTTTTTTCAATATCAATTCCTAATTTTTTGGCACCTGATTTTAATTGCTCAACATCGGCAGTTAAAACATCTATTCCTGTTTTGGATTTAATTTCTTCAATCATTGAAATTCGTTTCCAGGGCGAAGAGAAATTTATTTTATTGCCTTCATATTCGAAGTCTAAAGTTCCGAAGACTTTTTCACAAATTGATTGAATCATCTTTTCCACGAAATTCATCATCCAATTATAATCTTTATATGCAACGTACAATTCCATCATTGTGAATTCCGGGTTATGTGTGCGGTCCATTCCTTCATTTCTAAAATCTTTTGATATTTCATAAACACCGCTAAAGCCACCGACAATTAATCTTTTTAAATAAAGTTCATCTGCAATTCTTAAATATAAAGTAGTGTCCAGAGTATTATGATGAGTTGTAAATGGCCTTGCTGCTGCGCCTCCATATAATGGCTGAAGTATAGGTGTTTCAACCTCAAGGTAACTATTCGAATCTAAAAAGCTTCGCATAGCAGAAATGATTTTGCTTCTCTTAATAAATACATCTTTTATTTCCGGATTTACAATTAAATCTACATAACGCTGCCTGTACCGAAGTTCTTTGTCAGCGAATTGATCATGAACAGTTTTGTTTCCCTGTTCGTCAACTGTCTCTTTGGCAATTGGTAAAGGTTTTAATGACTTTGAAAGCAAATCCATCTTTGTGACATGAATTGATATTTCGCCGGTTTTTGTTTTAAACGTATAGCCCTCAATACCGATTATATCACCAATATCTAATAGCTTAAACGCATCGTAAGATTCTCCAATGTCATCTTTGCGTAAATAAATTTGAATTTTTCCTTTATCATCATGGATATTTGCAAAAGATGCTTTACCCATTTTTCTAATAGTCATTAATCTGCCTGCTATTCTAACAACTCTTTTCTCTTCATCTTTGAAATTATCTTTAATTTCTTTTGAATCGGAATCAACATCGAATGAATAACCGAATGTTTCAAATCCTTTTGCTTTTAGTTCTTGAAGTTCTTCATATCTTCTTTTAATTAAGACATTAATATCTTGCTGAATATTGTTATCCACTTATCCTCCGTTTATTTTCTTTTAAAGTTTGCCAAGCGAAGACAAACTAAGTCTTGAATATTTTCTGCTAATTTAATTGGAACATTAAAATTATTAACTACAATTGAATATGCAACCGGCTCATTATCACCGGTATAAACATATCCTGACATGCTTCTTACATTTTCAAGGTAACCTGTTTTAGCTCTTACATTATTCTCTGCTCTAGTCCCCTTCATCCTGGTTCCAAGTGTGCCGTCAACGCCAGCAATCGGTAAGGAATTATAAAAAGGAACAAAGTATTTGCTCTTAAACATATAATTTAAAAGAGACACAATTTGCATAGGAGTTACCAAGTTTAATCTTGATAAGCCGCTGCCGTCAACCATTATCATATTATCAGGGTCAATGCCCATATCTAAAAACACAAAGCGTAAAGCTTCAATTCCATTTTTTACTGTACCATAACCATTTTCTTCCAGTCCAATGGTTTTTATTAATTGTTCTGCAAAAAAGTTTTCACTATTCTTATTAATTACTTTTATGATTTCTTTTAACGGCGGAGAATAGTAAGTAAAAAGTTTTTCTGATTCTGATTGATTTAATGGTTTTGTCAAATCATCTATATCTATTGGAAATCCTTTTACAATTATGCCTTTCGATTCCAGCACTTGCTTAAAAATAACCATTGCATATTGTGTCGGATTATTTACTGTTACAAAAGTTTTTGTAGAATCTTGATTTTTAATTGTTCCGTAAACAGTAACTAAATTTGTTCCCAACTGCCTGTAAACATCAATATTAGTAACTGAGTCTTTAGGAACTTTTTTTACATTATTTGCTATTACTATATAGTTCGTTTTAGGCTTTGTAACTATAGATGGATTTAAAGATTTTCCTTTTGCAGTAACTATTATGTCAACTGTATTATCGTTGAATGAAATAGCTCCAGATGGAGCAGAAAACCAATAACTTGTTTTATCCCAGGGCCAGCCTTCTCCTAAGCCGATATCATCAAATTCATTATCATCACCGATAATATTTCCGTCAATTTCATCTATACCATAATTTATTAATGAATCAGCCCAATTCTTAAATACAGCAAGCTGGTCATTGTTATAAAATCGTCCTGATATAGTTGGGTCTCCTCTTCCCTGGACAATTAAATCCCCTATTAAAATTGAACCATCAACTTTACCGTGCATTAGAATATTTGTTGAAAATCTATAATCACTCCCAAGCAATTTTAATGCTCCGGCTGTAGTAAATAATTTTATATCCGAAGCCGGGATGAGCAATGTATTTTCATTTCGCTTATATAAATATTCGCCGGTTTCAATAGATTGAATTACTACGCCCCAAACTGCATTACTGAAATTAGGATCATGAAAAACGTCTTCCATTTGTCCCCAAAACTGCGGGATTGTTGAATAAGTAAAATTATTAGTAGAGTCTTTCTCAATTCTAACCGTTTTTGTTTCTTGTGATAAAATATAAATTGGAAACAATAAAAATATTAAAAGTAGAATTGAACAAAATTTACGGAGCATATTCTTCAACTATTTTTTTTATTTCAGAGTCAGACAATTTTCTATAGCTGCCAAGTGGTATATCAGCAGTAAGTCCGGCAAAACTTTTACGATTTAATGATTGAACAGTATAACCCAAGACCCCGAACATATTCTTAACAAAATGATTTCTTCCTTCAACACAATCTACAACTAAATTCTTTTTATTTTTCGAAACTTTAATTCTTATAAACTTTCCTTTTTTACCATCCAAATACACGCCCTTTAACAACTGAGCTTTATCCTCTTCAGATAAATATTTGTCCAACGTTACTTCATATTCCCGCGGAACATGATTTGCCGGATGAGATAATAGATTTTTAAATTCTCCATCATTTGTAAGGATTAAAACTCCGGTTGTGTTGTAATCTAATCTACCAACAGGATAAATTCTTTCATTTGTTTTTATTAAATCAACAACCGTATTCCTATTTTTTTCATCGTCAGTAGAAGTTATTACGCCTTTAGGCTTATTCATTAAAAAATACAATTTCCTTTTTAGGGAAAGTTTCTCACCGTCTAAAGTAATTACATCATCAGCTTCATTAACTCTATATGAAAGGTCCATTACAATTTTATCGTTTATTGATATTCTCCCTTGAAGAATATATTCTTCAGCTTTCCTGCGTGACGCAATACCGCAATCTGCTATAAATTTATTAAGTCTCATCATCGCTCAATTCTGATTCAGCATTTTCATTTTCGACAGTTTCTTCAATTACATTCATCATAATCTTTCTTCTCTGTTCAATAAAATCTTCATCCTTCATAATTTCTTCAATTTCTCTTGGCTTTGGAAGATCGCTTAATCTATTTAATCCAAAATATTTCAAAAATTCCGGAGTAGTGCTGTATAAAAGCGGCCTGCCTATAGTCTCAGCGCGGCCGGAAATTGTAATTAAACTTTTTTCAAGTAAAGTATTAATTATATAATCTGAGTTAACGCCTCTGATTATTTCTAACTCAGGTTTAGTAATTGGCTGTTTATAAGCAATAATAGCAAGTGTTTCCAACGCTGCTGAACTTAATCTTCTTTTGCTTTTTTCGGAAGAAAGGTAACCGAGGTATTTTGAATATTCCGGTCGGGTAGCAAATAAAAATCCTCCCGCAACTGAAATAATTTTAAATGAAGAATTTGACCCTTCATATTTTGAATTTAATTCTTCAACACATTTCTCAATATCTTCATTACCTATTTGAATCTCTTCGCCATCTATACCTTTAATTGCTTTAATTATTTCTACTGGCTGCAATGGCTCATCTGAAGAAAAGATTAAGCTTTCGATTACTGAATTATAAATGTTATCCATTTTCTATCTCGCCGGTAAAATCAAATTTAATTAGTACAAAATCATTAAAATTATCAGACACTTTAATTCCCAATCTTCCAACTTTTACTAATTCTAAAAGAGCAACAAATGTAATTACAATTCTAATTTTTTCTTTCATCCCGTTCACCAGGCTGATAAAATGTAATTCATTTTTATCACCGAAACATTCATATATATAATTAATTTGCTCATCAATTGTAATATTAATTTTTCTTATTTCATGAACCGGCTGCTCTTTTAATCCTTCAATAACTTTTTTAAATGCTTTAGCAAGATCATAAATAGAAACATTTTTTAATAAGATTTCGTAATCAGGCGGAGCTATTTTTTCATCTTCAGAATAATTACCGCGGTAACTTATCTTTCTTTGATTTGATTCGAAAAAAGATAACTCTTCCGACATCTCTTTATACTTTTTATATTCTAAAAGAGCCTGTATCAAATCAGCTCTTGGATCAATCTCTTCGCCTTTCTCGTCAACTTCTCTCGGAAGCAGCATCCTTGCTTTAATGTGCATTAAAGTCGAAGCCATCAAAATAAAATCGCCAGCAGTTTCAAGATCAAGGGTTCTAATCAAATTTACATATTCCAAAAACTCTTTAGTTATTTTGGAAATTGGAATGTCATAAATATTCAGTTCATCTCTCTTAATAAAAAAGAGAAGTAAATCCAATGGACCTTCAAAATGATCAAGCTTAATTTTATACAATTTTAACCCAGCTTCATTTTTTCACGAACTTCAGTCATAGTTGCAATAGCTACTTCTTTTCCTCTTCGTTCTCCATCTGCAAGTATTTCTTTTACTTCGTCAATTCTATTTTCATAATAATTTCTTTTTTCTCGGAATGGTTCAAAGAAAACAGAAATTTTGCTTGCACAATTCATTTTGCAATCAAAGCATCCCAGGGAACCGCTTCTGCACCCAGCTTCAATTTCTTCTATCTCCGCTGGATTAAATTTTTTGTGATAGGAAAAAACCAAACATATAAACGGATTGCCTGGATCGCCCTTACGGACTTTATTTGGGTCAGTTACTGCCTTTTTTAATTTAGCTTTTATTATGTCCGGGCCATCGGAAAGTAAAATTGAATTGCCAAGAGATTTGCTCATTTTTGCATTTCCGTCAAGACCAGGAAGTCTTGGAAAGTTAGTTAATAACGATTCAGGTTCATTAAATACCTTTCCATATTGATTATTAAACTTGCGTGCTATTTCTCTAGTGATTTCAACATGCGGAACTTGATCTTCTCCAACAGGCACAGCATCACCTTTATAAAGTAAAATGTCTGCGGCTTGCAACACCGGATATCCTAAATGCCCAAATATTACATTCTCAATATTCAAATCACGAACTTGATCTTTTACAGTAGGATTTCTTTCAAGCCTGTTTACAGTTATCAGCATCATAAAAATTAAGTTCAACTCAGTGTGTTCCTTAATTTGCGATTGACGGAACATTGGACTTTTTGTATGATCTAGTCCGGCAGAAAGCCAATCAATCAACATATCGATAGTATTTTGATAAATGTCTTCTGTATTCAAACTTGTTGTAAGTACATGGTAATCTGCAATCAAGTGGAAATTTTGATATTCATCTTGAAGCTTAACCCAATTTTCAAGCGCCCCGACATAATGCCCGATATGTAATTTGCCGGTAGGACGCATTCCGCTTAAGATTCTTTTTTTAGCCATTATATTCAGTTTTAATTTAGAAATTGCTGCGTAAAAATAATAATATTGAAAGTAATTTTCTTATAATTCGATGGAAGATTATTACTTATTTTTATGAAAGATAAAGATATGGTTTCCAGGTTTCATCTAATTTACCAACTACAGTTTTAATAAACATAATATGGCTTGGTTTGAAAGGCTTGCTAAGAAGATTCATATTTGCTTCAATTGGTGTTCTATCACCTTTTTTGTTATTGCATAAAGTACATGCACAAATTAAATTTTCCCAGCTATCGCTGCCGCCTTTTGCTTTTGGAATTATATGATCGATTGTTAATGGTAAATCACCTCTGCCGCAGTAACCGCATTTGTATGCATCTCTTCTTAATATATTTTTCCTGGTTAGAACTACACGCTTGTAAGGCACACTAATATATTGCTTCAATTTTATGATGCTTGGCCACGGAAATATCTGGGTAGTTGAATGCAATTCCTTTTTCCTGTCTTTCATTACTAATTCAGCTTTTCCTAAGTAGATCAGGACAAAAGCTTTTTTAATATTACAGATGGTTAAAGGTTCATAGCTTTGGTTCAATATAAGAACCTTTGCATTGAGCTTCCCGTTGGTGTGTTTAGCTGGTTCGAACGCGACCTCCTAATTGTCTTTCTTTTTATCTTGAACTGCAAAATAAATTCTTAATGAAAATCTTATCACCATTAAAACTAAGCTAAATACTAGAACTGTAATAAACCATTCTTTTGGTATTACTTTAAATATCATTAGAACAAGAAACACTGCCACTATACCTATTGAAGCATAGCTAAAAATTTCGTAAAACTTTCTCAAATTTGTATAACCCTTAATTTAATTGAGTAAAATTAGGAATTAGAACATCATTTATCAAATAAAAATACAGACTGAATTATTAACAGCCCAGTTCTTACATAGCCCACTATTACTAATACTAATTATTTTATATAAGATTTAATTATATTTTTACTCTAATCCCGAAATCTCCAGTCATGCCATATCTCTCGATAGAAACCGGAAGATTATTCTTTTGATTTATATTAGTATCATCTTCGCTAGTAAGATTATTTAGATTTAGAAATACTTGAATCCCATACCATGGTAGTTCTTGTTTTAATGAAAGATCCCAACGAACATATTTATCAGAGTTAACTCTATTCTGCATCCAGAAATCAGGTTTCTTAAAAATATTATTTTGATAAAGTAATGAAATCCGTCCTGAAAATCCTCCATAATCAAAACCTAAAGCCATGTTAAGAATATCATTAGGTTGATTAAGTAGTCTTGTTGTATATAACGTATCATGAATCAAAAATGTTGGATTACCAAGTTCATCATATGTTACAAGATATTCGCCTTTAGGATAACTAGCTTTGGAAAAAATATGAGTGTAATTTATATTAAATACTATACCTGAAAATGGATCAGGCAGATACCAAAAATGAGTTTGCCAATCAGACTCAATTCCCAAAAGATCAATGGGAATTGGGTTATTTATATAAGTGTTAAATTCAAATAGTTGACTTCGATTCTGAGGCAAATCAGGGTATTTACTCAAATCAGTTATATAAGTTTTAGATTCAAATATTAAATCTTTAATTCTTTTTTTGAATCCATCAATTGTAAATAAACCAAGTTCATTGTTATACACTGAAAAAACCAAATCATAATTTTCTGAGGTTGATGGTTTAAGATTGTAATTATTATATGAAATAGCTCCTTGAACTACATCATATCTGGGAACAATAGCATTATAATCAGCATAATTTAAAGTATTGGTATAAGCAAAATGAATTTGAAGCCAATTCAGAGGCTTATAAATTGCATGAATCATTGGGAGCCAGTACCCATGAGGCTTAGTAACAGTAGTATCATTAATTGAATATCTGCCAGGAATTCTTTCATCACGATAAGCGAAATAACTTGTTGTTAAGTTTTGGTATCTTACGCCAGGCAATAGACTGAAATCTTCACCAAAACTTAAAGTAGTCATTGCATATGCCGCACTTTTATTTTCATTACCATGGTAGTCATAAATTTTTGATATTTCATCATTAACATTATACCCATCTGCATTTGAAGCATATCTAACAATATTCAAAATATCATGCATAAGCCCGATATTCATTGGATAAGCAATTGAGTATTCACCTTTTAAAAATTCGCCATAGGAATATGAATCATTAATAAAATTTGATAATGCTAAGCCGCTTCCGTAAAGCTGCATATTAGGATAAGCTTTTAAAATTAATGCTACAGTATTTCCTCCACCTAACTGTAAATTGCCGCCATGACCATAATTAATATCATAACTTCTTTCACGATATTGATACATACCTCCAAACTTAATTTTCGCTGTTAAGAAATTCGAAATTACAAAGTCAGTTTGTAAATCTAATGCCCCGGATAAAGTTCTGTCCCTAGAAAAATTCTGTGAAGTGTTGATGTTACTCATTCTTGCTGTTGAAGCATTTGGTTTAGCTAATGAGTACAATACTTTTGGAGATACTTTAGTTAGGTCACCCAAACCGGTTAAGCCTGACTCATCTTGCCAAAAATTAACATTTAAATCTTCAGGATTATGGCTTTCAGAATATGTATGAGATAATCTTAAATCAACATGAAAAATCGGAATGTCTTGTTTAATGCTTAAAATATTTGTTATTATATTTAATTTATTGTCTGCGTCGGTTCCGTTATAAAACATATCACTACCGGTTGTAGATATTGTTTCTGACCTAGAAGTAGCTTTAGTATCACTTGCACTAAAAAAATTCATAAAACCAATGTTTCCTTTTGAATGTTCATAATCCAATACCATTGTAACCGCATTCCTATTTCTAGTTCGAAAAACATCAGTTAGATTTAACGAAACTAGATCAGGAATTCCAGCGTCACCATGCTGTTTATCATTTAAATTATAAGGAGCCCCAAACTCATTAGCACTAAGATTTCTTTTTTCAGTTGAGCCTTGAAGAAAAATTCCAAATGATTGGTCGAATAAGCGCTGTTCATATGAACCAACAAACATGTAATCATTATAAGTAGTTTTCAATTGATCATATCTACCTTGTGATAAAATTTCAAAAGATGGTTTTGAAGAATTTCCCTTCATTGCCTTTCTTAAACCAAAATTAACCACTCCTCCAATAACTGCTGCATCCATATCTGGTGTTATAGCTTTTATTACTTCAATTCCACCTAACATACTTGATGAAATCATACTTAAATTTGTTCCCCGATCACCTAAAAGTGTGGTTTGTGAATTTGGATCATTTGAGACAACGTTTCCAGGTAATTGAACACCATCGATTGTTACTTGATTATATTGCGGCGACAATCCTCTAATAACAACTTGTGCACCTTCACCACCTTCTCTAATAAGTGAAACTCCTGGAAGTCTAGCTACAGACTCGGCTGCATTTGCATCAGGCAGTTCTTGAATACGGGCCAAAGAAACAACATTTTTAATTTGAATGGAAGATAACTGTTGATTAATCGCTTCATTTTGTCCGCTAGCTTGAGCTGTAACCACTACAGTCTGCCCTTCTACTCCTACAGGGCTAAGTTTAAATTCTGCTTCAAGTATTCTGCCTTCCTTCAGGTTTATTTTAAATTCATGTGATGTATATCCAACATACGATGCTCTAACAATATAGTTCCCTGATGGAATATTTCTAATAACAAATTTACCCTCAACATCACTTGCAGCACCAATGCTTGTTCCAACCAACATAACATTTGCTCCTGGTAAAGGATCTCTTGAAACTGAATCAACTACTATTCCTTTTAATGTACCGGACTGAGCAAATAAAGAATTTATAAATACTAAAAAGAAAAAAAGAGTGACAGTAAAATTGAATCTGTAATTCTCTTTTAACATAGTTACCTCATAAATTGGTGTTATTAAGTTTAAACAATTATTTTAAAACAGAAATAAAAGCATTCATAGGGATAAAATATTTTATTACTCCATATTAACAAAATGTTATTTACAATATTTTATATGTTCTTAGAAAATAAAAAATAGGTATGATTATTACTAATATTATTTTTTATAAATAATAGCAACGCAGGTAACATAATCACGCGAATGGCTCATGGAAATTTTTAAACTTTTATCTTCTGCTAAAAATTTTTGAAGTTTACCGCTTAATTTTGCGTAAGGCATACCACTTGGTTCATTAAAGATTTCTATATCCTGCCAGGTAGTCCCCTTTTCCCATCCGGACTCAAGAGCTTTGTAAACAGCTTCTTTAGCGGCAAATCTTGCAGCGAGATGTTGATATTTATTTTTTTTTCCTAAACAATAATTTATTTCGTTTTGAGTATAGATTTTATTTAGGAATTTATCACCGTATTTTTCAATACTAGATTGTATTCTGTCTATTTCAATTATGTCTATTCCTAAACCGATTACCATAATAAAAATAAGTTTATTAATATTTAGAATTTAATAACCAATTGCTGAGCCATTTGATCGAGGATCTGAAGCTCCAAAGTATATTCCTTTTTCATAATCAATCATAATTCCCTGAACTCTGCCAATTATTCTTTGTTCGCCAATCTCGTATCCCATAGCTTTTAAATTATTTTTTACATCCTCTGTCATTCCATATTCTTCATAGTCTATTTTATCAGGAAGCCATTGATGATGAATTCTCGGAAGGCTAACAGCTTCTTGAATATCCATATTGAAATCTATGCAATTTAATATAACTTGAAGTACAGATGTTATTATCGTTGAACCTCCCGGGGCACCAACTATTAAATAAGGCTTATCATTTTTAAGGACAATGGTTGGGGTCATAGAACTTAACATTCTCTTCTCTGGTTGTATAGAATTTGCTTCTGAACCAACTAGCCCAAATTGATTTGGCTCTCCAGGCTTTGAACTGAAATCATCCATTTCGTTATTTAATAAAAATCCCGCACCATCGACAACAATTTTATTTCCAAACCATGAATTTATTGTTGTCGTTGTGCTTACTGCATTGCCATAGGAATCACAAATACTGTAATGTGTTGTCTGGTCACTTTCTTTAGAAATGGGAATTCCGTTTTTTATTTCAGCAGAGGGAGTAACTTTATCTTTTATTTTACTAAATATTTTTTTAGCATATTCCTTTGAAGTTAAAAAATCAACCGGCACTTTATAATAGTCCGGATCCCCTAAATAAGCTGCTCTATCAGCATAGGCAAATTTCATGGCTTCAACTAAATCATGTATATATTCACTGCTTCCCCATTCTTCTTTTGCAAAACTAAAATTTTCCAAAACATTTAACATTTCAATAAGTACAATCCCACCCGAACTAGAAGGAGGCATAGAAATAATTTGATATCCTCTATAATTACCTATTACAGGATTTCTTTCAATTGGCTTATATTTTTTTAAATCTTCTAACGTAATATATCCGCCAAGTTTTTTAATTTGATTTACAATTTTCTGCGCAACTTCACCGGAATAAAAACCATCAGTTCCTTTTTCTTCAATTTGCTTTAAAGTTAAAGCTAAGTCTGGTTGTTTAAATATTTCTCCTTCTGTATAAGGCACTCCATTATTTGCAAAAACTCTCATTGAAGATTCGTATTTCTCAAAATATTTTAATTCAGATTTAAAAGCATTTGCCATATTATAATTTAAAGGGAAACCATTTTCAGCTAAATTAATTGCCGGTTGAATCACATCTTTAAGTTTCATAGTTCCATATTTATTTAACGCAAATAGTAGTCCAGCAACACTACCCGGAACCCCGGATGAAGTTGCTCCTTCTACGCTCATCCCATTAATTATGTTGCCTTCTTTATCTAAGTACATATTTCGACTTGCAGACAAAGGAGCCTTTTCCCGGTAATCAATGGTAACATTTTTCCCATTTGCTAAATGAATAACCATAAAACCACCACCGCCAATATTTCCTGCTGCTGGGTATGTAACTGCCAATGCGAAACCTACAGCAACTGCTGCGTCTACTGCGTTCCCGCCTTTTTTTAATATTTCAATACCCACTTTTGAAGCTAAATCACTTATGGAAACAACCATCCCATTTTTTGCTCTTACCGGGTCTGGAGATTTTGCGGTAACTATTTGTGCTATGAAAGTTAATAGAATTACTGTAAATATTTTCGCTTTAAAAAATGTGTGCATCAATATTTATCCCATCATTTTGAATTTGATTTAAAATTATTTTTGTAAGTTCATTTACCTGTTTTAATGTTTCATTCAAATTATTATAAGTATTTTCGTCGTACAATATTTTCCCTAAATTATTTTTTTGGTTTTTTGTTTCATCAACTAAAAGATTTGTTTTTGCTAAAAGCGAATCGGTTTTTGTTAGAACATCATTTAATTTATCAATTGATGTTTTTATGTTAGTTTTATTTTCACTTATAAAACTTTTTGCTTCGTCAGTTAAATCAACAGTATTTGCAGTTAACTTTTTTACACTCTCTCTATTTTCATCAATCATCAAATTAATTTTTGAAGTTAAGGTATTTAAATTTGACATAGATTGTTTTATATCGCTTTGCAGCTTTTGGTCTGTTAAGTATTTGTTTAAGGAGGTAAGTGTCACATTAACATCATTCATCGCTTTCGTAATATTATTCTGCATCGAACCAACTAAAGTCATTACAGCAGGAATATCAGCATTATAAATTCCTTGTTGAACTTTATTCGGATCAAGCTTATCCTTCGAAGAACCAGGTTCTATTTCAACTTTTTTACCTCCCATTAAATCAAGCATGGAAATTCCGAACTTTGCGTCCTGCTTTAATTGAACATCATTATCTAGAGATATTTTTACAATTACACTTTGATCATCAACTTTTATATCTTCAACATTTCCCTTCCTCACACCGTTAACAGTAACATCATCTCCAACTTCAAGGCCGGAAGCGTTATTGAATTTTACAAACAAATAATTTTCAGAAGGTGTTAAGCTGAAATTTTTTGCCCAGCCTAAAATCCAGATAAAGATTAACAGACCTAGAACTACCGTTACCCCAACTCTAATTTCAGTTTTTCTTTGATCTTTCATTATTATTCTCTTTCAAAATTTCAATTACTTTTTTTAGATCATTTTGATCAACTATATTATCTTTCAAATAAACATTTAATGAATCCATAAGCATATCTATTTGGTTATCTGAATTATCACCTATTTTAATATTAATATCAGTTCCCTTTTCTTTAGTAGAATCTTTATCTACTCCAATTTTATTTATTCGGCTTTCTACAAAATTATTAATCAAGGTTTCAAGTGAATCTTTTTCTGGTGAATCCTTAACTTTATCAAATTTCTTATCAAATTCTTTTAAAGCAATTTCTTTTAATATTCCCTTTCCTGGTTTTATAACTAAGTCATTAAAATGATGTTCAAAAAGATATAATACCACGGCCAGCAGGATTGTTAAAATAATTATTGCTTTTAAGAAACAGCCTTTTTTCATTTTTATTCACCGTGAAGTTTTTCTATTTGAACTTTTTTAACCCGCTTGTTCAAAACTTCTTTAACAGTAAATTTATAATTATTATTTACAAATGAATACCCATCTTTTGGAATATGCCCGGCAGTGGTTAAAATAAAACCACCGATAGTTTCATAATCTTCGTTTTTAGGAATTATTTCAGTACCGGACAATTCATTCAATTCATCAATGGCTATTTTACCAAGGACTAAAAATTTACCTTCATCAATTTTGCTTATTGGGTTTTCCTGCTCATCATATTCATCTCTAATTTCACCAATAATTTCTTCAAGTATATCTTCCATTGTAATTAACCCTGCCGTGCCTCCGTATTCATCAACTACAATTGCAAGATGAGTTTTCCTTTCCTGGAATTCATGCAAAAGGTCATTTATTAATTTTGATTCGGGAATAAACATAGCTTTACGGGCAATTTTATCTAAAGACAATTGATTCTGCAAAGATTTGTCGCGTATGTATGGTAAAATATCTTTAGCATAAATAATTCCAATTATATTGTCTAGGTTGTTACTATATAATGGAATTCTACTGTGTCCCATACTTTTTATAACTTCCTGCACTTCATTAAAATCAGTATCAACCGAAAGAGAAACAATGTCAACGCGGGGAGTCATTACTTCATGAACGGCGACCAATCTGAAACTGACTATGCTTTGAATCAGCTCGTGTTCATCTTCTTCAATTGTTCCCCGTTCATGACTAATATCTGCCAGGTCAGTTATTTCATCGGGATGAATTGCTGATTTACTTTTATCAAATTTTAATTTTAAAATTGAAAGCCTTATTAATTCTGTAATAGATTCAGCCACCGGGTAGAAAATGATGCTTGTCCAGTATAAAGGTATTGCAGCAATCTTAGAAAATCTAACAACATTTTTAGAAGCCCAAACTTTTGGTGTAAGCTCACCGAATAATACTATTAATATTGTCAGTATTATAATTTGAATGGTTAAGGCGGTGCTCTCTGAAATATAATGTGTCTTTAGAAATATCCAAAGCGATTGAAACGCTAATAATGGAGGCAGCAACATTAACTAAGGTGTTGCCTATTAATATTGTTACAAGCAGCCGTCTTGGATATTCTATTAAATAGGAAATATATCTTTCAATTACCTTTGAAGAGCCAAAAAGATTGTTAATCTTTTTTTTGTTTAAAGAAAACAGGGCAACTTCAGAACCGGAAAAAAAGGCAGAGAGAAAGAATAATAAAACTAAAATGATGAGTTTATATTGCCAGCCAATGTCCAAAAATTAAAATTGCCCTCAATTGTTAAACAATAAATTAAAATGGTAAATCTTCGTTATCTTCAACATTCGGAGCTGAAGCATCAACACTAGAATCACTGAAAGTTGAGTCAGAATTGCTGCCGCCTTCAGAAGAATCAAGCGGTATAATTCTTTCAGATATTACATCTGTTGAATATCTTTTAATTCCCTCTTTATCAGTATACTCTCTTTTTGTAAGTCTGCCTTCCACATAAATTTTCTTTCCCTTCTTTAAGTTATCTTTGAAATAATCAGATAAATTAAAAGAAGTTATATTATGCCAGGTAGTTTCATTAACCCAATTTCCATCCTTGCCTTTATAGCCGTAAGTGGTTGCCAGGCTGAAATTAGTTACAGATAGATTATTAGTTGTAAATCTAGTTTCAGCATCTCTACCCAAGTTGCCGATTAGCATAATCTTATTTAATGAAAAAGCCATTGTTTAATCCCTTATATTTTTGTTACAAAATAATGACGAATTTAATTATTATATCAATAAAATACTATTTTTAACTTCATTTAATAAAAAAGGGGCTGCTATAAATAACAACCCCAATAAAATATGTTTTTAAGAACTAATAAAGTAAGTGTTTAAATGCATCTTTGCTGAAAATAACAAATCCTTTTTTATATGTTAATTTCTTTGCAAACAATAGTGAACCCGGAATTGTTGATACATTAATTTCCGGAATTTTCCCGCCAAATTTTGAATTTATAACTTTAATAAATTGATTTGCAATAATTGCTTGCCCCTGAGCTGTTGGATGAACACCATCTAGACTAAAAATACCACCTTCAACGTAATCATTAGTGAATTTCAAGCCATCAATCATGATTCCGCCTGAGTTTTTAATATTACTTAAGTAACCATTTACATCAACTAAACCAAAATTATTTGTATTTGCAACATTGGCGATTGCATTATTGAAATCTGCAGTAGCTTGTTTTGCAGTTGTAATTTCATCAGGATCTAATACTAAAGCATCCGGCCATGGGTTTTGAGGATGAAGACCGAAGGGTTTTGTAGTATCAATGTCTGACGAAGGAAGTGCTGGGTAACCATTATCTCGGTACCATTTGCCTGTAGGTGTTCCTAACAAAGAGGCATAAGTACTCCCCGTTAAAGTAAAAAGAACTGAACCATTTGCCAAGGAGCTTGCAGTTACGAGACCTGATCCCATGCCAGTTTCTCCATGTTTCTCATAATAAATTCCTTGAACTGGAAGTTGTGAAATTACTGCGGCAACTTGAGGGCCTACTGTATTAAAATAAGGAATAACCGTAACGTCAGGGATATTTGCCACAACAACCTGACAGCCTAAGCTTGCTAATGCACCTCCCAGCTGAGTATATAATGCTGTAAAAATGGCTGAAGAAGTTGGTTCGCTAGGTTTAAATCCACCGCTTGTTGCAAATCCAAGTACATCATTATTTCCAATCCAGCAGGTAAGCAAAGTTGGGCTTAAATTTTTAGCTTGTGCAAATGCACTATTACCTAATGCTGAGTTTCTCAAAACTAAATTAAAAAATGGATTTCCTCTTGCGGTGCTTTTTGCAGCAAAATTAGTTGTATCAAGAATATCGTATAATACAGAACCTGGTACACCTAAATTATTATAAGGAGCAGCATAGTTTAAGTTTGTCGGCTGCCCGTCGCCGTTCATTGTTTTAATAACAAAAGGAACAAGTGAAACTACTTCTATCCTTCCAGGCGTCCCGGGTTCGGAAACAATAGGCTGTACAAAGTTGGTTCCAATCTGTCCAGCAATTTGATTTCCATAAGAATAAATTTGTGCTCCTTCATAAAGCGAACCGGATTGATAGCCTGCTGTTAAGCTGTTTCCCAATGTAACAAACCTGGTTAAATTAGCGCTGCCGCTTATAGGATTAGGTGCTGCCGGTGGTGTTAAATCAGTTTTATCCTCACAGCCTGAGAATACAAAAACTATTAACATCAGAACTAAAATATAATTTAAAGTCTTTTTCATTGTTATTTATCCTTTCTTTTATAAACCGTACGATAAAGTTAATGATACTAAATTAGCCGCTGTATTATATGTACCGTTGAAAGGAGAAATACCCGGTCGATAATTTTCTTGAGAGTTGGTAACTGTTAGCTGGCTTCCCCTGATAAACAGGTAAGCTGCATCTAAGTTAATACTCTTAGTTATTTTGTAGCCTAAACCAAAACTAAAACCTAGCCTGTTTGCGTCAGGTAAAGATGGATTTAAATATTCCGGTTTTACAGGATCTTTATCATAATAAATTCCTGCTCTAACATTTAGATTCTGCATTAAAGCATAATCGGCACCAAAACGAAGGATAAATGAATTATCATAAAGCCTTGGGCTTGATTCAACAATTTTAGGAGAAGCAAAATTTACGGTTAATGTATCGTAGCTTGACCAGCCGATGTATTGATAATCAGCACTTAAAAGTAATTGAGGAATCACTCTGTAAGATACCCCTACTGCCAGATTAATTGGGGTAGTTAAATTAGCTGAAGCATCGCCGGTCGGAAACTGGAAAGCTAATTGTGAAGCTCCTGTAGTGTTTGCCGTACCTTTAAAATTGTATTTAACTTGACTGTGAAATGATACACCGAAAGTTAGATCGTTTATGGGTTTATATAAGGCACCTAAATTAAATCCCCATGCTGAATTATCTTTACCCTTAATTGTAGTAAAAGCATCACCTTCAAAAGGATTTTGAGGAGTTTTTTGAGAAATTGTAACAGTAGCAAAACTATAAACTAAGCCTGCACTTACAGAAAGATTATCAAGCAGGTTATAAGCAACTTCCGGAGTAATATAAAATGTCTGTAATTCTGTTTCTACTGCCAAATATCTGCCAACCCAATTAGGATCCCATTTAGAAGCTAAACCAAAGGGGCTAAAAAATCCGAGACCAAAAGCTAAATCTTTATTATAACTATATGTTGCGAATATATGAGTCGGGAAAAAAACTTGCTTCGCAGCATCATACTCAGTAACATCTGGGCTTACACCTCTAAATGAAAAAGTTGGTGCTATCATAGTAGTACCTAAAACAAAGTGGAAACCGGATAATTGAGTTAAGCCGGCACCATTAAAATAAATTGCTGAAGCATCGTTTGCAACTGCTGTATATGCCCCTCCCATACTCATTGCTCTTGCACCGTGTTCATTCAATTGAAATCCTCCCGCAAAACAGACGCTAGTGGACAGAATTACGGCGATAATAGCGGTAATTGTTTTTTTCAAGTTCTCTCTCTCCTTGATTTGTTATAAAATAATTATTTAACTATAAAATTTTTTAATTGGGAATTTATTCTATGGAAAATAATAATGCCCCTTTTTCAACTGCAATTCCCTCCTCAACAAAAACATTTTTTATTCGTCCGGATATTGGAGATCGAATGTCATTTTCCATTTTCATTGCTTCAAGAATTAAAATAGACTCATTTTTTACTACTGTATCTCCCGCATTTTTTTTAATTATTATAACCATACCCGGCATTGGAGCTTTAATATCGTGGGTATGATGTCCTTTCTTTTTTTGCTCAATTATTTTTGCGGCTTCGTCTTGTAACTTGTTTCGAACAATTGCTTCAAATATAGAGTTATTTATTAAAACATTATAATATTTTTTTTCATTTTTTTTAACGGTTACTTCATAAAATTTATCATTTAAATGCAAAATGAAAGTGTCATGATTCAAGGGGAAAAAATCATAGCTGTATCTCTTCCCATTCGAAATCAAATGTTTATCATCAATAATTTGAATGTTTTTCTTTTTTTCATTTAGACTTACAATAAAATCATTCATAAAGTTGTTTTACCCAAAAATTCTTTGAACCTACTTTACCGTTGCTAATTATTATTCCATTTGATTTTGAATTAAGCTGAAATAGTACTGCACTGATAGCAGCAGCGTTTTCAATTTCATCTTCTTCTATTAAATTATAATTAATGTTTTGAGCTAACAGTTTATCTTCAACATAATTTATATCAAATTTTCCAGTTTGAAATTCATTCGTATCAAGTATTAATTTCAAAAAATTATTGTTAGTAACTACTCCACCTATTTTAAATTCGTTTAATGCTCTTTTCATTCTCTTTATTGCATCGGTTCTGTTTTTATCCCAAACAATTAATTTTGCAATCATTGGGTCATAATAAATTGAAATGTTTGAACCGGCACTGACTCCTGAATCTACCCTTACTCCTGGCCCAGCCGTTTGGAAATATTCTGTTATTTTGCCGGTCGAAGGGAAAAAACCATTGGATGAGTCTTCAGCATATATCCTGCATTCGATAGAATGTCCGTTTATTTTTAAATCATCTTGCCTGAAAGATAAATCATTTCCATAAGCTATTGATATCTGCTCTTTTACTAAATCAATTCCGGTAATAAACTCAGTAACAGGATGTTCAACCTGCAAACGCGTATTCATTTCAAGAAAATAAAAATTCTTTTTAGCATCGACTAAAAATTCAACTGTCCCTGCATTGTAATAACCGCAAGCTTTTGCTGCATTGACTGCAGCCGTTGTAATTTTCTTTCTTGTTTCATCGTCTAGAAACATTGAAGGTGCTTCTTCAATAATTTTTTGATGCCTTCTTTGTATTGAACATTCCCGTTCAAAAAGGTGAGCATAATTTCCTTTTTTATCTCCGATTACTTGAACTTCAATGTGTTTCGGATTTTCAATATACTTTTCAATATAAATTGAATCATCAGAAAAAGATTTTAATGCTTCTCTTTTTGTTGATTCTAGCGCAGATTGAAAATCTTTTGAAGATGAAACTTTCCGCATTCCCTTTCCGCCGCCGCCTGCTGATGCTTTTAACAATATGGGAAATCCAATTTCCTTAGCATATTTAATTCCTTCATCCAAAGATTTAATAGGATCTGTGGTTCCCGGGACAATTGGAACTTTATGTGATTTCATTAATTTTCTTGCTTCAGTTTTGCTTCCCATCAGTTTAACTGAATTGGAAGATGGCCCAATGAAATTAAGTCCAGCATCCTCAACCATTTCTATAAATTTATGATTTTCAGATAAAAAACCATAACCAGGATGTATTGCATCTGCTTTAATTTTTTTTGCAAGCTTAATTATTTTTTCTTGATTTAGGTAAGAATCTTTTGAAAATGCTTCACCAATTAGGTGAGCTTCGTCCGCAAGCTTAGGATGAAGAGATAAATTGTCTGCTGCGGAATAAATTGCAGCAGATATAATTCCTAATTCTTTGCACGCCCGAATTATTCGGACAGCAATTTCACCCCTGTTTGCAATCAATATTTTTTTAAACAAGGATTTCCTTTTTATTTTAGTTCGACTATAGTAACACCTTCCCCACCTAATTCGACCGGTGCAAAATAGTAATTTTTAACTTTGTCATGCTCTTTAAGAATCTCAATAACTGTTCCCTTCAATGCCCCGGTTCCTTTACCATGTAAGATTTCAACTTTCTCAAGGTTACCAACATAAGCATTGTCAATAAATTTAACAATTCTATATTCCGCTTCTTCGGACCTTTTCCCTCTAATATCAATTCTAGTTTTGGGTACATCAAAATTATGATATGCTTTATTACCGTTAACTTCTTTTTGTTTAACTTTTTTTCCTGGAACTAATTCATTCATTTTAACTTTCATTTTAATATTGCCGGTTTTTAATACAGCATTTTTTTTGTTACCTGATATTTCCATAATTTCACCTCCAGTATTAGTGTTTTTTATAGAAGCATAATCCCCTATAGCAAAATTATAATTTTCATCAATCAAATCAACTTCTTCTTTAAAAAGATTTTCGTTTTCTTCTTTCAATTCCTTTATAATTATTTGAGAAGAACGAATTGTATCTTTGTCAGCATTAGATTCTTTTAACTCTTTAATCACCAGTTCAAATTTTTTGTTAATATTATTTAAATAATCATCTGCTTCCATTTTAGCTTTTTTTAGAATTTCTTTTTTTTCTTTATCCAGCTTTTCTATATTTTGTTTATATAAGTTCGATAATCCTTCAAGTCTTGTATTTTCAATTTCCAGGCTTTTTAATTTTGATTCAAGCCGGTTAGATTTAGCTTCAATTTCAATTAAGAATTTTTCAATACTATGCTTGCCGGAATCTAAATGTTCTTTAGCTAGATTTATAAAATCATCTTCAAACCCAATTCGATGCGCAATTTCAAAAGCATAGCTTGACCCCGGAATTCCTTGCTTAAAATTATATGTTGGTTTTAAATTAACGTGATCAAATTCCATTGCTGCATTTTCAAATCCATCGATATCATTGGCGATTAATTTTAACTCACCATGATGCGTGGTAGCAAATACAGTTGTTCCTTTGTCTTTTAATTGAAGAAGGATTGCAGAAGCTAAAGCAGCACCTTCTGTGGGATCTGTACCGGTTCCAATTTCATCAAGAAGAACAAGGCTATTTTGATCACTGTTATCAAGAATATTTTTTATATTCAAAAGATGAGAGCTGAACGTTGAAAGATCATCTTCAATTGACTGCTGATCACCGATATCCAGAAGTAAATTATTATATACATGAAAATTACTGTCAGGGCTTGTAGGAATATGAAATCCACTTTGAACCATTAAACATAACAAACCAATTGTTTTTAAAACTACAGTCTTGCCGCCGGCATTAGGCCCGGTAATTAAAATAATTTTATTTTCAATAAGTTTAACATTTAAAGGGATTGTATTCGGCCGTCCGAATTTTTTCAAAAGAATGGGATGGCGTGCATCTTTTATCTCCAATCCTTTTTTAGAATCTAATTCAGGAAATGAACCTACAATCTCTATTGAATATTTTGCACGAGCAAAAATTGAATCAATATAAGAAATTGTTTGAAGCGTTAAGCTTAATTCTGTGTAGACACTTCCAATTTTTTTAGTCAGTTCTTTTAGTATTCGTTCAATTTCTCTTTTCTCGGCAAAAGAAAGAGAAACTAACTCGTTATTTAAATCTAAAGTTTCTTCTGGTTCAATGTAAACAGTCTGCCCGGTAGAAGACTCAGAATGAATAAATCCTTTTATATGTCTTTTATGTTCTGATTTAACAGGAACAACAATTCTTCCATCTCTTAAAGTAAGATAATCTTCCCGGATAAAATCCTGCTCGCTGTAATTTTTAATCAGCCGGTTTACCGCTTTTATCAGTTCATCATTCTTTCTTCTAATTTCAGATCTTATTTCACTAAGCTTTGAGCTGGCATTTTCTTTTACTTCACCATTTTCATTAATTACTTTTTGAATGTGATGTTCAAATACTTTATCAACAAACAAACTTTGAGTAAGAGAATATAATTCCGGCGCAATATCACCGTTGTTTTTTAAATATTGAAATAAGTTTCTTGATATAACCGCTAAGCGAAGGATATCTAAAATTCTCTTACTGTCTAAAAAGGAACCTTCAATTTTTGATTTTGCAATTACTTCATCAAGAATAGGTAAATATTCGATGGGCGGATGAACATTTTTAATTAATATTTCCTTTGCCTGTGTAACTAAATTACCTTCTCTTTCTATAGTAGATAAATTAGTAAGAGGATGAGAATTAAGAATTAATTGCTTTCCGTTTTCAGTCTGAGAATAGTTGGCAGCATATTGAAGTATTTTTACGAATTCTAATTTTTCTAAAGCAGATTTTTCAATCATTTTAAAGAATCTTGACCATCAACAATTTTATTGATTATTTTTTTCGGCTCGGGAGTATATTCCCTAATATGGTCAATAGCAAAAGGAATAATATTCAGAACCGGTTTATACAATATTGAATTATCGGCAGTTTCTTTTCCTGGAACATTAAAAACATTTAGCAAGAAAAACAAAGCACTAAGAAATACAAGTATTTGAAGTGTTCCAACAATCCCTCCAACAATTTGATTTATCAAATTATTCACTTTATCAAAAGGATGAATAATTCGTTTTAAAATTGAAGTAAGAATCATTACACCCAAAAATATTGCAAGACCTCCAATAATTCTAGCTAGATAAATTTCAATTCCAAAAACATTTTCAATTGCTTTCCCAAGATCATAAGAAAACCTAATAGCCAAATACGCTGCTATTATGAAACCAATTGTGCCGATCAGTTTTCTAACAAAACCATCTTTGTACCCCAAAATGAATCCAATAATAAGCATAACAGCAATAACAATATCTAGAACGTTCAATTAACTCCCAGGTATTTTTCCACAGCACTTTTTACGACTTTGCCGTCGGCTTTTCCTTTTAGAGATTTCATCGCTTGCGGCATAAGCTTGGGGAAATCTTCTTTAGTCTTAGCACCAATTTCACTTCCAATTTTTTTAACCTCTTCCAGAATTTCCTCTTCTGTTAATTGCTTCGGAAGGTAATCCATAATTATTTTTAATTCAGCTTCTTCTTTGGAAGCCAGGTCTTCTCTTCCCGCATTTCTATATTGCTCAATGGCTTCTTTCCTTTTTTTTGCAGCAGTGGTCAGCATTTTGAGTTCCTCATCTGAATTAAGTTCTTTTCCGCTTCCACTTTTTTCAAATTCTAAAATCAGAGCTCTTATCGAACGAATTGTTTCAAGTCTGAGCTTTTCACCACTTTTCATGGCGGTTTTCATATCTTCATTAATTTTATTTTTTAAATCCATTTTACACCTATTAAATTGAAAAAGGCAGGAAAGTTATCAAACCTGCCTGCCTTAAAAATCATTTTATAATATTTTTTGTTTTAAATTTTTAATCTTGCTGAATAATTTATACGTAAACAAGAAGCTTTCCTTAATTCCTGTTGAATATCAGTAACTAGACCCATATCAACTCCTTGATCAACTCTTAAAGAAACAATAACCTCAGGTAACTCTTGCCTTTTAGCATACATAATTGGTTCAATATTTTTAAGCTTAACCAGACTATCATTTATCTGCATTCTATCATCTTTACCAACCCAGATGTATTGTACCATTCTTTTATTTTCTATTTTTTCTATTGCTTTAGCCTCAGGGAGCTTAAATTGAACAAGAACATCAACCTCTCTCAAAGTTGTAACAACCATGAAGAACATCAATAACATGAATACAATATCCGGCATTGATGTAGTTGGAATCTCTTGTTTAGTATTTGCTCTTCTTTTTTCAAATTTCATTATTGTATAACCTCAACCTTTTTTTATAGCTTCTGGTTCAGCTATTGAAATAATAATAGGAATTTTATTCTTAACATCGTCTTGTTGACTTTCAGGCAAATCTTTAAACTTCCTGCCGTACTGCGAGGTTGAATATTCATCCCTCACTTCAAAATAAGCAAGCTTAATTTGATCTAATGCCTGCATATAATCATTATACTTTGTTCTTCTGTCCGTTTTAAGTGAAATGATTAATTTTTTATTATCAGGTAAATCAATCTTTGATGCAATTCTTGATTTAAGATTATCTTTAATTTGATATAGCGAAGTAGGCTTTCCATCAACTAATACATCTCCATTCTCATTTACAAGTACAGCGGCCATTCTTTCCGGTGAAATTTTAGCAACATTAGTTTGATCAGGCTGATATTCAGGTAAAGTTAAACCCAGCCCTGTATCAACATCAATAACAGTGGATACTAAAAAGAAAAGCAATAAGCAAAAATGCTAAATCTGCTTGAGAAGCAGTTGGGATTTCTGCTGTGCGAATTCCTTTTTTCTTTATAAAAGCCATGATTATACCTCAACTAAAAATATTTATTACTTTTTTGCAGTTTTATATTCATACAAAGCATCAATTAATTCAATGGAACTTTCTTCCATATCACCAACTAATCTATCGATTCTTGCAATAAAGTAATTATAAAATACTTGTAAAATCATTGCCACAACTAAACCAAATAATGTAGTTAAAAGAGCAACAGAGATACCGTCGGCAACAATTGCAGGAGAAATTTGTGCTGCTTCTTTAATAGCATCAAATGCGGTAATCATACCTTGAACTGTTCCGGTAAATCCAAGCATAGGTGCAATGGTTATAAAAGTAGAAATCCAAATCAACCCTCTTTCAAGGAAACTCATTTCAATTCCGCCGTAAGCAATGATAGCTTTTTCAGCAGCTTCCATTCCTTCATCAGCTCTTAAAAACCTGCATAAAAAACCGAAGCAACAGGGCCTCTGGTATTTGAACATAAATCTTTTGCAGCTTCAATTCCATTTTCATTTAAAGCTTGTTTAACTTTAACAATAAAACTTTTGGTATTAACACTTGCTCTTGATAAGGTCCACATTCTTTCTATACAAAAAGCTAGGCCTATAACAAGGCTTGCTAAAATAGGCCACATAAAAATACCACCGGCAACAAATTTTGTTGTTAACCAATTTAAGGCTCCAGTGTCCTGCGCAGCATTAGTTGTGGCTTGAGCTATAACATTTACCATTGACGAAAAAATTCCTATAAATTCCATTGAGAGTAACCTCCAAATATGTATTAATAATTAACGCTTAAGAAGAAGAAAGGCTCCATAATATTCTTAAAAAGATGATGCTACAATAATGATTTCAAAAAACAAAGTCAACAAATTATTTTATCAAATTGCACATTAATTAACGTATTCCATGAATTTTGTTTCGCTTCCACTTGAAATCATAAATTCAAAATTAAATTTCGAATCTTTTCCTTAATTGAATAACATTTCCAGAAACAAAGTTAAAGTTATTAAACAGACTATGTGCTAGTTCGCCAATTTCCTCTGGCTTTATCCATTCATGGAAATCACTTTCCTTTCCCCACTCACGGTTTGCTTTTGTATCAATTATATAAGGAGCAATGGCATTGACGCTCAATTTAATTTTTTCACCTTCCAAAGCTAGCGATTTTACTAAATGAATTAAACCTGCTTTGGATACACCATAAGCGGCAACTTTTAATTGAGGAATTAACCCAGTAAATGCTGCAGTAAAACAAATTGAACCTCCCGCAGATTGTTCAACAATTTTGGAAAAATGTTTTGCTATTAAAAAGCTTGTGTTCAAATTTATGTTGAGCATTTTACTCCAGTCATCATAATTAGTTCCCCATAAAAATTCGCCGCCGGAATATCCGCCCACTGTTGAGTATAAATAAAAGAGTTTATCTTTGCCTGGCTGAATATTTTTATAGGCATCAATTACATTGGCCTCAACTGACAAATCTTTAATTTGAACATGAGTTACATTTAAGTTTTTAACTTCTTCTTCATTTTTTTTTGAAGCAAATAAATATATCTCATCATAATCTTTTGCAAGCAATACACTTGTTATTCCTCTGCCAAGTGCTCCATTAGAACCAAATATTAATAATGTCTTCTTCATTTATTATTATTTACTTCAAAAATTGACACCACAGGGAAATGATCGCTATATCCACCTAGATATTTTCGTCCTCCATAAGTCGGAAAAGCAGTACCTTTATACTTCCCAGACTTTTCTACCATAAATTCCGGTTTATAAACCTTAAATGTTCCGCAAATATATTTTAGATTTCCCTTTTCTAGCAAATTATTAGAAATGATTATTTGATCCAGCATATTCCATTGATCATGATATTTATAAGTACCTATTCCATTCTTATAATCATTATAAGCAAGATTGAATAATTCTTTTTTGCTTTGGTTTACACTCTCATTAGGAGCAGTACAAATTAGCGGCTGAGCGTCTAACACTTTCAATACTGAACTATCGGTTGGCATATCATTAAAGTCCCCCATTATTATTATTCTCTTATTTGATTTATCAGTAAAATCTTCATCAACAAATTTCTTCAGAGTTTTTGCTGCTTCAATTCTTCTTATTTCAGTTTTATCTTCTCCGCTTCTTCGAGAAGGCCAATGGTTGATAAAAAAGCTTATTGTATCTTTATTTGCATTTACTAGTAAATCAACTTGTAAAATGAACCTGGTTTTAAAAGCATTATCATTTATTTCATGGGGAACAATAGTAATTAGAGAAAATTCATCTGAATTAAAAATTAATCCGTTATCAATTCCTCTTTCATCCGGAGATTCAGCATACGCGATCTTATAATTTTTCTTTATTTTGATCTTAGTAATCAATTTTTGAAGCAAGTTTTCATGTTCGACTTCACATGTTCCTAAAATGTCAGGACCATTTCCATTATTCATGGATGAAATAACCTGAGCTAAATTATCCAGTTTCTTTTCCAGTCTTTCCTCTGTCCATTCCGCTGAACCGCTTGGGGTAAATTCTTCGTCAAATTTATTTGGATCATCAACTGTATCAAATAAATTTTCCAGATTCCATGAAGCAACAAATATTTTATTAGATTTTTTATTCCCTTTGCAAGAAACATTAATTGAAAGAATTAGTAATAAAAGAAAAGTTATTCTAATACTTTGATTGGTTAATAATTTGTACATAAATAGATATCATTAAAAATTAGTAATTGAAAGACGTTAAAATAAGTATTTGTAATTTTAAACAGCAATACTATTTCAGAATTAAAATAGGATAAAAATTTATCACTCGCTTATTGGTGGTAAATTAATTTCATTTTCTGAGGTTGCAATTAGAACTGCGCCTGTTGCGTCACCGGTTACGTTTGTAATTGTCCTGCACATATCCAGAATTCTATCAACTCCTAAAATTAATGCTATCCCCTCTTGTGGAATGTTTACGGATTTAAGAATTATAACTAACATAATTATTCCTACTCCCGGAACCGGAGCTGTACCGATAGATGCAAGCACTGCCATAAACACAACTGTCAATTGCTGCACTAAATTTAATTCAATTCCGAATACCTGAGCAATAAAAACTGCAGCAACACCTTGATATAAAGCAGTTCCATCCATATTTATTGTAGCACCTAATGGAAGTACAAAACTTGCAATAGATTTTGAGACTCCAAGATTTTCTTCGCAAGCACTCTATATTTACGGGCAAAGTAGCGGCACTGGAACTTGTGCTAAATCCAATTGCTCTGAACTCTCTTAATGGATTTATAGAAATAAGATACTTTTACTTTCGTAAATAATTTAATAATTAATCCGTAAACTCCGAAGGTATGAATAGCCAATCCTAATATTACTGCAAGCGAATACCATATTAAAGTTTCAAGAATATCAAAACCGAATTCACTGACAGTAGCAGCTATCAAAGCAAATACTCCCAGCGGAGCTATAAGCATAATCATATCAACCAATTTTATTAAAGCATCCGTTAGCGCATCTAAAAGCTTAATGACAAATGCAGATTTTTCTTTATCAATAAGGCTTAACATTAAACCTAAAAGAATAGAAAATATTACAACTTGGAGCATGTCTCCATTTGCCATTGAACCTATTGGATTTTTAGGAACCATCTTAACAATTTCACCAAAGAAGTCATATTCTTGAACATCGCCGAGCTTTGAGGAAGCATCCTCTTCATATACAGAAAGAAGCCTATCTTTTGTGTTCGCCGACATTCTATGACCTGGCTGAATAATATTTGCAATTACAAGCCCGATTGTAATCGCAAAAGCAGTTGTTGTTATATAATAAGTAAGTGTCTTCCCCCCTATCCTGGCAAATCTTTTTATATCACCTAAGCTGGCAGCTCCAACAGTTAATGAAACAAACACAAGAGGAACAGCAATCATCATTAATAAACGAATGAAGATATCTCCAATCCATTTTATTCCAGTTGCAATTGTTCCCTGCCGGGATATTGAAACTATTTTTGTAAAAACTTGGGAATGAATTTCCTGGCCATCTTGTTTAAATTCTTTGACAGCGGCTTCAACGATTTTACTTTTATTTTTATTAAAGTATGATATTATTGCAAGCTGATCTGATGCCTCAAATTTAACAGTATCTTGTACTCCGCTATTTAAGATAAAAGAAAAACTTTGCCAGCCTTTAATTTTAATTGTTGTTATTTCGTTTGCGGTTTGATAAGAAATTTTTAAGCTGCTTTTAGCTACATTAAAGAATGCCCCGAATATTGCTCCAAGAACCAGGGCAATAAGTATTTGATTATGAAGCTTAGGAAGTTTGAATTTCATAAAATTTTAAAAATGAAATTTTAATTTTGAATAGATTAATTTTTATTTAGAATTGATACCAAATAATTCATTATAAAGATTTATACTTTCTTTTATTATTTGATAAGCTTTCTTTTTGTCTAAGAAATGATTAACAACTACATGTTTATTTTCAAGCTTTTTATAATCCTCAAAAAATCTTTTTAGCTCCACAACAGTATGAGGAGGAAGTTCATTAATATCATCTATATAATTTACAGACATATCATTTTTAGCAACAGCAATTATTTTATCGTCATGCTCGTTATCATCTATCATTCTCATAACACCTATAACTTTAGCTTCAACTATGCACATTGGTTCGACATCTATAGAGCAAATCACTAGTATATCAAGCGGATCTTTATCAGCGCAGTAGGTTTGCGGGATAAATCCATAATTAGCCGGGTAATGAACTGAAGAAAATAATACTCTATCAAGTCTCAATAAACCGCTGCTTTTATCAAGTTCATATTTTGCTTTTGAGCCTTTTGGAATTTCAATTACAGCATTAATAATTGATGGAACTTCATTACCCATATTAACATCATGCCATGGATTAAAATGCTGCGGTCTTTGATTTTTAACAGTTGCTTTTTTCATTAATTACCAGGTTACTTTCTATTTATTAATAATATTTTTTTCAAATCTAATTTAATATAAATCCAAACACTGTGAACAATATTAATGCTATAGCTGCTGATGTTATTGCGTATGGCAATTGTGTCCGAACATGATCTATGTGATCACTTGCCGAAGCCATAGACGATACTATGGTTGTATCTGATATTGGCGAACAATGGTCGCCAAAAACACTTCCACTTAAAACTGAAGCAATTGCCAATGATAAATTAACATTCATTAACATTGCAGTAGGAACTGCAATAGGAATCATAATTGCAAATGTGCCCCAACTCGTACCGGTCGAGAATGCAATAAACATAGAAGTAAGAAAAATAATTGGTGCAACAAAATTTGGGTTTAAAAAACTATTTGCTACTGAAGCTACATAAGGCCCTGTGCCAAGAGTTCGGCAGGTGTCCCCAATTGCAAAAGCGAATACCATCAATATTGCTAAAGGAATTAGTCCGCCTATTCCTTTTAATGTGTAATCCATCACTTCATGAAGAGTTAATATTTTTTGTCCTATCGATAAAATTCCAGAAACAATAATTGCAGTTAATACAGACCATAAAACAGAGGTAGAGCCTGAACCGGCAGTTAAATCTCCATGCCCTGTAATCAGCAAACTAATTGGCATCATCAATATCATAGTTAGAATCGGGACAACCATATTTACAGCCCTATGAGGAATTTTTGCTTTTGGCTTGATGGAAGAAACTTCAGCAGAAACTACCGGGACGGCTCCATCGGCAATTGTCTTCCCTTCTTCCAAAGATCTTTTTTCCGCTTTCCTCATTGAAGCAAAATCCTTAAAAGTAAAAGCTATGAAACCGGCAAGCAAAACTGTAACAATTGGGTAAAAATTTAATGGTATAGTTGAAAAAAAAGTTGGAATGGGATCTTTGATATTTTCTTTAATTAACAGTCCAATTATGTATGCGCCCCAGGCGTTCAATGGAATTAAAACACAAATTGGTGATGATGTAGTATCACAAATATAAGCGAGCTTCTCCCTTGAGATTTTAAATTTTTCAAATATTGGATGAAAGATTGTCCCAGTTACCAAACACGAAATACTCGATTCAATAAAAACAGTGCATCCCACAAAAAAAGCAAGCACAGAAGCACGTTTGCGGGTATTAACTAATTTCTTCTTTTGTATTAAATCAATGAAACCTTGAACTCCGCCGGAGACTTGAGTAAGAGAAATTAATGCTCCAACCAAAGCTGAAAAAATAATTACTTGTGTATTGCCCTCGTCCTTAAAGACGTTTACACAGACTTGAACAGCACTTGCTATTCCATTAAATGGATTCCATCCCTCAATTATTAACCAACCGGAAAAGATTCCCAGAAATAATGAAAGATAAACCTGCCTAGTTTTTATAGCTAACGCGATAGCAAGCAATGGGGGGATGATTGAAAGCCAGCCGTAATTTGTCAATAGAATACTTTCCTAAATATTTTGGAAGAATTGTAGAAGTTCAAACGCAAGCTAATTTTTAAGTTTAAAAGATTCAAGTTGTAAAATATATTTTTTCGATTCCGTTATCTGGAAATTGATTATCAATTATTAATTTAAGGCAAACAAAGCTTAAAATAATTTTACTATATTTGTACATAATAATAACACGTCAATTTTTTAATTAAATAAATTCAAAACCAAATGAAGAATAAAAAGTTTGTAATTGTTGATGCTATGGCAATGGCATATAGAGCATACTTCGCATTTATGATGCATCCGCTTTCTAACAGCAAAGGAGAACCTACTTCGGCGGTATTTGGATTCATCAACCAATTAATAAAAATTCTTGAGGATAATAAACCGGATTACATTGCTGTTGCTTTTGATTCTCATGGAAAAACTTTTCGGCATGAACGATATGAAAAATATAAATCATCAAGGCAGGCAATGCCGGATGATATGAAACCGCAGATACAAAGAATCAAAGACATAATTGAAGACTTAAATATCCCGATCTATATTCTTCAGAAATACGAAGCGGATGATATAATCGGGACAGCAGTATTAAAAGCTGAAGAAGCAGGATTAGAATCATGGGTTATTACTCCTGATAAAGATTACAATCAGTTAATTACGGACAAAGTTAAAATTGTTAAACCTGGAACTAAATCAGATGAACCGATTAAAATTTATGATGCTCAAAGAGTGCGGGATGAATTTGGATTTGAACCGGAACAGATGATAGATTACCTGGCATTGGTTGGTGATTCTTCGGACGATATTCCCGGTGTTGCCGGAATCGGGCCCAAAAGTGCTACACCATTGATCCAGGAATATGGAACAGTTGAAAATATTTATGCTAATATTGATAATATTGAAAAGAAGGGAATAAAAAATAAACTTATTGAAAGTAAAGAGAATGCATTCCTTTCAAAAGAACTAGCAACCATTCATCGTGAAGTTCCTTTAGAATTTGATTTTGAGAAATGCAAATTCACAAAGCCGAATTTTGATAAGCTGCGTGATGCATTTATTGATTTGGAATTTAAAACTTTGTATTCAAGATTGTTAAATGTATATGAAGCAAATAACAGTCAAGATGAAATTAAAGATGAAACTTCTGAAGAATTAAAAGAATTTGATGAGAAAAAAGTTAAATACAAATTGGTCACAGATGCTAAGGAAGCTAAAAAGTTAGCAGAATATCTAAGTAAAAAATCACTTTTTGTTTTTGATACCGAAACAGACGGTCTAAATCATTTCGTTTTAAATTTAGCGGGAGCATCATTTTCAACAAAAACCGGTGAAGGTTATTTCGTTGCCATTAATCCATCTAAAAAAGACACTTCCCTATTCGAAAAAGATTTAAGCGATAGACTGCCAATAAAAGATTTCGTCAAAATATTTACGCCCGTATTTGAAAATAAAAAAATTAAAAAAGTCTGTCAGAATGGTAAATTTGATATTTCAGTTTTGAAATCTAACGGAATTGAAGTGAACAATTTTTATTTCGATACCATGCTTGCCAGCTATTGTATTGATCCCGATGAGAAACATGGAATGGATGATCTGTCTCAAAAATATTTGAAGTACAAACCTATTCCAATCTCCGAATTAATTGGTGAAAAGAAAGATCCCACAAAAATATTTGATGCAGATGTAAATGCTCTTAGCAAGTATGCTGCAGAAGATGCTGATATTACATTTAGACTGTACGAAGTTCTAGATAAAGAAATTAAAAAAGATAAGCTTGAAAAAGTAACTTATGAAATTGAGTTCCCGCTTGTTCCGGTTTTAGAAGATATGGAACGAGAAGGAGTAAAAATTGATAAGAATGTCCTAAAAATATTGAGTAAAGAATTACAATTGAAAATAGAACAATACAGTAAAGAAATTTTCAAATTTGCCGGAGAAGAATTTAATGTAAACTCGCCAAAGCAAATGCAGGAAATTCTTTTCAAAAAATTAAATCTTCAATCGGGAAGAAAAACTAAAACCGGATTTTCAACAGATGCCCGTGCTTTAGAAAGTTTGCGAGGCGAACATGAAATTATCGGAACTATACTGGATTACAGGCAGGTTACAAAATTAAAATCTACTTACTCAGATTCTCTTCCAAACTTGATTGAGCCATCAACAGGAAGGGTGCATACAAGTTTTAACCAAACTGTTGCTTCAACAGGCAGACTTTCAAGCATTGATCCGAATCTTCAAAATATCCCTATAAGAACTGAGCTCGGAAAAGAAATTAGAAAAGCATTTGTACCGCGCGATAAAGATTATGTAATTCTTAAGTGCCGATTACAGTCAAATAGAATTACGAATAATGGCTCATATTTCTGGTGATCCGGGTTTAGCAAAAGCTTTTAAGGAAGGTGAAGATATTCACCGCAGCACTGCCGCGCTTGTGTTTATGGTTCCGCCGGAAGAAGTAACTCCAGATATGAGACGAAAAGCAAAGGAAGTTAACTTCGGAATTTTATACGGCATTGGCCCGTTTGGATTGAAAACAAGATTGGGAGTTACACAAGCTCATGCAAAAGAGATTATAGATACATATTTTAATACATTCAAAAAAGTTAAAAACTTTATGGATGAATCAGTCGTTCTTGCCAAAGAAAAAGGTTTTGCGGAAACTTTATCGGGACGAAGAAGATTTTTAAGAAACATAAACAGCAGCAATAGAGTTGTTCGTCAATTTGAAGAAAGAGTTGCAATTAATATGCGCGTACAAGGAACTGCCGCTGACATGATTAAGCTGGCAATGATTGACATATTTACAAAGAATTGAATAAACGAAAAGCAAAAACAAAAATGGTTTTGCAGGTGCATGACGAGCTTTTATTTGATGCACATAAAGATGAAGTTGATGAATTACGTCCTGTTATAAAAAAGTTGATGGAAAAAGCCATGCCGATGAATGTTCCAATTTTAGTGGAAACTGGTATTGGGGATAACTGGCTGGATGCGCATTAGATTTGGAATTCATCCCGAACTTGTTTCGGGATTTTATAAAACGAAATATAAAAGATGCTGAAACAAGTTCAGCATGACTTAATAATGTCATGCAAATAGATATTAAAGAAATTAAAAAAATCCTCTGTATCAAGCCTCGCGGGATTGGGGATATTGTCCTTTCAACAATTATTCTCGATAACCTGGCAACTTATTTCCCAGATGTGAAAATTGATTATTTAACAGAGACTTTTGCAAAACATTCTGTTTCAAACAATCCAATGGTCAATAAAGTTTTAACCATGAGAAAAACAGAGTTCCCTCTTTGGGTTGCGGCAAGAATCCGAAAAGAAAAATATGATATGATTCTTGATCTATGGTCAAATCCAAGATCAGCACAGATTACATTTTTATCGGGAGTAAAATATAGAGTTGGTTTTGCTTACCGCGGAAGAAAATATGCTTACAATATTTTAGCAACTTCGGGCAGAGGTAATCAGCATTCAGCAGAACATAATCTTGAAATATTAAAAGCGATTGATGTTCCGGTTATTTCTAAAAAGATTCATTATTATATAGATGAAAAAGATGATCAATTCGGGAAGGAATTCATTAAAAATAATTTTAATCAAAATGGAAAAGTAATTGGAATTATTCCAGCCGGCGGCTGGCCATCAAAAAGATGTGATGCTTCTAAATGGGTTGAGATTTGCAAAACCATAAATGATAAATACAATCAAACCAAATTTTTAATTCTCTGGGGACCTGGAGATGAAAATGATGCAGATTACATTAATAAACATCTCCCCTCTCAAACGATTCTTGCTCCTAAAACAGATCTAACTGAAATGACAGGCTTAATAAAAAACTGTGATTTAATAATTGCAAATGATTCAGGCCCGATGCACATTGCCGCTGCATTGGGAATTCCAACCTTAGGAATTTTCGGTCCAACTAATCCTAAAAATCATGGCCCATATTCTCCAAATTCAACCTATGTTATAAAAGAAGATTTGTTTTGTATAATATGCAACAAATTAGAATGCCCATATAAACATGAGTGCATGCTGCAGCTTTCAAATGAAAAAGTTTTGGAAGCGGTGGAGAGAATCTTGTAGGAATTTGATTTATCAAATTCAAATTATAATATATCTGAACAACAATAACCTAAATGAAATTCCTACAAATTTTTCCTGCTATTAAAATATTCTAACAACTCCCTATCTTCTTTATCTTTTTTGTAATTGACAGGGTTATTATCAATATAATTTTTTATAAAATAGAATTCCTTTTCATCTCGAATTATTCTATCATAAAATCTTGACTGCCATTGAAATCCAGGCTCTATTTTATCAGATTCAAATTTGACTTTACTCTTAAACCAACGAATTATATACCCCAAAGATTTTTCTTTTAATTCCATAGGATTATTCACAATTCCCGATTTAAAAATCGGGTTCTCTTTTATAACAATATCTCTTCCAATTTTTACTATTCCATGAAAATGTTCCGGCATTACCTGGTAATTACCTAAAACAACGCCTGGAAATTTTGAAGGAATTTTATTCCATATTTCTTCCACAATTAATCCAAGTGGAGATAATATCATTTTATCATTTTTTATTTCACCAAAGTATTCTCTATTTCTATTTTGAGTATTTATGGTTACAAAGTAATCACCATCACCTCCATAATTAAAACCAGGAAGTCGATATTGTTTATGTTGCTTGTACTTCATTAATAAAATATAGGAATTTGATAAATCAAATCTACAATTGTAAGAATTTCATTTATGAAATTTCTTTAGAATGAATTTGATGAATCAAATTCTTACTAATTCGGCCTGGTTACAAACGAAAATGTGTAAGGTTCTTTCATTCTATTTCCATACATATCCATTAAGCCTGTCGTAATTGTAACAGTGTATTTAGTATTTGCCTGCATGCTTGAACTTGGTGTAAACTTAATTTGATTTAATTGTTCATAAGGAGAATATCCTCCGAATGAAAATGAGCCGTTAACTGCCGGTGAAATTGAAATTGCTGATTGAGCAGTTGACAGTTTAACAAAATCATTAAAGCTTATTGTTATCGGGTCTGTTTGAGAAGTAAATAATTGTCCATTTGAAGGATTTGTGCTCGTAATACTTAATGCAGCAGTTCTAAATGAAAATTTAAAATCCTGACCGATAGGAACACCATCTTTTCCCTTTGCACTTTGTTCAATCAAAACTGTAATTGTTGTATCTGATAAAAACGGCCCGCCGGTATAAATGCGAAGAACATTTTCTTCCGGCCATAAGTATGTTGCATTCATAGGCGGAGTTATATGAGTCTTCAATTCAACCGAAGATTTATCCATCCTTCTAGGGAAAGTAACTGTAATACCCGTATAACTATAATCTAAGGGCGATACATCAATATCCCCATGAACCGGATCAGTTTGAATTCCGTTATAAGTTGTGTAAGATTGAACGGTCTTAAAACTGTACTCCAAAGGAAAACGCATATAAGTACCAGCAGTATCTTTTGCTGTTGTTCCAATTGTTACTTTGTATTCTTTATCAGGATAAGAATCTTTTTTAGCAAAAGCGTAAGACATTGAAGTTACTTTGCTGAAAGTGGTTATTGTCGCCCCTAAATTATATCCCGACTTTTCATTTGCAAACAACCCGTACATTGGTTCAGTAGTATAGTTGCCCCAATAAAATATTCCTTCAACCGGCGGATCGATTGTAAAAGCTTTTTCTACACTTTCCCTATCCATAGGTTGAGTGAATAGAATAGAAACTGTTATACGTCCGTATCTCCAATCGTAAACCACTTCCCCTTTATTTTCAGGGTAGAAAGAATCTACAAGATCGGGTACATCCGAAAGTTTTATTTCACCAAGATAATGAACGCTCCCGCCGTCAAGTACAAGATTTTGGTTTGAATAAATTCTATAATTGTCTGCGCGGATGGTTATATCATAATTTCCTTTGCGCAAATCGATGAAAGAAAATGATCCGTCAACCGGGTTGATTTGCATCGAATCTATGGGACTAACCTGGCTGATTATTACCATTGCTTTGCTGTCTTTTGGAACTACCTTTCCTATTAAATCTGCATGAAGTAAATCATTGGTATCAACTTTACCGGTTGTTCCGGGTTCAATAATAGTAGTTTCTTTTTTGCAGCCGAGAAATGATAACAATAGAAAAGTAAAAAGTATAAATGCAGTTCTCATGATAGGTCCTCCTAATTTAAATTCTTACAAACCAAATTTCTCCAAGAAATTGGGTTTGTGTTTATATATTTTAATTTCTTAATCAACGAATGCACCTCACCGAAGTTTGAGCAATAATCTATTTAAACCAAATTACATGCCGTACAAATACAGCTAAATATTATTTGATTTAATTAAAATTTTAAGGAATGAAGATTGATAAATGTTATCAGATATTTGATAGGGGTTCAGGAAGTTGGAGGATTGCAAATATTTAAAAGGAGTCCTATTACTTTATCTAATAATTATTAATAAAGTTACTATTGTTAAATCAATAAACGCTTCCATCATATTGAGAAATGTATTTACGAGTTGAGTTAATATCATAAATAATTAAAAGAATAAATGGGAGTAAATAGAAAATAAATCTTTCAGTATCTATTATGAATGCAACTTTAATTTTTCTAATTAAACTACCATTTGTCGGATTCATCATTAGATTATCTAGTTTACTCAAATTTAAATTATATGCTTCTTCAGAATTATTATTATTATATAATTTGTGATGCTTTTATTTTACCATCATCAAATAAATACCCTCTTTTTATCATTAAAAAGAACATTTATTTCATTTGAAACTCTCTTTAATTCATTGGAATCTCTATTTGAACCATTTGAAACTCTACTCAAGTCATTTGAAACCTTCCTCAAGACATTGGAAACTCTATTTAAGTCATTTGCAACTTTCCTTAAGTCATTAGAAACTTTGCAAGCATCATTTGAAACTCTACAAAAGGCATTGGAAATATTACCCGAATCATTTGAACTTCTATTTAAGCTAGTTGAATTTCATGAATGAAATTCCTACAATTTTTTTTGCATTCGTTAGATGTTTATTTTTGTTAGATTCAATTTCAATTTAACCAGTAAGCAAAATATTGACAAAATTAAATTTAAGAACAGTAAACGCTGTAAGATATGTAACTCCCCTTCGTGAAGGCGGATCGCTTCCGGCAATAATTGAAGCCGACGATGATGGAATTTATGTGCTTAAATTCCGTGGCGCAGGACAAGGCCCCAAAGCGCTAATCGCAGAATTAATTTCAGGAGAAATTGCACGCGCTATTGGACTTCGAGTTCCGGAAATCGTTTTTGTTGAACTTAATCCCGATCTCGCCCGCACGGAAGCAGATCCCGAAATAAGTGATTTAATAAAAAGAAGTGCTGGATTAAATCTTGCCCTTGATTATCTTCCCGGCTCAGTAATGTTTAACCCCATTGCAGATATGCCTGATGAGCATCTCGCTTCTTCAATAGTTTGGTTTGATGCGTTTGTAACCAATGTTGACCGTACAATTCGAAATACAAATATGCTTATGTGGCATCGTAATCTCTGGCTGATTGATCATGGTGCTTCTCTTTATTTTCATCATAATTGGGAAAATTATTTAGAGAAAAGCCGAGATCCCTTTTCATTAATAAAGAATCATGTACTGCTAAAGTCAGCAAAATATTTGAAAGAAATGGATGAAGAAATGTCATCTAAAATTACTCCGGAAATTATTCGCAATATTGTTGATACAATTCCCGATGAATGGCTTAGTGGAGATTCAATATTCAGCAGCCCTGATGAATATAGGAATGCTTATTTTAATTATTTGACAAAGCGGTTGGAGCAGCCGCATTTATTTATTGAGGAGGCAGTACGTGAACAATAATTATTTTTATGATTATGTTATTATACGTGTTGTTCCCAAAGTTGAAAGAGAAGAATTTATAAATGTGGGAGTTATACTTTCATGCAAAGAAAAAAAATTCCTTGAAGCACGTATTGAACTTGATGAAGAAAAATTAAAATCTCTTAACAGTGAAATTGATTTGGACATGATTAAGAAACATCTTACAGCAATCGAAGCTATTGCCGAGGGCAAAGAGGATTCCGGGTCAATTGGAAAGTTGTCTCAAATGGAACGGTTCCACTGGCTTTCTTCACCTAAAAGTACAATCATTCAAACATCACCGGTACATTCAGGCTATTGCAAAAATCCGTCCGACACACTTGAGCATCTTATAAAAACAATGGTTAAATGAATTTAAATACCGAAAGACAAAGGAATTTCATAAATGAAATTTCTATTTTTCTTATTTAATAAAAAAAGCTCAGTTGCCTGAGCTTTTTAGTGTGTCTTAGATTGTGGGTAGTTTATTGCTATTTAAGCAAAGTCATTTTTCTTGTTTGAACAAATTTGCCGGCTTCTATTTTATAAATATATATTCCGCTGTTAAGATCACTTGCATCAAAGTTAATTGCATTAGCTCCGGATTCTCTGAATTCATTCAATAGTGTTCTTATTTTCTGCCCCAGTATATTAAAGATTGTAAGCTTTACTATACTTGCTTCAGGTAAATTGAAACGAATTGTTGTGCCAGGGTTAAATGGATTTGGATAATTTTGGAAAAGGGCAAAATCCAAAGAAATCTTTTTATTTTTTTCAACTGCAGTTAATCCTAAGGTTGAAACGCTGTTAGCATCTAATGTTACTGCTGTTTGAGCCAGCGCCCTGCCGTTTAGTGTTGCAGATGTCTTCATAACAATTTGAGTTTCACACAAAATAATTCCCTGCATTGCAGCCGTTGTTCCGATTGTTGTTTGTCCAGATACTTGCCAAAATATATTAGAAGATTTTGCTCCTCCTATTAATGTAACTTGAGCCCCATTAGCTAAATCTAAATTCTGTGCAATTTGAAATATCCAAACATCATTTGAAGTACCGGAAATTGTTACCCCGCCCGCAGAAATTAAAACATTTGTTCCCCACTTATATAATCCAGACGTAAGTGTTTGACCGGTAAGATCGCCGGAGTAAAGTTCAGTAAAATCAGGTGATGTTCTTCCCGCAGCGTCTGTACTTGCTGTTTCCATATCACTAATTGCAGTTGTTAATTTTGAAGGTGTCGGATCAGCATAGTTTGCACCAAATATTTTCCCGGTAATCAGAGATGAAGTTGAGAATGTTCCGGACGCATCCATAATGAGCCCAAACCCTGTTATATATGTTGCTGATACAGGGCTTACTCCAATGTCTCCTAAAATTGATGTTGTACCTGAAGTAGAGATTCCAGTTTTAGATAGTATTGCGTAATCTCCCGAAGTGCCTAAATTTACTGCAGATAGTGTTTGAGATACTGCAGCTTCCGGTTTCAGTAGAAGAAAAGATAGTACAATAAAAAGGAAATTAATATTTCTTGTAAAGATTGTGTTAAAATAACTTGTATAAATTTTCATGGCATCTCACTTAATTATAAATAAATTACTAAGTATTTGGTTTACGATTTCAATATTAAATATATGTTGAAATGCACGACTTGGAAATCGTCCATAGGGATGAAAATGGATCTAGTTCTTTATAGCGAATACGATCACATTTTAATTAACTTAATAGTCAATTTAACACTCTGAATTATTATCGATTCGGTCATTGCGGTTTACTCAAATAAAAAGGCTCAGTTATCTGAGCCTTTTTGAATTTTGATCCGTTGCTGCGATTTTACTTTTGAATTATTTAAGCAAAGTCATTTTTCTTGTTTGAACAAAATTGCCGGCTTCTATTTTATAAATATATATTCCACTGTTAAGATCACTTGCATCAAAGTTAATTGTATATACGCCGGATTCTTTGAATTCATTGAAAAGTGTTCTTATTTCCTGCCCGAGTATATTAAAGATCGTAAGCTTTACAATACTGGCTTCAGGTAAATTGAAACGAATCGTTGTGCTTGGATTAAATGGATTTGGATAATTCTGACTTAATTCAAACTCATTTGGTTTCATAAATGAAACCTCTACGTTTTTTGAATATTCAAACTGTCCATTGTTATCAATTTGTTTTAGTCTGTAAGAATATTTTCCAGTGCTAACTTTGGTATCTACAAAAGAATAATTCTTTGGTGAATTTGAATTTCCATTACCATTAACAAATCCTAATTTTTCCCAAACAGCATTGTCATTCTGAACTTGTTTTTGAATCTTCCTTTCAACTTCAAAACCATAATTTTTTATTTCAGTAGCAGTGTTCCATTGAAGAA
>CAVVCO010000018.1:0-11175 GCA_963746735.1 uncultured Ignavibacteriales bacterium
ACGAAGTTGCGGCTAACGCATCCGCCAATAACGGCTACGCCAGGTAGCTCACAACTGCCAATTGTTTAGCCGGAGGTGCGTAAATTGTTTTCGGTACGCACCGAAGGCAGATATTTTAATTAGAACGAACTCTCCGAACCTGCCTGCCGGCAGGCAGGCAAAATCACTAAAATACAATTTCAAAAATCATAAATCCGCCGAACTAAAATAGCCTGTCCGCCTCTGGCGGAGCGGTCGGCGTTTAGGAGCTGGTTAGCTGGCGCTTAGAATTTATAATAAAATGCCAAAGTTAAATTTTCTTTACGCAAAGAATATTCATACGCGTTCAACTTAACTTTTCCATAATTGTGTGCATATAAGAATTTAAGTTGAATATATTTAGAAATTACAGTTGTTATTCCAAATGCGTGATAAATTCCATTATTTACTTTTTCCAAGCCATCTTTAGCTGAAAGAAAAGCATAGCCAAACTGTGCAGAAAACTTAATTGGGAAATACTCATTTTCAATTAATGGAAAATCAATAAAAGCATAAATTGGGATCATTCCAATTTTACCTAAAGTTGAATCAATAGAAGTTGGAAATTGATATAATGCCCCAACCCCATAGTCCATATTCTCATTATATTGAAATACAAATTCAAGACCAGCAGAAAAAGTATTGTCCAAATTAAATTCTTTTTTACCAAAAGCATCATTCAACGAAAAGTTTTGCAAAACATTGGCTTGGACATTTAATCTTAAGTTTTTTAATAATATACTATTTTTGCCGAATGTATCATTTTCGTTTTGAGCAAATAAAAGAAAAGAGTTAATAACGAAAAAAAATAAAAACAATTTTTTCATACAATGCTCCCAAAATTAAGACAGCTAACGAACGAAGTTGCGGCTAACGCGTCCGCCCAGAACTAACGGGCTGAACAGAACCGAAACGCCAATTGTTAAGCAAACGGTGCTTAACTTTCATGTAAGCGCAGTTTGCAAAAATGTTATTTAGTACTACTACCTTGAACAAAATGCCGAACAAAAAACATACACTAAAAATCTTAAAAACACCGAACCAATTAGGCGGTCGCGTTGAGCCGCTGGTTATATTTACATCTTAGATATATTATACATCATCTCAACTTTTTCAGGTGTGAGATTTTTATAATATATTTTTGTTAAATGATTAATTTTATCATTAATCTTTTCCAATAAATAATTGCAAACCTTTAAATAGTCTTCAAGAAATTTAATTTTGAATGCATTTGGTTGGTCCAGAGTCCTTGCCATAAAAGGACGAGTGTTTCGATCCTTTTTACTATCTAATAATAATGAAACTTCAACATATTCAACCATTTCTTTACCACTATGTGCTGAAAAGTTATGCCGATACATCATAATTTCATTATGCATATCTAGAAGTTCTTGATTCTGACCAAAAATATTTTTTTCAAGCTTAATTTTTCTTCCTTCAGCTTGTGTAAATAATTTCCCATAAAATGAAATAGAAGCTACCATATAAGCTTTTAGTATATCAAATTTATCTCTTAGATGATCTGGAGTAATATGAACAATGGATTGTTTAGCTTTATCTAGACCAACGTTTTTATATTCAGCGATAATAATCTGTAACCAACACAATACCATTCTCAAATCGTGATGAATTAAAGTATATCCAGCCATTTTTGTGGCAAATTGTCCTTGAAGAGATATTTTAATAGCAGGCGAACCCTTGTAATAGTATTTATTTCCAATAGAGCCATCTTTATTGATTATTTCCTCAACTTCCCAATCTAAATTAGGGACACACTTTTTGAGACTTTTTTTGCTCATTTTTCTGTAAATATAACGACGTTGCGCCTAACCCGCCGCCCAGAACAAGGAAGCCGAGTAAAACACAATTGCCGATGATTAAGCCGTAGGTGCTTATCTTTTCTCGTAAGCACCGAAGGCAAGCCTGCCTGCCGGCAGGCAGGTTAATTAATTAGAACGAACACCTTGAACAAAATCTTTAACAAAAACACAATTTCAAAAATCAAAAATCCACCGAACTAAAATAGCCTGTCCGCCTCTGGCGGAGCGGTCGGCGTTGAGGCGCTGGTTAGGGCGACATTATTTAAAGATATTTAAAGTATCGATTTCGACAGTTTCCCACTTACCATTTTTCAGTTCTTCTTTAATATATAGTTGTGCTTTCTGTGTGTTGACTATTTCATTCCTAGCATATAGCTCATAAGTTTTACCATTCCATCTATAATTCTCACCGCTAAATCCATCATACCCTATTCTATCTCCCGTAGATATCTCTTGTAAGTAATCATCAATAGAAATTGATTGTTCATTGAACATAGAATCCAATTGTATATTTGGGATGAACTGTAGTTTAACAGAATCAAATGTAAAAAAATAATTGAAATAATTTCTACCAGTCGTGTTTTGCGTAAACGATATAATGATATCTTTGTATCCATCGTAATTTACATCTATTATTTGTTGCTCAAGATAGTCGATACTTAAAGCACCTTGAATTGCCTCGATTGAATCTTTTGATATTTTATGAACCTTCGAGGCATTATCAATTGATTTATACAATATTCTGAATGAACCCAAACTAAAATATCCATCTTTATCAGGATAAGTTGAAATTATAGTTCGGATATAAAATGGTAAATTATTGCCTTTAATATAATCCAATGAAATGTACTCTTTTCGATTATATTTGTCATAATCAACTTTTTTATCAAAATGCATAATTAGCGAATCTGCTGATGTAAGTTTTAATAGTTTACGGACATAAAGTGTATCGAAGTTAGTTGAATCTGGTGGGGAATTATACTTCGAATTGCTTTGAATTTTTATATCCTCAGTGAAATTCGTTAATAGGAGAAGTAAAATTGCTATTGCAATAAATTTTAATAAATATTTATACATAACTAACTCTCTTTTCAGAGCCCTAACGGCATTGCAAATAACCGGCGCCCCAGAACAAGAATGCCGATTAGAAAGACAACGCCAATAATTTAGCAAACTGCACTTATCTTTCTTCGCAAGTGAAGTTTGCAACAATGTTAATTTATAGAACTGCTTAGAATAACAAACTTGTAACGGAACAACCAAGCCAAAGATTTAAAAACTGCCGAATGCGAAAAGACGGTCGGGTTGATTGGCTGGTTAACTTGATTTTTAATTTTTAAAAAGTGTTACTGAATCTATTATATTTAACATCAGTTTTTGCTTTTTAACATTCAATGTAAATCCCTTTTTATTCATTTCATCATCCATATATTTAAACAATAAAATTAAAGCGTCATCATTTTTGAGCAATTCAACAAAGTAATATGGTTGAACAAAATAAATCTCTTTTTTATCGGATCCATATAAAACATATTTTTTATGATGATATGCGATAAAATAATTATTACCATTAGATGTTTTATTTTCAACTAAACTGTCTAAAATATTGTCTATCTCCGATTCAACAGTTCTTATATCAAATGTATTCATCATCTCATTAATTTTTACAGTAACCATTTCGTGGTATTTATTTTTGTCCTTCAATTCATATTTTTGATAAAAGTCACTTAAAGGGAGCAAATGAATGGTCGCAAAAATTCTGTTATTCGCATCATAAATGTTACTCAAATTTGTTTTTTTTATTTTTTCAATACGAAAATCATTTGGAATAGATATACTAAATCCATCAATTGAATCAACATAGTTATTTGAAAACTCTTGTGAAAAGTTTTTACTAGTAAATATTAAAGAAGAGATAATTATAAGTTGAATATATTTCATAATTTTTATCAAGCTAACGGCATTGCGCCTAACCCGCCGCCCAGAACAAGAGCGACAAACTAAAACGCATTGCCAAATATTTAGCCGAAGGTTTGTAACTTGTTCAGTACAAACCGAAGGCAAGTTAATTAATTAGAACGAACACTTAGAACAACAAACTTTAACTAAAACACAATCTCAAAAATCCCAAATCCGCCCAACTAAAATGGCGGTCGGTGTTGAGGCGCTGGTTAGGCTGATTTATTACCGTAGAATAGGAGCTGCTAACTCGTTATTGTTTTCAACCAAGTTTTGACGATCTTGCCCATTAACGCCCATAATTACAATGCTACTTTTTAATGTACTTTTTGATTGAGAAGCCATAACTATCTTTGAGCTATTAAGTGAAAAACTAGGGTTTATCTCAAATAAGTCATCCGTCGATAACTTCATTAAATTTGATCCATCACTATTACACACGTAAATTTTAAACAATTGTGAAGAGACAATATATTTACCATCCGGAGAGTATTGAAAGTCCTGCGTAAAAAAATCGTAGGGCGATATTCTTTTAAAGTTATTTCCATCTAACCCAATTGTGTACAAAGCATAGCCTGATCCAAGGTCTATATTTGCAAGAATTTTATCTCCTTCAGGAGAAAACTTAGGATTAAGTATAGCCATTGTAGTATTTAAGCCGGGAATTGAAATGCTATCAGTATGATTATTATTTACATCATAAATCATAATCTTGTTAGGTAGATTGTCCCCGAATTTAATATAACAGATTAAATTACCATCGGTTGAAAATTTAGCAGTTCCGCAATTAACAGTTGAAATAATTTTTTTCTCAGAACCATCAGATTTCATCAATGCAATACAAGATGAATATGAATTAGGGAATATTGCTACCTTTTCATAAACTATTAAATTCCCATTCGCCGATATATCTATTGGTGAATAATTATTACAAGAATCTTCAAGCAACGCGTAACCAGTCCCATTGAAATTGACTGAGCATATTTGTCCTCCATTTGGACTATTTGTGCTATACAATATTCTATTTCCATCTGGGAAAAATACGGGTGGATTTTTTTCAACATCCGAATTTGTAAGGCGTATTATTTTATTTGTAGCTAAATCCTTAGAATAAATTTCATATACCCCGTTTTCTTTTGAGACATAGATAAGCTTTGTTGAGGAGGCTATAATATTATCTGGAGCGACAGAATTATCGCAAGATAGATTTGTTAGTGAAATAACTAAGAGTAAGAAGGAATAAAATATTTTCATAAATTTTAGCAGCCTATCGATGTTGCAAATAACCGGCGCCCCAGAACAAGAATGCCGATTAGAAAAACAACGCCAATAATTTAGCAGACGGTGCGTAACTTTCATCGTACGCGCCTGCTGCAAGATTTTAGTTTATTACGTTACTGCCGAACAGCAACTTCACATTTATCGACAAACCAAATAATCGCAGAAATGCCGCTTTGAAAAACGGCGTCCGGTTGATTTGCGGGTTATAACACAATCCCACTAATCATTTTAAATTAGTTTTTTAAGCTCATACTCTTTTTTAATTTCTTGATATTCAGATTCTGTAATTATATCCTTTTCTTTTAGCAAATTAAGTCTACCAAAAAACATTTCTTGCGGAATATCAATATTAACTTTGGCATATTTTTCTTTTACATATTTCTTAGATGCTGCAATAATATCATCAATAAAATCTGACACTTCCTTCTCATTTGGGATAGTACGAAAAAATACTAAGGCTCTTGCCCCACCAGTTAAATAGATATCATCTTGTGATTTTTTAAAATATCCAACTATCGCAAAGCCAAACCACAAAACATAATTGAATACCAACGTCCCGGTATTTATTTGTGAACCAGCAAGAAGTGCAATCGTCATTGCAATTGGCACTGCTAAACAAAAGAAGAAAAATATCTTGCCGAGAATAGTTGAATCAGATTTATATACTTTATCCAAACCGATATTATCTAGCATAATTTCATATTTTTCATTTTTACGAAGAGACCGCGTTTCTACAATAATTTTGTCTTCTTTGAGCATATACTTTCTCAGATTTGCACCTTGTTTTTGTTCTAATATTTTGTTCATAAAATATTCCTTCAACATAAACTAAAAAACTTCGTTTCCCTTGTGTTATAACGGCTTTGCGCCTAACCCGCCGCCCATAACAAGGAAGCCAAGCAAAACACAATTGCCGATGATTAAGCCGTAGGTGCGTAACTTTCTCAGTACGCACCGAAGGCAAGTTAATTAATTAAGTAAGAACACCTTGAACGAAATCTTTTACTAAAACACAATTTCAAAAATCACAAATCCGCCGAACTAAAATGGCGGTCGGCGTTGAGGCGCTGGTTAGTTTGCTCTTTATTTTTTTCTAAATTCATTAAAGGTCTTTAGTAGTTTCATAGTTGCCTCGTAATCCAGTGTATCACCTATATATTCACATCGATAAAGACCTTGTAGATTCGAAGGAAGATTTAAATCTTTTTGAACAAGTAGTACAAAGTTTTTACCATATAATGCCATTGCAGCACCAATTTCAATTAAAACATTTTCATTAATTTTTAAGTGTTTATTTCCAACTGTGTCAAGAAACTCACCTTCACTTTGAATATGTATAACAGCAGCGGAGCAAGAACGCATATCTTCAAATACTTTATCTGGTACGGGTATAGATGTAGTGTCTCTTTCAACTGAAATGACAGGTTCAAACTTTCCAAAAGTTAGTAGTTCTTTAAGTTGGTTGACTATTTTTAAGTTCTTACCGTGGCTAATAAAAACTTTATTGTTGTCGTTGTTCAAATGTTTTATTTCTTTTTCCTTACCGCTATCATTTGTTTTAAATTGTTCGACTAAAGTCTTAACGTCTTTCTGTTCACTGTTCTTATCGTTATCTTCTTCTGATATTTCTTGGTCAACCTCAATCTTAGCCGGGGATGGAGAACCTAGTGCAACAAATAATCCCGTTTTAGTTTCTTTTAAAATTCCCGTATACTTTCCATTTTCTATTAATGTATTATAAGCCATATCAGTTCTATCTTTTGGTAGTCCTAATGAAACTAATACATTTTTAGCAATTTGTTCGGCTGGAAATTTTGCTCGATTATACTTTTCAAAAAATTCTTTCATAATTCTTGGATTTTGGATAGCTTCTACTTTCCCAAGTAAGTCGTCATCTTCATCTTCTGGTGCTACAATTTTTCTTCCCAATGAGGTAAGTATAATTTCATTTGCATTATAGCCACCTTCTGTAAGCCCATAAGCAATTGATGCTCCGCATAGATTTCGCCAATCACCACTTGTTGGAACTTTGTCTAAAGCCAATGCAATATCGTGTGGTGCACCACCTTTCCCAGCAAAGTTATCCCAAAGGGCTGAAGCAATCACTAAAGCTTTTTCTAAAGAGTATCGAGGGAATTCACCTTGACTAATATATGATCTTGATGATGAATCTTTTGCCATAGAACCTCCAATGATTAAATGCAAACTAACGGCCTTGCAAATAACCGGCGCCCCAGAACAGGAATGCCGATTAGAAAGACAATGCCAATAATTTAGCAGACGGTGCGTAACTTTCATCGAACGCGCCGGCTGCAACAATTTAGTTTAATATGTTACTGCCGAGCAGTAACCTTGCATTTATAACTAAAGCCAAAAAGCCACAAAATTGCCGCTTTGAAAACGGCGTCCGTGTTGATTTGCTGGTTATGTGCATTTGTAAAAAATAATACTTGTGATTATTATAAACATCTGATTAGTAAAATTGTCTGATCGTCTTTTTGTTTACCGTATGAAACTAACTTATTATTTATTTTTTCATAAATATGGGACAATTCATCATTTCTGTTATTAAGAATAATCTGTTTTACTTTTTTCATTCCAAAGAATTCATTTTTTTTATTTGACGTCTCTGTAATTCCATCAGTCAGTAATATGAATAAATCATTCTTATTGCATACTGTACTGTTTGTTGTATAATTAAAATCTTTTGTCGCCGCAATTGGAAGCTGCTTTATTATCAATTCATCAAAATTGTTTGAATCATTTGCAAGTTTTAAAACCGGAAGATGACCTGCTGTTAAATATTCCACAGTATAGTTTGAATTAAATTTTAAAAATGCACACGTAAGAAACATGTTTTTCTTTTTAAATTATAAATTGTCTTACTGGTTTCAGTTAAAATTGAACAAAGCTGTTCATCTTTGTTTAATAAAACTCGAATCGTGCTCTTAAACATCCCCATCATCGAACCTACCGCAACTCCATGACCTGATACATCTGCAATATAACAAGTATGACTCGTTTCATTTTTGAAAAAGTCAATTAAATCGCCACCGACTTCATCAGTAGGATTAGATATTCCAAATATTTCAAAATGGTTATTAACAATTTCAATTTTCGGAACAAGGTTCGAATGAAGCTCCTGCGCAAGGGTCATTTCAGCCTGAAGCCGTAAATTTTTTATTCCCTCCTTATTTATAAATATAATAAGCAGTATATATCCCAGAACCATTGTTACTAAAATTCCAATGGCATCAAAAAATGCTCTTTGGGGGAATTCGGTAAGCATAAATTGGTTAGTCTTATTCCAAATGTTATTTCCAACTACAACCTGAAACAAGATAGTAAAGGGAAGAAATTTAAGATTTCTTGTAAAACTATAAACGTAGAATACTGCAACAATCCCCGAATGAACTACATTTATAAAAAGCAGCGGTTCTGAATATGAACCTCCTGAAAACAGGTCGATGATAAATCCAATTCCTGAAAATAAGAAGAATATCGCCGAGACAAATATCAGATATCTTCTAAATGGAATATATTCCCAGAATTTGCTTTTATGTAAAAAGTTATTTTTTATCAATTTGGTCTCTAAATAAATTCTAAGAACTGCTATTTATAATTAATACGCAGGGTAGAGTGATTAATATTATTAGGTGTTTTTTATTCTTCGTTAAGAACATATAAAAATACATTTGCAAAAGAAAGTTTCTTCATATAAAACTGCAAATATTGAATTTTTATTTGTCTTCGTTCTGAGCTTCTTATGCATATAACGGACTTGCGGCTAAGGCGCAGCCCATAACAGCAATGCCGCCTTTATTAATAACTTTTTTAATTAGAAATAATTTTCAAAACTGAATTACGTTGAACAAGAAACTAAACACGGAACGACCGACATTAAAACCCCAAAATTGCCAAGAGCGAAATCGCTGTCGCCTTGAGCCGCGGGTTAGGCAATATTCTCTAACTTATTTTGACAAGGATGTATCGCCATATAATACTTGGTTTATTACTGCACCTTTTAACGAATAGCTCACATAATTCCATAAATCTCCACTCTGAGCAGAGGTTTGACCTAATCCCTTGGCAAATTCATCATAGGTCTCACTTCCAAATCCGCTACCATATTGGAAATATTGCCATTGTACACTGTATTGTTCGTTAAAGAATGTTTTAGAAGTATCCCCACGTTCAATTAACACGGCTTCGTTTATTTGATATCTTCCTGGTGGAGATGTAAAATCTAAAATCACATTTTCTCTACCACCAATATTTTCAATTAAATTACCGTGACCTGACACTCTATAAAATCTAAAATAGTTAGGGGGATAATTGATTCTCATTTTAAAATAGGATTTATTATCAATTATTGTATCACCTATGATTTCTCGTTTTTCAAAACCGATATTATAACCATCGTTTTTCTCATATAGCCATATATTTCCAACTTTTAACTGGTAATACTTTTTGGCTTCATTTAAATCAATTAAAGTAAATGTTGAATCTGAAGTATCGAAAATATTTAAGTCATTAGAATCTATAATTTTTATGAGACAATAATATGAACAAGTATCATTAGGGAGGAAATTTAAGGATTTAGTTAAACTATCTATGTTAGCCGCAACCGAATGCCAAGTTGTCCCATTATTATAACTGATTTCAATATTCAATTTAGATATATCAGTTGATTCCCAGGAAATTGGAATAATTTGGCCTGAGTTAAATATTTCATTTCCATTTGGTTCTAATAATTTTAAGGTTGGATTCTTTGAGGTTTCAACTATAGGCTCTGTGGTTTTTTCTTTACAACCAAATAGCAAAATCAAAATAAAAATTATTGGTAAAATATTCTTCAATTTATTCCCTTTATTATTTATTGCCTAACGGCCTTGCCGATAAGCGGCGCCCCAGAACAAGGATGCCACTTAGAAAGCAACTACCGAGAATTTAGCAAACTGCACTTATCTTTCTTCGCAAGTGCAGTTTGCAAGTTTATTAATTAGAACAATAACCTTGAACAAGTTAGCCGAAACGGAACAACTAACTTTTAAATTTATAAAAACCAAATGCGAAAACGGCGTCCGCTTGATTGGCGGGTTATACGCTATTAATATATAAATGAAAATATTATTAACACTAAACTAAATATAGAAAGTATTGTTGTTGATAGACCCATGAAAAAGCCAAGAACAGGTGGATCTAATTCACCATCTGCAAGTTCTACAAATTGAAACAAGCTCGACAAAGATGTTAAAACAAAAAACACTATAAGTATTGAAACTGAAATCCACCTGAATGTGAAAAAAGTATTAAAAGAAAGAACAAAGGTTTTAAATCCTAATGTAAATTCAGCTTTATCCTCAATTAAAGGACCTAAAACTTGCCCTTCTTTAATTTTCCCGTATGATTCAAATAATATATCGGGTGAATTTGCTAAAAACACATCAAGTATTACTTCATCGCCAGGATTTAATAAATTTGGTAAATATGAGATATCATTACCTTGAGCGGAGCTCTGAACAGTTAATTTTGAGTTTTGCTGTTTAGCATCATCCCTTTTAGTAACTTTTAGAAGTTTAAATTCTTTATTATCTTTACTTTTAATCCTGAATAAAAGGGGGGTATCTATAAAATCATCTTTAGTTATTGCTACGACCCCAGAATTTATAATCCTTATTGAGAATTTTGATATATTACTAATCACTGTGCTGTCATATCGAACATAAAGATTCCCTTTCATATTATCGGTGTATGAAATTAAAGACTCAGGTTTTTGATAATAAATTGATAATTGTTTTGTGTCGTTTTTTAAGAGTGCAAAAAATATTGTTACAAGTATGGGCAATATTATTCCAAGAAGAGCAATAATATTTTGTGGTTTTTTATACCACTCTTTTTCTCTTAATAATCTATTCTTTTCTTGTCGTAATACATCCTCTCTTTCTGTAATGAAGTCAAGTTCTTTTCTCCTCTTAAATTCTCGATTTCTAATTTCTTCGACTCTCTTTTGAAACTCATTTTCATATTTGTTTTTTTCATCCATATATACTCCATATTCTATTAACGGACGATTATTCTTTAAACACTAGCGTAT
>CAVVCO010000019.1:0-4765 GCA_963746735.1 uncultured Ignavibacteriales bacterium
TACAAAATAATTGAAAGTGATTGACATAAATATTAACGATTAATCAAAATAGCGTTATTAAGGAGTAATTGAAAATAATTCAATGCTCTTGTTTAATACCAATCGTAATGTCAAAATTTATGTTTTACAGTTTATAGTATTTCTAAATTACAATTATTTCTAGCGGATCATTTAAATTTTTCGGTCTTTATAACGGAGTTATTTTCGCTGCTGAGAATTTCATACCAATTTATTTTTCTTGTCAAAAACATGATACAGGTCAATATTAAGAAGAGGGCGATAGTTCCCAACAGAAGTGAATAATCTTGCATTTGCAAAATTGTGTACATAAATCCGTAGAACACTAGCAGCATACTGCCAATTAAGATTCCTAGTTTGGTTTTTGAATATATATTAGCAGTATAGAAACTTATCAAACCGATGACAAGTAAACTCGATATCAAATAAGAATAATCAAATCGAATATACTCTGATAAAGCAAGAAGAATTGAATAAAAAATAATTAGTGATAATCCAATTAGTAAATATTGAATAGGGTGAATAACTACTTTACTAAATATTTCAATCATGAAAAAACTCACAAATGTAAGCAGGATAATCAGCATACCATATTTTGAAGTTCGCATGGTTTTTTGATATTCATCCACAGGGATAAGAAGTTTTACTCCAAATGCTGAAGGATATAATTCATAAGTTTTATTGTACCATTCTTGCGGAAAATTTCTGTTGAATTGATTTATTTTCCATTCCGCGTTAAAGCCATTGTTTTTTTGGCTGCTTGCTGACGGGAGAAATTCGCCTATGTAACTTGGATTATTCCATCCTGATTTCATATGTACTTCAGTAATTTTCCCAACTGGAAGAAATTCAAGATTTTCACTTCCTTTTAAGTGAAGTGTTAACTCAAAATTGTATTTTGAATTCCTATTGTTAAAATCTACGTTTGTATAAAATCCACTTTTAAATACTTCTTTATCTTTTAATCCCGGATACACTTCTTTCATCATTCCGTTCCAATTCAGTAAGATTGTATCTTCTATGCCTTTTAAATCGGATACATTAAATGATAGAATTTTTTCGTCCTTATTCTTAATAATATCTTCAAGATTAACTTTGTCTAAATTTTCCAAATTGAAACTGCCGGTTATTTTAAGCTCTGTTTTATAAATTATAACTTCATAAATCCCTCTATGCTTTTTTTCCGGAAATACTTTTGATTCTATTTTAAGATTTTCGGGTAGAAGATAATATTTATCCTGCTTTTGAATTTTTAGCCCCGCATGGTTTTCAACCACATGCTTATCGAGAATTGAAAGAATTGGTCCGCCGACAATTTGAGTGCCTGCCCAATTCTGGTTTATTTCTTTTGTAACTTTTTCGCGATTAATTTGTCTTTCCGTTATTAGTGACTGAATCATTATCAAAGGAATAATTAATAATAGAATGATTCCAGCAGTTATGATAATTCGGATGATAATTGAATCCCGTTTCATTTTATTTTCTCCCTGAGTATATATTTTCAAAATAAGTCTTGACCATTAAATAATCTGCTAACAAAAAGTGGTCATTGAATTTGTTTAATTAATTGTTCCAGTGCGTCAAGATGTTCTGAAAATTCTTTTCTGCCTTTGTCTGTTGCCGAATATGAAGTAGATGGCTTCTTCCCGATAAATTTCTTTTTTACTTTTATATAATTATTTTTTTCAAGAACATTAATATGTGAAGCAAGATTCCCGTCGGTTATTTCCAACATTTGTTTTAATGAGTTAAAATCAATGGTATCATTTACCATCAATGTAGACATAATTGCCAGCCTTACTCTACTCTCAAATGCTTTATTTAAATTTTCAATTATTGTTTTCACTTTTCATACTTTAAATACATGTAAATACCGTATACAATATGTAACGCGCCAAAGCCAATCGCCCATAAAATTAATCCGAATGTAATACCCGCAAATAGTCCCAAAATAATTTCTAGGAATGCTAGATAACGAATTTCATTCATGAGGTACCTGCTTGCATTCAATAATGCGAGCCCGTAAAAGAGGAGAGTAGACGAAAAAATTAATTCAGGAATACCTTTATACCATAGCATTAATGAAAAAAGTCCGCCGGCAGCAAGTGGAATCAATAAGCTTATTAATAAATATTTTGTCGCCGCTGTCCACACCGGCAGATTCTTTTTTTTCGCGTTTCGTGTTGTAAAAAATATTGCCAGTACGAGAGCAGATATTAAAACAACAGCCGCTAATGAAATATAAAAGGCGGGGAGGCTTTCTGTTACTCCAAATTCTTTAACTTGGCGGAACTTCAATAGGACAAAAAACGAACCAACCAAGGCCACAATGCCCGCACTGATCCCGGATAATCCACTTAGAGATAAAAATTTTGAAGATTTCTCCATCATTGATCGGATTTCGGAAAGATCATTTAAACGGTCGTCAATCTTCTCCATAAAAATAAATCCTTAATTGTATTAAAAAGTACTTTGTGCTGCAAAGTTAATTTATAAGAAGATTAGTGTCAAGTGAAAATTTTGAGATTGGTTGATTAATTATATTTTTTAATTAAAAAGATATTTCATAGAAGGAAAACCTTGAGCAAGTTTGCCGAAACGGAACGACTGACTATAAAATTTGTAATTTGTTGAATGTGAAAACGACGTCCGCTTGATTGGCTGGTCAGCTGCTTTTTATTCATTCCCTTTCATATAAAGAATATAATCTAAGATTGCTAACTTTTATAAACCAGTTTGTTTGCATAGCTGTAATAAAAAATTATTAGTTATTGGATACTTTTATCAGCTAATTTTTCTCCAATTCTGAACTGTACTAAACTAAAAATAATGGTATTGACGATTAGGATATAAATAATAAATCCTGAATTAGCAAAAGTCAACGTGTCAATGGTTAAAAGTGTTAGTATTACGCCAAATGAAGTAGCTATCCACGGCCATGCTATTTCAGTGCTGGGATATTTGTAAGCCTTATTTATTGTAGGAAGTGCAGCAAGTCCGTCAGCTATAATACTAAATGCTATTGCTAAATTTCCTACTTTAGTAATCAGCCAAAGTATTAAACCCGCAATAGACAACACTCCGCAAAATAAATCAAACTTTGTTAGTTTCCATTCTGCTTTTTTATTAACAAAGGATGCAATAAATACTGTTAAGGGCAAGAAGCCGGTACTAAAAGTCATTAAAGATTCTAAGCCGACACCTTGATTTATTTGTGCCGCAAACGCTATGAGCGGAGCAATAGACCAAAGCAGGAATGATACTCTGTTTGGTTTCACCTTTCCCTTAACGGTGTCTACTAGATAGGCTAAAACACCTATTGCACCGATAATTGTTCCAACGATTACAAAATTTTGATTTAACATATTTAGTCTATTTGGCTGTCTTTTCTTTCATTTGTTGAATAAGTTTTTCTTCCAGCATATTTAATCGTTTTTCTAGTGAGTTAATTGTTAGCTTAAAGGAAAACACTATTGCACTTAAAGCTAAAAATATTGCTGTAATTGGAATCCAAATATTTTCAATTTTCCACGTTACAAATGATGTAATAATAGCTGCTAATATTAAACCGATTGATGAAGGCAAAAATATTTTGTTCATTTATCCCTCTCCTTGAATTACTTGCTATATAACGGTGTTGCGGCTAACCCGCAGCCTAATTTACCTACTCGATCGAATTTTATTGCAGGTAGCAATAACAATTCTGAATTGATTAATAATTTTTATAATTAATCCGCGGCGGCGGACATAGCATAACTACTTTGAACCTACCTGCTGGTAGGCAGGCAAGAAACTTAGTACAGAATGACAAACTTAAAAATTTATAAAATGCCAAGATAGAAATCGCTGTCGCTTGAGCCATAGGTTAGAACACTCTCTTTAAAATAGACATAACTTATTGTCCCTTTTCATAAGATAAAGCCTTGTCCAAGAGTCAAACAAAAAACAATAAACAGAATAAAGATAATTATATTAAAACTAAGCCTCGATTTAGTTTCGTAAGTTTCAACTTTTATTCCATCTCTGGAAACTATAAATAAAATTGGAAGTGATGCTATCATTTCAAGTGCTCCTTCTCGTGCAGCAGTTGCCCTGGCAGGTGCAAAAAGTAACCCGGCAATCACTGCTGCTATTACAGCAGCAAAGTATGAATAATAAATAGATTGTCTTAGTGGAAATTTTGTAAAATATAAATTGATTTTAATAAATTGTGCTTTGATTAGTTTGATAGAAAAATAATAAGCCGTTATGCTGACAAGTATCAAAAGTGCTTTCCCAAACATTCCAATATTTAATTGGTTCATCGTATAAGTCCAATCGCCCATTTTGCTAAAACTTGATTGCAATATCGTTCCAGAAAACCAATAAAAATTGTAAGACATTGTAAGTAAAAATAAAAATCTGTATAGAACAGATAAATCTTTTCTTCGCTTTAAAATATAAAATATCAAAATACCAAAGAGTAAATTAGATAATGGTCCGCCAAGATCAATTATAAAATTACCAGGGACACTTCTAAAATAGACGGAAGTTAAAAGAGTGATTTTATTACCAAGCATTAAACTCGTACCACTATGTCCTATTACTTCATGGATTATATCTGTAAACATGAAAGCTGAAACTCCAATTAAGGAAAAGGTAATTATATTTTTAGTTTTTGCCTTCATGAATTATGTTTCTAATTTTTTCATGTTATTTACTACATGAATAGTGATTTAATTATTAATTAAAATGCAGTAATTGTATA
>CAVVCO010000020.1:0-119300 GCA_963746735.1 uncultured Ignavibacteriales bacterium
CTGTTGGTAATGTTTATTCCTATGATGTTAATGCTTTGGGTTATCCCGATCCTGTTTATTCTTTTACGACATTCCATATTGGAATGACTATCGATTCTAGTACAGGTTTAATTCAGTGGACACCTGCAAGTGCCGGAGATTTCCCTGTAACAGTAAAGGTCAGCAACGCAGTCAACCCGGATGCAGTACAGTCATTTTCTATACATGTAATTGACTTAGGCGGTGTTCCTGCTGGTCTAATAAGCTACTGGAAATTGGATGAAACAGTTAGCGGAACTTATATTGACCAGATGGGAATAAATAACGGAACCGGCAATTTATCTCCAACTCCAACTGCCGGCCAAGTAGGCGGCGCTCAATTATTTGACGGCTCTACCACCAAGATTGATGTTCCGGCTGATACTTCTCTTGATTTTACTGCTGCCGGTAACTTCTCCGTTGAGTTCTGGTATAAAGGCAGCACTCTATTCCTTCTGCTAATCAATGTTGCTGTTTCAAGAGTTATATCCGGTTCTGCATATTGGTGGGTTGGTATTGCTGGTGGAACTGGAAAAGCATATTTTTCAATGTATATAGGCGGAACTGCTGTAACGTTTAAGGCAATGTTATTACTGACGGCAATTGGCATCATGTTGCTGCTACTAGAAACGGCACTACTGGAATATCTAAAATTATATGTTGATGGTATTCTTAAAAGGTTCAGCTACTCAAATTGTTACTGGTGATTTTTCTTCTCCTACTGCTAAGCTTAATCTTGGCAGTTATTTCAATGGAAGCTATATCTTAATCAGGCAGTCTGGATGAAGTTGCTATCTACAATGCAGAATTAAGTTCTGTAATTATCAGCCAGCATTTCACAAACGGTTCAGGCGGTATTGCCCTTGCTAAGAAAAACCTGATGAATCCTATTTTTGAGGACTTCAGCACGGCAAGCACTAAAGATGCAGTAAATCTTAACTGGTTAACTCATACAAATGTAACCGGTACTTTCGAGCTGCAGAGAAGCGCTCAAAAAGAAGAAAGCTGGACAAGTGTGGGATCTGTTCCTTCCGATGGGTTAAAAAGCTTTAATTACAGCGATGCTTCTGTTTCGGAAGACGGCAAGTATTCTTATAGAGCCAAATTCACACGCGGCGACGGCGGTTATGCATTCTCTAATAAGTCCGATGCTGAGATATTGCCGGTTGTTTTCAGCCTGGCTCAAAATTATCCTAACCCGTTCAACCCTTCTACTATGATTAAGTACCAGCTGCCCAACGACAGCAAAGTTACTATAACTGTCTTCAATACTATCGGGCAAAAGGTAATTGATTTAGTGAATAATGAAGTTAAACCTGCAGGCACATATTATAGTCAATGGAATGCAGGAAATTATGCCAGCGGTGTTTACTTGCTTAGGATAATAGCTACATCTTCTCAAACCGGGGAGAACTTCTCCAAAGTTGTAAAGATGATGCTGCTTAAGTAAGCTAGTCCGCCAACAATGGCGTGGTAGAAAGTAGTAAGTTGTTTAGAAGCCGGGAATTAAAAATCTTAAAATTAAATTTTGATTTCTGATTCCCGGTTTTTTATTCTATTAGAATAGTGAGACTTCTGAAAAATTAATTTTATGAAACTCAAACTGTCACACCGAGCCTGTCGAAGTGTGAATTCGGACTAATTTTTCATCCTTCGATAATCCGCCAAGGAGAACAGGATGACAATGAGGTAATTTTACAGGAGTCTCATAGTATAAGATTGTTATCTGCTGCTAAATGTGGGGAATGTTCTTTTACAATTTTTGTTGAGAAATCGTTAGAATGACATTGAGTCGGTTTCACTGCACATTGTCATCCCGTACTTGATACGGGATCTCTGAGATTCTGATTTTCATCAGAATGACATGTTATACGTTTTACCGTTCATTGTCATCCCGTACTTGATCCGGGATCTCTGAGATTCTGATTTTCATCAGAATGACATGTTATACGTTTTACTGTTCATTGTCATCCCGTACTTGATCCGGGATCTCTGAGATTCTGATTTTCATCAGAATGACATAGGATTTGTTAAGCCTATTATTGTCATGCTGAACTTGATTCAGCATCTTTGTGTTTCCGGCTTTCATCAGAATGACATGTTATACGTTTTACCGATCATTGTCATCCCGTACTTGATACGGGATCTCGATTCTGATTTTCGTCAGAATGACATAGGATTTGTTAACCTATTATTGTCATGCTGAACTTGATTCAGCATCTTTGTGTTTCTGGCTTTCATCAGAATGACATGTTATACGTTTTACCGTTCATTGTCATCCCGGGCTTGACCCGGAATCTTAAGCCTCAACAAAAAGAAAAAAGATTCTGTTCATTAATTTACTTGTCGTAAGACAAGTTACAATTGAAAAACATATAAGCAAAATTTAGATTCAATGTCTTACTAAACCTAAAGGTAGACATGTTTTATTAGGGCAAACCCTCCCTCTAATGAAGCCGTAAGTGTTGAATTAATATTGTAAAAAGATCCATAATAATATTAATTAACCTAATGAAATATGAAAAACACAGAACAAAACAAGTATAAAATGGTATATGGGGTTAGGGAGGGAAATAATTCACTCAAGCTTTTTAAGAAAAAAGAAGGTGAGTATTTTATTATTAAAAAGCATTACATATTTGGGCTATTCAAGAGGAAAGAGATATTATATTTTAAAAATATAATGGAAGCTCAAGATTATATTATTCAAAATACTGACAGATTGCACAGCGTCTATTTTGAATGAAATTTATCAAAATCTTTTTTTGCTAATCTATAATTTGTGATGATATTGTTGAAATGTTTTAGCGGTGAGTAGTTTGCAAGTTAACTGCCAGGGGTTATAAGCTGAAATTTAAACCTTTGACTTTTGATTTCATTTTTTTCAGCGGGAAAGAGCTATTTAATACAGTTTCTAACAGCGGTTTTTAATCTGTGCTTAATCTTGTCTTTCTCTGTGGTAAAATTTTCTTAACCACGGTTTCTCACAGAGAATTATTTATTATTATTTGTTTAGCAGCGGCAAAGGAAAGAATCGGGAAAGGGAGTTATTTGAGTTACAAATTGGGTTTTAAGATTTTAACTTTTTGCATAAAAGAAAATTTCTTTTACTCATTTTTCTATTTCTTCTTCGGTCAATTCAGGATGTAATTGTTTCATGGTGGATTTTTATAATTCACGTGCGTAGAAATATAATTTTAAAGATAGATTCAATTTTTTCTCCGAGGACATATTCTTAAACCTGTTTACAACAGCATCGTCATATTTTCCTAATTCAGTATAAGGATTCTTGAATGTTGTTTCTTGTCTCTTGTTTCTTAATTGCTTAAATCCTCTCACTACTTACTTCTACTATTTACTTCTCACATTTCACTTGTAATTATCTCAACAATTCGTTCTGCTGCATGTCCATCCCACTTTTCTGGTATACCCCCTTTTTTCTTTTCGCCATTCAATACTTTAAGTGCGGCTTCTTTTACTTTGTTTAAATCTGTTCCGATCAATTGGTTTGTCCCGACTTCAACAGTAATAGGCCTTTCAGTATTATCTCTTACTGTCAGGCATTGCACACCAAGGTAAGTGCTTTCTTCCTGTATACCGCCGCTGTCGGTTATAATAAGCTCGGCATTTTTAGTTAAGCAGAGAAAATCAATATAACCGATTGGATCAGTTAAAATAATATTCGCGGATAACTTTTTATTTAATCCATGCAAATCAAAATTTTTCCTGGTACGCGGATGAATAGGAAAAACTAATTTTCTTTTTTCTGCAAGAGCATTTAAAGTATCAACAAGCTCATTTAAGAATTCCAGTGAATCAACATTTGCGGGGCGGTGAAATGTTAGAAGAATATAAGGCGAACTATTAATCTTTAATTCGTTTAATATGTTTGATGCTTCAGCTTTTTTTAATTGATGTACCAGGCTGTCAATCATTACATTGCCGGTAAAGAATATTTTGCTGCTATCGACTCCTTCATGCTTAAGATTTTCAAGACCGCTTTTTTCAGTAACAAACAGATAATCTGAAATACAGTCCGTTAAAATTCTATTTATTTCTTCAGGCATTGTTCTGTCCCGGCTGCGCAAACCTGCTTCCACGTGGGCAACTTTTATATTCAGCTTTGAAGCAACAAGACTGCAGGCAATGGTTGAATTCACATCGCCGACCACAATAACTAAATCCGGTTTTTCTTTTAGAAGTATTTTTTCAAACTCCAGCATTACATGTGCAGTCTGCTCTGCATGTGAACCGGAACCGACACCCAAATAAAAGTCCGGCTGCGGCAGTCCTAGTTCGGTAAAAAATATTTTAGACATTTTTTCATCATAATGCTGCCCTGTATGACAAATCAAATGTTCTATTTCAACTTTTGGGTTTTGACTTTTGAACTTTTCAAAAGCTTTATGGATAGGTGCGACTTTCATAAAATTTGGGCGCGCACCTACAACAGAAATTATTTTTTTCATTTTCAAACTTTTTTAATATTAAAAAGAATTATTCACCCCTGACTTGCCTACCGAGAGTGTTGCAGAACATATTTTACTGAATAGGAAAAAATGAAATCTGCACCACCGATCAGCACAGATTCTCATAGAGAAAATTTTAATGTGTGTTTAATCCTGTCTTCCTCTGTGGTAGAAGGAAATTTACTCACCACTGATTACACAGATTCTCACAGAGAGAGATTAGATCGCAAATCTTTTAATTCCTTCTTTAAGATCTTTTACATTAAATTTAAATCAAGCTGAGTTCTTTGAGTTTATTTATGGTTTGCTGGTAAATCTGGTTAGCCAGAGGAGTTTGATAATACTTGTACTTAAGAGTTTTAAGTGCATTTTGATTGGCGGTCATTTGAGTAGTCAAATGCTCACGTGTAGTTAAAAGTACTTGTATTTGCTCTATAATCTCATCCTTAGGCTTCCAGAAAGAAAGTTTATCTGTATAGCGGTAAGCATACTCTGCAATACAAAGTGCATCAATAAAATCATTCTTTCTTGGAGAGTCCTTGGTTTTATTCTTGATTTTGTGAGGAGCTTCAATAGCTATTGAAAATCCTTTGGATGCCAGGAAGTAAGAAAGATTTTCAGAATAAACACCAGTAGCTTCCATACAGATGATTAGATCTGATGGTTTGATGCTGTGCTTAGAGAGCAGAGCGGTAAAATCATTAAAACCATCAATGTTATTAGAAAATTTTTGTTTAGAGAAAACAAGATTATCTGGACTGGTAATGCAGCTAGCAGAGAAATCATCTGCTGAAATATCAAGGCCGTTAAAATATTTTTTGGCTTGCATTGTTTTTTTTATATAAAATACCCCAAGTGGTATGAGCTTACTCCATTTTAATAATCTTTTTATATGGAAATATTATTTAGCTTTAACCACCAAGCAACCGGGTCTTAATCAGCGTTTAGGTTTCTCTTGAGTCTGTCCTAGACTTAATCGGTTCCTTGGGTATTTTATTTAATCCTTATTTTAGTTTATAAATATTTCTATAAATTTATTATTATTTACTATATCACGCTGAGCCCGTCGAAGTGTGAATTTATTCAGTAATGTCAGTCTTCGACAAGCTCAGACCGACAAACTAATACTTCTGCGACACTCTCTACCGTCAGACTCGTTAGCACAGATTCTCACTGAGAATTTTTAATGATATCAACTATAATCTGGCTTGCATTACCATCACCGAAAGGCGAGGTAATTTTATCAAAATTTAAATCGCTGGCTTTTAATGCTTCTGCAATAATTTTATCTTTATCGGTTCCCACTACAACGTTTGCTTTAGCTTCAACCGTTTCAATCCATTCAGTCTCGGTCCGCATAGTGATGCAGTTCTTGCGTGCAAAGAAAGCTTCTTTCTGAAGTCCGCCGCTGTCGGTTAAAACCTTACTGCAATTATTTAAAAGTAAAATCATATCAAGATATCCAACCGGCTCTATGATGCTTATATTTGAGCTGACAGGAATATTATTTTGCGAAATAATTTTTTTAGTACGGGGATGAAGCGGAAGAATTATTTTTTTATTGATTTTTTTAAATGCATCAAAAATATTATTTAAGTTATTTAAATCATCCGTATTTTCAGCCCGGTGAATAGTTGCCAAGAAAAATTCTTCATCTTCCAGGTTTAATTCTTTAAGAATGCCGGCCTTTTGTTTAGCTATATTTATATTTTGATTATATGCTTCCAGCATTACATCGCCGGTAAAATAAACTCCTTTAGTAACATTTTCATCTTTTAAATTTTTGATTGCGTTTTCTGTAGGGCACAATAAAAACTCAGAGCAATGATCGGTTAGAATTCTATTTATCTCTTCAGGCATGAATTTATTAAAGCTGCGCAGCCCGGCTTCAACATGTGCAACTTTAATATGAAGCTTTGATGCAGCAAGCGAACCGGCAATAGTAGAATTTGTATCGCCAAAAACTATAACAATGTCAGGCTTTCTATCTATTAAAACTTTTTCAATTCCTTCCAGCATTAATGCCGTCTGCCTGCCGTGTGAATGAGAACCTATTTCCAGGTTGATTTCAGGCTTTGGAATTGCTAAATCTCTAAAAAGTAAATCAGACATTTTTTCATCGTAATGCTGACCGGTATGAATTAATATTTCATCAAAATTTTCTTTCAGCTTTTTACCAAGAGGTCCGTATTTAATAAACTGCGGGCGTGCACCGACAATGGATACTATTTTCATTAAGTTTTATTTAGTGTAGTTTTTAAATGTAGAGACGCTCCGGTGGAGCGTCTTAAATGGTTTTGTCTCGCAATGATAAGAAAGCAATAAGGTATGATGAAATTATTTTTGGCAAATGCGTTTTTTTTATTCAACTTCTTTAACTGCGCCGTTTTCCAATCTATATTTTTTACCTGACTTTTCACAAAAAGCATCTTTACTATCTTTGAAATCCAGTTTTACCCCGGCTTCCGAATACCACCCGATTACTTTTGCAGGGTTTCCAACTACCAATGCAAAATCGGGAATATCTTTTGTTACCACTGAGCCTGCACCAACCATTGCAAAGCGGCCAATTGTATGCCCGCAAACAACAGTGCAGTTGGCTCCAAGTGAAGCTCCTTCTTTTACTAAAGTTTTAATATAATATTTTGCCCCAACCTGCGGATATTTTGAACGCGGATTTAAAATATTTGTAAATACCATAGAAGGCCCGCAGAAAACATAATCTTCTAAAGTCACTCCCTCATAAACAGAAACATTATTTTGAATCTTAACATAATTTCCGATCGTTACATTGTTTCCAATATTTACATTCTGTCCAATAATACAACTCTTACCGATTTTAGCACCCGACTGAACATGTGAAAAATGCCATATCTTAGAGCCTTCACCAATAGTAACATTTTCATCTACAACAGCGTGTGCATCTATATAAAAATTATTTTTATTCATTGACATATTTTTAATTAGGAGTTTACCTTGGTTTTAACGTTGTGCTTTCCTTTTTTAACTTCCCCGCCGTGCGAATAAGCATAATAATATTTATAATAAGAGCCGTAGCCGTACCTATAAGTGAAATTATTCAGCACCGTGCCGATAAATGTATTGTTTTGGTTTCTAAGCAATTCAACGGATTTTTGCATCAATTCTGTTTCAGTAGATTCCGAACTTACAACAAGAATAGAAGCGTCCACATATTGTGAGAGAATTTCCGAATCAGTAACAGCAATAATAGGAGGAGAATCAAGTATTACCAAATCGTATAAATCTTTCATTTCGGCTAAAAAGTTACGCATCTCTTTTGTACCCAGCATTTCAGACGGGTTCGGCGGAATAGTGCCAGCAGGAATAAAATGAAGGTTGGGAATTATAGTACTCTTAGTTATTTCTTTTAAAGTAGCATGCCCGAAGAAATAATCAATTAAGCCTGGAAATCTTTTAGCCTCAAAAACAGTATGCACCCTAGGTTTTCTTAAATCACAATCTATTATTAATGTTTTTTTATTTGACTGAGCAAAGCTTCCGGCTAGATTAACACTTACCAAAGTCTTTCCTTCTTGAGGAGCGGAAGAGCTGACCAATATCAATTTAATTGAGTTTTCTCCTAAGCGCGAAAATTGCACTTTAGTTCTCAATGCGCGGAATGCTTCACTTGGAATTGAATCGGGACGGTCCGCAACAATAAGCTCACTTTCCTTATGCCCGTTGCTGCTGTTCAGCCATTCAATTGGCGGAATCCAGGTTAATACATTAATGTTTCTATGCTGAATATCTTCAGGAGTTTTAACGGTATTATCAAAATAGTTCCTAAGAAAAACATAACCGAAAGCCAGGCCAAATCCCATAACGAAACCGATTAATACGATTAACATTCTATTTGGTTTTGCAGGCCTATCAGGTTCTCGAGCATTATCAACTATCAGCACATTACCGGGCTGCGATTGCTCGTTGATTAACGCTTCCTGATATTTTTCTTCAAGCAATGTATAAAGCTTTTCTAATGATTCTCTCTGCCTTTGAAAACGTGCTAGTTCAATAGCTGTTTTGGGAAGCTGGTTAAATTTTTCTTCATATTGATTTACAATTTTATCAAGTTCCGCAACAGTTACTTTTAAAGTTTGATTCTTTATTTGTTCATCAATAACTTTTTGAGTAAGGTCTTTAATTTCATCGGGACTGCTGGCAAATATGCTGGATTTAATCACATCAATTTTCTCATTCAATTTGGCTTTTATATCGGCAATCTTTTTATCGTATACTTTTAAAGCTTCAGATTTATTGACCTTTGCATTATCTGTTGAAAACGCCAGGTCTTTATTTGTTTCAAGCCTGGCCAATTGATCCTGCAGAGATTTAAAATATGCTTCTGATTTAAGCCCTTCTAAATAATCGGCTAATTTTGGATTTTGTTTTTCAAGAACCGAATTATACTGGCTCAATACTCTATTGGATGCTTCAAGTTCAATCTGTGCAGCACTTTTTTGTGCATCAAATTGTGATAGCTGGTCAATCAATGATTTAGCTTGCTCATCAAGTGCAATAATTCCGCCTTTTTCCTGGAATGATCGTAATGTTTCTTCAGCTTTATTTAATTGCTCCTGCTTTTCTTCCTTCTGTGTAGCTAGAAAATCTTTAACGCTGGTTAGCTGGTTCCTGTTTATTTCCAGGTTGAAATTCTTGTATTGTTTAGCGTAGATATTTGCAATCAGTGCCGCCTCTGAGGGAGAGGGTGATTCGGCAGAAATCTCTACTATATCCAGGCCGCGCTTTTGATCAATAGAAACCTTCTTTACAAGCAGCTCCGCAAGTGATGTAGCGGAGCGTATCTCGTTCTTTCTTTTACTAAAATTAGATTCATCTGCCTTGATTAAAGAAAAACTGTCAGGTGAGGCGCTTACCGTGAAACTGTCAATCAAAGCACTGGCAACTCTATGGCGAAGATTATAGCTTTTTAATATTTCAATTTCGTTTGCCACAAACCTATCGCTTCCGAAATCTTGAAATTCAGGCATAATGGGTGATTCAAGAATATTGCCCTGCGGCTGCGATATTTTAATCATAGTAACTGCCCGGTAAATATTCTTTGAATGTATAGCATAAAAAATAGAAGTAGCTAAACAAGCGATGGTAATAATCGCGACCGGAAGCAAATTATTTCTTAATAGATTTATATAATCTTTAAGTGAATTTGTTTCAAAATCTTTTGATTTGTCATTTGAGTTGTTCATGGTGCTCTAATCCTATTTCTTAACTATATTCAATATTAAAATTGATAATGAAATTAATGCAGACAATACTGATACAGTAAGAGTTACATAATCTCTAGCGTACAGCCTTTGTTCTCCGGCAACCATAACCATATCACCGGCCTGCAGCTTTGGATTTTTAATTTCCTTGGATAAATTTTCTTCCCACAATAAATCGTTGTAATTAAATTTTATCATCTCTTGTGTTGAGTCAGGTTTTATCCTAAATAATCTCAGCTCCTCTAAATCGGCATCGGGTGTGGGACCACCGGCATAGGATAACAAATCACTCATATTGCTGTATTCAGGGATTACATATTTCCCGGGAAATTTAACAAATCCCCAAACTGAAACTTTAATATTAACAGCTTCAGGGTCTGAATAATCAAAAAAGCCCCCCTGGCTTTGTAACCGCGGGTTAAGGCTGCTGCCTATTTGAACGTCTTTATCCTGTGCAAAGACTGATTGTAAGCTTACCAAAACTAATAGCGCAATAAAATATTTCATTGAATACTATTCTTTTTAATTAAACAATAGAATGGAATTTAATAATTATTTTAATAAGTAGGGGTGATAATTATCTTTATTGGGAGATATTTTTTTTTGCCGGATATCATGCACTAATTTAATTGAAGGGCGGGCATCTTCGATACCGAAACCACTACCATTAAGAGTTTCTTCATAAACCCTGGTATGCAAGTCGGTAAATCCTTCACTAAATTTTATTTCTTCTCCGTCAACATTTATAGAACGGTAGGTTGTTTGCCCTTTATTAATTTCATTTTCAAGAAGGTCATTTTTATCAATAGAAAGGAACCATTTTACATTTGCATTTTGTAATTCAATAAAACCCGAAGCACGTTTTTTATCCATTAGATAAACTTCATTAGTTTGAACATCGCCAAAAAGCCATATCAGCATATCAAAAAAATGAATACCAATGTTAGTGGCAATGCCCCCGGATTTTTCAATTATTCCTTTCCATGAAAAGTCATACCATACTCCGCGTGATGTAATATAAGTTAAATCAACTTCATACTTCTTATTCGTTTTTGCAGATGAAATTTTTTTCTTTAATTCAATTAAGCTGGGATGAACACGAAGCTGCAAGATTGTATATACTTTTTTCCCGGTTTCAATTTCCAAATCTTGCAAAGCATCCAGGTTCCATGGATTTAACACCAGTGGTTTTTCACAGATTGCATCCGCACCAATTCTTAATGCTAATCTTATATGTGCGTCATGTAAATTATTTGGGGAACATATTGTTAAATAATGTATATGCCTATCTTCTGATTTACGCCTCAACTTTTCGAGATGCCTGTCAAATCTTTCAAACTCGGTAAAGAAACTGACATTAGGAAAATACCGGTCTAATATGCCTACAGAATCGTGTGGATCAACAGCAGCAATTAAATTATTGTTGGTTTCTTTGATGGCTTGTAAATGACGCGGGGCAATATAACCTGCTACCCCTGTAATTGCGAAGTTTTTCATTTAAAATTAATAGTTATTAAAAAATTAGTTATATCTTATAATAGCTTCTATACCAATCCACAAAATTAGATATTCCTTCTTCTATACTTGTTTTAGGTTTAAAGCCGACAGCATCAACCAGGTCATCAACATCTGCATAGGTAGAAGGAACATCGCCAGGCTGCAAGGGCAAAAAATTCTTAATTGCTTTTTTGTTTAATTTATCTTCAAGAACTTCAATGTATTTCATTAATTCTACCGGATTATTATTACCAATATTAAAAAGCCGGTAAGGAGCAAAACTTGTTGCACTATCAGGACTGTCTGAATCCCAATCCGGATTTGGTTCCGGAATTTTATTAATGATTTTAAAAACACCTTCAACTATGTCTCCAACATAAGTAAAATCTCTTTTCATCTTTCCGTTATTAAAAACATCTATCGGCTTACCTTCGAGAATAGCTTTGGTGAAAAGAAACAGCGCCATATCCGGGCGCCCCCACGGCCCGTATACCGTAAAAAACCTAAGCCCTGTTGTAGGAATATTGTAAAGGTTAGAATATGTATGGGCCATTAATTCATTTGATTTTTTAGTTGCAGCATAAAGTGAAACCGGGTGGTCAACATTATGATGAACCGAAAAAGGCATTTTAGTATTCGCCCCGTAAACTGAACTTGATGAAGCATATACCAGGTGTTTTACTTTAATAGCCCTGCTGCCCTCTAAAATATTGATGAATCCATTAATGTTGCTTTCAATATAAGCGTATGGATTTATTAATGAATACCTTACCCCGGCTTGAGCAGCAAGATTAACAACGTATTCAAATTTTTCTTTTTCAAATAGATTTAAGATTTCATCTTTGTTTTGTAAATCTACTTTGTGAAAACTAAAATTTTGTTCAGGCAATAGCTGATTCAAACGGCTTTGCTTTAAGTTAACATCATAATAATCATTTAAATTATCAATACATGTTACATTCCATCCATTTTCCAAAAGTTTTTTACTGAGATGAAATCCTATAAAACCGGCTGCACCTGTAATTACAATTTTCTTCATATATAATTAGTGTTAAATGAGAAAATATTATAAACGGTTATCTACAAGTTCACGTTTAACAATTCCTTTTACATCATAAATAACGGCTCCATTGTTTCGCAGCTCATCGAAATTAATTGCTTTAAATTTATCGTGAGCAACTGCTAAAACAATTCCCTGATAATTTTTACTTTCTATTTTGGAGTAATCGTTGATTATATCCAAATCATATTCATGCTTAACTTCTTTAGCATCAGCCCAGGGATCATAAACATCAATGTTGCACCCGAAATCTTTTAGCTCTTTAATGATATCAATGACTTTTGAATTTCTTATATCAGGGCAGTTTTCTTTAAAAGTAATGCCAAGCACTAATACATTTGAATTATGAATTTTATGTTCTTTCTTAATCATCAATTTTACTAATTGATTTGCAATAAAAGCACCCATGCCATCATTAATTCTTCTCCCGGCAAGTATGATTTCCGGATTATACCCAAGGTTTACTGCTTTGTGAGTAAGGTAGTAAGGATCAACGCCGATACAATGCCCGCCAACTAAACCAGGACGGAATGGAAGGAAATTCCATTTTGTACCGGCAGCTTCAAGAACATCTAATGTATCAATATTCATTAGATCAAATAATTTTGAAAGCTCATTAACAAAAGCAATATTAATATCGCGTTGTGAATTTTCAATTACTTTAGCAGCTTCGGCAACTTTTATTGAAGGTGCCAAATGAGTTCCAGCTTTTATTATACTCTTATACATTTCATTCAGAGCTTCACCAACTTCAGGTGTGCTTCCGCTTACTATCTTTTTAATTGAACTAACTCTATGCTCTTTGTCGCCTGGATTTATTCTTTCAGGACTGTAGCCGCAATGAAAATCTCTGTTAAATTTTAAACCGCTTTGCCTTTCAAGAACCGGAACGCAATCTTCTTCTGTGCATCCCGGATAAACAGTTGATTCATAAACAACAGTATCACCTGGCTTTCAATACTTTCCCAACTGTTTCACTTGCTTTAATCAATGGGGTAAGATCCGGACGCTTGAAATCATCAACCGGGGTTGGAACTGTAACAATAAAAACATTAACTTCACTTAAATCTTCCAGCGTGCTAGTATATTTTAATTTTTTTGCTTCAGCAAGTTCTTCACTTGAACACTCTAATGTTCTATCTTTTCCACTCTTTAGTTCTTTTATTCTGTCATGGTTTATATCAAAACCGACAACTTTATATTTTTTACCGAACTCAACGGCAAGCGGAAGGCCAACATAACCTAGACCAATAATGCCAATTACTACGGATTGATTTTGAACAGCATCAAGTAGCTTCATATTTTTCCTTAAATAATTTTAAATTTCAAAAAATATCGTTTACAAGAACAATTACATACTAGTAGAAATGGAATACAGCTTCGCTTAGTTAGTTACATAAATAAAATATCATAACTGACAAGCTGTCTGTCCCTTGGTTTTAATATGGAAAAATTGAGTATGTAATTTAGAGAAAATTCTTTTCCTCTGAAAATTTTATGCCGGATTTATTTGTTAAAAAATCCTTCGTTTTTAAGGGATAAATTTATAAAATCTTAATTTGTAACAAATACTCTTACTATTTAGTTAAAACTATACATTAATTTTTACAACAAAGTCCCATTAAGAATAATCATTGCCGTGGTAAAATATATTACTAACCCGGTTACATCAACCAAAGTAGCAACAAAAGGGGCTGATGATGTTGCCGGATCTAAGCCGAATTTTCTTAAAACAAATGGAAGCATTGAGCCCGACAGGGTTCCCCAAAGCACTACGCCAACTAAAGAAAAAGAAACTGTCAAACCAATTAACACCCAATGAATACCATAAATATTTGAAAAATATTGCCAGAGAGAAATTCTTAAAAATCCGATTACGCCTAAAATTGTACCTAACAATAATCCAGCAACAATTTCTCTCTTCATTATCATCCACCAATCTTTTAAAGTTATTTCACCCAAAGCCATGGCACGTATAACAAGAGTTGAAGCTTGAGAGCCGGTATTCCCGCCCGAAGAAATAATTAAGGGAACGAATAATGCTAAAACAACAGCTTTAGCAATTTGGTTTTCAAAAAATCCCATTGCCGTTGCAGTTAACATTTCTCCCACAAAAAGTAAAGTAAGCACAGTAACTCTTTTCTTGATCATTAAAAATATCGGCATAGTTGAATATGGTTCATCCAAAGCTTCAACACCGCCTATTTTCTGAATATCTTCAGTTGCTTCTTCTTCCGCAACATCAAGTACGTCATCCACGGTCACAATTCCAATAAGTACACCAAAATGATCTACTACAGGTAATGCAACCCTGTCATATTTTTTAAAAATTTCTACTGCTTTTTCCTGATCATCGGTTACAACTAAGTCAACAAAGTTTTCATCCATTAAATCGTTAATTGTTTTTTCGGGTGAAGAAAGAATTATGTCTCTTATCTTTATATCATCAATAAGTTTTCCTTTGACATCGATAACATAAATTACGCTTAAAGTCTCGCTGTCTTTCCCGTATTTTCTTATATGGCTCAAAGTCTGATTCATATCCCAATCCGGCTTGACTGCAATATAATCTGGGGTCATCAAACGCCCTACACTGTTTTCAGGATAGCCAAGCAATGTTTGTGCAATTACTCTTTCTTTTGTGGAAAGATGCATTATTAATTGCTTAGCAGCAGAGCTGGGTAAATCTTCAAGTAAAGCTGTACGGTCATCAGGAGACATTTCATTTAATATTGCGGCAACATCTTCCTTCCCCATAGCCTTCAATAAATTAACCTGGCTGTCAAATTCCAGGTATTCAAATGTATCAGCAGCTAATTCGTTTGGAAGAAGGCGGAAGAGTATGGCTTGTTCGTTTTCTGAAATTTCTGAAAGTAACTCGGCAATATCGGCAGGAGACCAATCACTTAATATCTCTTTTAATGTGCTAAGTTTCCGCTCATCAATCAAGGCTTTTATTTCGGGTTGAAGCAATTGGCTTAGCATGTTTACTCCCTAATTTTAAGTGATTTAATAATTATTTTTTTAACTACATATTTTTTTATATGATTTTTAAATGAAAAGTGCCCAAAAATAAACTTTAATACATGAAAAAACAATCACTGAGCTTCAAATACAAATGATTAAAAACAATTTTAGTAAAGATTCTTTTTCAAATAAAATGATTGAATCATATAAAAATATAATGACATTGAAAATAAAATTTGGACTGGGCTAATATGAAAGCAATTTATTTTCGAAACTTTTAATTAAGCAGGCTGGTAAATTTGAATTTTGATTTATGACTTTTGAATTATTACAATTTCATTCTTCTTTTTTAGGCAGCTTGAATTCAATTGGTATTATGGTTTGCACTTTCACCCTTTTCCCTTTTTGAAGCCCCGGTTTAAACCTTGAATAGTAAACTGCAGTACGTGCAGCTTCATCACAGCCGTAGCCAAGACTATCAGCAACTGTGGCTTCCGTTACTTCACCGTATTCATCAATAAAGGCACGAACTTTTACAGTTCCTTCAATATGATTTTTAATCGCTCTGCTTGGATATACAATTCTTTTTTGAATTGCTTCAATCCCTCCTACCGGTTCAGGCATAACCTCCACGCTTAAAAAGAATGCCGGGTCATCATCCGCTACATCTTCTTTTATTTGCGGCGGCAAAGAATGGTCAACTTTATTTCCTGAATTTGCTGAAGCTGCATTTGTTTTCTCTATGATTTTATCTTTTGACTTAGAAGCTAAATTCTTTTCCAATTCTTCATAAGGATCAACATCGGGTACTTTTTTCCCGTTTTCATAATTAACATCTTTTTCATAAATACCTTCCTTTGAAAAAAGAGAAGTAGGCCCATTTCTTCTTCCATCTTCAATATAAATCGTCTTTTGAAGCTTTCCTTCATCAGAAAAAACTTTTACAAGGCCGTCAATTTTGCCGTTAACATAAAACCGTTCTTCTTTGATATTTCCATTTTCAAAGTACAGTGTATCTGCGCCAACACGAATATTTTTTTTAAGATGATATTCTTCCTTTTTGGCTCCATTATCAAAATAGGTTGTTACAAGGCTGTCTTGTCCAAACAAATTGGCAGCCAGCATTATTATTAGTATTAATTGAATCTTTATCATCATTTAAAAATTTTGTTCCGCAAAAATAATACTTAATCCTTAATTACAAGAGGCATTAATAATGCAACAATAAAAATTAATATTGCTACACCAAATAAAAAATAACCAACAGCATAATCATAATTTAATATACGCAATTCACTAAGCATGAAATGCCAGTCATGATAAACTTTGCTTCCGCCGAGCAAATGCAATTTTCTAGCTTGTGCATCTGCGGCATATACGCTTATATTTATGAAATTCTGGCCAAGCCATAATAATGAAACCTGTACTCCGGTTCTATAAGAGTTTCTAAAAAAGTACCATAAAATTAGTGAAGGGAGTATAATCTGCATTAAAGTTCCGCCGGCGGTATAAATAAATTGTCCAAATAACCGAAAGAAAAAATGCCCTGCTTCATGAATTACCAGGTCAGCGTTATCAATAAATAAATAATTGCCTCTGTTGATAATCAAATAGATTATTATTGGAAGAATTATTATTGAAGCCAGCCATGTTTTGAAAACATATAAGCCATCCCCGTTACCCTTTTTAAATTTTATTTCAGCCGTAATATCTGTCCCTTTTATTTGGAGAATTTCTACATTCGTCAGAGCAGCAGTAATCGTTTGCCACTTTACATTCATGACAGCTGATTATAATTTTATCGCAATTCTGGTTATGGCAATTTATATAATATGAAGTAGGCTTTCCGCAGAAATGACAATTAGCAACATGCTTTAATTCATTATTGGTATTTGGTTCAACCACTCTTCTTTCATCGAAAACAAAAATTCCGCCTTCCCAATATGTGTCGGGAAATTTTTTTGTGTAAGAAACAATCCCGCCTTCAAGCTGATAAACATTTTTAAAGCCTTGCTGCACCATATATGCAGAAGCTTTCTCACATCTTATTCCGCCTGTGCAGTATGTTACAATAGTTTTATCTTTCTGGTCTTTTAATGAATTAACCACATCAGGCCAATGACGGAAATTTTTTATGTCCGGTGTGACTGCATTTTTAAATTTGCCTATATTACTTTCATAATTATTTCGTGCATCAACAATTATAAAATCTTTTCCCTCTTCATAAAATTTTAAAAGATCTTCAGGGGTTAATCGTTTTCCCCCGTTCTTAAAATCAATGTTCTGCAAATTTGAATTTACAATTTCTCTTTTAACTCTTACATGCATCTTAAAAAAAGCGTGTTCATCTGCTTCGTCTTCTTTAATAACAATATCTTTAAAAAACGGATAACTTTTTAAATTCTTCTTGTACTTCTCGATGTTCTCAACTGTTCCGGAAACTGTTCCGTTTATTCCTTCACTTGCAATAAAAACTCTTCCTCTAATTACATTTTGGAAACAGAATTCCAAATGTTCATTCATGAATTTTTCGGGATCATCAACATCAACATATTTATAAAATAATAATACTCTATAGTTCTTCATATTTAAGAATTAATTTTTTGTGCTTTTGGGAAGCGTAAATTTAAGAAAAGAATGCTGGATAAGAAATACTAAATGCCTGAAATACTTTGCAGTTAAGCTATTCTTCCATTTTGTTTATCAAAGGTGACTGTAAAAGTTGAACCAATTTCTTTTTTACTTTTTACTAAGATCTCTGCTTTATTTAAGTCAAGATATTTTTTAACCAAAGCTAGCCCCAAACCATTACCTTCGAATTCTCTTTTATGCCCTGTATCTTCCTGGGAGAATGGATGAAATATTCTAGTTAAATATTCTTCAGACATTCCAATCCCCGTATCAGAAATATTTACGTTAACATGATTTTCTTCATCCTTAAAAATAACGACATCTATTTTACCCCGGATAGTATATTTGATTGAGTTGTGAATAAGATTTTGAAAGCTCTGAAGTATTGTATAACGGTCAGCGTAAACTTTGGCTTCTTTCGTTTCATTAAAGAAGAACAATCCTAGATTTCTTTCAAGGCAGAGCGGCTTAAATTCTTCTACTAATTTTCTTAATTCAACATCAATATCTATCATTTCATAATCGGGCTTGTAATTGCCGGATTGAATTGAAGACATATTTAAAATCATATCAATAGTTCGCTGAAGCCTCTTGCCTGCACTACTTACTGAATCTAATAACACTGCTGTTTCTTCATCAATGCCGTCAACAAATTCATCTGCGATTAGCGGGGTTGCATTAAGAATAATATTTAACGGAGTTCTAATTTCATGAGACATCTGAGCAAGGAAAGCTGTTTTTAATCTATCTGATTCTTCAGCCTTTTCTTTTGCCGCAATCAATTCCTGTTCGGTTCTTTTTCTCTCTGTAATATCAAGGATCTGTTCAATAAAGTGAAGCGGCTTGTTTTTTTCATCTCTTAACAAAACAGATTTCAATATTGCATAAATAACTTTATTATTTTTTGTTATAAATCTTTTTTCAAAAGTTAAATTTTCTACTTTGTTATTTAACAACTCATTATGTAAAGCCAGGTCTTCCATTTTATCATCGGGATAAGTAATTTCTGCATAGTTGGTCTTAGTTAATTCTTCTTCAGTATAACCAACCGTATTACAAAAAGCCTGGTTCACTTTTTTTATCACTCTATCTGTAGAACTTATAAACATTCCTATAGGCGCTAATTCGAACATCAAACGAAATTGTTCTTCACTTTTTTTCAGTGAGAATTCTGCCATTCTTCGTTGATTTATTTCAAAATTAAGCTCACCCAGCTTATCTTTCATAACAACTTTAAGTTGCCTATTTAAACTTTCATTCTGATTTGACAAAGTTTCAATATTGTGTGCTATCCTATTAACATAATGGGCAAGATCCCCAATTTGATTTTCTCCTAAGTAATTTGAACGTGCTGAATGATGGCCGCTGGAGAGTTCTTGTGTCACCGCCAATAAATTATCAACCGGCCGCGTAAAAACTTTTGCAACAATAAAAACAATTAATACACTAATAAAAAATATTATTAATCCGCCTGCTGCAATATTTAAATTTTGAGAATATATTTTTTTACCCAATTGTTCAATTGCAATTCCAAAATACAATTTGCCAAGTAAGCTGTCGCTCTTTAATACCGGCATATAATCTTTTAACAGCTTAAAGTTTTTTAAAGGATTTACAAATGCATAATATGTTGTATCAATCGGCAGACTTGATGGTTTTGATATTGAATTATAAAAATTGGAATCTGCAACCGGAAGATTATAGCTGAAAAGAACTTTCCCGGTATCATTTGTTAAAACTAAATAATTTAATTCTTTAAGAATTGAAGAATCTGCAAGTGTACTATATGAATTTTTTCTTTGATTCGATAATAGTTCGTATCGTGCATTCGCTACAAGATGCCTGGAGATAATATCCTTTTGATTGTAAAATTCTGTATAGTTATTCTCCTGAAAATTTCCTGTTAACGTAAGATAAATAAATATCAAAACCACTAACCCGAACACTGAATAAATTAGTGTCAATTTAAATGGTAATTTATAAGACCATTTGCTGGATTTAATCATTCGATTTTTATTATAATTCAATATATTAAATTTATTCCAGAACGGATTCTTCATAACAATAATTATTCCAATAGATTATTTTTGTATTGGTAATTAAATATTTTTGATTTTAAGTATTAATACTATGAATTTTGAAAATTTTGGAGATTTTAAGAGGAAATATATTTTTAAAGGTTTGTTATACTATTAATATATGTATCAACATCAAATTTACGTTTAGCCCCATTTAAGTTCATAAAGCGAATTTTACCGAAAATTTTCCTTTCTACCCATGCTCTGTCATGAATGCCGCCAATTGACCAGGCACAACCAGTATATCCATTTGGGATCCCTGCCGTCAAGCTCATATTTATCGTTAAGATAGATTGCAATTTTCAAAGCTTCTTCCGGGGTGCTGCTCCATTCAAGGATTTTCTTTGCCCAATACATTCTCATATAGCCATGCATCTTTCCCTTGAAGACTAATTCTTTTTGAGCAGCATTCCATAAATCTTCATGCGTTTTAGCTTCTTCAAATTCTTTAAGTGAGTATATAAATTCTCTCTTATCTTTTCTATGAGTGTTTAAAGTTTCTTGCGCCCATTTATGAAAGCCCTTAAAATTATCATAGTTGGTGTTATAATAACAAAAGTTGTCAGATAATTCTTTTCTAATTATTAATTCTTCCAGATAAGATTTTTCGGATTCAGGGTTTCCATTTAATAATTTTACTTCAAGAGCTATTCTTTGAGAAGATATTTGCCCAAAATGAAGATATGCAGATAGATTTGATTGTGCATCTTTATTTGGATCGTTTCTATCTAAAGAATAGTTTTCAAATTTGTTGTGTAAAAAGTTTTCCAGAGTTTTTAATGCGGCACTGCTGCCCGGTTTAATCCAATCTACTTCTTTCACATCAAAATTTATTTGAAGACTATCTCTGACTTTTTTCCAATCAATTTTATTTGAAGAAAGACTCTCTGATTTCTTCTGCTTTTTTAATTCAGGATAATCGTCTAAAAATTCTAGAAGATTTTTATTAATCTTCGGCCTTATTGTATAAGCGGCAAATTCTAATTTATTTGAGGCATGCAAGCAAGGAACAATATTATGTGCATCCACTTCATAAAAAGGAATATCGATATTTATTGCAACGTCTCTTTTCCAAATTCTTTTTATTTTCAATGGATCAAAATCTGAAATAAGATCACTGATATTTTTTTCTTTTATGAACTTGGGAATTTCATCTTCCGGATTTCCGGTTAATATGAAGAATGGGATATTATATTTTTCTGCTTCTTCTTCTAATTCTTGCAGCCCTTTCAACATAAAACCATATTGGCGGATTGCTGCTTCAAGAAAATTTGGAACCAGGCAAAACACAATACAAAAGTTTTCTTGTTTCTCTTCGGCAAGCTGTTGGGCAAAATAAACAGCCCAGTTATCGTGCAGCCTTTGGTCACGGCTCATCCAATAAACCACTGGGCCTTTTTTGATTTGGCCGTTTTGAAGTAGTCTAATTCGATTGGGGTTTATCATTTAATTTTAAGAAAAATATTTTCTTAAATATTTGTAAAGATTATTGAAAGGAATTTTAATTGAAAAATTATTTTATGCTTTTTTCTCAATACCAATCGGGCAATGATCAGAACCCATTACATCACTTAAAATAAAAGCGTCTTTTATATCTGCTTTTGCATTTTCAGATACAAAGAAATAATCGATACGCCAGCCGACATTTCTTTCACGTGCTCGTGTTACTTGGTCCCACCAGGTATAATTATTTGGTTCTTGATTAAACATTCTGAAAGTATCGACATAGCCGCTGCCAATAAGTTTATCTATCCATTCTCTTTCTTCAGGAAGGAAGCCGGATACTTTTGAATTTTCTTTGGGACGAGCTAAATCAATTTCTTTATGTGCAGTATTTACATCGCCGCAGACAATAATTTTTTTGCCTTTCTTTTTAAGCTTGTTGGCATAATCTAAAAAGGCATCATAGAATTCCATTTTGTACTGAAGTCTTTCAGCACGTGCTTTCCCGTTTGGATAATAAATATTGAATAGAACAAAACCAGGATATTCTGCAATGATAATTCTTCCTTCATTATCAAATTGTTCAATCCCAAAACCTTTCTTTATACTTAAAGGCTTTTCTTTAGTATAAAGAGCCGTTCCGCTGTAGCCTTTTCTTTCCCCCGAACAAAAATATGAATGATACCCGGCAACATTTTTCAAATCATCTGAAAGCTGCTCTTCATGTGCTTTAGTTTCCTGGATACATAGAATATCAGGATTCTCTTTTTTAAGCCATTCAACAAATCCTTTTTTATAAACTGCCCTTATACCGTTAACATTCCATGAAAGAATTCTCATATCAATCCATTAATTTTTTTATTTTCAATATAACTAAAAAAGTTTAAAAAACTTTAATGCTTTCTAACCATCCTTAACATTTTAATATTAATTATTAAAAAGCGAAAGAACTGGTAAATAAAATTGGTCCTAAAAAATTTAGTGAATTTTGTTGGAACCGGCGGATAATAAGTTTGTTCATAAGGTTTTCTAACTGACATATTATTTCTCCAATTTTTTATTCCGGCACTATGCGCCAAAATGGATTTGCTTTTGCCTTATAAAGAAAAGCAAAATGTAAAAAGTGTTTTATCCAATGGCCTGCTAATCCAATTTCTCCTGTAGTATAACTTAAATCTCTCCCGGTATCAGGATATTTTTCGAAATCAGGAATAATTGGATACATCGTCATTGAGACTGCAGTACCTTTTAAAAAATTTGCACCTGCAGATGCAATGCAAGCCGCACCCATATTAGCTAAAGAAGCTTTTCGCTTTGGTTCTGTTTCTCTTCCTTCCATCATATCAGCAATGTTAAAAGCAACTTGTCTTGCCATTACCCCGGAAGGCATGCCGGTTCTTGGCGGTGTTGGGAAAATTGGAATACCATTTGGATTTGTCATCGGTTTTGAAATTGAATGCGGCGGGGCAAAAGCAATTCCCACAGAAAAAATATTATTGTATTTAGGGGAACGATAAACTTCCGGCCAATCTGACGGCTTCCAATCTTCGTATGGTTTTTTAGTGTAATCAGCATCAACAAACATGAATCCGTTTGCAGCAAACAATTGTGAAGTTATATCTACATTATTTTTATCAAATGCTTTTAATCCAACTCCACTGAATGGAGGAAGAAGCATTGCAAAATCATGCTTAACTGATTTTTCCTCTCCATCAAGATTTTCATATACAGTTTCGCCATTCATAACTTCTTTAACATGCGCTTGAGTTATCCATTCAATTCCTCTTTCTGTATAAAGCGACTCAGTGAATATTCTGCTTTGAGTTACATACCCGCCGCGACGGATAAACATCCCGCCAATTCCAAAATCACCGAGTTCTTTTTCATTTGATATCCAAATTATCTTTGCTTTGTCTCTTACTTTTTGCCTGCGTAAGGTAAATTCAACATTAAACAAATATTCAAATGCCGCGCCTTGACAGGTGCAATTTCCATGTCCTGTTCCAATCAACAAGGTTTGATTTTCACCATGCTTCATTTTTTGTATTACTTCGGAAAGTACTTTGGATGTTTCATCAGCATGCGAATAAGTACAAACCGAAAGACTGTTTTTATCAGGCCCTAATCCTTTGGTTGCATTAAAATTTAATTTTGGGCCTGTGGCATTTATAAGATAATCATACGAAACTTTTTCTTGATTGCCCGCTTTATCAGTAGAAGTAAATTCAATCAACACATAAGGATTGGAAGTATCTGCATCTCCATCAGGATGTATGCTTAATGCTTTTGCTTGATGAAAAGTAATTCCTGATTTTTTATAAACCGGCGCTAAAGGAAAAGTAACCTGTTCAGGCTTCATATAGCCGGTTCCAACCCAAATATTTGAAGGTATCCAATTCCATTTGCTGTTTGGTGAGACTACCACAACTTCATGTTTGCTGCCAAGTTTTTTCCTTGCATGAAGCGCGGCGGTTTGTCCTGAAATCCCTGCCCCAAGAATCAACAGACGAGCCATATTTCTCCCTATTTTTTGTGTGTGTTATGATAATAAATATTTTCTGAAGATGAAAGAGACATTGGTGAATATCTGAGAAATATTATAAATAATTAAAACAGATTACTAATTGCTCCTTTGATCATTAAGTTCGAAAATGTATAAAAGAAAGGGATTAGAAAATATAACTGCTAAAAATACATGTTGCTTTGTTTAAGTTAATATCATATCTTCATTTCATAAACTTCCCTATTTAATCTGACAAAATTCTCTTTTCGAAACCAGCGGGAAAATACATTATTAAACTTTCATTAAATGTTTTCTAAACTCATAAGGAGTTAAACATGAATAAACGTTTTTTGCCAGTGATTTTTTTCTCTTTGTTTTTTGTGATAAAAGCTTTTTCCCAAGTTCCAAACGGTGGATTTGAACAATGGACGAATGGTGAGCCTGACGGGTGGTGGACATCAAATGCCCCTGGCATTATAACAATAACTCAAACATCCGATTCTCATGGCGGATCATCAGCTCTTAAGGGCGAAGCAGCATTTAATAACAACTTGCTGGTTTACGCAATAATAATCTCGGGGGAAATTGGAAAAAAAGGATTTCCCATCTCTAAAAAATATGCAAGCCTTAGCGGTTATTATAAATTAACCTCAGTAAGCGGAGATAAAATTTCAATATTAGCGAGTATGTATGGAAACGGAAAATTTCTTGGAGTTGGGGGTTCACTCTTTCCGGCTGTTTCAAATTACACTCAATTTAGTATTCAAATTCTTTATAATAAATTGCCTGACATACCGGATTCTTGCCAGATTGCAATTACGTTAGGAAACGATACTGCATTGGTGCATGTCGGCTCCGCTTTTTATATTGATGATATTACTTTGGAAGGTGATGTTACTTCCGTTGATAATGAAGTTAAACTATCTGAATTTAACCTTGAACAAAATTTTCCTAATCCATTTAATCCAAGTACAAAAATTAGATATACGCTAACAGAAAACAACCACACTTCTTTAAAGATCTATGATATGCTTGGAAGAGAAGTAGCTTCTTTAGTTGACGAAGTAAAATCAGCGGGAACCTATCAGGCAACATTTAATTCTGATAATTCTGTAAACGGGAATAGTCTTGCAAGCGGGATTTATTATTATCAATTAAAGTCGGGTGCTTTTATCCAAACAAAAAAAATGGTTTTAGTTAAATAAATATTTAGTAAAACAATAAGCATATGCAAAATTTTTTATGAGATTTAAAATTAAATGTTGAATTAAATTTATTTTGTTGCTCTTATTTGTTAATGATTTTGATTTCAACATATAAATTATTAAAAAAAATTAATGAAATAATAATATAAAATTAAAGTATTTTTATTGAATTCCTTCAGCTAATGTTATATCTTCTTTTTGTACACTATCCATTTAGTCAGTTAAAATTAAATAAGCAGGAATATTTTTATTAATGTTGCCTGACTTTGTGTATTAATATTCTGGAGGGAATTTTCGATGAAGTCACTTTTACAGTTTTCAATTTTTGCATTTCTTTTTCTTTTCACACAAGTATTTGCACAATTGCCAAACAGCAGTTTTGAGCAATGGACTAACGGTGAACCGGATGGATGGTACACTAACAACTTTCCTAGCATAAGTATAGTCTCTGTAACACAATCATCAGATGCGCATAGTGGTTCATCTTCAGTAAAAGGAGAAGTTATTAGCTCAATAGAAGGAGTTTACCCTCCGTTAATTGGAGTCGGTAAACTAGGAGGAAAAGGAGCCCCTGTATCACAAAATTATGCTACTATAACTGGTTTTTACAAATTGAGTCCGGTGTCTGATGATAAATTGGATGTTGTAGTAGGAATGTGGGGTGGAGGTAATGTAGTGGGAGTCGGGGCATTGGAATTTCCAGCAGCGTCAAGCTACACAAGTTTTAGTGTACCAATATATTATACATCTAGTACTGTTACTGCTGATTCATGTCTTATCTATATTACCATAGCAAATGATACTGCCGGGACTGCACACATCGGTTCTGTTTTTTATATCGATGATCTTTCATTAAGCGGTAATGCAACATCGGTTAAGGATGCGGCTAATATTAAAACATTTAAGCTTAATCAGAACTATCCAAATCCATTTAATCCTTCTACTAAAATTAGCTGGCAATCTCCTGTTGCTGGATGGCAGTCATTAAAAGTTTATGATATTTTAGGAAATGAAGTGGCTACTCTTGTTAATGAATATAGGCCAGCCGGTAATTATCAAGTAGATTTTAATTCTTCCATTGATGGGAGAAATTTATCTTCGGGTGTTTACTTCTATCAGCTAAGAGTTGGTTCTTTTATTCAAACAAGAAAAATGATATTGACGAAATAATTTTTAATTTTAAATGTGAGGTTCACCTCAAAGGTGAGCCTCACTTCATCGTAATCCTATTATTATTTTTACAAAAACTTTAAAATCAATTCACCAATTAAATAACCCACAGCAGCAACTCCGAAACCAACTACAAACATATCAAAACCGCTTCTGAAAATTCCTCTGCCTGTAAAGAAGCTTCTTGCTGCGCCAACACCAAAGTGTGCAAGCATTGAGATTATAAATGAAGTCCAGATTGCCAAACTCCCGCTTAAAAAGAAAAAAGGGAAAATTGGAATTAGAGCCCCAACAGCAGTTGCAGTTCCAGTTATCCAGCCTTCTTTAAGCGGACTTTGCGAACTTTCTGAAATGCCGAGTTCTTCTCTTACCTTATCTTCTAAAACCTGCTCAGGATTTTTCATAGCTTCCACAGCTAATCTTTTTGCTTCATCCGCTTCCATTCCCTTGGATTCATATATTAACGCAAGTTCTTCTGTTTCCAACTCAGGCATTAATTTTATTTCTTCGGCTTCCATTCTTTTTTCATGGTCAAAAACTTCCTTTTCACTTATGGCAGCTAAATATCCGGAAGATCCCATTGATAAAGAATCGGCTATCATTCCGGCAAGTCCGGTCATTAAAATAATATGAGGTGCAGCAGTGGCTCCAATCATTCCGGCAATCAAACCGAAGTTTGCAGTTAGACCATCATTGAAACCATATACTACATTTCTAAGCATTCCGCCTGATTCGGTACTATGCCATGGTTCTTCGGAAACACCATCGGTTTTCATTAGCTTATTTGCATGCTGAGCAGAATCGCGTGCTAATTTTAAAGCAATTGATTTTGTTGAATCAACCTGAGTTGAGTTATACAATCCAAGATATGATTTTACTTCGGTAGCTTCTTCTTTTAACATCATTCGTGTTAATAAAGCAGGCCCAAACTTTTTTGAAAACCATGCAGTAAATTTTGCTTTTGTCGAAGGAATTAATTCCCCGATTTTCTGATTATATTTTTCAAGCTGTTCTTTCCAGATAGCAACATGCTTGTCTTCAACTTCTGCAAGCTGTGAATATATTTTTTTTCTTTTGGGATCGGAGATTAATCCTGCAAGAGTTCTATAAAGATATGCAGCATCAATTTCATCCTGTAAATGAAGGTGCCAGATTTGAATTGTTTTTTTATCTACATTTTGTACTTCACTCATTTAACATTATTCCCTTTTGAATTTTTAGCAATTTCAATATCCCTGGCAACATCAGGCCTAAGCAGTCTCCAATGAAAACGAAGATCGTCATTCTCTTTCCACGATTTACCATTTTGTTCGCTATAATGTACCAGGGGCATATCTTTATAAATTGGACTGGTTATATTTATAATTTCATCCCAGTAATGCAGTGCATTTTCAAGATGCTTAACCGAATTCTGTTTGTATTCTTCGCCGCCGTTTAATCTATATGTTTCCAGCTCAACTGCTCCTTTTATTTTCTCGGAAAAAAATAATCCTAAATTAGCCCAGGTTTTTACATCGGAAACTTCAAACATAAGAGGATCATCACCGGAAACATTTATATTTTTGACTAACTCAATAGCCTTGTTACAATCCTTTTCAAGCATTGCAGCTAAATTAGGAGGTGTAATTTTATCTTTACTGAAAGAACCTCTTGATGAAATTGTTTTTACATATTCCGCAATAGAAACGTAATCTGTATCAAGTGGCGGCTGATTGATTTGCCGGTCAACAGATATATATTCCACTCTTTTATGTTTCCGGATTAAGTGCCATAAATCCTTCGCTGTATAGAGTAAAATCCCAGGTGCAATCAAACGAAGAAGCTAACCTCAAAGGAGTTTTACCTGCAAGTGCATATGCATCGAAAAGTACTGCGGCTTGTTTTCCATAACGCCTAATAAATTCATTTCTAAATATGCTGTCAGGTGTGGAAGGATTGTATAATAATCTTCCCCACAATTTATAGAATAACCATTGACGCTGAAATGCATATTTCCAATCAACTGAAAAGCCAGGCTTAGTGAAATAATCTTTAGCTGGAATATATGTTTCGGATCCTATAAAATAACCTCCAACATAATCAGGAGTATTATTAGCTATATGCTGCCGGATAAAATCAGCAACTCCCCATCGCAGGCAAAAGAAATCTTCATTGCGAACAGTCCATACTATCTTGTAACCTTTTGGTTCCGGGTTCCAATATGTTCCGTATATTTTGCCGCCATGTACTTTAATAAGTTTTGTGGTTGAAAGGGGGTGTGACCAATTAAATTTAAGGCTTGCCCAAATGGCCTTTCGAAGCAATCCATTGATGCTTCTTGTTCAATTGCGTTACGGGTAAGCTGTTCCATTTCAATGTTAGTTGCACCTAATGATCCAGTATTTCCGGAAAAAGGAATTCTGTGGATTAACTTTGACTTTACGATTTGCTAAGGCTCATCCCATCAATAATCGTTTCCTTTATCCAACTCTCACGCTGCTGCGGAGTCATTCCCCCCATTCCTTCTCCAAGTGTAAGTCCGATCCCGGTTAGATCAGGATACTCATCAAGCATTTGTGTAACGCATCTCACGAGTATATTGTTTTATAATTTCGGATGTATCAGCATTAACAAAATGAAAATGATCGAGGTTAAACATTTCTACATTATGAGCTTTCGAAAACTCAGGAGTTACAAATATATTAAACGGCATAATGTAAGTGTCGATACCGCGTTCTTTTGCCATTCTAAAAATTCCGTGAAAAAGTTTTTTCCACTCTTTCATTTCGTTATCGTTCCATGGGCTTGCTTCAGGAAAGTTTTTCGGTTTTATTAAAAAAGTATAGGGATGTAGATTCCATAACGTAAGAGCATTGAATCTATTCTCCGCCATCATATCAAGAAATGCTTCCCAAAACTTAAGGTCTTTGCAGGTTTCCTGATGCTGATAAAGTGCATAGCTGTGCCGGTAGGTATCCCACGGCAGATCAAATTTTATAGCACGAAATGATAAATTTGGAGATTCACTTCTTTCATGTATGTTTGATAGAGAAATACCATTTCGAAGATCTTCGGCAAGTGAAAGTGACCCATAAATGACTCCTGTTCCATCGCCTCCAGTTATTGTAATCTTATTTTTCTCCGGCCGTAAAATGTATGCTTCAGGTTTTAAATTTTGGGAATTAATTCTGATTGAAATTGAATAATCGGATTTGTTCTTTTGTATTGAATATCCTTTTTCTAAAAGAGCTTGATGAAGCATCTTTTCAGCATATTTTGCTTGAACAGAAGAAGTATCATATTGCAAGTTAACGCTTTGGGCTGTAACTAAATTTGAAAGCAGTATAATTAAAATAAAAAGCAGCAGTATTTTTTTCATAAACAAATTGAATATGACGTAATAAAGATTAAACCCAATAATTATTATTTCATCTCTAGTTTCATTAAGAAAATACATTCATAAACTATTTAGCTCTGGTTAACAGAATTGGGATGTTGAGACTATGGCGTACTTTCTTTACAGTTGAACCAAGAAATATATCGGCAAGGAATCGATGCCCATGTGTACTCATTGCAATAAGATCACAGTTTTCACTTTGAGCCCATTTAATTATTTCATCAGCGGGTTCACCAAAAGAAATTTGAGCTTCCGCGGGAATATTTTCAGAAATAAATTCATTTCTAATACTATCAAGATATTCTGTATCCTGTTTAATTTCCGGCCCAACGGCATCCGGCCCGAAAGTTCGCGCTGCCCATCCGTCTGCAACATGTAATAGTACAACCTTACTATTTGCCAGTTTGGCTAGCTGTTTTATATGATCTATAATACATCTATCGGTCGGGGTACCATCCAGCGTTACAAGTATTGTCTTGTACATGTAGATTCCTTTTTACTTAAAAATTACCCACCAAAGATAACTCTCCAGGCTACAGAAAGCGAGTCCGGTAAACCGTAAATATCCATAACTGTAATAAGAATAGCACTGGCCCATCCTACCACCAATAAAAACCAGCCGATTTTCCAGTCTCCCATTCTTTTTCGGGAACTTGTAAACTGAAGCATCGGGAACATTGCAAATGGTAATTGCAGTGCAAGTACAACCTGGCTAAGTGTAAGTAAATCTGTTACACTGCTGTCCCCACGAATACCGATAATCAAAACAGCCGGAATAATTGCCAAAGCACGGGTAATAAGACGGCGTACCCAGGGTTTAATTCGCCAATGCATAAATCCTTCCATAACAATCTGGCCGGCGAGAGTGCCGGTAATAGTGCTGCTTTGGCCGCTTGCTAATAGCGCTACCGCAAATAATGTACTTGCAATAGTTACCCCTAACAAAGGAGCAAGCGTTAAATATGCTACTTGGATCCAATCACTATCGGTAGAAAATTTTATTATTTCTCCGCCAGGTATCGTGACGCTCGTTTTACCAAAAAACACCATAGCCGCTAAAACAAGAATTGCAGCGTTAACGAGAAATGCAATTGATAAAGCAACGACCGAATCAATAGTGTTAAAACGTATTGCTTTCTTTATTGATATTTTATCTTTCTGTAGTTTCCGGCTTTGTACCAAGCCTGAATGCAAATATAAATTGTGAGGCATAACTGTTGCCCCAACAATTCCAATTGCAATATAAATCATTCCAACCTGACGTAAGCCAGGCGAAATTAAAGCTTTTCCCATTTCTAAAAAACTAGGCTGTGTTTGAGGAAGCACAAATATTTCGATGAAATAACAAATTCCTATTGTGGCAACAAGAATAAAAACTATTGCTTCGATTGTCCGCATTCCAAAACGCTGCAAACCAAGCAGCAGCAATACATCAAAACCGGTTATGATTACCGCCCACAAAATCGGGATATGAAAAAGTAAATTGAGAGCAACCGCGCTTCCCAAAACTTCAGCTAAATCACAGGCAGCAATTGCTATTTCCGTAAACATCCAATTTGGATAGCGAGTCCATTTAGGATACCAATCACGACAGCATTGGGCAAGATCTTTACCTGTAACTACACCTAATCTAGCAGCAATAACTTGCATAATAATTGCCATGAGACTAGCAGCACCAACCACCCACAACAAATCATATTTATATTGCGCTCCGCCCATTAGATCAGTCCCCCAGTTGCCAGGATCCATGTACCCAACACTAACTAGCAGTGCAGGCCCTACAAAGGCTTTCCATTGTTTCCAAAATCCTGCTGTATGATGAGGAACTTTAACTGTACCGTGAACTCCCTCTAAAGAGAGATGATTATCAGAGGGGTTTTCAACTTCAACTTTTTCTAATTTGGGAAGACTATTCTTTAACTCTTCTTCAGGTTTTTCTTTACTCATTCATAATTCCTTGACTATGCTAAAATTCGTAATGTTTTATTCACATTAAAGACGTAACTAAATACTGTACATTCCAACACAAGATTACTTTTAAATTCTCAAAGATTTTTTTTATTTCTTTTTTACTTCAACAAAAATGTTCGTCGCGATTGTATTACTAATATTGATATTCTTTTCATTTATTTTCACAAGCATTGAATGATCAAATTCAAGCACGTCTTTAATTATTATTTCCTTCTTTAAATCAATGCCTATCTTTGACAGATAATTCAGAAAATCATTGTCAAAATCGTTTACACGAATTACAATACCGGTATCCCCTTTTTTTAATTTGGAAAGTGATACCGTTTTTTTTTGCACCGGGAAAGTGCCGTCTTTGCCTGGAATTGGATCGCCATGCGGATCAAATTCAGGAAAGTTCAACATTTCTTCCATTCGATTAATTAATTCATCTGATGCAGAATGTTCAAGATTATGAGCTTCGTCATGAACTTTATCCCATGGAATACCCACAATTTGATGTAAAAAAACTTCCCAGATTCTATGTCGTCTTACAATATTCCGTGCATAGTCTTCACCAGTCGAAGTAAGTCTAATTCCTTTATAAGGCTGATATTTTATGTATTTGTCTTTGGATAATTTTTTAAGCATGTCGGTAACTGCTGAATTCGATACCTGGAGTTTTTCGGCAATAACATTTGCTTTTGCCTCACCGTTATCATCTTTATACTTATAGATTACGCCAAGGTAATCTTCTTTTGAAATGTTATACATGATAAATAATATTATTAAGTGAACTGTTGATACAAATTTAAGCGTGCTTAACTTTATTGTCAAGCAGCTTTAATTTAATTAACTAGATCTTAAAACGGTTAGATTAAATTCTATTGAAAATATTTGAAATTGAAATTTAAGATAAAAAATGCTGCATCCCTTTTTATAAAAGGAATGCAGCAATTTAAATTGAAATGCTAATTACCGCCGGGTGTTCTGTTCTGATAAGGAGGCTGCTTAGGATTGATGGGGGGATTCTTTTTTAATAAATCCATTTCAACACTAATCGCTTTTTCCAATTGTGTATCAACACCTTTTGCAAGCTGGCCGGGATCTTCCTCTACCTCGTAATTCGGATCAACTCCATGCCCTTCAGCAAACCAGGTTCCGTCAGGATTATATTGTCTGAATGTTGGTACGGTAACACTTCCTCCATCTATGAGAGAAGGTGCTCCTGATATTCCTATTAACCCACCCCAGGTTCTTTTGCCTACTAATGGCCCAACTCCGGCTCTTTTAAAGAAATCCGGGAAAGCATCTCCACCTGATCCGCTCCAGCCATTTATAATCATTACCTTCGGACCAAAATTTGCGACTGCAGGCGCCTGCCAATTTATTCCATCTCTAACCGCAAAGAAAGCAAAAGGTTTTCGGTTTAACATTTCTATAAATCTATCAGGGACTTGTCCGCCATTATTAAATCTTTCATCAATGATTAAACCTTGCTTCTTAAATTGAGCAAAAAACTGGCGTACTAATTCCGTCTGTCCGTTAATACCGGTATCAGGAACATACAGGTAACCAATTTTCCCATCTGTTGCCTTATCAACTCTCTGCCTATTCGCTTCAATCCATGCCAGGTTACGAAGCCTTGTTTCATCTTTTAAAGTTTTGACAGTAACTTTTCTTGCTCCGTCCATTGTAGGCTTATTGTTTACAGTTAACACCACTGTTTGGTCATCAAGACCCTCAAATGCAGCCCAAGGATCTTTTGTTACATCGATTGTGACATCATTAACAGCAAGTATATAATCGCCTTCTTTTACATTTACACCGGATCCATCAAGCGGTGATCTTACTTCTGTATCCCACTCTGCTCCTCTGATTATTTTTTTAATTCTATATACACCATTTGCTAATTCCCAGTCAACTCCTAAATAACCAACGCCTTTCTTTTCAGGTTCTTCCACATCACCGCCGCCTTTATATGTGTGCGAAGAATTCAATTCACCAATTAATTCACCCAAAATATAATTCAAATCCCAGCGGGTAATAGCGTAATCAACCAATTTTCCATAACGGGCCCTCATTGCGTTCCAATCGACACCATGCATGTTGGGATCATAGAAAAAGTCTCTTTCAAATCTCCAGGCATCATTAAATATTTGATGCCATTCTTCTCTGGGAACAATCTTCATTTCCATTTCTGCAATAGGCATTTTCTTCTCAAGCTTTTGCTCAGGCGCAATATCAGCCATAGAATAAGAACCTTTTACAGCTATCATAATTTTTTTATTATTCGCACTTAGCTGGTAACTATCAGCATCATCAACAATAGTCTTTTCTTCTCTTTTATCCAGATCATAATAAACGATTGGTTTTTTCTTTGATTCCGATCCGCTGTTGGGCATCCTATGATAAATTACTTTTCCGGGAACTGCTGATAGATTAATATAATTTCCTCCATCGGGCGGCAATAGCACAGCTCTTTCTTCAAAACCATCAAAATCAATTTTTACTTCTTTAATTATTTCATCTTTCTTTGTTTTCTCTTCTTTATTCTTTTCCTCTTTATCGCCTTCCTTTTTGTCTTCTTTCTTAATTTCACTCAAATCGTTTTTAGGAGCCAAAGGAGAAAGAGTATCTTTAACTAATGAAACTGCGGCAATGTTTGTTGTATTCGAATAAACAAATGTTCCATCATAATCGCCGTAAACCGGATTGAATGATCTATTTGTTAAATAATAAAGATACTTTCCATCAGGATCAAAAGCCGGCTGCCCATCATCATAATATCCGGAGGTTAATTGGTGAACTTTATTTCCTTTAGTATCATACACAAATTCAGCGCCGTGAGTATTTTCAACCTCGCGGCTGTATGCCACATATCTGCTATCGGACGACCAGCTCATTTTAAAACTCTCAAGTCCGCCTTCGTATTTATATTCAGCTTTGTCAATCTGGGTTGTTTTATCTTTATCAACATCATAAACAAATATTTTCATTGCCTTATCAATAAATGAAAGCATTTTACTATTTGGTGACCAGTAGATTTGGTAACGGTAGCCCGGACCGTATGAAGTTAATTTCTTTTCTTCATTTTGCTTTTCCATATCTTTTAATGTTAATTCATATTCGCCAGATTTATCACTCCAATATGCAATGTATCTTCCATCGGGAGACCAGGAAGGATATCTTTCCGCAAAACCGGAAGTACTTGTTAAATCATAAACATTCCCGTTTTCTGCAGGCACTGAAAACAAATCACCTCTTGCTTCAAACACTGCTCTTTTACCATCAGGAGAAGGACAAAAACTTTGAATATATTTTTCTGCTTTTTCAGTTTTAGGCATTAATGTAGAAACATCGGAAACTACATCAATTTTTACTTCATGATATTTTTCTGTGGCAAGATCAAGAAGGTATAAGCTGCCGCCCGCTTCAAAAACTATATCATCTATCCAATTGAAGGAAAATGAACATCAAAATCTTCAAAGTTGGTTATTTGTTTAACAGCTTTTGCATTTACGTCATAAGACCAAATATTATTTCTTTCATGTGCCCCTCTATCCGACAAAAAATAAATGGTGTTATTATGCCACATTGGGAATTCATCATTAGCAGGATTGTTAGTTATATTTTCAGCAGTCAATTTATCAAGATCAAAAATCCAAATATCAGCAGCCCACCCGCCGCGGTATCTTTTCCAGGTTCTAAAGCTTCTTGTCATTGGTGTATATGCAATTTTTTTACTGTCAGGTGAGAACGAACCAAATTCAGCCATTGGAATCGGAAGTTTTTCCGGCAGCCCGCCTTTAATAGATTCTTTGTAGAATTGATTAAATCTTTGCTTACCACTTTCCATAGAAGATGCGTATAATACGTTCTGCCCATCTGAATACCAATCAACGATTCTATCAGTCATTCCATTATGTGTTAATCTAACCGGCATACCGCCTAAAGTTGGAATAACAAATACATCTACGTTTCCGTCATAGTTAGCACTATATGCAATCTTTGAACCGTCAGGAGAAAATTTAGGTAAGGCCTCTTCGCCTTTAGGGGAACTCAGTCTATTTGCAATTCCTCCTTCTTTAGGGACAATCCAAATATCACCGGCGTACTCAAATGTTATATACTTAGCTGAGACATCAGGATACTGCAGCATTCTGGCATCAACTTGTGCAAGCACAAGAGTATTTAATAACAGGATAAAAAATCCAGTTAGAATTTTTTTCATAAGGACCTCTGTTTAGATATTATTAAGGAAAAGTGTTTCAAAGTTTACGAATGGAATTAAATTAGAAATATTTTAAAGCAATCATTTTTTAAACCATATTAAGCTAATAAAAATCATTAGAACCTATAAAAAATTTAGTGTGAAGTGTATTTAAATTATATGAACGGCATAAAATTATTGAGGATGGCTTTAAGTTCTTTGTAATGAAATACTGATTTGTAAAAAATAAGTAGTTCGACATTCAAAGTAACTTGTATTTTTTCCTCAACAAGAGCTGGTATAATAAATAAATTTTAATATACAAAACCTCCCAATTTTTTATAGAAAAAATTAAGGAGGTTAATTTTTAATTCAGAATTAAATCTGATTTACTTTAAAAGAACCATCTTCCTGGTTTGAATATAATTTCCAACTTTCAATTGATAAATATAAAATCCGCTGGGCAAAGATCCGCGGCTTAGATTATTAGGGTTAAAAGTAACTTCATATTCTCCAGCAGGCTTATATTCATTAACTAAAGAGGCAACTTCATTTCCTAAAATATCATAAACCTTTAATGATTGCAATCCGGCAACAGGAGATTGCCAGCTATCTTTGTACTTGGATTAAATGGATTAGGATAGTTTTGTTCAAGCTTAAAAGATTTAGGCGAAGATGAATTATCTTTAATATCAGTTAACATTAATTGACTTATAATTAATTGTTTCCGACTGGTAAACTTTTTTTGTACCTTTGCTTTGAATAAATACAACTACCGCAAGGCTGTCAGCATTCCATTTAGAATCTAATGTAATTTGTTTATCTACCACTTTTGAATCATTATCATTTACAGAAAAATCATTGCCAACAGGAGAGCCAACCATTTTTCTCATTACATGCATATGATGTGAAATCCCATTTTGTCCTTGATACAACAAATTCTCAACAACTACAAAATGAATTACAAGATCATTATCAGAAACATCACCGGATCGAGAAATATTAGCTTTAACAGTAAATTGCTGATCTGAATCTTTTGAACCACTTAATATTATTTCAAATGGGCTTTGTTCACCTGTTAATGCATCTAATGAATTTCCCCAACTAGAATAATTACTTGATTGTGTGACTCCATTAAAAAAACCATCAGGCGTTGAATGATAGGGTCCATAATAATTATTTCTTGCCGCAGGATCTGACGGATTATCTATGTTTAATTGATCTGTAGGATACGGAAACACCATGTGATAAAAAATGTAATTAATTTTTGATGCATTCAAACTTTTTGCCAGGTAAGAGTTTATTGCCGTATGCGCAGGCGGGCAAAGCGGGCAATGTGAATTTGTAAAAACTTCAATCAATATTTTTTTATCTGAAGCAAAGTTAATTGTTGATAAAATTAATAGTATGAAAATCATTTTCAATAAAATTCTTTTCATAATTACCTCCTTAAATCGTGCTTAATACTGATAATCTGAATCCTTTAAATGGAAGTATGTATCTGCACACTCCATTTGAACAAGTTTCACCACCTCTTTCACTTCCATATGACAATGTTACTATATTTGATTGATCTATTCTGTATCCTGCCTCAAACGTAAGCCAATTTTTTTTACCGGATAAATCATAATTATTGTCTGTGAATTCATATCTAATTGCTGCAGAATACTTTGAGAAAAATGAATTTGTTATTGATATAAACTGGTTGAAATATTTTGGCTGTTCTGAGTTATAATTATTATTTACCGACTCAAATTCATATTGAAAAACAATTGAATAATCTTGATTAAAAGTGAATTGAAACAACGAAGGCATAACTGTGGATAAAATTATATTGCTTCCCCCACCACCGGAAAAATCTTCATAAATGGTTTTTGTTCTTCTTGCAAAGCCAATTCGTAACATAGTGGTATAATCAAAGTAATGTTCTACTTCCGTCAAAAATTCCCAGTAAGGTGAATACTGATGTTTAGACGAAGGAAGAAAATTATTGTTTCTCTTACTAAGTGAAAATGTGAAGTTCATCGGATCAAAAACATATAAGTTATGCCTGCTTGCTAAGCTTGTATTTACATTTAAAGTTGTATTATCATCAATTGAATAATATCCTTCTATTTGAAATCCTACTTCATCATTAAAATCTACTTGATGAATAGCACGTGACAAAAGTATTGAACTGTGCTCTTTCATAACAATAGGAGGATTTTGAAATGGCAGCATCCGTGTAGCTCTTGTAAAATCGTTTCTCTCAAACGGATCGCGTTCATCAAACATATAATTTTTATAATCGATTGTAATTCCATAGCCGCTGCCTAAAAAAGAAAATGCAGAATAAATCCCGGCGCCGTTTGACGATGATTTATCTGTTAAAACATTTGTCCATTTATGCGACCAATCAAAATAAAATTGTACTGTACTAAAATTTAGAGAAAGATATAACTCAGGTATTTCAGCTTTAATATTATTTGGCGGCGTAACAGTTGGGTCAACTCCTGTTGGAATATTTCCATCGGCAGAAATGAAAGTTGTACCAAAAGTTACCGGGTCTATTGGAGTAACTTCAACATTTGCTCCTTTAATATCGTAGTTTTCATTTCTTACAAAAGTAATTGAATCACGGAAATTTATTGAGCCGCCGATGATTGTTGCTTTTACAAAATCATTCGAGTAAGATGCTTTAATTCCATCCATCCAGGTGTCATAAGCCAACCCACGGTTCTCAAATATGTTTAAGGCTAAACCTCTTCCAAATAAAGTAGATGAATTTCCTGCACGTAAATAAAAATTATCGGAATTGAATTCGACAAATCTTCTTTTAATTCCTTTAAATACAGAGCCAACTTCAGGCGGATTGTCATAAAGGAATCTTGCACCTACCACAAAATTTTCAGGCAAAGAAATTCTTAAGTCGGTTAAGTTTTCAAAATAATTGAAAGACTCGCCAACTGTTCCGTAAATTCTTTTTCCGCTTCCGTATCTTAAAACATTAGACAATGAAGGGACAATATCTTGTGCAATTAAATTATCGCTCAACATCATTACTGCTAATATTATTATTGCTGTTACGTGTTTATTCAATTTTTACTCGAAAGGGTTTGTTCAATTTGTTTTTCGATTTCAATTTCGTCTCCCGGTAAAAATCCGCTGTGTTTATAAACTAACTTTCCATTTGAATCATATAAAAGTGAATACGGAACCGACTGCCCATTTAACTTTTGCAAATACTGTGCATTTGGATCTAAAGCAACAGGGTAATTAATTTTTTGTGAAGAAATGTATGATCTAACTTTTGAAACACTTTTAGGTGAATCTTGATTTATACCTAATATTGTGAATCCTTTGTCTTTATATTTTTTATAAATCGCATTAAGGTATTTCATTTCTGCACGGCATGGTTCGCACCACAACGCCCAAAAATTTACCAGGACGGCACCTTTGGAATATAGGTCTTTTAATTCAACTCGTGAATTATCGATAGTTTTGATCTTAAAATTTGTTTCCTGTGCTGTCAAAGTAATTGTTAAAACAAAAAATATAATAGTACCGGCAAATACTTTTTTCATTAAGTATTCCTAAAAAGTGGTTTTGAATAAATTGAGATTTTTATGAAAAATATATACAAAAAGCAAAAAGCTAATTCATCACAGAATTATAACAATTTATTTGGGGGAGATTTCTGAAAAATTAACTGCGTCATGCTGAGCCTGCCTGCACAAAGCCATTTCGGCGGGTTTATCTAAGTGAAACAAATCCAGAAAATTTCCAACTTCGACAAGCTCAGTTTGACATTTTAAGCTTTTCAAAATTAATTATTCCGAAGTCACTATTATTTAATTCATGAATATTCTGCTGGCTGTAAGTTCACTGTTAGTGAGGTTGGAAAATTCCTGAACTTTTTTCACAAGTTCATCATGGTCATCATCATTAACAGAAGATAGATTTATCTTGTAATTTTTTTTATTTAGAAGAGTAATTGTCATTCGTTTTTCTTCAAGATACAAAGAAGAAATATCATTCCATAGAAATGTATGTTTTAAGAATGGAGAAGTCCGCCATGAAATCCCTTCTTTATTTAATTTCACGGATTTTAATTTTTGGAATTGTTTGTAAAAAACACCAAGAGAAACATAAAGCAAACCCGCTGCTATGAGGAAGTATTGAATTAAATTATGGCCAAGCAATATTTTATGTAATCCGTCAATAATTAATACGACTCCCGTTAAGAAAAGCAACAGCCTGGTTATTGTTTCTTTTTGTGAATTGTCTTTCATCATATTAAACAATGAACCGTATATAATATTTATTATGCCGGCAACTAGCATTACAGAGTTGTATATATAATCTAACCCATCAAATATTCTGCTATCAGAATTATAATTATCCATGACGGCAATTAAAAAGCTAAAACCCGCAAGAAGAAAAGTCATTTTCTCTAGTTTTTGATTTCGCCTGTTTTCTTTTTTTAAGTAAATAATAAATTCAGACATTTATTTTATTAGTAAAACTTTAGGGTTGAACAAATCTACTGCTATTTAATTTTTAATAACATGCTACTGCCCAGATACTGTTACCATCATTTGAGACAGCTAATTTAGATATAATACTCGCCTGGACTTTTTCGCACATTTAATAAAATAACAATTTTTCTGCCAAGAATATGATAACCAAAACGCACTTTTTAAGTAGATTTCAAAGGTTATTTAACGATTGCTTGAATTGAAATGGTTATAAATTGAGAATCCTTCCAAAATAGCTTCATTTATATTTATAGAAGAAATAATCATTTTAGCTTTGAGAACCGACCTTAGCTTCTTATAACTTTCCCGGGCATTGCACCAGTATGCTCTCCGTTTTTAATTACAACTTTACCATTAACAATTACGTATGGAATTCCTTCCGGATATTGATGAGGATCTATAAAAGTTGCTTTATCTTGAATTGTATTAAAATCAAATAGAACTATATCCGCTGATTTACCTTTTTCTAATCTGCCTTTATCTTTAAAATTTAATTTGTCTGCAGGCATTGAAGTCATTTTTTTTATCATTTCTTCAAGCGAACATAATTTCTTTTCACGAGTGTATTTTGCAATTGCTCTTGGAAAAGTTCCATAAGCACGCGGATGAGCAATTGTCCTATTCATTGGTGGATAAGGTGCATGAGAGCCTGCATCAGAAGCAATCATAACTAAAGGATGAGCAAGAATTTTATCTGTAGATTCTTCACCCATAGCAAATCCAACCATTGAAACATCATTATCTGAATTTTTAAGTAATGAAACTGCAGTATCAAAATAATCTTCACTTTTCTCATCAGCTATTTGTTTAATTGTTTTTCCTTGAAGGTTTTTTAAGTCCTTATTACCTATTCCTGAAATCAACACGCCATTCCAGTCTTCATTAAAATCGCTGACTTTTTTTTCTGCATATTCTCTCATCTTTGGCAAAAGAGTTTTATCATTTAATCTTTCAATAAACTTTTTAGTGCCGCCGTCACGTGACCAAAGTGGGAAAAGATTTGCAAGGTCGGTATGGAAAGCGAGATAAGTATATCTATCAGCATTAATATTAAATCCTTCATTATGAACTTTATCAATTAAAGAAAGAGCCTCATCAACTTTATGCCAGTTTGATCTTCCCTGCATTTTCAGATGAGAAATCTGTAAGCTTGCACCTGAATTCTTTGCAATTTTGATTGCTTCATTTATTGATTCCAAAACAGTATCAGCTTCATTGCGCATGTGTGTTGCATATAATCTAAATTCTTTAGGAACCGCTTTGCATAATTCAATTAATTCTTCAGTTGATGCAAAGCTGCCTGGTGTATATTCAAGCCCGGTTGAGACTCCGATCGCTCCTTCGTTAATAGCTTTTTCAACTTCTTTCTGCATTTGCTTCATTTCATCTTTTGTAGCAGGCCGGTCATCCATGCCTACAACGACTTTTCTGATTGTACCTAATCCAAGCATTGAAGCCAAATTCACACAAAATTTTCTATTAGAAAAATTATCTAAAAATTCTCCCATTGTTCTCCAGCTTAATTCGTCACCATATTCATCTTTAAAACTTTTAAGCTGCTTCTCAAGATTCACTGCTGCAACAGGTGCCCAAGACATTCCATCCTGGCCGCAAATTTCTGTTGTTACTCCTTGTCTAATCTTACTTTCTGCTTTAGGATTAATTATTAAATCCACATCAGTATGAGAATGAATATCAATAAAGCCAGGAACTACTTTTAATCCTTTTGCATCTATTGTAAATGCAGCTTCAGCATCAGCAAGATTTCCAATCTCAGTTATTTTTCCGTCTTTGATTCCTACATTACTAAGAAATTCTTTTTTGCCGGTTCCGTCTATTACACTTCCATTTTTAATAAGTATATCAAATGATTTTGATCTGATGAATATACCGGAAGTGCTTTGAGCACCCAACACAATGGCTGATGCGCCGAGCAGTGAGGAACTTTGAATGAATTTTCGTCTATTGATTTTACTCATTTATACCTCTGGACTATATATTTTAGGCTTAAAGTTTTAATTGCTTAATCAATAAAGATTCTTTGATAAGTAATCACCAGCAATAATTTTTATTATTTTCGTTCAATTATTCTTTTTCTTAAAAACAAATTTTCATTAATTTTCTTTTAATGAAAATTATTCGATCATCTATTATAATATTTTTAATTTTATTAATCTCAGGCTGCTATACAAAAAATGATTTGATTCAAAGGCAGATTGACAGAGATAAATTTAAAGTGACTACGGTAACCACTAATCACGGGAATAAATATAATTTCATTTATCAACAAAGGCTGCTTCGAGTTGAAGGAGATTTTTTAAGAGGTACACTGGTTGATAGCTCTTTTGTAAAATTACCTGTTTCGGATATAACTTCTGTGAATAAAATTCCTTTCGAAAACAATTCCCCGGTTTATCTATATGCTGTTTTCGGAATTGGGTTTTTAACTGCAATATGGTACGCTGTTACAAAACATTGAAGTGAACTTTAAGTTACTGCTGTTGCTATATATAACTCCTATAAATATATAAAAAAGTAAACCCACCTATAAAATAATTTAGCAAAAGCATTTAATCCCCGAGTTATCCACAATTTTGCCTAAAATTAATGGTAATTATACCGATGTTTATTAAAAAAAAGAATACTTACATTATTTAAATAATAATCAATTAGTGCCATCCGAGATATGAAATACTTATTCAATTTCGCTTTTATAATATTAGCCAAACGTAAAATATTTGCCCTATTATTAACAAATTCTAGAACAATTAATTTATCAACAGCTTATTGTACAATCTTTTATAATTGTCTCATTAATATAAAACAAGATTTTTCTCCAACTTTTTGCGGAGAAAATTTACTTTTTTATAAACACAAATTCTTTTCCGGGTTTATTTGAACAAAAAAAACTTTAAATTGATTTTAACAATATTTATAAACCATGGAACATAGAATGAATATGATAAGAATATTTACCGTACTTGCAGCTTCTTTTATTTACTTATTGCCAACCTTTGCGCAAGACACTACAAAACCATTTTACTTCCCTCATAAAACAGGTGATATGTGGGAATATCTAGTTTATGAATTTGGAACATCATATGTTGACACAATTCAAAATATCACGATTTATGATTCAACTGATTTTAATGGTAATATATTTATGACTCAACATGGACGTAGTATAAATCCTATTGGAAAAGCATATTTCTTCCCAGATACGGCTTGGTATGAAATAGATTCATCAAATAAAAATCTATATGAAGGGAATACCAATGGTTCGTTACTATATAAATTGGATGCAGTAAAAGGTGAAATTTGGAGAGTCGATAAATCAGAATTTGCTAAAGTCTTGGATGTAGATAATTATTTTATTTTAAATAAAAATAGGGAGATTAAGCATATTAAATATTTTTCCGCTAATGATATTTCAGATACTTTAACTTGGTTAGAACATTACACTGTTAAGATAGCTGATAGCTTAGGTTTAATATTTAAAACTGTTGGAGAGACATCCATCTCCCTAAATTTAATAGGAGCGGTAATTGACGGTAACACTTATGGGGATACCACTTTAGTCTCAATCAAAGAAAAACAAAAATTTTCACCAGTAGGAATTAGACTATTTCCTAATTACCCAAATCCATTTAATCCAGCTACGAATATTAAGTTTGAAATTATTAAGCCAGCAAACATATCATTGTATATCTATAATATTTTGGGAACAATAATTTATAAGCTAATCGATAAACAATATTTTAATGTCGGAGTACATTCGATTATTTGGAATGGAATAAATGACAATGGCAATAAAGCTGCAAGTGGTATTTATTTTTATACATTATTTACTAATGATCAAATAATAACACGCTCTATGCTCTTAATAAAATAAGAGGGAAAAAATGAAAAAATATTTGCAATATATTTTACCAAGGTTATTTTTAACCATAGTATTTTTAAATTGTCCTATTTATAATCAATCAATTTTTTGTGCACAAGATGATTTTATTTGCGGAACTAGCGGTGCTTCGCCATCAAATAATCAAACGGGGGGCTTATATTTAACAGCTAAAGGTACTTTAAAAATACTAGTTGTATTTGCTCGTTTTAAAGATGATACAGACCCCCATAATTTTTGGCCAGTTGGGGGAAATCCAACTGGATGGGATACATACATTGATCCAACTACTCAAACTGGTTCGTCAAATCTTATTAACTTAACCAATTATTATAATACAATGTCATCAGGAAAATTTCATGTTATTGGTGAGGCTGTTTCCGGGATTGGATTTTTGGCGGCTATATGGTCGCTGCGACAAAGCACTGATAGGCTAAGGTCAAATATCAAGGTTCAAAATTCAAAACATCCACATTTCGAAATCTTCAATGTTATTGTAAGTTGAATTTTCAATTTTATAACTCCTATTTTCTATATAAGCAAAACCTTGATGGTTCATATCATTATTAATAAACCTGGTTTCTTTGAGAAACCGAGTTTATGTTACTAATCAATCAAAAGGATTTTTATTATCATAAGATATTTCAAGGTTTCTTTTATCTTCCTTGTAATCTTCATCTTCCCAATCGTATCTTTTATATGGATCACTTTTTCTAAGAAGAAAAGCTAAAACAATTCCTACTAAAGCACCGAAAAGATGCGACTCCCATGAAATACCGTTATTAACAGGCAGCACTCCCCAGATTAAGCTTCCATATAAAAATGTAACTACCAATGCTAAAGCAATCGACCTGTTATCCCGGCGAATAATTCCACTAAAAAATAAAAACGTCACCAGGCCATATATTATTCCACTAGCACCTATATGGTATGCTTCTCGGGCAAAAAGCCAGACTAATATTCCTGTAAAAAAATAAATTGAGATAAACACTTTTATAGAAGCATTCTTATAGAAAAACACTACTCCCCATCCTAAAAAAATCATGGGGATTGTATTTGAAAATAAATGTGAAAACCCGGCATGAATTAATGGAGAAAATAATATTCCCGGAAGATTTGCAAAGCTGCGGGGATAAATTCCAAAAGTTGTAAAATTTAAATTAAAAATTACTTCCAGTAATTTTACTATCCACATTAAAAGTACAAACGTACCAGGTAATATAAATGCATTAAGTATTTTTTGTTTGTCTTCAGTCATTGAGTAATGAAAGTAAATTCAAATAACTTTTTTGTTTTTTCTTTGTTCTAAATAATGAGCAAACAGCCAGCAGAAAGAAGCCCATGCTATTCCAATTGACCAGCCTCCTAAAACATCTGTTGCGTAATGAACGCCGAGATAGATTCTACTTATACCAATAATTATTGATAAAAAAAGTGCAATTGAAATGATATAAATTTTAATAGCTCTTTTGTAAGGAATTCGAATCATCAATGCAGCAAACGAAAGATACAAAACCATCGACATCATCGAGTGCCCGCTGGGAAAACTCAAAGACGTTGCAGAAGTTAAATGATAAATTACATCCGGCCGCGGCCTTCCAAAAATTTCTTTTAGCAGAAGCCCCAGTACACCGCCGCCAATAGTTGCTCCCAATATTAAATAAACCATTGTATATTTTTTTTGAAAAAGAAGAAATCCTAAAACGGAAAGTGTAAATAAAATTATAACTGTTCCGCTGCCCAAAGCAGTTATATCTCTAACTGCACTCGTGACTAGATCGTTACCAATAGATTGAACCGGGTCATTTGTTTGACGGAAAAGTTCTAATGCCCAATTATCAAAATTTTTTGTGTTCCCGGCAGAAACATTATTCGCTATAATTATAAATAATGTTGTTCCGATTATAATTATTAATAATGAAATGAAAACTTGCAAATCAATTTTGGTGAAAAATTTATTTGAGGTTTTTACATTTGATTTTTCTGCAGATGTTTCCATTTGATGAAAAAATTATTTAGGATAAAAAGATTTATAATTATTAATTACAATTTAAAACTTAATTGCTAAAATTAGAATTCAAAAGACTACTTATTCTTATTTATGATATAATTTTTTAATCATCTCATATTTATTTATTTTTTTCAAATTGATTTCAAACAAATTACCACAAAATAATATGCTTAAAACAAAACTAGATATTGCAAAAAACTGGCTTCCAAGATATACTGCAACCAACCTGGATGATTTTGGAGAATACTTACTCCTAACAAACTTCCACAATTACGTCACCAACTTTGCTGAGAAATTTAGATGCAACATTAACGGAATCGGCAGGCCAATGCAAACTGCAACAAACTCAAACGGCTTAACCATAATTAATTTTGGAATGGGCTCAGCAAATGCTGCTACTATCATGGATTTGCTTGTAGCCATAAAACCAAGAGGCGTTTTGTTTCTCGGCAAATGCGGCGGATTAAAAAAATCAACCGAGCTTGGATATTTTATTCTTCCTACCGCAGCAATTAGAGGTGAAGGAACAAGCCTTGATTATATGCCTTCGGAAGTTCCGGCAATGCCCTCATTTAAGCTTCACAAGTTTGTTTCAGAAAAGATTGTTGCCCGAAAATTAGAATACAGAACAGGAGTTGTATACACAACCAATAGGCGAGTATGGGAATGGGATAACTCATTTAAAAAATATCTTCAGAAGATTATCTGCAATCGGAATTGATATGGAGACTGCTACACTTTTTATTGTGGGACTTGTAAACGAAATTCCCCGCGGCGCATTGCTGCTTGTGTCAGACATGCCGATGGTTCCTGAAGGAATTAAAACAGAAGAATCGGATTTAATTGTTACGGAAAAATATTCTAGAATGCATCTTGAAATAGGGATTGAAGCAATGACAGACATCGGTAAAAAGGGTGAGCAGATAAAGCATTTTAGATATTAACATTATTGATAGTCATGCTGAATTTATTTCAGCATCTCAATATTTTTTTGTAAACCAGACTTTCATGGGAATATAAATCAATTACTCTCATCATTTTTAATGGCTTTAATCCAAATTATGCATTACAACCCCATCGATTTTTTCGTGGTTCAAAACCCCAGTTCTGAAACTTTTTTAAGCTCAGATTTGGAAATCTGAGCTACGAACTTCCCAATAAATAATTTGTGTTTAACTTTTATATAAAGCAGGGGTTTAACGCGTTAAACTCCTACAGTAAAAGATCAAATTTCCAAAGCTCATATAACTTAGCCTTTAATTGCACAACAAGTTTTATTCAATTTTTCTTGAATAAAAAAATTATCGCAATCAAACAACTCACCACAGAAGAAATAAGAAAAGGAACCTGCGCACCAAATTGGTCCCACAAAAATCCTGCAATGAAAGAACCAATCATCATTGCGATACTTGACAGCATAGTTAAAAGGCCAATCCCGGTTCCTCTAACTTGATCGGGAATTAAATCAGAGACCCAGGCTTTTGCAACACCTTCTGTTGCAGCAGCGTAAATACCGTATAAAGCAAAAAGTATCCAAACAAAATAAAAGTCTGAGGACAATGCGAATCCGATATACACCAAAGAGAAAATAAATAAGCCGGTTATAAAAATATTTCGTTTCCCAAAATTGTCTGACAGCTTTCCCATCGGGTAAGAAGAGAAAGCATAAACTAGATTGTAAAAAATATATCCAAGGATAGCTAAAAAACTCGAATGGGAAATATTTTGTGATTTTAGAATTAAAAAAACATCGCTGCTGTTTACTAGTGAAAAAATAGTTATTAAAACTATCATCGATTTATATTGCGCCGGTGCAGTAACCCAAAAATCTTTATAGCTGCCTTTAACTTTTTCTTTCTTTTGAATTGATTTATCTTTTATTAAAAATGTAAACGTAACTGCAGCAATGGAAGGAATGAAAGCGACTAGAAATATTAAAGTGAAATCATTTGGATAAAAATGAAGAAGGATTAACGCAGCAAAAGGGCCAAGCGCTGCACCAAGCGTGTCCATTCCTCTATGAAAACCGAAAATTGCACCTGTGTTATTTTCGTTTGAGTAAGAAGCTAATAAAGCATCACGCGGAGCAGTTCTAATTCCTTTTCCTATCCTGTCTGTCACTCTTGAAAAAACAACAGTTGAAATAAAAGGAAAAATTCCAGGCAGTGGTTTTGACAAAGCTGATATTCCGTATCCCAAAGTAACAAAGATTGAACGTTTACCTTTTTTATCTGAAACTCTTCCGAAATATCCTTTTAAAATTCCCGCAGTAAATTCGGCAAGACCCTCAATCATCCCAACCACAGCCATAGAAGCACCGAGAACAGTTGTTAAAAATATTGGAGTGATTGGATAAAGCATTTCACTTGCCATATCAGTAAACAGGCTTATTAAGCCCAGGAATATTACCTGCTTTGGAATTTGTTTGAGTTTCATAAGTGATTGTCTCTAAAATTTGAAGGTAAAAATAGGAGAGAATTAATTAAATGTGAATTATTAATTTATTAATTGTATTGAAAATCTAAGTGATACTTCGTGCCCTAAGTGTCTAAGTGGTAAAAAAGCAGGCTTAACCACCAAGGCACTTAGAGCACCAAGAAACACTAAGTATTAAAATCACATTATTAAACAAAATTAAATTTGATGTAATAGCACACCTTTGTTATTTTTAGAAACAACTTTGACATATTTATTAATTCTTTAATAGAGGGAAATACATGCGTAGAAAAGTAATTGCCGGAAATTGGAAGATGAATAATGATATTACCGAAACTCAAAATTTAATTTCAAAATTAACTTCAGCATTATCAAGTGAAAAAGTAAATTGTGATGTTATTATATGCCCGCCATTCACTTCATTAAATGAAGCGAATTCTTTAATCAAAGGAACGGTTGTGAAACTAGGCGCACAAAACATGAATGAAAATGACAGCGGTGCTTTCACCGGAGAAATTTCTGCACAAATGTTAAAAAGCGTCGGCTGCGAGTTTGTAATTCTTGGCCACAGCGAAAGAAGAGCCATTTATAAAGAGTCGGATGAACTGATTAACAAAAAAATTAAGAACGCATTGGAAAAAGGATTGAAGCCGATTTTCTGTGTTGGTGAAACACTTGAAGAAAGAGAAAAAGATATAACTAAAGATGTAATAAAAAGACAGGTAATTAAAGGACTTGAGCTTGTATCAAAAGAAGAGTTGTCAAAAATAATAATCGCTTATGAACCGGTTTGGGCAATTGGTACGGGTAAAACAGCATCCCCTGATCAAGCACAAGAAGTTCATGAATTCATTCGTGATTTAATTGAAGTTGAATACGGAAATGATTCTGCTGAAAAATTAATCATCCAATATGGCGGCAGTGTTAAACCGGATAATGCAAAAGAGCTTCTTCATCAAAAAGATATTGACGGTGCTTTAGTTGGAGGAGCTTGCTTGAAAGCTGATTCTTTTATGGGAATTATTAAAGCTGCTTAAAGCCTTAGCTCATAATTAATTACAGTGGATTTGATTTAACTCAAATCCACTTTTTACTTCTCTTACGTGGATTGATTTCCCCTCCTTTCTTTATTATATTTGAAGGCTTATTTTCAACTATTTAGGAACGCTGATACCGGATGGGTTTCCGTAATTTTTTATGCTTTGCTATCGCTTTTATAATACTTACAAGTTTTTCAGAAAATTACGGTCAAATTGTTTTTAAAGAACTCCCAAATTACAAAATTAGAACCACCGACAGTCTTTTCTTCGACATAACTCAAACCAGAAAAATCATTCCATTAAATGGTGAGTGGCAGGTTTATTCTTCAAAAGATAAAGAAGTTAAAAAAGTTTTAGTAAATGTTCCTTCTGAATTTGAAGGAGACGGAATTTTAATTTTTGAAAAAAACTTTTCACTATCGAAGGATGAGATAAACAACTACAAAATGAAGTTGTTTTTCCTGGGATTAAATTACACAGCAGATATTTCAATAAACAATCAAATTATATATAGGCATTCAGGCGGTGAGTTCCCATTCAGCCTTGAATTACCAAGAGATATTTTAAAAGAAGGTTCAGGCAATCTTCTCTCTGTTAAACTCTATTATAAATTAGATTCTGAAAATACTATTCCTGTGAAGCAGAGATTTTTGTTCCCCAGAAATTTTGGGGGAATATTTAGAGATGTTTATATTCATCTAACCCCCAATATCTCTATAGCTGATGAAAATGTTACATATAGCATAGACTCCAAAAAGAACCGGATAAATTTTAAGTTTAATTCTAAAATAGAAAATAAGCAATTCAGAAAACTCCCGGATTCACTTGTCAGCGATAAACCTTTTAATATCAAAGTAACCTTGTTCGGGACTGATGGCTTAGCATATCATTCAACGCCTGAAGAAAAATTTGGATTGAAGATAAACCAGGAAAAAGAATCTTCCTTGAATCTTGAAGCCAGTTCCCCATCATTTTGGAGCCCGGAAACTCCTGAAGCTTATACAGTAAGATTTGAACTTTGGCAGGATGAACAGTTACTTGATGTTACAAATAAAAAAATTCCGGTCTATTCTTTAAAAGCAGGTAAAAATTCACTTACACTAAATGAAAATCCCATTAAGCTTAATGGTGTAACCTATGTACCTTCCTTTTATGATTATGGAAATCTAGTTTCTTATAATCAAATGGAACGCGATATAAAAATTATAAAGGCGACAGGATTTAATGTTATCCGCTTTGCGGATTTTGTTCCTCATCCATATTACCTGGAATTATGCGAACGTTATGGTTTATTAGCTTTTATTGAAATCCCTCTTAATTCAATTCCAAAGCAGTTAACACAAAATCAAAATTTCATTGCGCGAAGTAAAAATTATCTCAAAAATTTTCTAAAGGGGTATAAGGATTATTCATCTGTTGCTGCAATTGGATTAGGCGGCTCTTATCTTCCTGATCTCGATGCACATATTTCGTTTATTCAGTCATTAGTCAATACCGCAAAGGAAAATTTTAACGGGTCAATTTACGCGTCATTCCAAAATGCAAATTTAAAAGAGATTCCGGGATTAGATTTTTATGGAATAGAATTATTAAATAATCTTCCTTCACTCCTTGAAACAGAAGAAATAAAAAAAGACCAGCAGGAATTAGGCAGCGGCAGAATTTTTATAAGCAGCGCTACTTATTTAGCTAGTGCAGGCAACTCTGATGGTTATGTCAATCCGCATTCTTATGAAGCGCAGGCAAAGTTTTTTCAGGATCTAGTTGATTATTCGAATAAAAATAATTTGTCAGGTTATTTCATAAATTCGATGTTTGATTACCGCGGTGATTTTACTTCAATAATTGGCGGCTATAACAAAGAAAATTTATACAAGGTAGGGATCCTTGGGGAGAATAGGGAAACCGACAGGCTTAGCTACAAAGTAATTTCCGCTATGCTGCATAACTCTGAAAATGTTACCATTCCAATTGGCAGCAAAAAAGACGACGCACCAATGGTGTTCATTGTATTTGGAATTTTGCTGGCTATATTAATTGGAATTCTTGTAAACTCGGGAAGGAAATTTAGAGAAGATGCATCCCGTGCACTTTTACGGCCTTATAATTTTTACGCTGATGTACGCGATCAAAGAATAATTTCCGGTTATCATTCAATATTGCTTCTAATTATTATTTCGCTGGTAAGCGGACTATTGTTAAGCAACTTATTTTATTATTTCAGAGACCATGTAGGCTTTGAACGAGTGCTTCTTTCATTCGGAAGTGAAAGATTAATGAAGACTGTAAGCTATTTATCTTGGAATCCTTTTCCTTCTATCTTATGGCTTTCAGCTGCTACGGCAGTAATGTTAATTGTTTTTATAATAATCATTCAATTCAGTTCATTCTTTGTCCGAAACAAAGTTTATCTATCAAGTTCGTTTTTTACTGTAGTTTGGTCCTTTTTGCCTTTAGTTCTTTTAATCCCGGTTGGAATTATTCTTTATAGAATTTTAAATGCTCATGTTGGAACATTGTACATTTTTATAGTTTTAATCTTGTTTAACATCTGGATTTTTTACCGCCTGATGAAAGGTATTTATGTAATCTTTGATGTTAACGCCGGAAGCGTTTATCTTTACAGCATTCTTTTCATACTGGTCATTGTTTCCGGTATCTTCATTTACTACGAATTGAATAACTCTGTATTTGAATATCTTCAATTAACTTTCAATCAATATAATTTGCTCGGATAAACTAAGAATTGTATTTATCAAAACTCGAAATACTTGGCTTTAAATCATTTGCTCAAAAGACAAACATTGCATTCAACCAGGGTGTAACTTCTATCGTTGGCCCAAACGGATGCGGCAAAACAAATATAGTCGATGCTATACGATGGTGTCTCGGTGAACAGAAAAGCGGTGCACTGCGAAGCGATAAAATGGAGAACGTAATTTTTAATGGAACCGCTAATAAAAAGCCCATGGGCATGGCTGAAGTTTCATTAACGATTGAAAATAACAAAGGCATTCTTCCCACAGAATATTCTGAAGTAACAATTACAAGAAGAATTTTCCGTTCTGGTGAAAGCGAATATCTTCTTAACAAAAATTTATGCCGCTTAAAAGATATAACCAATTTATTTATGGATACCGGAATTGGAGCCAATGCTTATTCTGTTATCGAATTAAAAATGGTTGAAACTATTTTGAGCAGCAAAGCAGAAGAACGCAGGACAATGTTTGAAGAGGCCGCCGGAGTTAATAAATACAAACTAAGAAGAAGGCTTGCACTTAGAAAACTTGACGAAGTTAAAACAGACTTAAATAGAGTTAACGATATTGTTTCTGAAGTTGAGAAGAAAGTTAATTCGCTTGAACGCCAGGCAAAAAGAGCAGACAAATATAACAAGCTTTCAACAACTCTGAGAGAACTTGAATTAGATTTGAGTGAAAGAGAATTTGCACTTTATAATTTTCAGAAAGATGAAGCGAAACTTAAAAAAGAAGAAAACTTTACGAGGAAAATTTCAATTGAATCAGAACTTGCAAAGTTAGATGATGAGATTAAAAAAATAAAAGAAGAGCTTTCCGAAAAAGAAAATTTACTTAAAAGTAAACGAGCCGAAGTTACATTACAAACCGAAAAGATTTATAATATTCAAAAAAACATTTCGGTTAATGAAGAAAGGAAAAATTCACTTTCTAAAAATATTGAACGATACACCCAGGAACTTGAAGAATTAAATGTTCAATTAAAAGAAGCTGAAATGCTAATTGCCGAAGGTGGAAATAATGTTCAGGAAATTTCTCAAAAAATTTTACTTAAAGAGGAAGAAAAAGGTTCGACAGAAATTTCGGTAGATAATTTGAAAATTGAGCTTGAACAAAAAAGAGAATTTTTAAAAGTTCAATCGGAAACCCTTCTTGGTAAGTTTAAAGACATAACAAATCATGAAAATGATTATTCAAACCTTGAAAAATCACTTAATGAAAAAAACTCAGCCATAACCAAGCTGAATGACAAAATTCAATCTCTGACGGGAAACATAGCAAAGACAGTTGGCTTTATTGAGCAGCTTCAGGAAGAAAAAGTTGAAGCTGAAAAAAATATTGAAGAAGCAGAAAACCTTTATGTTAATAAACAAAAAGAGAAAGAAGATTTAGAACAGGAATTAAATTCGCTTCGGAAAAAAGAGCTTGAAGGGCGCGGCTTTATTAACGGGATAAAGGATAAAATTAATTTTATCCAGGGCTTAATTGATAACCTTGAAGGAGTCTCAAAGGGCGCAAAAGCTTTACTTGAAAATGATGACTGGGCTGCAGGCGATAAAACTCTGCTTGCTCACATCGGCAATTCATCTGATGAGCAAAGGCTAGCAGTTGAAGCTGCTTTGAAAAATAATCTAAATAATATTCTTGTTGAGTCATTAAGTGATTTAAAGAATGCAATAGATTATTTAAAATCAAATGAACTGGGAAGAGCTTCATTCCTTGTCCCAAATTTGAACGGTGCAAGCAAAAAGAACTTTGCAGAAAAAATTTATGATTTTTCTGTGAACAGGAAATCAAAAAGAATTCCTGAAGAAAATGGATTTATAACTTTTGCAAAAGATGCTGTTCAAACCGACGAAAAGTGGAAATTATTTTTTGATAAGATTTTAAATAGAACTGTAATTGTTGATTCGCTTGAAACTGCTTTGACTCTTTCAGAAAAATATAAAGAATTTAATTTTGCTGCTTTGTCAGGCGACTATGTTGCTAAAGAAGGAATAATTGAGAGCGGCTCAGCTCCTAAGCTGGACGATTCTTTATTCGGAAGAAAAAAATTACTTGAAAATTTAAAAGACGAATATCCCCAGCGAGAACAGCAATTAAGTAATTTAAAAGCAAAAATTGAATCTGTAGAATTAAAGATAAACAACATCGATTTAAAAGTTTTATCTGAAAAAGGCAGGCTTCTAGTCAACGATCTGGCAAACGTAGAAAAACAGATTGCCCAGTTTGAATTTGAAAAGAAAAAAGCTGTAGATGAAATTGAAAAAGCAAGAAATGAAATTCAAGATTTAGCCGCACAATCGAATAAAATAGATACCGAGAGAAATAAGCTTGGTGATATTCTGTCTGTTGAAAAAAATGAAAAAGAAAAAGCTGATGCTGAAAAGTTAAATCTTGAAAACGAATTTAAAAGCTTTGAAGAAGATTATAATTCGGTTTTAGCAAACCTTAACAAAATTAATGTTGACTTGACAGCACTTAATGGCGAAAAGAAAAATATTGAAAATTCAATTCAACATGCAAAAGATTCCATTGAAAGCATTCAAAAATCAATTTCAAAACGAGAAATTGATATTTCAACATCCGGAGAAGAAACTGAATCACTTGTAAAATTAATTGATGAAAACAAAAATGAACAGTCAGGACTAGAAGTACAAAAAGAAGTACTTTTAAAAGAAGAAAATCAGCTTGATGAAGAATATAAAGCGATCCGTTCACAAATAAATGAATTGGAAACAAACCAAAAGAATTTTAGGACCGAAAGAGATACTGTCTCAGATGAAATTCATCATGCAGAAATGACTTTGAATGAACTTGGAATAAAGACGAATAATCTTTTAGAAGCAATAAAAGAAAATTACAGTCTTACACTTGAATTAAAATCTTATGATGATTTAAATGAATTTGACTTCAAGCAAAGGACTGAAGAGGTTCATACTTTAAAGCAGCAGGTTAGAAATCTTGGGCCAATAAATCTTCTCGCCTATTCCGAATTTGAAGAAGAAAAAGAGCGTTTCGATTTTTTAGTAAACCAGAGAAATGATTTGCTTGAATCAGAAAAAGATGTTGTAAAGACAATTGAAGAAATTAATACTACGGCACAGACTTTATTTACCGAAACATTTGAAAAAATCCGCGGGCATTTTGTAGAAATCTTTCGCGGTTTATTTAACCCCGGTGATGAAGCAGATTTACGTTTGGAAGAGAATGTTGATCCGCTTGAAGCAAAAATTGAAATTGTGGCAAAGCCGAAAGGAAAACGTCCGACTTCAATTGAATTGCTTTCCGGAGGTGAAAAAACTTTAACTGCTATTGCATTGCTGTTTGCCATTTATTTAGTAAAGCCAAGCCCATTTTGTATTCTTGATGAAATTGATGCACCTCTTGATGATGCAAACATTGACCGCTTCACAAAAATTATAAGCGACTTTAGTAATGAGACTCAGTTTATCGTGGTTACTCATAATAAAAGGACAATGGAATCGGCAAGCACTCTTTATGGTGTTACAATGCAGGATGAGGGTATTTCTAAGCTTGTAAGCGTACGTTTTAACGAGGACCTGGACTTTGTTTCATAGGATTAAATCTTCCAACAAAACAAAGTTCGTGAAAAATAATTTTGTTCAAAGTTCACTGCTAAAAATTAATTTCATTTTAATATTTACTGCTTTATTTCAATTAACGAAAGCGCAATGGGTAAATGACCCGGCTGTAAATACTAGATTAGCAATTGATACAAAAGACCCGATTAATATTTCTTCCATCCCGGATCAAATCGGCGGTGCATTTGTTTTTTGGGAAGATAACAAAAATGGATTCGATAAAAACAACATATATTTTATGCATATAGATGCGGAAGGAAATAAAAGCTTTAGAGCAGACGGTAAACTAGTTGCAAATAATAATGCGGCTAAATTCAATCCGGTTTCAACTGCTAGTCTGCCTAGCTCTGCGGTTGTTTTATGGAAGCAAATGAAAGACAGCGTTCATTCAAACTTGTACGCTCAAAAAGTTTTTGCAAATGGAAGCTTTGGCTGGAGGGATTCAAGCGTCCAAATAACTAAAGGAAATAATATCATTTTAAGTTACGATGTTTCTTCCGATAGAAAAGGAAATGCCTTTGTTTTATATCTTACTCAAAAAATTGAAACAAATAGTTTTAATCTTAGAATTCAAAAAATTTCCCCCAAAGGAAATTTAATTAGCACCAACGGAGATAGTTTATTGTATATATCTCAGAACAGAAAGAATCTTCCCACAATTTTATCCGATAAAAAAGGCGGTGCTTTTGTATTTTGGGTTGAAGATAAAAATTTCAAAAGCATAATTTATTCGATGCACATCGATTCAGCATGTACTCCAATCGGAAGCAAGCTACCGCTATCAATTTCAAATACTTCTCAAAGTGTTATTTCATATTCTGCAGATATCACTATTAATTCAAAAGCATATATTGCCTGGCAAACACAGAAACCGGATAAAGATATTTATCATCAATTAATTTCACCACAGGAAATGCCTTTGTGGCGCAGCGGCGGTGTACTTGCAACTACATTGAAAGGAAATCAATATTTTCCGCAGGCTTGCGTAGTTGATTCGTCTTTATTTTTGTGCTGGACAAACGAAGTAAAAAATGATAAAAATATTTTTGCTCAAAAATTTAATTTAAACGGCAAGCAGCTTTGGAAAGAAAATGGTTTGCTGGTTGCAGGCGAAACAGAAGATCAATTTGGGCAAAAAATAATTGGTGATAACAATGGAGGGGCAATTATTTCCTGGCTTGATAGAAGAGTAGAAGGAAAGCGCGGAAATATATATTCACAAAAAATTTCTTCTTCGGGAGAGCTGGCGTGGAATGTTAATGGCATTTCAACTGGGGCTTTTGACAATTCCGAAAAAAGTTATGTTTCTTCTATTTCAGATTACAATGGCGGCGTTATTGTTTTATTTAAGGATAGAAGAAAAAATAAACCAGGAATTTACGCGCAGAAAATTTTCAGAAGTGGCACTTATATTTCTCAAATTCTAAATTTTAAATCCGAAATAAAAGATGATTCAATACTTGTAAGCTGGAAATCTTTTAATGAAAAAGCAGGAACAACTTACAATGTTCAATTTGCAGTTCAAACAGGCGAACCCGACCCAAATTGGAAAACGGTTAAAACTTTTTTTTCTGATAGTACAAAGCCAAATAATATTTATAAATATTTATTTAAGCCTGACGAGAAAGGAACACTTCAATTAAGAATTGTTCAAAAAGATAAAAACAATTATGTATCAGCAGTAAAAGCTTCGAGCATAAATTATTTTGTCGGCTCAACTGATATAATTGTCGCTCAGAATTTTCCAAATCCATTTACAGATTCTACTTCAATAAGTTTTTATCTCCCCCAAAAATCCAAAGTCTCGATTAAGTTCTTTAACAGCAAGATTGAAACGATAGATGAAATTAAAAATAAGCTTTATCCAGCCGGGCAGAATCAAATTGTTTTTAGAGCTAATAATTTAGAGCCAGGAATTTATTTTTATAGGGTTAAATCTGGTGATTTTGTGGATGTAAAAAAAATGGTAATCACAAATTGATGGATAAGGTATTTAAAATATTTGTTGACTTCGACGGAACAATAAGCAGCCAGGATATTGGCGAAAGTGTTTTTAGAGAATTTGGTGACCGCACAAAAGTAGAAAAAATTATTGATGCTCTTTTGAGTGATGAAATTTCTGCTAAGCAATGCTGGATAGATTTATGCAATTCAATAGACAAAATTGATAAGGAAAAACTAAATTTATTTATTGATTCATTAAACATAGAAGAATCATTTCCCCGGCTTGTAAAGTTTTGTGATGAGAATAATTTTGAATTGTTTGTTTTAAGCGATGGTTTTGATTATTACATCAAACGAATTTTTGAAAGAGAAAAATTAAATCACTTAAGATATTTTACAAATAAATTAATTATAACAGAAGATAACCGGCTTCAGCCTTCATTCCCTTATGAACATGAAAACTGCCGGACTTCAGCCAATTGCAAAAGAAATCATATTATTAATTTAAGCTCGGATGAAGACTACACGGTTTACATAGGCGATGGAAATTCAGACAGATTCGCTGCGCAGTTTTGTGATTTTATTTTTGCCAAGGATGGCCTATTAAAATTTTGTGAACTGGAAAGAATTTCATATTTCCCATTTAAAAATTTTGATGATGTTGTGGAAAAATTAGAAAGTTTAAAATTAAAAAAGCGCTTGAAGAAAAGACACCAGGCGGATTTAAAAAGAAAAGAAGCCTACATGCAGGAGTAACTCAATGTCAAACATTGCCTCACAGTTCTTTAAATATAGAAGCTACACTCCAATTCCTTTTTTGTTGGTAATGATCTTCTTTGCAAATCCAAATATATGGAGCTTGATAGCCGGATTTTTAATTGCGCTTTCCGGTGAGCTGATTCGTCTCTGGGGTGTAGGCTGGGCAGGCAGCGAAACACGAACTACTGGCGGTGTGGGTGGAACATTTTTAATTGTAAGCGGTCCGTTTGGGCATGTTCGTAACCCATTGTATGTTGGAAATATTTTACTTTATCTTGGCGTGGGTGTTATGTCTTTCGCCATTTTTCCTTATCTGCAAATTATTGCTTTAATATTTTTTTATGTTCAATATAATTTTATTGTTAATGAAGAAGAAGATTATTTAAAGAAGGCTTTCAGCAGCGAGTATTCGGAATACCTTAAAAATGTGCCGAGGTTTATTCCGAGATTAACTAAATACAAGCCCGCAAATAATATTCAGCAGCCGCCTTTTAATATTAAAGCAGGATTAAAATCGGAGCGTAGAAGTTTACAGGCGTTCAGCATTATTACTGTAATTATAATTTTATTATGGTTATTAAGAAGATTCTAAACTAAGATGAATGATAATTTGATGATAGTTGCTGGTGAGGCTTCGGGAGATTTGCATGGCGCTTCTTTAATTGATGAATTGAAGAAGAGAAAAAAAAATATTTCTGTTTATGGAATCGGCGGTGACAAAATGAAAAACGCCGGGATGGATATTATTTATCATATCAATAAGATGGCATTTCTCGGCTTTGCGGAAGTTGTAAGACATATTCCATTTATTAAACGTGTACAGAATGATTTAATACATATTATAAAAGAAAAAAATATTAAAGATGTTGTACTAATTGATTATCCGGGTTTCAATTTAAATTTTGCAAAGAAATTAAAAGATCTAAACATAAAAGTTATTTACTACATCTCCCCTCAAATTTGGGCATGGGGTGCAGGTAGAATTAAAAAGATAAAAAAGCTCGTTGATAAAATGATTGTCCTCTTCCCTTTTGAAGAAGAGATGTATAAAAAAGAAAATATTAATGTTGAATTTGTCGGGCATCCGCTTCTTGAAAGAATCAGCGAATATAATTTTTTAAGTAAGGAAGATTTCTATAAAAAATTTGGTTTAGACGAATCAAAAGAAATTTTATTAATTCTTCCCGGCAGCAGAAACAACGAAGTAGTAAAAATATTGCCGGAAGTATTTGAAGCAGCAAAAAAATTGTCTAACGAATTTAATCTACAGATTGTAATAGCAGGTTCTGAAAATATTGATGATGAGATTTTTAAAAATCTAAATTTATCAGGTAGCTATAAAATTATAAAAGGTCTTACTTACGATTTAATGAAACATTCTAAAATAGGAATAATTAAATCCGGCACTTCAACTCTTGAAGCCGGCTTGTTTGAATTGCCATCAGTCATTGTTTATAGAACAAGCTTTTTATCGTACTTGATAGGGAAAAATTTAATTAAGATTAAAGATATCGCCATGGCAAATATTATTTTAGGTGAAAGAATTTTGCCTGAGTTGATTCAAGACGATGTTTCGAAAGATTTGATTTATTCTGAATGTAAAAAAATTCTTTCTAATAAAACTTTGTACGGTTCAATAAAAGAAAAATTAAAAAACATAAAAATGAGGATCGGCACTATCGGTGCTTCCGGAAGAGCTGCCGATTCAATTATTGCAATGATGAATGAAAGCTAAAGAAGCAAGAAGAGAAATATTAAGATTTTTTGGTAATCATTTTCTCGCACTTATGGTTGGTGTTCTTTGTAAAACTTTGAAATTTAATTTCATTAATAAAGAAGCAATTAAAAAACTTGATGATGAAAAGAAAAATTTTGTTCTGGCTTTTTGGCATGGGACAATGATTATTCCCTGGTATATTCACCGCAATAAGAATTTTGTAGCATTAACCAGCAAAAGCAAAGATGGAGATATGCTTGCAAATTTATTGAAGCATTGGAATTACACTGTGGTCAGAGGTTCAAGCAGTAAAGGTGGAAATGTTGCACTTGGAATAATGGTAGATTATGCCAGAAATAAAAGCAGTATTGCAATTACTCCTGATGGGCCAAAAGGACCAATTCACAAACTTAAGCCGGGTGCAGTTATTACTGCAAAAAAAAGTAATGTGCCGCTGGTATTGATGGGAATTGGTGTTAATAAAAAAAAGATATTAAAAAGCTGGGATAAGTTTGAAATTCCAAAACTGTTTTCAAAAGTTAAGGTTGTTTACTCAGATGCAATTTATATTGACAGCAGTTTAAGCTTTGAAGATACTTCAAAAGTTATTTATGAATGTGAAGCGAAGCTGTCTCAACTCCAAGATGAGGCTGAGAGTTTTTAAAGATGAATATTATTAGAAAAATATTGTATCCATTAACTCCAATTTATGCATTAGCAATTAATATTAGGAACTGGCTGTTTGATAAAAATATCTTTAAAGCAAATAAAGTTTCTGCCGGTGTAATTTCAATTGGCAATCTAACAGTTGGAGGTTCTGGGAAAACTCCTGCGGTAATTTATCTTCTAAATCTTCTTAAAAAAGAAGGAAAGAAAGTTGGAGTTTTAAGCCGCGGCTACGGAAGAAAAACCAAAGGCTATCTGCTTGTTTCAGACGGTAAAAAGATATTAACCTCTGTAGATGATTGCGGAGATGAAATTTTCTTAACAGTTAATGAGTGTATGGTTCCCGGGGCGGTTTCCGAAAACCGTTTTGAAGGAGCGAACAAATTTATAAAAGATACAAATATTAATACTATTGTACTAGATGATGCATTTCAGCATAGATGGATAAAAAGAGATATTGACTTGGTTATTTGTGAACAAAAATTTTTAATTGAAAAAAATAATTTAATGAGAACCTTGCTGCCGGCTGGAAATATGCGAGAGCCGTTTAAGTCTTTAAATAGAGCTGATGCAGTTATAATTAATAGGAAATTCTCAGATCCAGAAGAAATTCCAGACGAATTGAAAAAATACTTTGAGAGCAAAAAGATTTTTCATGCTAAGTATAAAACGATTAATTTTGTAGATGTAATAAAAAACACTGAGTATGCTGTTAAAGAATTCACCGGGCAGAAAAGCCTGTTGGTTTCCGGTATCGCAAATCCTTATTCATTTGTAAATGTATTAAGCCAATCAAAAATAGATACTCAGAACAAAATGATATTCAGAGATCATAATGATTATTCTATAAAAGAAGTTGAGGAAATAAGAAAAAAGTTTTATTCAACAAATTCATATTCTGTTTTAACTACTCATAAGGACGCAGTTAAATTATCAAGGTATTCAAAAGAACTTGATGACATAGATATCTTTTATTTGAAGATAGAATTGGATGTTGAAGAAAAAGAAGAATTCAAAGAATTCATTTTAAGTAAACTAAATTAATAACAATAAACAGCATAGCTTAAAATTAATAAAATATAAAAACTATAAGTTATGCTAACTAATCAACAGGAGGAAATATAAATATGGCAAAGCAGAAGAAATATGTTTACTTCTTCGGAGGAAAAAAGGCTGAAGGTAAAGCAGAGATGAAAAATTTGCTCGGAGGAAAAGGAGCAAACCTTGCTGAAATGGTTAATATCGGGCTGCCGGTACCTGCCGGGTTTTCAATAACCACAGAAGTGTGCACTTACTATTATGAAAATAAAAACAAATATCCAAAGGAAATAAAAGAACAGGTTCTAAGCGCTTTGAAAAAAGTTGAAACAGAGATGGGCGCAAAATTCGGTGATACAACTAATCCTTTATTAGTTTCAGTAAGAAGCGGTGCAAGAGCTTCTATGCCTGGAATGATGGATACGGTCTTAAATCTTGGATTGAATGATTTAACTGTTCTGGGATTAATTGAAAAAACAAATAACCCAAGATTCGCTTATGATTCTTATCGCAGATTTGTTCAAATGTACGGCGATGTTGTTCTTGGTTTACGACCCGTTGATAAGCATGATGAAGATCCATTTGAAAAAATTCTTAGTGCTAAAAAAGAATCTCACGGATATAAACAAGATACAGAATTAAGTGCCGATGATTTAAAAGAATTAGTTCAGGAATTCAAATTAGCTATAAAGGATAAAACGGGATTTGACTTCCCGGAAAATCCAATTGATCAATTGTGGGGTGCAGTTGGAGCAGTTTTTGGCTCATGGATGAACGACCGTGCAATTGTTTATAGAAAATTAAATAACATTCCCGCAAGCTGGGGAACTGCAGTGAACGTTCAGTCAATGGTTTTCGGAAATATGGGTGATGACTCAGGTACTGGTGTTGCTTTTACCCGCGACCCTGCTTCCGGTGAAAACGTATTTTACGGTGAGTATCTATTCAACGCTCAAGGCGAAGATGTTGTTGCCGGAATTAGAACACCTCATCCAATTGCAGATTTGAATGAAGATAATCCTCAAATCTACAAGCAGCTTGATGGCATAAGAAAAAATCTTGAAAAACATTACAAAGATATGATGGATATAGAATTCACAATTCAACAAGGTAAGTTGTGGATGCTTCAATGCCGTGTTGGTAAACGCACAGGATTTGCTGCTGTAAAGATGGCTGTTGACATGGTTAAGGAAAAATTAATTTCAAAAGAAACTGCAATTCTCCGTATTGAACCAAATCAATTAAACCAATTATTAAGGCCGATCTTCGATCTTACACAAAAGAAAATAGCTATTGATGAAGGAAGATTATTAGCTAAAGGATTAAATGCCGGTCCTGGTGCAGCTTCCGGTAAAGTTGCTTTAAGTGCTCAGGATGCCGAAGAGATGGCTAAAGGCGGCGAACCTGTTATTCTTGTTAGAATCGAAACTTCACCTGAAGATATCAAAGGTATGAATGCTTCTGAAGGAATTCTTACTGCAAGAGGCGGAATGACTTCCCATGCTGCTTTGGTTGCAAGACAAATGGGAAAAGTTTGTGTTGCCGGCTGCGGTACTCTAAAAATAAATTATAAGAGTGGTGAAATTCGCGTTGAGGGTAACGACAATATTGTTGTAAAAGAAGGCGAATACATTTCGATAGATGGAACCACAGGCGAAGTAATTGCCGGGAAAATAGAAACCAAACCCTCAGAAGTTATTCAAGTATTAATTTCAAAAACCCTGGATCCTAAAGATTCACCGGTTTATCAAACTTATGCAAGCTTGATGAAATGGGCAGACAGCTTTAGAAGATTAAATATCAGAACTAATGCAGATCAGCCAGATCAGGCAGCAAACGCAGTTGCATTCGGTGCTGAAGGTATCGGGCTTTGCCGTACAGAGCACATGTTCTTTGGCGGTGATAGAATTATGTCTGTTCGTAAAATGATTCTTGCAGATTCAGTTGAAGATAGAAAAACAGCTTTGAATGAATTGCTTCCACTTCAGAGGGAAGATTTCTATGGAATATTTAAAGCAATGCACGGACTTCCGGTTACAATAAGAACATTGGATCCACCACTTCACGAATTCTTGCCAAGCTCCGAAAAAGATATTAAAGAAATGGCTGAAGCTTTGCACGTTACCGAAAACAAGATAATTGAGAAAATTAATAGCTTACACGAATTCAACCCTATGCTTGGATTTAGAGGCTGCCGTTTAGGTACACTTTATCCTGAAATTACTGAAATGCAGGCAAGAGCAATTATTGAAGCAGCTTGCGACGCAGCGAAAGATGGAATAAAAGTTAAACCTGAAATTATGATTCCGCTTGTAAGTGACTTGAACGAATTCAAAATGCAGGAAAATATAGTTAGACGTGTAGCTGCTGAAGTTTTCAAAGAAAAAGGTAAAAAAGTTTCTTACATGGTTGGAACTATGATTGAACTACCTCGTGCTTGCGTTACTGCAAATGAGATAGCAAAAAGCGCTGAGTTCTTCAGTTTTGGAACCAACGATTTAACTCAAACTACATTTGGTTTGTCAAGAGATGATGCAGGTAAATTCCTTCCACTTTATGTTCAGGACGAAATTTTACCAAACGATCCTTTTGAAGTACTTGATCAAAATGGTGTTGGTCAATTAGTAAAGCTCGGAACCGAAAGAGGCAGATCAACTCGTCCGGATTTGAAAGTTGGAATTTGCGGTGAACATGGCGGCGAACCATCATCGGTTGAATTCTGCCATAGAACTGGATTAAATTATGTAAGCTGTTCTCCTTTTAGAGTTCCTATTGCAAGATTGGCAGCAGCAAGAGCTGTTGTTAAAGAAATGGCAGGCGGTAAACAAAAAAAATCTAAAAGTGTAAAAAAGAAAAAATAAATAACGATTGCCGGGGAGTTTTTTAACTCCCCGTGCTAATATTAAGTTTAATTAAAAGAGGTAACGAAGAATGAAATTATCAGACTTCAAATACAATTATCCCAAAACTGTAATTGCAAAGCATCCGGTATCTCCAAGGGATAAAGCAAAATTAATGGTACTGAACAGAGAAACTCAGGAAATTGAAAACAAAACTTTTTCCGATGTTATAGATTATATGGAAAAGGGTGATTCTCTTGTTGTTAATGAAACGAGAGTTTTTCAAGCAAGGTTATATGGTAAGAAGGAAAAAACCAATGCTAAAATTGAAGTCTTTTTACTTAGGGAACTAAATGCTGACGAATGTATCTGGGATGTAATTGTTGATCCAGCACGTAAAGTTAGAATTGGAAACAAAATTTATTTTAATGATAAACTATGGTGTGAAGTAATAGATAACACAACTTCACGCGGCAGAACGGTAAGGTTTAATCAGCCTGGAAATGTTTTTAAAGCTGTTGAAAAAATTGGTCAAACTCCCCTCCCTCCTTATATAAAAAGAGATGCTGAAGCCAGGGATAAAGAAGATTATCAAACAGTCTATGCAAAAATTGATGGGGCTGTTGCCGCTCCCACAGCAGGCCTGCATTTCACAGATAAACTTTTAGCAAAGATAGAAAAAAAGGGAGTTCAAATTATCCCGGTAATTCTTCATATAGGATTAGGAACTTTCAGGCCGGTTGAAGTTGAAGATTTAACTAAACACAAAATGGATTCAGAATTTTTTGAAATAACTGCTAAATCTTCAGACGCAATTAATAAAACCATTACAGGAAAGCACAATGTTTTTGTAGTTGGAACAAGCACCTGTAGAGCACTTGAAACAAGTGTTACCGCCGATGGGTTAGTTAAACCCGGCAGAGGCTGGACAGATAAATTTATTTATCCAACTTATGATTTTAAAATTACAGACAAATTGATAACCAATTTCCACATGCCCGAATCTACTTTATTAATGCTTGTCGCTGCTTTTGCCGATGTCGATTTTGTAACAAAAGCATATAAGAAAGCTTTAAAAGAAAATTACAGATTTTTCAGCTACGGCGATGCAATGCTTATTTTATAATGAAAACTTATGCTATTATTCCAGCAGGAGGAAAAGGTATTAGGAGCGGTTCTTCCGCTCCTAAACAATATCTTAAGTTTAATGGAAAAGAATTAATAGTATATACTATTGAAGTCTTCCAAAAAAATAAACATGTTGACGAAATAATTACGGCTGTGTCCCCTTCTTACTTTTCATTACTTCAAAAACTTAAAAAAAAATATAGGCTCTCAAAACTTACCAATATTGTTGAAGGTGGGGAAAAAAGACAGGATTCTGTTTTTAATGCTTTAAAATCAATTTTAGCAAATAAAACTGATTTAATTGTAGTTCACGATGCTGCCCGTCCTTTATTACCACAAGATGTTTTAACAAATGCTATTAAAACAGCAAAAAACAAAGGAAATGCCTTAGTCTGTTTGAAAGCTAGGGATACATTAATTAATGGTAACAAAATTGTCAAAGATTATCTGGATAGAAATGAAATTTATAATGTTCAAACCCCTCAAATTTTTCGTTATTCTGATTTAATGAATGCAATGAATTTTGCTTACCAAAGTAAATTTTACGGAACAGATGAGTCAATTTTAATTAGTAATTTGGGAAAAAGAATTCATCTCGTAGAAGGCTCACCATTAAATTTCAAAATAACCACTAAAGAAGACTTACAAATCTTCAAAAAATTAATAAAGTAATTTTTAAGCTGTTAAATAATAGAAAAACAAATCGATAATTATATGGTACATTTCCTGTTATAATTAGCTAATTAGCAATTATTTTTTGATTGCAAGTTTCAAGTTATATTCTTAGTTTAATAGCTCGTTGATTTAAAAAATGGAAAGTATGTTTCTTTTAGCAACAATAATAGTTTTATCATATCTTATTGGTTCTATTCCGACAAGTATTATAGTGAGCAAACTTGTAAAAGGAATTGATATTAGAGAACACGGCAGCGGAAATGCTGGCGGTACAAATGTAATGCGTGTATTGGGATGGAAGCATGGTGTATTAGTAATTATTCTTGATGCACTTAAAGGTGTTTTAGCTGTTATCGTTGTTGCTCGTTTACATTATGGTTCAGTACCTTTTCAAAATCTAACACCTTTTGATGATTTTACTTTAGTTCAAATTATTGCCGGTATCTCAGCTGTAATTGGTCACATCTGGACTGTGTTCGCAGGTTTTAGAGGCGGAAAAGGAATTGCAACTGCTTTGGGAATGCTGCTAATGATAGTTACAACCGATATGCTAATTGCTGTTGGTGTTTTTGTAGTTGTGGTAACGGTTTCCCGTTATGTATCGCTCGGTTCAATCTTAGCCGCAATCGCTGTTCCCCTTACTTTAATTGTAAGAGAAAATATTTTTAATGTTGACGTGCAAGGCTATCATACACTTTTACCATTTTTAATTGCCGTTGCATTGCTTGTTGTATTCACTCATAGAAAAAATGTAGTGCGATTAATAAACGGTAACGAAAACAAATTAAGTTTCTCGAAAAAGAAATCCTCTTAAATAATGAAAATATCTGTCTTAGGCGCAGGCGGCTGGGGCACAACCTTAGCAATTCTGCTTCACTATAACGGACACAAAGTTACTCTCTGGGAATACAAATCTCTTTACGCCCGAACAATTCGAAAAACAAGATTCAATAAAATTTATCTTCCCGGAATTAAAATTCCCGATGAAATAAATATTACTCATGATCTTGAAGAGGCAACTATAAACCAGAATTTGATTGTTTTAGCAGTGCCTTCTCAATTTTTACGCAGCGTTATTAAAGATGTAAAATTTTCTGATATTAAAAATTCAATTTTAGTAAGTGTTGCTAAAGGAATTGAAATAAATTCCTTAATGACCATGTCACAAATTTTAAAAGATGAGTACGATTCTATTAACAAAGATCAGATCGGCGTTATTTCCGGGCCCAGTCACGCTGAAGAGGTAAGCAGAAGAATTCCCACTGCAGTTGTTGCTGCATCAACGAGCAAAGAAACATCAAAAACAATTCAAGCTGCTTTTATAACTTCATACTTTAGAGTTTATGGTTCAACAGATATTTTAGGGGTTGAGCTTGGCGGTGCATTTAAAAATGTAATTGCTATTGGCGCAGGAATAATTGACGGGGCTAAGTTTGGAGATAATACTAAAGCAGCAATAATGACAAGAGGAATTGCAGAAATTTCCAGACTAGGACAAGCACTTGGCGCAGAAGCAGATACTTTTTCAGGCTTGTCAGGTATGGGAGATTTAATTGTAACCTGCATGAGCCGGCATAGTAGAAATAGATTTGTTGGCGAAGAAATTGGAAAAGGAAAAACTTTAAAACAAGTATTAAAATCCATGGAGATGGTGGCCGAAGGAGTTGAAACTTCGCGCTCAGCTTCACAGCTTGCAAAAAAGTTGAAAGTAGAAACTCCAATCACAACAGAAGTTTATAATATTTTATTTGAAGGCAAAGATCCGGTAAAAGCAACTACAGATTTGATGACCCGCGATATGAAGATGGAATGAATTTTTCTTTTTGATTACCCTCACCTATTTGGCAAGCTTATCCCTTTAATTTTTCTAAACAAGGAAACAGCATAAGAATCTGTCATTCCTGATATGTAGTCAGTAATTTTTAAGAGACGTGAATATAAATCATTATTAGATGGTGCATCGGATAATACTTTTCCCGGCAGCAGCTTTAAAATGGTTTTGTTTTTAGGTGTAATCTTACCTGCCTTTCCGATTGAAGCTTCATTAACAGCAGAAATGAAAATATCAAGAAGTCCGCCAAGCACTTCATAGCCTGCTGCTTCTCTTTCCACCACACTTTTATAGGAATATATTTTTTCGATTGAGATTTTTTGAATCTCATCAAGCTCTTTTTGCTTGTTGATAATGGAAATTAAATCCTTTTCTAGCTTGCCGGATAAAATACTTTCTTCTTCATCCAAAAATACTCTTGCGGCTTCATTTACAATATCATTAATAACTTTCGCTCTCAGGTAGCCAATTTTATCATTTTCATCTCTCGATTCATAAGAGTTTAATTTTTTGCTGATAAGAAGCGGCATTAAAAAATCTTCTGTTTCTTTAAATGTTAACAATCCAAGTCTAAACCCATCTTCCAAATCCATTATTCTATAACAAATATCATCCGCGCCTTCAACAAGAAAAGCTAACGGATGCCTGCACCAATGGAAATTGTTTTTATCCCCCTTGTAATTATTAATTCTGTTTCCTCAGCTACTTCCTTAAATATATCTTTTTCAGATTGAAAGAATCCAAATTTTTTGTACAATTTCTTTTTTGATTGATGAGCTTTTAAATCATCCTTAATTAAAGATTCCTTAGGATATTTTGTGAATGCTGCAAGAGTTGCGTGAGTTAATCTTAATCCGCCGTTTATTTTTGGGTTTTGGAGTTTTGTTATAATTCGAAAACCTTGGGCATTACCTTCAAACCTTGTTAAGTCATTCCACTTTTTATCGTCATTAATTTTTACTTTAAATATCTTTTCCATTACCATTTATAAAATATTCTGAAATTGCATCTTCTCCTGAATGCCCAAATGGAGGATTACCAATGTCATGAGCAAGACAAGCTGCTGATACTATTTCCCCAAAATGAAATGCCGAATAATTATTTTTCAATTCTGGTTTTCTCTTAAGAATTTCTGCTCCAACAAAATTCCCCAAGGACCGTCCGACACAAGATACTTCAAGACTATGTGTTAATCTTGTATGAACAAAATCACTTTCAGGCAATGGGAAGACTTGTGTTTTATCCTGCAGCCTTCTAAACGCAGAAGAAAAAACAATTCTATCAAAGTCACGTTGGAATTGACTTCTACCATCCTGTAATTTAGAAACTTTCCCACTTGGTTCGCCTAACAAACGTTTAGATAAAAGCCTGCTCCAATCCAAAATTTTTCTCCGATATTATTAAACAACTTTAACGTAAAATATTATTTACTAAACTTCCACCAAAAATTATTTTCTTTTTCCTGAAATATTACAAACCCGTTTTTAATTAATACTTTATGAGAAGGAAAATTATCTTTCGGTGTTTCAGCCAAAACATGTTTTACTCTTTGATGCATAAATGAAAATCTTACCATCTCTTTTAATGCTTCAGTCATGTAACCATTGTTTTGGTAGCTTGGTTTTATCATATACCCGATTTCTACTTCACCATTATTATTCGGCAAACCTTTAAATCCGCAAGAGCCTATAATTTTATTTTCACTCTTTAAAATTATTTCCCAGCGTGTAAACCAGGTATAATTGAAAGGATTTTTTTTTACGCCTTCAATCCAGAACTTCCAGGCATCAGTTATTTCCTTTTCAATATTGTCGTCAAATTTTTCGAGACCACTTGGATTTAAACCGGCGCTTTTTTCAAATGCAGCGGGATCTTCTTTCAGCAATTCAAGCTGATGCACATTAAGCGGAATAATTTTTAATCTATCTGTTGTTAGCTCAAACATTTATTTTTTTAATCCAAAGATAATAAAGAATTTTAAATGCCTCTTAAAACAAATGAAAGCCAGTTGTAAAAGCAAACCTGTTAGATTAATTTAACAGTCAATGAAATCTTCAACTGATAAAAATTTAAATTCATCAATTCAATATTTGAAATCTGTTGGTCCGAAGCGTGCTTTGTCTTTTAAAAAAGTTGGAATTGAAACTATTCGTGATCTACTTTTTTATTTCCCCTACCGGCATTTAGATCGGACAACAACTTTAACCGCAGCAAAAGCTTACGGTTATTTAATGAATGGCTACGAAGGGGAAATAACCATAGTTGCTAAAGTATACGAAAAAGAAAAAATCCACTATGGAAGAAAAGAATTTTTAAAAGTTCAATTCAGAGATCAAACAGGATTCTTTGAATGTATTTGGTTTCATGCTGTAAAATATTTTTATACGGTTTTCAATGAAGATAATATTTTTGCCATATCCGGCAAGCCGCAGCTTTCAAAATATAACAATTTACAATTAACTCATCCGGATTACGATAGAATAACTGAAGATGAATCACAAAGTTATTTAAATACCGGGAAAATTATTCCGTTCTACAGCATTCCTAAAGAATTAAAAGAAAAAAACATCGGCGACCTCAGCTTAAGAAGAATAATTAATATTGCAGTTGAACAATATGTTGATGCTCTTGAAGAAACTTTACCTGATTTCATTTTAAGAGAGAAAAAACTAATTGGTCTTATTGATGCTGTTAAAAACTATCATTTCCCGGATGATAAAGACAAATTTCATGCTGCTAAGTATAGATTTAAATTTGAAGAATTATTTTATCTGGAAATATTAGTAGCACTCAGAAAAAATAATTATAAGACAAAGCAAAAAGGCCTTTCATTAAAAGTAATATCATCATTAGTAAATGATTTCTTAAAAACACTTCCGTTTGAATTGACAAAAGCACAATTAAAAGTTCTTCACGAAATAAGAGTGGATATGGAATCTGATTATCCAATGAACAGATTGCTTCAGGGCGATGTGGGAAGCGGTAAAACTATTGTTGCTTTAATCGCAATGTTGATTGCGGTTGATAATGGTTATCAAGCTGTACTTATGGCTCCAACTGAAATTTTGGCTGATCAGCATGCTAAAAATATTTCGAAACTTTTAAAAAATATTTCTAATAGAGAAATAAAAATCAGCTTACTTATCGGCGGACAAAAGAAATCTGTTAAAGAAGAAAACCTTGAAAGTATCGAGCTTCATGAAGCTGACATTATAATAGGAACTCATGCTTTATTTGAAGAGAAAGTAAAATTCAAAAAGTTGGGTTTGGTCATAGTGGATGAGCAGCATAGGTTTGGAGTTGCTCAAAGAGCAAAACTTTTAAGCAAAGGGAATAACTCCCGATGTAATTGTGATGAGTGCTACACCAATCCCGCGAACTCTCTCACTAACAATCTACGGCGATCTGGATGTTTCAGTGATTGATGAAATGCCGCAAAACAGAATTCCAATTAAGACTATTTTACGAGGGGAAACTAAACTTCCTGATATTTACAAATTTATAATTGACAAATCAAAAGAGGGCTACCAGTCATTTATAGTTTATCCGCTTGTTGAAGAATCGGAAAAGCTTGAGCTGAAAGCAGCGCAAACGTATTATGAAGACCTGTCAAAAACTTTTTTAAAAGATGTTAAAGTCGGATTAATTCATGGAAGAATGTCCTGGCAGGAAAAAGAAACAGTGATGTTTCAATTTCTAAAAAAAGAATTTGATGTATTAATTTCTACAACCGTAATTGAGGTCGGTATTGATATACCGGACGCAAATATAATTTTAATTAATAACGCAGAAAGATTTGGCTTATCGCAGCTTCATCAATTAAGAGGAAGAGTTGGGCGTGGAGACAAGCAAGCATATTGTATCCTGGTTACAAAAGATGAGTTCGCAGCTATTAACAATAAGCTTAAATTTGATTTTGAATACTCTGTCGCCTGCTCAATTATACAAGCACAAAGCATCAATTAGAATGCAGACCATGGTAAAACACATCGACGGGTTCAAAGTTGCCGAAGTTGATTTGAAGCTTCGCGGGCCGGGGGATATTTTCGGTACTAAGCAAAGCGGATTTCCTGAATTGAAATATGCTGACATCGTTAACGATACAGATATTATAGTTGATGCAAAAGAAACAGCATTTAAAATTATTCAAGATGATCCCCATCTTACCGACAAAAGCAATTCTGTGATAAGAAAAAATCTTACCGAGCACTACAAAGACAATTTAAAGTTCGCAAACATCGCTTAAAAAATTTTTCTCTCCTAAAATTTTTATTATTAAAAAATTTAAACAAAAAAATATCTTACAATAAAGTTGATTTATAATTTTTTTTAGTTTTAATTTCGTGTGCAAAAAAAATTTATTGTAATAAAAAATATTTTTTAATATAAATTTTAAAAAAGTTTTCGAAAATATTTTTTTGTTTGATCTTTAAAAGTTGTTGACTTAGAATTTATAATAGTTATATTTGTAAAAAAAAATTTTAAAGGAGAAAATATTTTATCTTCTTTGTTTAGTTTAAGACTGAACGTTGCATTAACCTTCAATGTAAAACCTGAAAGTGAAACTTTCCCTGAAGAAGTACCCTCTTTCCAAAACAATCCCACAGGACAATCACAAACACAGGTAGATACGTATGCCGAATGGGATACATGGAGTACTATTAATGCAGTTAAAGATGCAATTGAATGTTTTCATGATGTTACTTTGATTGAAGCAGACCATTCAGCTTTTCAAAAATTAAAAGATTTAAAACCGGATATAGTTTTTAATATAGCCGAAGGTTACAGCGGTGTAAGCCGTGAAGCACAAATACCTGCAATCCTTGATATGCTTCAGATACCTTATACAGGATCTGATCCTTTAACCCTGGCTATTTGTCTTGATAAAGCACGAACCAAAGAAATTTTATCTTATCATAAAGTTCCTAACGCGAAATTTTTTATCGCAGATAGTTTAACACAAGCCTCAAACTTAAATTTAAAATTCCCATTGATTGTAAAACCAATATCAGAAGGTTCAAGCAAAGGGATTTTCTCCTCTTCATTTGTTAAAAACGAAAATGAACTCACAAGCGAAGTGGAGAGAATATTAAATGAATACAATCAACCAGCTTTAATAGAAGAGTTTCTGCCGGGGAAAGAATTCACAGTAGCGGTTATCGGAAATGGGAATGAAACACAAGTTCTTCCGATAGTTGAGATAAATTATAAAGATTTCCCGGATGACTTTATCCCGATATACTCTTACGAAGCAAAATGGATTTTAGATACAGTAGAAAATCCTTTGGATGTTTTTTCCTGCCCGGCTAAAATTGATTCAACTCTTGAATCAAAAATAAAAGAAACAGTCTTAAAAGCTTATAATGTTCTTCGCTGTAAAGATTGGAGCAGGATTGATGTTCGATTGGATGCCGATAATGAGCCGAATATAATTGAAGTTAATCCTCTTCCCGGGATTCTTCCTAACCCGGAAGAGAACTCTTGTTTCCCCAAAGCGGCTCGTACGGCGGGTTTAAACTATAATGATATGATAAACACAGTTCTTTTAGCAGCGGCTAAAAGATATAAATTATTATGAAGACAAACTCAAAAATTTTGATTTGCTACAATTCTCCGGTAAGCATCTTTTCTGTTTACAATGGCAGGTCGGAAAAAAGTAGCATAAGCTCTAACGATCTTTCTGAAAATGGATTTTCAAAAGAGCTTGGGATAGTTACCCGCTGTTTGAAAGAAAACTTTTTAGATGTTGAATCCCTCCCCATATCCGGTAATATAGAAAAATCTATTGCAAAAATTACCGAATTTAATCCGGATGTCATTTTTAATTTCGTTGAATCAGTTGAAGGCGTTGCTTCTTATGAATATTGTCTCGCCGGTGTTTATGAATTATTAGGATATAATTATACCGGGAATCTTCCTTCCTGCCTTGGAAACTGTTTAAATAAAGAAAGAACCAAAAACATTTTACGTTCCTTTGGAATCAATACACCTAAGTCACTGATAATTAGGAAAAATGAAAAAGTTGAAGAAGCTCAATTCAATTTAAAGTTCCCCGTTATATTAAAACTCTTAAACGAGGATGCCAGCATAGGTATTTCTGAATTTTCTGTGGTTAATGATTTTAATTCCGTTAAAGAAAGACTAAAATTTTTATTTGCTACTTATAAGCAGGATGTAATAGTTGAGGAATATATAACCGGCCGTGAACTAAATGTTGCAGTATTAGGAGCTAATACACTGCCAATCTCTGAAATTAAATTTACAGGATTACCCAAAGGCTTGCCAAAGATAGTTACTTATGATGGCAAATGGGTTGAAGGCAGCACATATTATTTAAACACAAAACCAAGCTGCCCGGCAAAAATTCCTCCGGCAGTTAAAATTAAAGTCGAGCAGACAGCTCTCGCCGCATTTCAGGCGATGAACTGCAGAGACTATGCGCGTGTTGATATAAGGCTTAGTAAAAATAATATCCCTTATGTCATCGAAGTTAATCCTAATCCTGATATTTCAACTGACTCAGGATTTGCCCGCGCGGCTTCAGCAGCAGGATTAACTTATAGTGATCTACTTTTTACAATTGCAAATTTCGCTTTGGCAAGAAAATTGAATGATACGAAAAATAAAGCAAGCTGACGTTCCTGGGCTTAAAGATATTTTAAATAGAGTTCCTAACTTCTCAAACGAAGAAGTTAATGTAGCAATGGAGTTAATAGAGATTGCAGCGTTTAACCAAGCGCAGAATGATTATCATATTTTTATTTATGAAGAAGAAGATAAAATATTCGGATACCATTGTACAGGACGGCGGCCGTTGACCGACGGAGTTTATGATCTGTACTGGATTGTTGTTGATCCGGATGTTCAGGCAAAAGGAATCGGCAAAAGTCTTCTTGATCATGCAGAAAAGTTTGTTGAAGAAAAAAAAGGAAGATGGATTTTGGCAGAGACATCTTCAAAAGACAGTTACACTAAAACAAGAAATTTTTACTTGAGAAATAAATACTCAATTGTAACCCAGATAAATGATTTTTACTCATTAGGCGACAGCCTAATAACTTTCGGTAAATATCTTGATAATAAAAAACAAACAGAGGGTTAACATGGAACTGTGGCAGCAAATGGTAAGAGACAGTGTTCATTCGGTTGATGAGCTTGTCGAAAAATTCGGGATTGAAAGAAAGGTAGCTGAAGATCTCGATGAATTTTTTCAAGCACGAATCAACCCTTATTATATGAGCCTTATTCGCTATCCGGGCGATCCCATTTGGCGGCAATGTGTACCGGATAAAGCTGAATTAGAAGATCTTGATTCTGAAGAAGATCCGTTGATGGAAGATGCTATGAGCCCTGTTCCAAATATTACTCATCGCTATCCCGATCGTGCTCTATTTTTAGTTACCAGTCAATGCGGATTGTACTGCCGTTTCTGTACAAGGAAAAGAAAAGTTGGTGACTACGAAAAAATTTCTATGAAAGGGTTAGAAAGTGCGTTTAAGTATCTTGAACAGCATACTGAAATCAGAGACGTAATATTATCCGGCGGTGATCCTTTGATGTTAACAGATATAATGCTGGAAAAAATATTAAAACGATTAAGAGATATTCCTCATATCGAAATTATCAGGCTTGGATCAAAAATGCCCTGCGTACTTCCGCATAGAATTACAGAAAACCTTGTTAATATGCTAAAGAAGTATCATCCTATTTATTTAAACACTCATTTCAACCATCCATGGGAAATTACACCTGAAAGCAGTAAAGCTTGCGAAATGCTGGCAAATGCCGGTGTTCCTGTTGGAAACCAGATGGTACTAATGAAAGGTGTAAATGATGATCCGGCAATTGTAAAAGAATTAATGCAGAAGCTGCTCAGAATAAGAGTTCGCCCTTATTATATGTATATGGCTGATGAAACCAAAGGCGCTAATCATTTCCGTACTTCAATTGAAACCGGGTTAAATATAATTGAAAATCTTCGCGGGCATACCAGCGGCTTGGCAATTCCTCATTTTGTAATTGATGCACCTGGCGGCGGCGGTAAAATTCCTCTTCTTCCTAATTATGTTTTACATAAGGATGAAGATAAAATTATTCTAAGGAATTATCAGAAGAAAATCTATTCTTATAAAAACTATAAGGATAAACTAAATCCGCCTAAAACAAATGGTAAGTTAAAAAAGGTTTCTACAGCGGATAAAACTTCGAAACCAAGAGTTACAAAAGTTGCTCAAAAGTCTGTTGTACATGAATTGGAAGAAGTAGAAAATTAATCTGTTCGCTAGATAAGATAATTAAAATGCCGGATGCTGTTCCGGCATTTTTTATTTTGTAATATGGATTTTTGTGGAATTAGTTATTCATAATTGTTGATGTCCAACAAGTATTACCCCTTGATTTTGGTCCTGGCCCACTGCAATTACTAAATTTCCTTTTATGGCTACACTGCTATATGTTCCGTTATCAAGGAATGTTTGGTCTCTTAAGCTCTCCCATCGTAGTCCGTTAAAATGAATTACTTCTCCAAAAGCCCCCGTTACTATTATATTATTCAATCCGGTACCTCTTATACTTACCATATAATTTTGAGTAATTTTTCTGTAATTATTTAGATCTATCCATTTTGTGGCCTCTTTATGTGTTTTTTGATAAAGCCCATTACCTACTATATAATATTGTATGCCGGGTACAAACCACACTGAGCTTATTGCAATGCCAAGCCCATTATTATCCAGTAACTCAGTTGTATTATCTTCATTAATACTGATAACCTGAACACCTTGCTGATAATTAGGGTCATCGGCTACACAAAGGATTTCAGTTTTTCCTATAACGGGATTTGTAAAACCATTGATATCGTGTATATTCAAATTTGTCCCACTTTCTATTTTAATCCATTGGCCGTTTTGGTAGTGAGCAATTGTACCTAAAGTTCCTACATAGTAAATGTTTGATGAGGAAGTACCCCATATTTTAGTTAAATAACCGTCATTTTGTCCTAATATTCCCATGTCAAACAAATGATACTGCGTCCAATTGACACCATCCCCATGAACCGGAACTCCTGATGATAACCAAATATCTGTTGATGAGAAAGCATAAATTCCATATAGCTGTGGAGTAATTAAATTTCCATTATAGATTACAGAAATCTTTTTCAATTCCCACTGACTCCCATCCCAGTGCACTGCATTGTAAGTTGTAAAACCGTTTTGGCTGCTGTCATTAATATTAATTACCCCTACGCACCAGATATTATTTTCATCTATAATTGCTAAATCGTAAAGCGTACTGCTGGCACCGTTGCCAAAATAAAATTTTTGCCAGGTATAATTGTTACTTGTAGTATTAAGCGTTTTAACTTGCAAAGTATCGCTTTTCTGCTCTACACTATTTATTACTGCTGTAGTTTGGAAAACATAGGTTTTACCGGCTTGCAAAGTTGTATCAATTAGTGTTGTATCTGTTTTGGTTAAAGTAAAATTAAATAAAGCTGCATCATCTTTATTCAAAACAATGCTAACCGGTAAAACAGAATCAAATGCAGAAACATTAATAAATGCTTCTGTGCAGCTTACATCAAGCAACTTTAGCTTAATATCTTTAGGCTGCTCATTTTGTGAGGGAGTTGGCGGTTCTGTGGTGTTGCAGCTTTGAATGAACATTACAAGTAAACAAATAAGCGGAATATATATTTTCACTTTATATGAAGACTCCCATATTTGATTTCCTTTCTAGGATCTTATTTTTAAGGTATTCCCAGGAAGTTTATACTATTCCTTTTCCAAATCCTCTTCAACTTTCGGTTTTGTAAGGCCGGTTAGAATTTTAACCATGTCAATCTCTAAGCTTTCAGTTGGTACTTCTACAATTCTTCCAAGTTCAGTATCATTCTTGTAAAAAATGAAAGTCGGGACAGCCTTTATTTTTAAGTCGTCAATTTCATCATCTTCAGTACTTAAATTTCTATCTACACAATAAATAGATAAATTCTCTTCTGGGAATTTTAATCCATCTATAATTTTTAAGAAGCGCGGAACTTCTCTTCTGCTGTCGCTGCACCAGCTTCCCATAACTATTGTAATATTTACATCATTAAGTAAAGTGCTGTCTTCAAACAAAGGTTTTAATGCGTCAACATCTATATCATAATTTTTATACTCTGAATTGAACCACCATGAAAAAGAAGTATCGTGTAAAGGCTTCACGGGTGGTATATCCAATCAGCATTGGTTTACCGGAATCTTCATCAATTATTTTTTTATTTACATTCAGAGTATCAGTTTCAGTTTGTGCAAATAAATTGATTGCACATAAGAAAATCATTATCAGGATAAATTTTAGTTTCATGATTTTTTCTATTTATTAAGGGAATGTTTTCTAAGATCAACTCCCCATAGAAGCTTGTTTCTTAATGTTTCGAAATAACTTGCATTGGAAGTATGAATTGTTTTTAAAGACCGTTTGCATTTTTTGATTTTTAATTCAAGAGGAGGAGCAAAACCAAAAACTCTTTGCCCGTCGCAATTAATTTGAACTTTTTCATGAAGCGAATCTGCCCTGATAATAATTTCCTGGTCGCCGGGCAAAACAAGAGGCCGCATTGTTAAGCTGTGAGGGGAAATAGGAGAAAGGGTAATCACATTGGCCTTAGGGCTTACAATTGGACCGCCGCATGAAATTGAATAGCCGGTTGAACCTGTTGGTGTTGCCGCAATTATTCCGTCTGCAGAAAGCGTGGTCACTAATTCCCCATCAACTTTAATAGTTATTTCAATCATCTTCGGCCAGCCGTCTTTATCAATAACAATATCATTTATGGCATAAAGCGTTTCAACTTTGTGAGCACCGCATTCTGCTTCAATTAGCATTCTTTCTTCAATTGAATAATTATTATTTTTAATATCCTCAATCAAGTAATCCATTTCGTTTATATTAACTTCAGCGAGAAAACCGAGCTTACCAAGATTGACTCCAAGTATTGGTTTATCATTTAATTGAGCAAGGTTTGCAGAAGCCAGCATTGTTCCATCTCCACCGATAGAAATTATCATATCACTTTCTTTGGCTAGCCTATCATTTGTAATAAAAACCGTACTTTTAATTTCATCGGTAATATCTTTTTTATATTTTCGAAGTGAATCTCCTAAGAGAAAATCGAAGCCGGATTTTCTAAGCTTCTTCACAAGAGATGAAACAACCTGTACAGCGTTTTCTTTATTCGTATTTGCAATAATTCCAATTTTCATTTTAACCGCCCTTTAACTTCAAATTGTACTTTTAATTTTTTGATAATGAACAACGTTTTGAAAACTATTTTTTAAATGCTTCAACATACATTAGTTTTAACTCATTAATAGTTTCCTGCATATACTTCTCTTCATATTCGCTAAGATTTCCTTTTGTTTTGATTTGAAGCATATCTAAAGTGTCTATGGCGAACTTTGCATATTCAATATTTTTCTCCGATTTTTTTGAAACCGGGTTTTCAATTTTGCCCATTGACATAAATGCTATATGCTGGTTTTGATTAATCAACTGAATAAACAATAAGGAATTGTTATCCTTGTTTTCCATATTACTCCTCCTTTTTTAATCCTGCTTGTCAATCGCAGATCCCTTTGGGGCAGTCAAGTTAAGCTCCCAAAGTTTAGCATATTTTGTAAAAACATATAAAGATGAAAATACCGCTAACACAAATCCGTGAACTCCATCTAGAAAACCTCTTTTTAGAAAAAACATTTTAATAAAAATTGAAAACGGCCGTAATAATAAATCCGCCAAAGAAAAAGAGTAGCTGCTTTCTGATAATTCTTTTGCAGCTAAAGATGTATACCTGTTAAACTTTTCAAAATAATGAAAAATGTTTGGGTCAGTATAGTGTTCAATATCATTTTTTAATTGTCCGCATTCGCCTTCAAATATTAATTGCTCGTGAACATCACTATCATCAAATTTTACTTTGTTCTTATTAAAAAGTCGAACAACTCTGCCAGGATACCATCCGCTGTGTTTAATCCACTTGCCGAGAAAGAAAGCTTTGCGCGGAATTGAAAAAGCGGTATGCATCGGGGTTCCATTTTTAAATTGATTTAATTCTTCTGCTAAATTATTTGTTATTGCTTCATCCGCATCAATCCAGAGAATCCAATCGTTTGAAGTGTGTTCGACTGCATATTGTTTTGTTTTAGCATAACCCATCCATTCGGCAATTTCATATTTTACGTTTTTAAAACTTTTAACTATCTCCAAAGTCCGGTCATTTGAATCTTTATCCACAAGCACAACGATTTCATCAATACATGTTAACTGACTTTTGATACAGCGTTCAATATTCTTCTCTTCATTTTTTGCTATTACTATGGAGGAGAGTTTCATTGTTTTTATAATAAAATCATTAAAGAAATAATAAATACAACATTAAATTTATCAAAGATTAACACTCATTGCCAACCTGAACAATCAATATGAGAGTATAAATTCAAAATAATTTTATCTATATTTGATTAAAATAATTATAAATAATCTTACATGAGTTTATTCTTAAAAAAAACTGATCTCCAAATTACATCAAGCCCAGTATTTTCACTTCAATCATATTTCAACATTCAACCAATCAGTTGATGAATCATTTTCAAGAAATATATCAAAGCATTCGTTCTAAAATTACAACAAATTCAGTTTCTGAAATAGGCTGGGTATTTTTAGGACAGGTGTTAAGTGTTGGTTTAGGTTTTGCAATCTTGAAAATACTTTCAAAGATGGGCACCTATGATTTTGGAATTTATTCGCTTATCTTGACCATTATTGCTTTTTTCGGATTAATATTTTATGGGCCCATTCAACAAGGCTTTTTAAGATTTTATTATGACTATGCAGAAAAAAATAAAACCGGAATTTTTGTTAAACTTACCTATAAGATTTTAATTATATCAGCTGTAAGTCTTTTTATATTGTCCGTAATTTCAGTTGTTGTTACCAAATTATTCGGTTTAACAGAATTCGTTTTATTGTTTTTCTTGGCAGGGGTATATGTATTTACATTTAAGATAAATGAATTTTTCAACTCAGCTCTAAATTTACTTCGCAAAAGAAAAGAGAATTCTTTGCTCCAAGGAACTGAAAAAATAATTTCAATAGCATCGTTATTTTTATTATTGAGTAATAAATATTTAACTCTGACAAACGTAATGTTAGTTTTAATTACTGTGACATTTTCATTTTCAATAGTGAAATATTTATTCTTTAAGAAATATCTACCAAAAGAAGATAGCTTTGATCAAACCACAATTAAAGAATCACAAGTGGAAATACGTTCAAAAGTATTTAAATATATTTTACCATTTTTATTGTGGGGACTGGCCGGCTGGCTGCAACAGAACGGTGAAAAGTGGATTATTGCAAATTATCTTTCAACCTCTGATGTCGGTATTTATGCTATCATGATTGCTATAGCTAATGCATTGGTTGTTGTTCCTAATAATATCATAAACGATTTTGCTATGCCCATAATTTATCAGCAATACTCTGATTTAAATAATAAAGAAAAGCTTTTAACAGGAAGATTATATATAAGAATTAATATGCTGCTTATATTTTTTATTTCAATGGTTTCCACTCTAATAACATATTTATGGGGCAGACAATTAATTATTATAATCAGCAATGAATCATACGCAGTTTATTGGCAATTGCTTCCTCTAATTTGTTTTGGTTCAGGTTTATTTCTTACCGGGCAAGCGCAAACAGTAGTTGGATTAGCATTAAACAAACCTGATAAATATATTTTCCCTAAAATCAGCATTGGCATTATTTCGGTTGTGTTGAATATTATTCTTATTAATCAATTTGGCTTAAGTGGAATTGCATATAGTATTATTATCATTGGCCTAACGTACGTTTTATATATTGCGCTAGTTAATAAAACGATTTTATCATCCAGATATTTAGAAACGTGATATAAAAAATGAAAATTGTTTTAGCAATAATGAAATATGATTATGGTGTAAAAGAAAGAGGGCATTCATATGAATATTTTAATATTTATTTGCCGTTGTGTGATGTGTTCGGAAAAGAGAATATAATTTTGTTCGATTATCTTTCTGAGTTTAAAGATTCCGGTAAATCTAAAATGAACGAAAAGCTTAGAGAGCTAATTAATTCTGAAAAACCGGATTGTGCTATATTTTGTTTATTCGAAAATGAATTTGATGAAAACATAATCCAATCATTAAAAGATAAAACAAAAACCTTGGTTTATTTTTTTGATGACCCGTGGAGACAAATATTTGTAAGGCATTGGATTAATTATTTTACTTATTTCTCTACTCCGGATTATTTCATGTATAGGAATTACCAATTAGAAAACATAAAAAATGTTTTTTTCACTCCGTTTGGCTACAATTCATCTTTTTACAAAAAACTAGATTTGAAAACTATTTATGACATCAGCTTTGTTGGCGGCTACAGCCCTTTAAGAAAATGGATAATAAAAAATCTGATTGATGAAGGATTAAAAGTTAATGTGTTTGGAAGAGGATGGGGCAAAGATGCAAAATGGATTTCTCAAGAACAAGTTGTTGAAGTTTTTAATCAATCTAAAATAAATTTGAATCTTTCAAATGCAGTTTATAATGATATAAAATTTTTATTTTGGGCTGCAACTTCACTTACAAACATCAAGCAGCTATATTTCTTAAAAAAAATAAAAGAGCAAGTTAAAGGAAGGCATTACGAAATAAACGGCTGTGGGGGTTTTCAATTAAGTTATTTTGTTCCGGGATTAAATCTTGTTTATGAAATCGACAAAGAAATTGCCGTTTATGAAGATATTAAATTTATTCCCAATGCAGTTAAGTTTTATTTAAAAGATGAAGAAACTAGGACCTCAATTGCGAACAAAGGTTATGAAAGATCAATTAAAGATCATTCGGCACAAAACTATTTAAAAAACTTAGTAACAAAAGTTGTAAGCTAAAAATTGTTAATAAAATACATCAACTATTATTTAAATCTTTTTGGGTTTTATCCTAAAAAACTTTTCAATTCATTAAAGGGTATTTTTCCTTTTTTTCAAAATTATTATACTTTAAAAAGCCAAATTAATTCAGACAAAAATTTTACAATTAAAAAACTTCGTCCTTGTCTTGATGACAGGTTTGACACAGCCGGTTCAATTCCTCTACATTATTTTCACCAGGACTTACTAATTGCCAGTAAAATTTTTATTAACACTCCTAATAGACATGTAGACATTGGTTCAAGAGTTGATGGATTTGTTGCTCATGTTGCTTCTTTCAGAGAGATTGAGATTTTTGATATCCGGAAATTGAACGATAAAATTAAGAACGTAAAATTTATTCAAGCTGATTTAATGGATGAAAATTTTGTGTTTGAAGATTACACGGATTCTGTTTCCTGCCTTCATGCAATTGAACATTTTGGGCTAGGAAGATACGGGGATAAAGTTGACATGAACGGGTATTTAAAAGGCTTAAATAACATTTACAAGCTGCTTAAAAAAAATGGGAAATTTTATTTATCAACTCCCATTGGGCCACAGCGAATTGAGTTTGATGCACATCGGGTATTTTCATTAGAATTTCTTTTAAAAATATTTAGTGAAAAATATTCCATAAATTCATTTTCATACATAAGTGATGATAATGTTTTATTTGAAAACGCAGAGCTTAATGAACAAAACATAAAAAATAATTTTAACTGTTTTTACGGCTGCGGAATATTTGAACTAACAAAAATATAAAATGGAATCTTCATTTAAGCCTTTAGTTTCAGTAATCATCCCAACTTACAATTCTGCAAATTATATTGAACAGACCATTAATTCTATTTTAGATCAAAGCTATCAGAATTTTGAAATCATTGTGGTGGATGATTCATCCACCGATGATACAACTAAAATCCTAAAGAGATTATCAGAAGTTGATCAAAGAATTTTATACTTTAAAATTGAACATGCCGGGATTCCATCTGTTCCAAGAAATGTTGGAATTAAAAAAGCAAATGGAGAGTTTATAGCTTTTCTAGACTCTGATGATCTATGGACTAAATATAAACTTGAGTCTCAATTAAAATATTTCGATAAATTTCCCGAATTAATTTTTGTTTATTCAATGAGTGTCACCTTTGGCAATGTTTCTATTTTTTCACCTTCATACGAAGTACTGCCTCTTATTTTTAAAGCTGTACATTCCAGGAATGATTTAATTACGCATGGCAATTCAATCCCTCTTTCAACTGTACTTGTAAAAACAAATAAATTAAGAGAAATAAATGGTTTTGATGAAGATCCTGAATTAAACATTGGAGAAGATTATGATTGCTGGATTCGTTTAAGCAATTTGGGAAAATTTATTTTTATTCCCCGGATTCATGCTTATTATAGAATACATTCAAATCAACTATCGAATAATTGGGAAACAAATAAAAAGAAAATCGAGTATCTTGCCAAGAAAAGAAATATTCCTTTGCCGGAATACAAGTTTTATCGCAATAAGGGTTTTCTTATTCGAGTGGCAAGAAATTCAGTTCATGTTTTAACTTTTATTTGTATAAAATTTATTTCATTTTTTATTAAAAAATAAATTGTTTGATGGGACCAAAGAATAAGAATATATTAATTATATCTGTGATGCAGAACTGGGGCGGCGGTGAAGAGTTTATTTTAAAATTATGTGAAAATATTACGGGCTATAATTTTATTATTGCATCTCCAAATGGCGAAGCCTCAGATATTTTCAAAAAAAATAGGTTGAATGTAATTTTTAAAAATCAGCTTTCAAAAATCTATAGGTTAAATTCAAAATGGTCATTATCTTCTATTTTAAAAAGTATTATCAAAATTAAGATTTCAGCTTTTTCATTATCTGCTGCCATCTATAAAAATAAAATTGACCTTTTAATTGCAAATGGAAACTTTGCGGCCTTATTCTCAATACTTCCATCCATCTTAATGAGGAAAAAGCTTCTTGTCATTCAGCATTTAATTTATAATAATAATTCTTTTGAAGCTAAACTGTTGAAAGTTATAATTAAGTTTTCAGATAAATTTATTTGTGTTTCGAATGCTGTTAAAGATAATATTATACTAATAGTCGGCAATAGATATAACAACAAAATTGATGTAATCCACAATGGGATCGATTTAAATGGGATTCAGATTATTAATCAAGAACTAGTTGATGACAAAATTAGAATAGGAATTGTTGGTTCAATTATACGTATAAAGGGAATTGATCTATTAATAGATTCTTTAATTGATCTATTTAACTCGTATCCAATAATTCATTTATTTATTTATGGCTCTCCCAACAATCAAGACGATTCACATAGATACAATCAAGAATTAATTTCCAAAGTAAGTTTAAGTGATTTAAAAGATAAAATTCATTTCATGGGTTATGAAAGCGATAAAATTAAAATATACAATTCATTAGACCTGGTTATAAATTATACTGTTATTCCGGAAGCATTCCCTTATTCTGTTCTCGAAGCGATGGCGTATGGAAAAATTGTGATAGCTCCAAACATTGGCGGGCCTAAAGAAATTATCGTAGAAAATAAAAATGGGTTTTTAGTTGAATCGAATAATATTTATGCACTTAAAAATAAATTAGAATTAGTGGTTAATGAATTCCAAAACAAAGCTTTAAGTTCTATAAGTATAAATGCACGTAAAACGATTGAAGAAAAATACAGCCTTACTGAATTTGTAAAGAAATATGAAGAACTTTTATATACACTACTTAATTGATGATAAAAATAATTAAATTTTATAAACATATTTTATTCATAATTTAACTTAAAATTGAAAACTGCTTTAATACACGATTGGTTAGTAACCTATGCAGGATCGGAAAGATGCCTGGAATCTTTTGTTAATCTTTACCCGGATTCAGACATTTTTACTTTAATTAATTTTCTCAGTGCTGAAGAGAAGAAAATTATTTTAAATAATAAAGAGACCACTACATCTTTCATTCAAAAATTGCCAAGAGCAAGGAATAATCACCGTAATTATCTCCCATTATTTCCCTACGCAATTGAACAATTCGATCTTTCAGATTATGATTTAGTTCTTTCAAGTTCACATGCTGTGGCAAAAGGAGTTTTAACAAATTCTAATCAACTTCATATTTGTTATTGCCACACGCCAATCAGATATGCATGGGATTTGACTCATCAGTATTTAAGGGAGGCTAATCTTACAAAAGGATTAAAAGGATTAATTGTTAAATCTGTTCTTCATTATATAAGACTATGGGATATTTCTTCTATAAGCAGAGTCGATCATTTTATAGCAAATTCAAACTATATAGCCAAGCGAATAAAGAAAATTTATAATCGTGACGCTGATGTTATTTATCCGCCTGTTGATACAGAAAAATTTAACTGTGAAACAAACAAGGAGAATTACTATTTAACAGCATCGCGTTTTGTCCCTTATAAAAAAATTGATTTAATAGTAGAATCATTTTCAAAAATGCCGGATAAAAAATTAATTGTTGTTGGCGATGGCCCTGATTTCGAAAAGATAAAAAATGTTGCAGGTAACAATATAGATTTTCTTGGTTATCAAACAGGAAAAACACTTGCAAACTATATGCAAAAAGCAAAAGCATTTGTTTTTGCTGCTGAAGAAGACTTTGGTATAATGGTAATTGAAGCCTTATCATGCGGAACGCCTGTAATAGCATTAAATAAAGGCGGAACAGCAGAAACAATAATCAATCTGGAAAATGGAATTCATTTTAATAATCAGAACGTTAATGATATTATTGAAGCAGTAAATAAATTTGAAGATAATGAAAGCAAGTTTGATTCAACTTCCATTAGCAGCGGCGCAAAAAAATATGATAGAAAATTATTCGAACAAAAAATTCAAAATTTCATTGATATAAAAGTAAAAGAATTTTACGGATAGTCTTTTTAATGATAGCTAATCGAAAATCCATTTATTATTTAAGATTATTTTTAGACCTTGCACTTCTAAATATAAGCTTTGTTATTGCCGCTGCATTGGCTCAGCCATTTGAAATTCTTCTTACAAGGACATACATGCTTGTTCTTTTGATGGCCTTAAATTTTTTATGGTACTTTACCTCAAATGTTGTCAGTTTTTACGAAGATTTTGGATCGCGGTTATATTCATTTCAATTTACAAATATCCTTAAGGTTGTTATAGTTCAAGCATTGGCTTCTGTTATTTTTATCTTCATTATAAAAGAAGATTTATTTACCAGAAATTTTATCCTTTACAATACTTTTCTACTAATCATCTTTGTAAGCCTGCGCATCGAAATTCTTAAGATTATTATTTTCAAACGAAGAGGAAGAGAACAAAACAATAAAAATTTAATTATTATTGGCTCAGGTGAAGTTGGACAAACTTTTTCGAATATGATTAAAAGTAATATCGGGCTTGGCTATAATTTTATTGGGTTCGTTGATGATGAAATGAATACTGAGCAAATATTTTTAGGTAAGATAAATGAACTGGATTCTGTTTTGCAAAACAATATTGTTGATGAAGTTGTTATCGCCCTTCCTTTTTATGCATCTAATCTGCTTGATAACATTTTTCGAACTTGTAACCGGCATGCTGTTCGCATTAATATAATTCCCGATTACATCCGATTCTTATCAAAAAAATTTAGAATCAATATGATTGGAAATCTTCCAATAATATCTGTTAGAGATGAACCATTAGCTGAAGCACATTGGAGATTTATTAAAAGATCATTCGATATTCTTATATCTATAATTATAGGGATGCTGATACTTTCGTGGTTGTTTCCAATACTTGCCATTATAATAAAATTAACTTCTCCCGGTACAATTTTTTTTACACAGGAAAGGGTCGGTGCTAATGATGAAATATTTAAATGCTATAAATTCAGGACAATGAGACAAGATATTGATAGAGAAATATTTCAGCCGGTTGTTGAAGATGATCCTAGAATAACAAAGTTTGGTAGATTTTTAAGAAGAACTAACTTAGATGAATTTCCACAATTTATAAATGTTTTAAAAGGTGAAATGTCAATCGTTGGTCCAAGGCCTCACACTATAGTCTTTAATAATTTGTACAAAGAAATGGTAAATGAATTGAAGCTGCGAAGTTGGGTTAAGCCGGGTATTACTGGCTGGGCTCAAATCCACGGTTTTCGTGGAGATGTTCTAGACGCAGAGGAAAATAAAAGAAGGACACAAAAGCGAATTGATTATGATATTTGGTACATAGAAAACTGGTCTTTTGTTTTAGATATTCAAATTATTTTGCTCACTGCCTGGCAAATGATTAAACGAGACACTAAGGGAATTTAATTCTTCAAGCTTACTTTTTCTTAATATCCCCAATAAAATTTATCACTATTCTTATAACTTCTAAACAAAATTACCTAAGTGAGTAGTTTTTACAAGGGCAAATTCATTTTTGGGTAGAAATTACAAAAACTTATAAATCATTATAAAATCAATAAATTTTAAGGATTATTATTAACGGTACAATAGTTGATTTAACTCTCCACAAAACCAATTTTCCGATATTCACATTTGGCAAAACATAAACTTTTAAATTAAATAGAGAAAATATTATGGAGAGGACCACTGCAAAAACATTTTTTACGTTAATAATAGCGATGCTATTGTTTTCATTTCTTTTCTTTTCGTGTAAAGATAATTCTTCTCAAGTAGTTGGAGGTACGGATACCGGGGACAATAACAACAATACTCAAACCTTAACATCAACAATTTCAGGGCAGATAACTAACAGTTTATCCGGCAGCCCGCTTGAGAATGCTGATGTTTTAGTTTTTACCGATACCGACGTTCAAGAATTGGCTACAGATACACAAGGAAAGTATAGCACAGATATCGAGCTTTCATCAAATATAAATTTAGTTATTGTTGTTTCTAAAAGCGGATTTATAACCGACTCAGCAAGTGTCTACGTTATTGCGGGAAAAGATAAGTCTATTCCATTAATTGAAATGGTACCTAATAACACCGGAACAGTTCCATCAGGCGATCCTGTTAGTATATTTTTACAGGATCAGTCAGTTGAGTTTATTGGTGTTAAACAAAGCGGTTCTGAGGAAACAGCAAGAATAACATTTGTTGTTCAAGATTCAGCAGGTACTCCAATTGACCTGGATCATACAGTAAATGTAAATTTCAAATTTGGTGCACAGCCTGGAGGTGGTGAGGAATTAAGCCCAACAATTGTAAAAACAAATAACAATGGCGAAGCAATTGTAAATTTAACTTCCGGAACTAAGGCAGGCACTGTTCAAATTATAGCTGAGATTCAATTAACAAATAAAAAAATTACTTCTTTACCTGTAGGAATTTCAATTCATGGTGGATTACCAGATGATACACATTTTAGTATTGCTCCAGCCTCCGTTAATTTTGCTGGTTATAATCGCTATGGATTAACTGACGTAATATCAGCATACGTTGGCGATAAATATGCAAATCCTGTACGCCCTGGCACTGCTGTTTATTTTACATCTACTGGTGGAATAATTGACGGTTCGACTCAAACTAATGACTTAGGTATTGGATCAGTTACTCTTATTTCTTCCGCACCTCGACCTAATCATCCAATCTTTGGTGCCGGTTTTGCTACTATAATAGGTTCAACTGCGGATGAAAACTCAAATACTATTACAGATTCTATTGTTGTTTTATTTTCAGGTATACCAACTATAAATGCTTTCCCGGGTTCTTTTGAAATTCCAAATTTAGGTTCCCAGGCATTTACTTACACTGTCCAAGATCAAAATGGAAACCCTTTAACAAGCGGAACTTCTATTAGTGTTTCAGTTGATGGTGATAATGTTAAACTAACCGGTGACGGTTCTGTTGTACTACCTGATACTCAAAGTAAAAGATGGACTCAGTTTGGATTTTCTGTAGCAGATACAGATTCAAGCGATACTCCTAGGCCAATAAGTATTAAAATTTTAACGAACGGATCAAATGGCTCTGAGTCTCTGACAATTAGCGGATCTGCTCATTAACAAACACAAATAACAAAAATATACCCTGTCATTAATTATGGCAGGGTTTTTAATTTTAAATTGAATGAACAGCCACCATTAATTTATTCAAATAAAAATTATCTCAATTTACAACTCTTCTATTTACTTAGTTATTATTTATTTTAAAATTTGTGAGAGGTTTATAAATATTATATCTTCTTTTGTAAATTATTCATTAAACGAGGTTCAGTATGGCATCAGATTTAATAGCACATGTTGAAATTCCAACGAAAAATTTAGAGAAGTCAAAGGAATTTTATCACAAATTGTTCGGCTGGGAATTTAAACCATTTGGGAACGGGTATCTTTTATTCAATACACATAAAGGATTTACTGTCGGATTAAGAAATGTAAAAGAAATTGCAACAGGCGAATCAACTATCTTTCATGTAAATGTTGATAGTATTTCATCTGAATTAAAAAAAGCTACCGATGCTGGCGGAAAACTTTTAAGAGAGAAAACCACAATTCCTGCAATGGGTTATTATGCTTTGATAAATGATCTTGACGGAAATACTATAGGACTTTATCAAAAGAATGTTTAAAAGTTAGAACCGGGATTTTTCCCGGTTTTTATTCAGCCTTCCATTAATTTTCAATTAATATGCTTCTAAGTTGTTAACTATTAATAAGTTAAAAGATGATACTACCATTTATTATAGAAAAATTTCTGATTATTTTATGAGAAAGAAAATTAATTTTCCCAAATGGTTCGCACATTCATTTAGAGTATGAGTGTTTCATAGACCCACATCAAATCAATATGTTTTTACAGAAGTAAAATAGCAGCAAAATTTTTTATTCATTTTAATTTGAAAAATAAATTATGGCTAAAATTTTTATAGCATTTCTTTTTTGCATTATATATTTAACTCCCATAAAAGCACAGGGCGGATATGTTCTTGACCCAGAAGTAAAAAAATTGGATGATGTAGATTTAACTGTTGAATCAGCAAAACTTTATATCCCGGATGAGAAGGAAGATGTAAAATCAATTGGAATGGGAAAAACCCAAGTGGCAAATGGTAAAAGATATAATGCGATGATGAGTAATCCAGCATTTCTTGGAACTAAAAAATTTTCACTTGAAGCCTTCAGTGTTCAAGCCAGTCTACCACCGGAAACCTTTACAGCAGCAAATTTTTTAAATAATAATATTGACGAGTTCAAACAAGCTATATCTTTAAAAGAAGTCTGGAATGGTGTTAATGATTTCAATGCTACAAATAATGTACAGCAACAATTAGCTGCTTTACAAAGAATCCAAAACGGCTTAAAATTTCCTCGTGATTTATTAGACAAAGTTGTTGGAAGCAGTGATTCACCAATAACTCATGGATTAAAGGTTATTCCAGGTATATCTTTGCAAACTCAAAACTTTGGTTTCTCTATTTATGCAATTGGACAATCAGGATTTATTGTTCAACAAAATCCTGTAGTCGATATGTTATTAGATATACATATTCCAAACGATTTGAACAATACCCAGGAAGTTGCAAGTGCAGTTAGTAGTATTGCCGGTTTGCTTCAAACCCTTGTAGATTTAAATGGAAATGTAAGCCTTGATGCTTTCCCTGTTACATATTCGATTTCATATATTGATATAGTCGGCGCAGCAGGGTATGGAATGAAACTTACGCCTCATCTAAGCTTAGGCGCTAATCTGAAAGTTATTAATAGACGGTTTTCAGCAAAAAGGATTGTCACACAGGATTTTAATGAAATTCTAAATGTTCTCAAAAAAGATTTTGATGCTAATAAAACTGGCTTTACTATGGATATCGGAGCCTTATATGATTTTAATTTTGGCCTCCGTGTTGGAATTTCAATTCATAATTTAATTCCCATACAGACTCTGACTTCAAGTATGAATGCAAAGATTGTTCAATCTGGATATGATTACAAACGAGATCTGAATGGTAACATTATCCTTGATAATAATCGTGATACGGTTATTCAAGTTGTAACCAGAAACGCAAATATATTTTTACCCTTTGACTTGAAGCTTCCAACGCTTGTTAATTTAGGGGCTAATTATTCAATTAATAGAAATTGGGATGTATCTTTCGAATTAGCTGATGCAGCAGACCAAGATACCAGATATAATTTTTATGAAAATAGAATCAGGTTTGGTTCAGAATACCGATTAGAAACATCAAATAATTTTGGAGTTGCATTCCGTGCAGGTTTAGCGGACAGCAGATTTACGGGCGGTTTAGGATTCAATATTTTTAGAGTTTTTCAAATCGATGCTGCCTATGCTTATGATGAATTTGTTCAATCTTATTCTTTTTACGGACAAATAAAATTTGGATGGTGATTGAAAAATAAGTCATTAAATATTTGTAGTACTTTTAATTTGAAGGAATAAAATTAGTAATCGAATAAAGGTGGATTTTTTTATAAAAACATATTATAGAAAAATTTTTGTTTTATGTTAAGAATAAATAACTACTTGTAAAAAATTTTTTTCATCTCGAATATTTGTCATTTTTTAAATAGTTCTCATACTGAACCACATATCCAATATTCAACATTTTATCTCATTTTATTATTCATTTTTTATTGGAAAAGATAATATTAAGATAATATTCTGCTGGCATACTTTATGTAATTTTGTATCATAATAGTTAGTCTTTACATACTCTTATAAAGTTATTAAATAAAACTAAAGGAGAAACAATGGAAGAGCTAAGACAGCAAATAGGGAAGATAATTGAGATTGAATATAAAAAAGCTTTGAATAAAGGCTTATTGAATCCCAAAGAAATATCAAACAAAATCTGGAATCTTTTAGTTGAAGAAGATGCTATTTATGTTCCCATTCCTGAAGCTGCATCTGGTTGTTTTGAAGATTTCGAAGAATAATTGAATTAAAAAAATTAATATAATAACTTCAATGCTTATTGAATAAATATGTTTATTCAAAATCTGTGGTGTATTTTTTTTAATACATCTTCCCTCCATTTATAATCATTTAAATTAGCCTACTCGTAAATTTAAAATTCTTGTTGTAATTTATTAATGATATATATTTCAAGAAATGACTTGCGGTTAAAGCGAACGCAAAATTGTTTCAAGCTGTTCTTCGTTCTCAACTAATACAGTTCGAGCTTTGCTTCCATCATTAGGCCCGACAACTCCAGCTTCTTCCAGTTGATCAACTATCCTTGCGGCACGTGAATAACCTAACTTTAATCTTCTTTGAAGAAGAGAGACTGAACCTTGCTGATGACGAACTATAACTCTTGCAGCATCTTCAAACATAGGATCTAAATCTGATAAGAATCCCCCCATAGCTGCTTTCTTCTTTTCATAAAGCGACGGTAAAAAGTAAGGCTTAGAATAAGCTTGCTGAGAGTAAATAAAATTTGTTATTCGTTCAACTTCATCGGTTGAGATAAAAGCATTTTGAATACGAATTGGTTTTGGTAACCCAGTCGGAAGGAATAACATATCTCCTTTGCCCAATAATTGTTCGGCACCATTCATATCTAATATTGTTCTCGAATCGATTTTTGTTGCAACTTGATATGCCACGCGTGCGCTGAAGTTTGCTTTTATAACTCCTGTAATAACGTTCACCGATGGCCGCTGTGTTGCAAGTATTAAATGAATCCCTACTGCGCGTGCTAATTGTGCTAAACGAGTAATCGGTTCTTCAACTTCTTTCCCTGCTGTTATCATCAAATCCGCAAGCTCATCAATTATTACTACAAGGTAAGGTAGAGAAATGATGTTTCATTGTTTCGGTGTCAGCAGGTTTCTTTTTAGGATCAGTAACTTTTTTATTGTAGTCAACTAAATTTCTAACACCGGCTTTAGCTAGCTTATCGTATCTTTTTTCCATTTCATATTCAACCGACTTTAACAGAAGAACTGCGTTTTGCGGATTGGTAATTATTTCTTCCTCAAGATCAGGAGAGACTGCCAGGTAATGGCGGCGCAGCTTATTATAAAATGACAATTCAATTTTTTTAGGGTCAATCATTATCAGCTTCACCTCAGAAGGATGCTTAGTATAAAGCATGCTGGCAATGATCATATTTATTCCCACGCTTTTACCTGACCCGGTTGATCCGGCAATAAGCATGTGAGGCATTTTCGTTAAATCTGTTATATAAACATCACCATTTATAGTTTTGCCTAAGGCTAAAGGTAGTTCAAATTTTGATTCCGATATTTTCCCTAATACAGATCGCGCATTTACTAGCGATGCTTCAGCATTTGGTATTTCAACTCCAATAGCACTCTTCCCCGGTATTGGTGCTATGATCCTTATTCCCCTAGCAGCAAGTGCTAATGCAATATCGTTTTCCAAACCAACAATTTTACTAATCTTAACCCCAGGCTCAGGAACAATTTCATACAAAGTAACAACAGGGCCCGGTGTAACGGAAATATCCTGGATTGCAATATCAAACAGCTTCAATTTTTCTTTAAGCAGTTCAGCATTCCGTGTAAGTTCTTCTTCAGCAACTTTTATATTTTCTTCGGGAGCTAAATCAAGCAGCTCAAGACTCAGCTTCTTAAATTCTATTTTTTCTTCCCAATTATTTGGAAGATTTAATTCCATATCTCTATCAATATCTTTGGTGTTAATCTCCCCGGTTTTTTCAAGATCAACTTTTTTTACTTCTTCATTTAAAACTAAATTCTCTTCTTCCTTTTTACTTGAAGTTCCATCATCTTTCCTTATAATTCTAATCTTGGTTTGATCTTCAGCTTCAGCCTGCATTAATTCTTCGGCAGAAACTTCAGCGTCTTTTTTCTTATCTAATTTTTTCTTTTTCTTCTTTTCTTTACCAAGCTCTTTAATTTTGTTCAGATTAGAATCATTTTCACTTTCAGCATTACTTTTTTCGAGTTCTTCTTTAATTGAGCCCACTGAAGTTGAGAAAGCTTTTTTTAGGAATTCAAATATCTTTTCAATTTTAATATCGAAAGCTATTATTAGCAATGCCACCAGGCTTGCAAACAAAAAGACTATACCTCCAACTCCTCCTATTAGTTTCCCAATTAAATCCCCTAAATAGTCACCTATCGATCCGTAAAGTTCATAAGAAGTTGAAAACAAATCATATCTCGCATATAACAATCCAAAGAAAGAGGAAAAGATTATTGTTAATATCAGCAAGAAATTAGAAGTGTGAATTAAAGTCCGGTACTTTATTTTTTGAAAAAAATTTAATCCCCAGGCAAAGATTATAATAGGAATTAATGCTGAAAATATTCCAACCGTCGAATTAATGAAAAAATTAGAAATATATGCCCCGGCAATTCCTAGCCAATTATGAACTTTGCCGCCGTTATCAATCAAGTTAGAAATTTGATAATTTAATAATGCTTGATCTTTCCGCGAGTAAGACAAAATACTTATTAATAAAAGCACTGCAGCTACAACTAAAAATAGCCCTAGTATCTTTTTTTTCTTTTCGATTGAGACTGTGAAATAATTTTCCCCGCCGGATGGTTTAGTTGTATTATTTCTTTTCTTCTTTACTGCCATTTATTAATTATTTGTCAGGATTATTTATCAGGTTACTTACTGGCATAACTTTAATAACATTAGAAGTATAATAAGGAATTATTTCTGATGTATTCAACTTACTGCAAAATTTAATATCTTCTTCAAAATTATTTTCAATTAATACTTTTCCGTGCTCAGTTTCTGTAAGCATTTTTACAACACTTTTCCCAAATGATTTATTTAAAGACTGGCTTGCTCTTGCAGAATCGGAAATTTCAATATCTTCTTTTAATTTTTGAAGTTCCGAAACTAATTTGCCAGCACAAATAGTATCTTCCATCGAAAAATTATTTGCTTTGCCTGAACAAAGTATTTCTACATTGTTATTTAAATTAACAAGATGTGAAGCAACGGCAGATAGATTTAGAAAGGAACATATATATAAATTTTCAGAAAATTTTGCTTTTACAATAGCCCTTGTTCCATTTGAGGTATAAAGGACTATTGTCTTTCCATCAATTGCCTCTTTTGTATATTCAAGTGGTGAATTTCCTAAGGCAAAGCCTTCAATTTTTTTTGTATTTCGTTCACCCCCCATTAAAGTCTGCCCTCCGAACATTCCACCTGAAACTTTAACAGCAAATTCAACACTTGATACAGGAATAACTTCCCTTGCACCATTCTGCAAAGCGGCAACAATAGTAGATGAGGCTCTTAATACATCAATAACTACTGTAGTTTTGCCTGCAAAAAAAAGTTCATCACAACTAAGGGGTGTAAAAAAAACATTAACCTTCATTTAAATGCCTATCGTAGTCATCTTATTTTTTAACAAATGGAAGCTTTACAACTTTTGCCGGAATTTCTTTCCCGCGGATTAAAAAGTTTACTTCGCTTCCTTCTTTAGAATTTTCAATACTAATGTAACCCAATGCAACCGGTTTTTCCAGTATGGGGCTCACAGTTCCGCTGGTTACTGTTCCTACTTTATTGTTGTTAACAGTGATATCATATCCATGCCGCGGAAATGCTTTTTCATCAGTTGTAAATGCCGTAAGTTTTCTTTTTAAACCTTCAGATTTAACTTTTACTAATTCATCTTTACTGATAAAATTTTCTTTATTTAATTTTGTTATCCATCCTAATCCTGCTTCAAGCGGATTTGTAGTTTTATCAATATCATTTCCATACAAACAAAAACCCATTTCCAATCTTAAGGTATCGCGCGCCCCTAAACCAATTGGCTGAATGCCAAATTCTTTTCCGGCCGCAAATAAATCATTCCAGATTTTTTCAGCGGTAGGTTCACTTGCCTTAAAATAAAGCTCATAGCCCAACTCACCAGTATAACCGGTTCGTGAAATAATCATATTAACCCCGGCAATGGTTCCTTCTTTAAAAGTATAATACTCAAGATCTAATTTATCATTAATCAATTTTTGAACGACATCTTTTGAATAAGGGCCTTGAACAGCAAGCAAAGAATATTCATCACTTAAATTTTTTAAATCAACTCCGAACTTATTATTCTCAACCATCCAGTTAAAATCTTTTTCGATGTTTGATGCGTTAACCACCAGCATGAACTTAGTATCTGAAATTTTGTAAACAAGTAAATCGTCTATAATACCGCCATCGGGATAACACATAGCTGAATATTGAACTTTTCCGGGAACTAATTTTGAAGCATCGTTAATTGTGATGTATTGAACAAAGTCTAATGCTTTTTCTCCCTCGACAAAAATTTCACCCATATGAGATACATCAAAAACTCCAACTGAATTTCGAACAGCCTTATGCTCAGCTATAATTGAAGAATATTGAATCGGCATTAGATAGCCTGCGAACTCAACTATCTTTGCACCAAGTTTTTCATGAATGTTGTAGAAATTAGTTTTTTTCATTTAATATTCCTTAATCATCTTAATTTTGAAATTTCTTTTGGAAATTAATCAAAATCACTTTTGAAGTTCATTCTTGTATAATTAAGATACTTCCTCGGTTATATCTTTTCCCGTTTTTGCAGCGTAAAATTTAAATTGTCCTACTGGGATATTTTCGTCTTCGACAAGTGCAATCTTTACTAAATATTTAAATTGAATTTTGGTTAAAGATTTTATTTTTCCTTCTTTTAATTTTTCAGCAACACTGGGATGGCAATTTACTGTTATAGATCGCAGCTTTGAACTCCTTCTGAATTTAACAAGCCATTCTTCTAAATCATAAACAAGATGAGAATGTTTTGTAAGCAATCCGCTTCCCAAACAATAAGGACAAACTTCCTTCATTGCCTGCATTATGTTTTGACGAATTCGCTGTCTTGTAATTTGCACCAGGCCAAAATCAGACATTGGTAATAATGAAACTTTTGCCCTGTCTTTTCTAAATTCTTTTTTCAATTCATCAAAAATTTTCTTGCGGTTTTTATCTTCTTCAAGATCAATAAAATCAATAACAATTATTCCGCCTATATCTCGTAATCGCAGCTGCCTGGCAATTTCTCTTGATGCTTCAAGGTCAGTCTTTAATGAATTTAATTCTTGCTCTTTATTTTTAGCATACCTTCCGCTGTTAACATCAATTACAACCATTGCTTCAGTGTGTTCTATGATTAAGTAACCTCCGCTTGGTAAAGGAACTTTCCTTCCCATCAATGTTTTTATCTGCTCTTCTATTTTAAAAGAATCAAAAATGGGGTTGGAAGATTTATAAGCTTCTATTTTATCTGCAAGAGCCGGCTGAACTAATTGAACATAATTTTTAATTTGCTTGTACTGTTTTTTCGAATCAATAAATACTTTTGTAACATCCGCGGTAAACAAATCTCTAATAACGCTGGAAGTAGTGTTCATATCCTGGTAAACAAGTGCAGGAGGTTGTTCAGATTTAATTGTTTCTTCAATTCCTTCCCAGGTTTTAACCAAATTATTTAAATCATCACGCAAGGCTTCTTCGGTTTGACTTCTTGCAACAGTACGAATTATAAGTCCGAAACTTGGTGGAAGGATACTTCTGGCAATTGATCTTAATCTTCTTCTTTCTCTAAAATCCTGAATTTTTTTTGATACACCAATTTTTCCATCAAAAGGAAGTAAAACACAAAATCTACCCGGAAGAGAAACAGATGAACTTACACGTACGCCTTTATTGTTCACAGGTTCTTTGGTTATCTGAACAATTATATCTTCACCTTTTTTAAGCCTGGGAACTACAGGTTTTTCACCGTTTTGTCTTCTAAAATTTGGAGGCGCTGCAACTGGTTTGTCAGAAGCTTCAACATCTTCGTCATCATCAACATCCGAATCATCTTCGCCAATCATTTCCTGGATTTGTTTTGTAGCTTCCCCGATATCGGAAAAATGAAGGAAGGCATCATGCTTCATTCCAATATCAACAAACGCAGCCTTTATACCCGGTAGAACCCTGGCTACTCTCCCTAAATAAATATCACCTACCGTGCGGCGGTTTTCAGGATAGTCAACAAAAAAGTCGACTAAATTTCCGTCTTCCGTAATCGCTACTCGCGTTTGAGTGGAAGAGGAATTTATAATAATTTCTTTTGACATAAAGGAAAAACTCTTTTGATGAAATTAAATATTTCATATAAAAATTTTTAAAAAGCGGCGTGCTTCTTTCGATATTTGAATCGTAAGATTCCAATTGCAGATAATGGAAGAAAAAAGTAAAGAAGATTAATATTTCTAATCTTGATTCAGTAGAATTCAAATTAAAGCACACCTTTTTTAATTACTAAAACTAATTCAAAATTTTAATTATACTATGTAATAGCAGCTAATACTATAAACAAAGTTCACTTAAAAAAACTATTATGCTTCTTTAGCAGGCTGTTGATTTTCTTCGTTTAGAAGTTCTTTCCTGCTTAAAGAAAATTTCCCGTTCTCTACTTTTAACAGCTTAACTCTAACCTTATCACCTTCTTTAAAGTAATCAGTAACTTTATTTACACGCTTGTTATCTATCTGGGAAATATGCAGCAAACCTTCTTTGCCAGGAAGAATTTCTACAAATGCACCGAAGTCCATTATTTTTGTAATAACTCCGTCATAAATTTCACCAACTTCAGGAGATGCTGTCATTTTTTTAATATACTCTTTACAATTAGCGGCACTATCTCTATCTGGAGAAGCAATGCTTACAGTTCCATCTTCTTCAATATTTATATCTACGCCAAATTTACGCTGCATTCCTTGTATTGTTTTTCCTCCGGGGCCAATGATTAAACCTATTTGATCAACATCAACTTTTATAGTCAATAATCGAGGAGCGTAAGGTGATAAATTTTCACGGGGAGTTTTGATAGCCTCATTCATTATTCCAAGAATATGTGCTCTTCCTTCTTTTGCCTGGTTTAAAGCAGTTTCCATAATTTCGAATGATATACCTTTTATTTTGATATCCATTTGGAAGGCAGTAATTCCATTTTCAGTTCCGGCAACTTTAAAATCCATGTCGCCTAAATGATCTTCGTTGCCTAATATATCTGAAAGCACCGCAAAACTTTCACCTTCTTTTACCAATCCCATTGCTATTCCAGCAACAGAAGATTTAACTGGAACGCCGCCATCCATTAATGCTAACGAGCCGGCACAAACTGTAGCCATAGAAGAAGACCCATTTGATTCGAGAATATCTGATATAACTCTCATTGTATAAGGGAAATTATCCTCGGCTGGAGTCACCATTTTCAGTGCTCTTTCGGCTAGATTGCCGTGGCCAATTTCTCGTCTTCCAACGCCAGTCATTCTTCCAACTTCACCAACACTGAACGGAGGGAAATTATAATGCAGCATAAACTTTTTACTGTACTCTTCAATTAATCCGTCAATAGTCTGCTCATCATTTTTGGTTCCGAGAGTAATAGTTGTTAAGCTTTGTGTTTCCCCTCTTGTAAATAACGCTGAGCCATGCGTACGCGGAAGAACACCAAGCTCGACAGTAATGGGACGAATTTGTTTTGTATTTCTTCCGTCCAATCGAATTCCTTCTTTAAGAATTCTTTCTCTCATCAGATCTTTTTCGAGATCATGAAGAATTTCACCAATTACTTTTTCCTGTTCAGGATATTTTTCGGCGAGTGATTCTTTGACTGTTACTGCTAAAGCTTTGTTTTGACCGCTGCGCTCATCTTTTGAAAGAACGGAATAAACAATCTCTTTAAATTTTGTTTCTGCTAATTGATAAACATCATTTTTTAATGCTTCATCAATTACGTTTTCAGGAACTTCCTTTTTAGGCTTTCCTACGGCTTCACGCAATTCATTTTGAAGTTGAACAATTTTTGCAATTTCCACCTGTGCAAATTTTAAAGCTTCAAGCAATTCCGATTCGCTAATTTCCTTTGATTCACCTTCAACCATCATAATAGAATCTGCTGTTCCAGCAATTACTAATTCAATGTTGCTTTCTTTTAACTGCTGATGAGTCGGATTTACAATCAGTTCACCATTAATTCGACCAACTCTAACTTCAGCCATAGGCCCTTCAAAAGGAATGTCTGAAATTGTTAAAGCAGCAGAAGCACCAACGGCAGCAAGCACATCAGCATCATTTTCACCGTCAAAAGAAAATACCAAGGCGACTACTTGAGTCTCATTATTATATTGTTCAGGAAATAATGGTCTAATCGGACGATCGACTAACCGGGCACTTAAAATTTCTTTTTCTGTCGGACGGCCTTCTCGTTTTATATAACCGCCTGGAAACTTTCCAGCTGCTGAGGTTTTTTCTCTGTATTCAACCTGGAGCGGAAAATAATCCAGCCCTTCTTTCGGTTCTTCGGCTGCAACGGCCGTTACTAAAACCATCGTTTCGCCATAAGCAACCATAACTGCTCCATTCGCCTGCTTGGCAAATCGACCTGTTTCGATTGATAAAACTTTACCGTTTATTTCTATTTCTTTTTTTACTAACATTTAAAAACCTTTTACTTTCTTATATTCAATTCTTTAATTATAGCCCTGTACCTGGAAATATCTTTTTTCATAAGATAGTTTAATAACCTTCTTCTTTTTCCGACCATGGTAAGTAAGCCGCGTCGGGAATGATGATCTTTTTTATGAACATCAAAATGGGATGTAAGTTCATTAATTCTTTGCGTTAATAAAGCTACCTGAACTTCAGCTTTTCCTGAATCTTTTTCATTCGCTCCATGCTTTTTAACTATCTCCAGTTTTTCTTCTTTAGTCATTTTTATTGACCCTTTGTATTTATTATAAAATGTAGTTCCAGAATTTATCTGCTTTAAGCAGGAAACCGGGACTAATTATTTGTTAAAACTTCTTTATATCTTTTAATTAATTCTACTCCGGCAAATTTATCTTTGTTCATTTGAACGATAAGCTCATCTGCAGAATTATATTTTATTTCTTCTCTTAATCTTTCAATAATTTTTATAGAAACTTCTTTACCATATATATCACTTGAAAAATCATAAATATAAACTTCAGGGATTATTGACCCTGATTTATAAAATGTTGGACGTTTTCCAATGCTTAACAAACCAAAATGCTTATCATTTTCTATTATTGTTTCAACGAAATAGATTCCAATAGCTGGAAGCATTTTCTGTTTTTCATCTAGTTCAATATTTGCGGTCGGAAACCCTAGTTCACGTCCGCGTTTATCGCCTTCAATAACTTTCCCGCGAAATGAATAATATCTATTCAGAAAATCTTTAACTCTAAGAACATTACCTTTTGTAAGATCATTTCTAATTTTTGAACTGCTAACCGTTTCGCCGTTCAAATTTACTGCTTCAACCGAAGTTACTTCAAATCCATATTCATTTCCCAGTTCTCTTAATGTGGATTCGTCGCCGCCTCTTCCTTTTCCAAAATGATGATCATGGCCAATTACAATTTCTTTTAACCCAATCTGATCGATGAGATATTCTTTAATAAATGTTTCGGGTTTAAACTGGGAAAATTCTTTAGTGAAGTTAATAACCAAAAGATTTTCAATTCCTAATTCTTCTAAAAGAACAATTTTTTCATACCTAGAGCTTAACAAGTTATTTCCGAAATCTTTTCCTATCACGCTTCTCGGATGGGGTGAAAAAGTTATTAAAAAATTTCTGCCGTTATGAGCCTGTGCTTTTTCATTCAACTTTTCAATAATTTTTCTATGCCCAATATGAACACCATCAAAAGTGCCTAACGTTAAAGTGGTATTCGTATCTTTATTAACGTCGGATATACTATCAAATATTCGCATATTTTAATTATCTGTATACAATAGCTTGTAAATATAAGATTTTACAACCTCAAAATGAAATTGAACTATGAGATAGATTTTAAAATTGACATCCACTTAATTATTTATATAACTTCTACTTACAGAATAATTTTCTATAAATTCCTCAATTTTTAAAGCGGATTCCACAGTGTAACCTCCAATTGCAGTTCTTCTTAAAGAGCTTAAATATCCGCCGCATTCCAGCATTTCTCCAAAATCATTTGCGATAACTCTAATATATGTTCCTTTTGAGCATTCAATTTCAAAATCTACATTGGGTAAATCTATATTAATATCGAATCTTTTTATTTCAATTTCTCTAGCTTCCCGGTGTACAGACTTTCCTTTTCGCGCCAATTTATAGAGAGTTTTCCCATTCAATTTTATTGCTGAATACATTGGGGGGATTTGAGCTACCTTCCCTAAAAATTTATCTCTAACTTTTAAAATATTTTCTTCCGAAAGATTTTCTGTGCTTCCCACATTAACCAACTCAGTTTCTCCGTCCATTGACGAAGATTTTTTCCCAAGAGTAATTGTGCCTTTATAAGTTTTAAATAACTCCTGGTATTTAGTTATCTCTTTAGTTTTTTTACCAGTGCAAATAATAAGAAGCCCGGTTGCAAGCGGATCAAGTGTTCCCGCATGACCTACTTTTTTAACACCAGCATGTTTTCTAATTTGATAAACTACTTGAAAGGATGTCAATTTTAAAGGTTTGTCAACAAGAATAACTTCGCCTGAGAGGAAATCAATTTCTTTGGAATTATTCGTTTCCTTTGTTATCATTTTCATGTATTTTCTTAATTAAATCTTCAATCTTTTCAACATAGTCAAGCGTATCATCTAAAAAGAATTTTAATTCAGGGGTAAATTTAATTCTTATTCTTGAGGCAAGCTCAGAGCGGATGAATCCCATTTTCGAATTTACTTTTTCCAAGACTTCTTCCCGTCTTTCCTTTTCGAAAACAGATAAATAAACTTTTGCAAGTTTTAAATCCGGGGAAACTTTAACGTTAGTTATAGTAATAAATCCGAAAGCAGGATCTTGCAGTTTATATAAGAAGATTAAACTAATTTCTTCTTTCAACAATTTTTCAACTTTATCAATTCTGTGATTCATAAAAACCAACCTTTACCGCAATTTGATTAATTATCTTATACTAACTTTTTCTTTGTTTCTATGATCTTATAAGCTTCAATAATGTCGCCGACTTTTAAGTCGTTATAGTTCGCAATATTTAAACCGCATTCATAACCGGCATCAACTTCCCTAACATCGTCTTTAAATCTTTTTAGCGAAGCAATTTCACCTTCATGAATAACAATTCCTTCACGTACTAATCTTATCTTGCTGTTACGCGATATTTTTCCATCCTGAACATAGCAGCCGGCAATTGTTCCAACCTTTGGAACTTTAAATGTTTCTCGAATCTCAACCGAAGCAGTAACTTCTTCTGAAAGAACCGGCGAAAGCAATCCTTCCAATGCAGACTTCACTTCATTTATAGCATCATAAATTACAGCGTATAATCTTATATCAACTTTTTGAGTTTCTGCTAATTTCCTGGCGTTAACATTTGGCCTTACATGGAAACCTATAATAATTGCATCTGAAGCAGCGGCTAACAGCACGTCGCTTTCGGATATTCCGCCGACGCCTTTGTGAATAACTCTAACAATCACTTCATCATTTGATAATTTCATTAATGAATCGGAAAGTGCTTCAACAGAACCATCCACATCACCTTTAACAATTAGCGGAAGTTCTTTAACTCCGCCAATGCTAATCTGTTTTGCAATTTCATCCAAGGTTATATGATGAACTTGTTTTTGATCTTGTTCGCGTTTCAATTGCTGTCTCTTAATGCCAACTTCTCTGGCTTGCCTGTCAGATTCAACTACAACAAAAGTATCACCGGCTTGTGGAGAACCTTCAAAGCCAATAACCAAAGCAGGGGTAGATGGTGGCGCTTCTGTAAGCTTATTTCCTCTTTCATCAAACATAGCACGAACTTTACCTTGATAAATTCCAGCTACGAAAGGATCACCAATTTTTAAAGTTCCTTTTTGCACCAAAATAGTTCCGGTAATTCCTCTTCCTTTATCAAGTTCGGATTCCACAACTACACCGCGTGCTTCTCTATCCGGATTAGCTTTCAAATCCAATATTTCTGCTTCCAATAAAATTACTTCGAGAAGATTTTCTACATTCAATCCGGTTTTTGCAGAAACTTCAACACACTGGTATTTACCGCCCCAATCTTCTACCAAAACATTTCGATCGGCAAGCTGTTTCTTAATTCTTTCCGTGTTAGCACCTGGTTTATCAACTTTATTAATAGCTATTACTATGGGCACACCGGCAGCCTGAGCATGATTTATTGCTTCAACTGTTTGAGGCATAACAGCATCATCTGCTGCAATAATTAAAACAACTATATCAGTTAGTTGAGCACCACGGGCTCTCATTGCCGTAAATGCTTCGTGACCAGGAGTATCTAAGAAAGTAATATTTTTGCCATTTCCAACATCAACTCTATAAGCCCCAATATGCTGTGTAATTCCGCCAGACTCACCTGCAACTACGTTTGTACTTCTAATATAATCGAGAAGAGAAGTTTTACCATGATCAACATGTCCCATAATAGTTACAACTGGAGAACGCGGCTGTAAAGTTTCAGGTTCGTCATGTTTATCTTCCAGTACTTCAGAAGTATATTCTTTTTGGAATTCAACTTCAAAGCCAAACTCATCTGCAACCAAGGTAATTGTTTCAACATCAAGCCGTTGATTAATTGAAACCATTAATCCAAGCTCAATACATTTTGAAATTACATCACCAACCGGAACACTCATCAAATTAGCTAATTCATTAACGGCTATGAACTCCGTAACCACAATTTTATTTTTATCACGCGATATTTCTTCAAGCCGTTTTTCTTCTTCGGCTTCACGTTCTCTTCGTTTTCTTTTCCTAACGCTTGCCCTTCCAGAAGCAACAGTGTCATCCATGCTTAAAAGAGTTTTACGAATTGCAGCCTTAACATCCTTTTCATCTATCTCAAACTTTTTAACTCTTTTCTTCTTTTTAGCTGCCGGCTGCTCTTCTGCTGTGTCTTCAGCTTTCTTTCTGGCTTTCGGTTTTTTCTTCTTTTTAGGAGCTTCGGTTGCAGGAACAATCCTGGTTTTTTCTTCTGTAGTATCCTGCTTTTTAGCTTCACCGAGATCCATCTTTCCTACAACGGTTAAACCTTTTCTTTTTGCAGCTTCGGTTTCTTTCGGCGTTTTAAATGTTTTTTCTTCTACTTTTTCTTCTACTGTTTCAGGCTGTTCAACAGCTTCTTCTTTTACTTTTGATTTATTCTCAGCTGTTTCAACTTGTTCTGCAGTAATTTCTACTTCTTCGGCTACTTCAGATTGTTCTGCCGCGGCTTCAACAGCTTCTGCACTTTGTTCATCAACTTCTTCTACAGATGTTTCTGCTACTTCTTCGACCTTAGCGGATTTTTCATCTTTATCGGTTTTCTCGTCACGCTTCTTCTGGAACTCAGCAATTTTCTTATAATGCTTTTCTGCTTTCTCAATATCTTTTTTGAAATGATCATTTATGTCAGTAATCATTTCATCTGTAAGCATAGACATATGAGATTTAACATCATGTCCTTTTTTACGCAGGAATTCTATAAGGTTTTCTGCGGATAAATTAATTTCCGAAGCTAACTTATAAACTCTTAATTTTTTGGATTTCGTTTCTGCCATATTGCCTTTATGCTATTTTGCTTAAAATAAAATTCTATTCCTCTTCTTCAAATTGACCTTTAATTATTTCTAGTATCTCGCTAATCTTTTCATCATCAAGCCCTTCAATCTCTTTTAGCTTTTTAGGTCCGGCTGCCAGCACCTCTATTGCAGTATCATATCTGGAGTTAATTAATAATTCATAAGTTTCCAGGCCTAATTCATCTTTCAAATCGATAAGCTCAATATCTTCTTCGTATTCTTCAAATGGTTTTTCTTCTCTTAATATTTCAATTTCATAACCTGTCAACTTCATTGCAAGTCTTATATTAACACCATTTCTACCGACGATCAAAGAAACCTGGTCGCTGTCTGCAGTAACAACTGCTTTTCTATTAACTTCATCAAGTTCAATACGTTTTAATTTTGCAGGAGCAAGAGCTTTTTGAATGAACACATTTGGTTCTTCTGAATAATTAATAACATCAATGTTTTCGTTATTCAATTCTCTAACTATAGCATGAATACGAACGCCTTTCATTCCCACGCATGCGCCTACAGCATCAATTCTTTTATCCTGAGATTCAACAGCAACTTTTGCACGTTCACCGGGTTCGCGGGCAATTGCTTTTATTTCAATTATACCATCATAAATTTCCGGAATTTCAATTTCAAATAATCTTCTTAGAAAAGTATTATCAGACCTTGATATAATTATTAATGGGCCGCTGTTTCCTTTTTTAACTTCTTTAACTATGGCGCGAATTGTTTCGCCTTTTTTATAACGTTCATAAGGAATCTGCTCATTCCTCGGAAGAAGCAATTCATTTTTATTATGATTAACTAGTATATCACTTTTTCTTATCTGGTAAATATCACCGACAACAATTTCGCCAAGCAATTCTTTATATTCATTGTAAACAATATCTTTTTCAATTTCTCTAATTTTCTGATTTAAGCTTTGCTTTGCCAAAGTAATTAATCTTCTTCCAAAGGAAACTAACGGAAGCTTTTCAACAAAATCATCACCAACTTCAAGTTCTTCATCGTTTCCTTTTTTGTTTACTTCTTCAAGACTTACTTGAAGATTCGGGTCTTCCACCGTGTCAACAATTTCACGTTCTAAAAATATTTCGATATCACCTTTATCCATATTAACAACCACATCATATTTAGCTTCTTCGCCGTATTTTTTCCTTACAAGCAGGCCAAATATTTCTTCGATAATTCCACCCAGAACATCTTTATCGATACCTTTTTCCCTTACCATTTGAGCAAAGGATTCAACTATGTCAAAGTTCATTTCTAAATTCCTCCGTTAAGAAAAACTTAATATTACTTTAGCTTTTTTTATATTATTAAAATTGATAATTAAATCTTGTTTATTAACTTCAAAAAATAAATTTTCGGCTTCAATACTTTTTAATATGCCTATATTTTTTTTTGTTGAATCATTTTGAATATATGACAATTCAAATTTTCTACCGATATGCTTAGGATATTGCTTCAAATAAATCAATGGCCTGTCAACACCGGGCGAGGAAATGTCTAGTCTGTATGAAGAGCTGATTAATTGTTTATCTTCAATAGCTTTATTAACTTCCCTGCTTACTTTAGCGCAGTCATCGGCAGTAATATTTTTTTCACCGTCAATAAATATTTCAAAAACTCTATTATTCGAATTTCCTCTTACAACAAAATCAATAAAAAAAAATCCGTTTTCTTCTACGATTTTTTTTGAGATTTCCTCAATATTTTTTTCGGGTAAATTCATACAAATAAAAATCGCCCTTAAAAGGGCGAAAATGTAGCTCAAACTTAGCATTTATTATTTGAATATGCAAGAATATAAATTGTCAATCAGAATTAAATTTAGAGGCCTTTTTACTCATAAATAAAGCAATTTATAAATTAAACCATTTTTTTATTGCTAAATATTATTGGGTAAATTAAAGTGAATTGAGAAATTAAAATATCAAATTTCAATTATTTCATTAGGCATGTTTAAAAATTTGCCATACTTTTCTACCGCATTAGTTAATTTTTCATTTTGTGTTGAATTCAATTTAATGAATGAATTTATTTCAACAGTCACTTTGGCTTTTTTAAATGTTCTCCTCCAGGTCCCTTTTACTTTTCCATCAATGATAATTGTATTATTAAATAAAACATTATTACGCTGATCCAAATTTCTAACCAAAGATAAGTCTATTATTTTACTTCTATCGGTATAGCCGACAATATATTCATCATAATTTGGTAATAGATAAATTATTGAAGAAAGCTTCTTTTGATAAATTATATCTTCTTTAAAGAAATAAGTTTTGTCATTTATTGTTTCTTTATTTAAATAAGTTTTATTTAACTCAATTCCTTTTTTAGCTTTGGTGATTGTTAAGCCAGACCACCAGGAAAAATCTTTTATTGTTGCCGGGCCATGACTCGTAAAAAATCTTTTTGTAAGTTCACATAAAGCTTCATCATGCTTTAAAGATTTAACTTTAGGAACTTTTTCATCAAGCAAAGCATAAGTAAATTGCTTTCCCATTTTCGGACCGCTGCAAATAACTTGATCAAGCTCTGCGTGCATCATAATATGAGTAAGTCTTTGAGGTTTATCATCAATTAATTTTGCTTCATGAAGATATATAGCAATTTCTTGACGTGTTAAGTTGCTTATATTTCTATTAATGCTTTAGCTACAATTGAATTACTTTTCTTAAATACTTTCTCATCCAATTCCATCTTACGCTCACTCGAAGCCATTCCAGATTTAACCCGGGGAGACGTTAATTCTAAAATCCACTGAATATCTTCAGGTAAAATAAAATGCCAGGTTGGGCGCATTACATGAGTGCGGAGAATTCTTCCGTCATTAAAAGCTTTTTCAATTAAATCATCTGAAGAATTTTTTAATCTTTGCGCTATTGCCCATTTTGCCATTGAATAATCTTGAGCTTGAATTGCACCAAAGTGTTTAACTACATCTTCAGGTGATTCAAAGAAAATGTTATTTAAGCCTTGATTTGTTAAGCGGGCCGTGAGGAAATCCAAAGGATTTTGTATTAATAATTCAGACAATATTTAATCTTATTAAATTCTTGTAATCCAGAAAAAATATTTTAGGCAGGAATTTTAGTGCACCCAGCCGGGCTCGAACCGGCGACCTGCTGATTAAGAGTCAGATGCTCTACCAACTGAGCTATGGGTGCGGTGCAAAATTAAAAATTTTAAATACTCTTTCAAAACTGAATTTGTTTAAACTTGATGTGAAATTTATAGCCGGATTTATAAAATTTTTGATAAGTGTTGAAGAAATGGAATATTGGAAATGCTGAAATAGATTATCCCAAATTTTTAATATTCCAAATCACTTGTTTTATTTAGCAGAAAATCTTTGTGAATTAAAGTTGAAGTTAACTCCTGCAGAAGCAATCAAGCTTTTTGCATCGGAGCTATTAAACTCTTTCCCAAATGTTAGGTTTAACCAAATGCCTTTTAAAGCTTCATAATCAAAAGATAGATCACCTTTATATTCTGTTTTTGACGAAGAAGCTGATTTCAAAGCAGATCGGCCCAATCCCTCAAATGAAAAAGCATATTTGCTTTTTGTAAAAGTAAGTCTGGCGCCGTAATCGATATTATCGTTCCCAACTCCGTAATGAAAATATCTCGCCACCGCCGAAAAGCTAAAAGAATGAGATACAAAACTAGGCGTAAGCCAAATAGCAACCCTACCGAATTTCCCTTTATCTACAATTCCATTATCAAAATTCCATTCTGCAGCGGCTGCAAGATCAAGAAAAAAGCCTTCCCGGTAAATTGCATATTGTTGAACTTTTTCTCTTACTGCATCAACCGAATCTTGATAGTCAGGATCTTCTAATATTAGCTGGTTTAAATTCGAAACAGCGGAATTATAAACGTAGGTAATGTCTTCTATCTTTTTCCAATTACCTTCATTTTCTTTCAGCTGCTCTTTATACTTGCTGTCTAAATCTTTTCTTCTTTTTTCCTGGAATGAAGCAAATATTTTTGCTTCTTTGGTTAAAGTCATTTCCATCATTTCCAAATTTTTTCTTGCTTCACTGCTGAGAGTACCGGAAACCAGCGACATTCTTATTCCAGTTGCTAATCCTGTTGATGGAAATAAATCGCCGCCGACTTCTGCAGTAGCAACGGAAACTGTAAACGTTCGGGAAATGGATTCAAATAAATTTCTATTAGCATCTTCACGCCAGGTTAATGTTGGAGCACCCATCAGCCAATAAGGGCTTACTTCCAATGCAAAATCATTTGCAAGGCTTTTAAAATCACTAGAAATATTTTTTAACGAAAGCGCTAATGATGATGGAGTATTTGGCCTTTCAACTGAATTTGGTTCAACACCTAAAACCGTAAAAGCGGGTGAAGTTGGTGTTCTTAATGAATTGTATGCCGGAAATTCGCTTCCGAAATCTTGTGATAAAATGATTTTATTAGAAATTATTAATACAAATAAAATCGGAAAAAACTTTTTTAAAAAACTTATTTTTATTTTCATTATTGTTTATTCCCTTATTAAACAAAAACAAATGTAACTGAATAAACGGCGTAACCGCCATCTTGCTTAACATCAATTGTGAATTCATACTGCTCATCTTTAATACCGCCTTCAAGCGAATAAGTCACGAAAGTCTTATTTGTCAGGGGATTAATATCTTTTACTTTTGTGGTACATTTTAAAAGATTAAATTTTAAAGATTCGTTTTCATTTCCCACCGGAAGCATTTCTATTTGCCCCGTGTCCCCGCCAATCATTTCATCTTTGTAGTAAACGACAGTGCTTCCGACATTTGCATTACCAATTAATATTGAAAGATAAATTGGCGAGTTGTCCGAAACTTTATAAATTCTCGTTGCAGTTAGCTGTACTTCATCTGCCATTGGTTTCCTTAATAATTTCTCTTTTAAATTTATATAAAATCCACATTAGTAAATTGTTAAAGTTTCTAAAAAATTTTTATTAAAATATATTTAAGAAATTCAATTAAATGTGATTTACATCTTTATTTAAAATTTAGAAGAAGATGTTGTATGAAGTATTTTCCAATAATTCTTACTGCCTAATCCTAAAGTTTCCCATAACTTATTCAATTCATTTTCATCAAGCTTAATAATTTTCTCTTTATTTACACGGCCTGCCGTTGGGTCAAGCTGCTTAATTCTATTAAATATTTCTAGCCGCTCATTCTTTAAAGAAGGAATAAGTAAATACCATAAGCTAATCAAATCAGTCTTTGCAGCTTTACTAATTACTTCGGCAATTGTTATAGTTTTACCATTTTCAAAATCGCTTAACTTTTGTTTGAACTCTTTTGATGAATTAACATTAAATGGTATCCCAATTTCAAAATTTGTTATACATTCATTTCCAGCAGGCACTATTACAAAATGATCATTAAAATGCAGTGCAGCCCATCCGGATTCTACTTTTAAAATGCTGCTGTTGTCGCTACTAACCTTGTATTTAAATGTGGACCCAAAATCAATAACTTCCCCGGATGGAGAATCTATAAATAAACGTCTGGGAGCGCCCCATACTGATGCTTTAATTTCACCCGATTGAAGGTAAAAATAATTTCCTGAGTTATTGTCTTTAAGAAGTTTAATTTTTGTAGAAGGTTCAACTTCAATTTCACCAAGGATACCAAGCTTTATTCTTGATTTAGAGTCTTCTTCCGTGTTTAGCCAATTACCCGGCTTTAACATGCCATAGTTGTCTATTTTATTTGAACCGATGGAAGTAATACCGTAAAGTTTATCGACAGAAAGAAAGGCAACTGATTCATGATTATAAAATAGAAATCCAATTATGGCAGCAAATAGAACTGCGGTTAAAATAGTGGCGAGTACAATAAACTTCCCATCTCTATTTTTTTTAACTTTAATTCTTGATAGTGGGTTTTCATTTAATTTATTATTATATGAATCTTCTTCAAAAGAATAAATTCCATAATCAATTAATTTATTTTTTTGAATACTTTTTGCATGCTTTTTTGAAGCGTAAGCATTTGAATGACTTTTAATATGCGAGTCGTTAAAAATTAATTTTACTACATCTGCATCAAGACTGCAATTTCGGCAATTATTTAAATGGTTAAAAATCTTTTTGTGAAGACTAAACGGAAGCTCATTCTTCACATAGCTTTCAAGGTATAATCTTACCTCTTCACACTGCATTTTCAAATTCTCCAAATAAAATCTTTTTTGCTATTCGTTTTCTAAGGTCAATCCCTCATGCGCGATTTCCAAAGTTTCAATGGCAACTTCATTTCCAGTTGCCTTTAAGCTGCTGCATTCAATTTTTATCGGGAAAGCATTTCTGACTTTCCAGTTAACAACCGGTTCATGATTTTCATTCAACAATGAAATTATAATATCCCGCCTTTCAACAGTGTTAAGCTTTGTTGTATTCAACCAGTTAAAAAACTCATTATCGCCTTTAACAATACCTCGCTTTAAAGTTATGTTAGAATACTTTTGAATTCCAGGCATTTTTATAGAAGAATAAACAGGGCTTGATCCCTCACGGTATTCAATAACTGTCGTTTCAATCGTTAACCCGGAAACTTCTGTAAATCCCATTCTTGTACCGCCCCATTGAACTTGAAAATGTAATGAAACCAATGGATACTCAGCCATATATAACCTCTCATTTTTATTTTTTTGTTACAAATCCAATGTCTCTATAAATTTCTAAATCATGCTTGATAACAACTAGATGTTCTTTATTCTGAATATCTTTATAAAATATTTCCGTAATAATTTTTGTCGGCTGTTTTCTGCTGAAATAAGATTCGCTTGTATCTAAAAAAGTTTTTATTTCTTTTAACGGTGCTAAAAATTCAATATTCTTAAAAAGGTTAAGTGAAGTAATTTCTTTAGAACCATTAACTCCTAAAATTCTATTATTAAATTTTACACGAACATTAAAAGCGGGGTTATTACTGATATTCTTTATTAAGATAAAGAGCAGCCCATTATCAAAAATGAAGTCAATAATTACATCAAAAGATTGATTTGTAACTTCAATTGCTTTTGATTTTTTAATTTCTTTCTTTTTCATATTTGAATTTCTTTTAACCGATATTAAAAAACTATTTTCTATTTTAAAGTCTGCCCACTCAAGGGAATACTTATCCCCCAGTCACAAATAAAAACTTATTTCAAGAAAACTATGTAGCCTTGTTGTAGAAAAGAACTTAGCAGAATTCAAAAGGAATATAAGAAATTAATTTTCTATAACTCAACATGTTTTTTATTTTTTTTTGAAATAAAATCCAACACCAAAAACCTGACTCCACAAATAGATTCTTAATAATATTGACTAATTAATATTATTGTTTTAATCTTATTATCCGTTTGTTAAAAAGATTTTATTGATAATAATAGGAGCTAAAAATGGAAGAGGTAAAACAAAATTCAAGCAGCTTACTTTTATCTTTTATCCTTGGCGGAATAGCCGGAAGCGCCTTAACTTTTTTGCTAGCACCTAAAAGCGGAAGAGAATTGCGCGGAGACATAATTGATAAGATTGAACTTTATCAAATACAAGCGACAAAGAAACGGCAGGGGATTTTATCTGATGCAAAATCAAAAAGCGAAGAACTCTTAGCTAAGGCAGAGTATCTTTTTGAAAAAATAAGAAAATTTGCCTATGGAAGATATGACACTCCAATTGAAAATGCTGAAAAAGAAATATCAAGTTTAAAAGCAGCTTTTAAGGCAGCAGTTAATTCATACAGACATAAAAATGGCAAATCAAATAATGATTATACAGAAGATGTTTTTTATGAAAACTCAATTAATTTTAATGAATTTGAAGATGAAACTTTGCCTAAGCATCTCAGCATGAAAAGAAGAAATAACTAATATCAATAATAATTGCCTATCTATTTTTCAATATTAATTCTTTTTGGTGTTGGGCTTATCGCCGGTTTTATGAATGTTACAGCCGGCGGCGGTTCAACTTTAACTTTGCCGGCTTTAATTTTTTTAGGGCTTGATTCCGCAACAGCAAACGGTACAAATAGAATTGCAATTCTTCTTCAAAATGTTTCCGCAGTTTATTCATTCAAACAAGAAAATTATAAACAATTTGATGTCAGTTTAAAATTATCTCTTCTCACTTTGCCGGGTTCCATTCTTGGTGCTTTATTAGCAATTAAAATCGGGGACGAATTATTTCAAAAAATTTTAGCTGTGGTAATGATTGGAATAATTATTTCGATGATTATTCCCACCAAAAAAATTGTTGAAGAAAATAAAACAAATAAAATTAGCTGGCAGACTTATGTAGCAATGATTTTTGTTGGTTTTTACGGCGGCTTTATTCAAGTTGGAATAGGATTTATTTTAATGGCTTCTTTAAAATATTTAATGAAGCTCAATCTTGTTTACATTAATATGCACAAAGTTTTTATCGTGCTTATTTATACTATTCCAGCGCTATTGGTTTTTATAGTTTCAAAAAATATAAATTGGTTTATGGGAATCGGATTAGCTGCCGGCAACATGATCGGCGGCTGGTGGGGAGCAAAGCTTTCTGTTAAAAAGGGAGAAAAATTTATTCGAATGTTTTTAATGGCTGCAATTTTTGTAATTGCATTGAAGCTGTTAAACGTTTTTTAACCATTTCTTATTTAATATAATATCTCATTATCGGCCTTGTTTCAGACCTTCTTTCAACTTCTTTAAATCCCACTTTTTTAAATGATGAATAAAAACCGGTATAAACAAAAGTATCAGCAACTTTTTCATTTTTAGGTTCAGTTGGATAACCTTCAATAATCTTCGCTCTATGTTTTTTAGCATGCTTAACAGCAGCCTTAATTAGTTCTTCACTTATTCCGGATTTGCGAAAACCTCTGGCAATAAAAAAACAAACAATTGACCAAACTGGTTTATCATCCACTCTCTGCAAGATGCGCGAGTTGTCTAATCTTGGAAAAACTTCTCTTGGCTGTATCGAACACCATCCGACAGCCTGACCATTTACATATGCTAAGATTCCAGGTACTCCTCCTCTGAATACAATTTTCTTAATTGACTTTTTATTCCCTTCACCTTTTTGCTTTCTAAATTCTGCCCTTGAAATTCGCCACCACATACACCAGCATCCGGCAACGGCACCGCGAGGGCCAAATAATTCTTCAAAATCTTTCCATCTTGCTTTTGTTAATGGATGAAAAGTTAAATCATATTTTTTTTGAGCAGCCAATTTTTAATAACAATTAATATTTCAAAATTCTTATCCCTATAGTAGGGGTCTAAATTTTTAGACCCATGTAAATCATAGTTAAATTTTAAACAATAATTTCAAAAAAATTTAATTCACAAAACAAGTTTAACTTTAATTTATAGTGAATTCAATAACTTTAAGTTTACTTTAATTTCATTGATTCTCCAGTTAAATAAAGCGATATTTACATAGTCTTTATTAGCCGTTAGGCAAATATGATGGAGACATTCAATAAATATTATAGCTCCGGTTTTTACTTTTCCGGTTTTACACCGCTTACACAATTTCTTATTAATTTTTTAACAATCATTTTAATTAGCGAGGGGACTTATGAAAACTTTCAAAAATTTTCTAGTCTTATTTATTTCATTTCTTTTCCCAATTTCTTTATTAGCCCAGGACATAAATGTTCATAATTATATTGGGAAAAAGCAATCGGATGTAATTAAAAAATATGGGAACCCGGTACATCAAGATAACAGTAATCCGGACATGCTTTGCATGTTTTACCAATCAGGGACAAACAGCATGATCTTTGTTGCCAATTCACAAGGTGTTTATCAAGCCGAAGCAAATATATCTTACAGTGCTGAAAAGAATGCGCGTAAAGATGTTAGCACATTAATATCAAATTCAATATCAAATGGATTTGCAGTTGATACTGTTTCTGTTAATGACTTTAAATTACACAAAACAGGAGTGAACGTTCAACTTCAGATGTCGGATAATAAAATTTCAAATAAATTTGATGTGAGGGTTAAGGCTAATAAATCGGAATCGTAAATTAAATTACTGTTTCTGATTATTTAAAGTACTTTAAACTTTTAATAGGCGAGCTATTTTGGCTCAAAGGGATAAAGTAATATATAGAGAATTAGTATATAATTTTTTGCACAAGGATATCATCCTGCAAATCCGCCAGGCTTTCCTTTAAATAATAATACCAAAAACACAACCGTTAAAACTGCAGCACTCCAAGCCACAGTAAAAAATGTCTTCATGTAATCAAATTTCTCAGTATACATTTTTTTAACTTCAGAAACCCGATAGGTATTTTCTTCTCCATTCTTTTCTTTGCTTGTTATTTTCTTATTTAAGAACAAGGCATAGCCGTCTAGATTATTTTTGAAATCAATAATTTTTCCGTCCAACATTTTTATTTTATAAATTTTGATTGGCTCAACCATTTCTTGAGTTACTTCTCTTTGCGAATAACAGCCATTAAATATCAAATTGACAAATAAAAAAAGTGTGGAAATAATAATTTTTCGGTTATAAATTAATGTTTTCAAAACGATTTCTCATTTGTTTTTAAAATATTACTGCAAATAAACTGGCAGAATAATATATTAATTTATAATAAGTTTTATCCTCCAAACCCTCTTCCTTCCATTCCTATCACTATTACAACAAGCAATGCAACAAATAAAGCCGCAACACTTCCAAGTCCTAAAAAAATCGTTTTAACGTAATCAAATTTTTCCGTATATAATTTTTTAATTTTGGAAACCTGGTAGGTATTTATCTCACCATTTTTTTCTACACTTACAATTTTGTCTTTGTATAAAGACGCGTACCCGACTTCATTATCTTTAAAATCAATTATTTTACCATCAAGCATCTCTATTTTGTAAATCTTGGTTAGCTGATTATTAGTTGATGCGACTTCTCTTTGTGAGTAGCAGCCGTTAAACACCAAATTTAAAAAAACCAGGAGCATCGAGACAATAAATTTTCGGTTATAAAAAAATGTGTGATACATGCTCTTTCCCCATTTTGTTATTTGAATTTAATTTCAAAAACAGTAATAATTTTATCTCCGAACAATCAATCCATCATGGTCTTGAAATAATATTTCACCGCTGGTGCGGTTGTAATTAACTCTTACCGTCAAGGTATCGCTTAAAGTAAATTGATGGGATTTGCTTTTATTAAGATTGAATATATTAAAAGTTAAAGTATGATTCCCTTCGGGGTAATCATGAGGGCCGCTTAACCACGCTGCGTTAAGTGTGTTGTTTGTTGTAATTCGCTGGGAAATTAATACGCTGTCATCCAGTGCCACACTTACCGAATCATTTTTAAAATCTGCTTCAACATCAATTGCTAAAACTTTCTTAACTACAGAATTAGTATCCTTGTTTTTGCCATCCAGAGATGAAAATTCATTGCATCCAATTAAAAACAAAACTAAGCTTAAAAACAAAATCGTGTATATATTTTTTTTCATCGGATTCCTTTGATTTGTCAACCTAAATATGAAGAAAGTAAATTTAATTTATTATTTTATTGTTAATCGCCAATAGGAAACTTAAGCTTATTGATTAATTGATACAACAGCATTTTTATCCACTTTGATATTATGTTTTTATGCCGGAAGTTTTCTAAATATTTTCCTTATTGTCCTATGAAATTTATGTCCTCCTTTTACAGGTTCGGCAAACATAAATATGCATTCATTATGAACTACATTAATATTATTTTCTTCACAAAATTCAATTGCTTTTTTTGTTTCCGCACCTGTCTGCATCCAGATGTGATTTATTCCCAAAGATTTTGCTTCCTCAACAATTTTTTCTGTTTGTTCCCCGGGAACTACAAGTAATGCTCCATCTACTTTCTCTGGTATTGAGCTTAAATTTGGATAGCATTTTTTTTCGTCAAACTCGTTAAGCTTGTGATTTACTGGAATAACATTGTAATCATTTTCTTTTAAAAATGATAGCAAAGAGTTCCGAATTTTTTAGGATTTTGCGAAACTCCAACAACAGCAATTTTCTGCAGATTTAAGAATTCATCTA